>JAFSKN010000012.1 GCA_017448975.1 Clostridia bacterium
CCAGAAGCACAATGGCGTCAAGCCAGACTTCCGCGTCCTTTCATGCATCACCGGGAACCAACTTCCTTTTCCCTTTCAAGCGGCTTCCGGGTAAGAGGTCCAGGAGGTGAAACCTCCTGGTGCAGGTGCGCGAGGGCCGCAAAGGCCCTCGCTTCCTTGTGACTTAAAGTGTTCTTTAAACCGATACGCCTGACCAGTCCCCCTGACAGCATAAAGGACGCGGAATCAAAGCCGCGTCCTTTATGCTATTTGGCTTTCTTTTTCTCTTTCGTAAATATGCGCAGCAAGCCGCGCAGGCCCCTTGGGGCTTTCACACAGATCACCCGCATCGCCATCTGTCCCGCCTCCTATTTCTTCCGAATCAGCAGCAGTCCCAGCAGAATCAGCGCCGCGCCCACCAGCGCCAGCCATGCCCAGAAGGGCACGCACAACAGGATCAGAATGACCCCCGTGCCGATCAGCACATACCCGGCGATGCGGAGAGAAAGGCTCCTGCCGCTGGGATAGCATTGCACGCGCACCTCGTCTTCCCGCCGCCAGGACATCAACACCACCTCCCGCTTGATTCTATGGCGGGGATGGGCGGTTTATGCTTTTTGGATGGGCTGCGGGTCGGCTGGATGGTCGCCCAATTGCTTTTCCATCCAGATCATATCGTACCAGCGGCCAAATTTGTAGCCGCACTGGCGGAACGTGCCGCAGCGCGTATACCCCATGCGTTCATGAAAACGCGGGCTGTCAAGGGTCAGCGTTTCGTCCTCGCGTTCGCTGTACGCGATGCAGGCGTAGGCGTTCAGGAAACGACGCCTTTTCAGTTCCTCCTCTAAGGCGGCATACAGCGCTTTTCCATAGCCTTTTCCGTGGGAGCCCTGGCGGATGTAAATGGTGGTTTCCACGGCCCAATCATAGGCCGCCCGGCCTTTGAAGGGCCCCGCGTAAGCGTAGCCCTGGATTATTCCATCATCTTCTAATACAAGATAGGGGAAACCTTTCAGCGTTTCCGCGATCCGGCGGGAAAAATCCCGAAGGGAGGGCACTTCGTACTCAAAGGTGATGGCCGTTTTCTCCACATAGGGCGCGTATATTTCCAGAAGGGATTCCGCGTCGTCGGGCCGGGCGGGTCTGATGCGCATGAAAATCACCTCAACCTCGTTCAATTATTTTACGGAATTCAGGGTTTGATGGATCTCGGTGAACAGCTCGCCGTAGCGGATGGAACGATCCGGGATCAGGAATTTGACGGCGTAGAGGGACAGGGGAATCTGCCTGCCTTCCCATTCAAAGGCTTCGCCATTCCTGCGCAGCACCTTTTCCATGATGGCGTCGGCAACGGCCGGGTCGGCGCTGCCGGTAGCCAGCACAAATTCATCCCCGCCGATGCGGAAGAGCAGCATGTTTTCCTCCGCCGCTTCTTCAATGCGCTTTAAGGAATCCCGGATGGCGATATCCCCGGCCTTGGTGGAGATTTCATTGATGGGCACCAGATGCTTGATATCAAAGCCGATCAGCCAGGCGCCGCGGTTGGCGGTCAGGTAATCGTACAGTTCGCTGATCACGTATTTGCGGTGCAGTTCCGTCATGTCAAACACTCCCTTTTCATTTTTCGGTATTTCAAATTTAGGAAACAGGCCGGAAAACCGGCGGTTTTTCCGGAACACGGCGGGGGATTCCCCCCATACCCGGGAAAAGGCGCGGGTGAACACTTCCGGGGAATTATAGCCCCAATCCATGGCGATATCCAGGGCGCTTTTGCTGGTGGAAATCAGTTCCCGGGCGCAGCAAGTAAGCCGGCGGCGGGTCACATAGTCCGAAACGCCGATGCGGAACGCGTACCGGAACATCTTTTGCAGCGAGGACAGGGAACAGCCGCAGTGCTCCGCGATTTCCTGCTGATTCAGTTCGCTTTTCAGGTTGCTTTCGATGTAGTCCAGCGCGTCCGACAGGATGAAGAAATTATTCACCGTACACCTCCTTCCCTTATCCGGATCACGTGATCATGCACAGTATAGCATGCGGAATCATTCCTGTCTTGATGATTTGCGTATTTTTGAAAAAAAGAAAGAAACAGCCCTGGCCGGAAAGAAAACCGGTCAGGGCCATTATCTGCGTCAACGCAGCACGGCGCTGGTCTGTCCGTCCAGGGTGAGCACCGCGCCGTTCAGGGAAGCGCCGCCCACGCCGATTACAGCGGAGAGCATGCCATAGGGCGCGCCCGCGGCCGCCAAGTCCAGGGTGATGGTGCGGCCCGTGGTATTGTGGATCACCGCCACGATATTGCCCTCCCAGGCGGCGATAAAGCCGCCCGCTTTGGTGTCCGGGAAGGAAAGGGCGGCGTATGTGCCCCGGGCGATTTCAGGATTGGCTTTGCGGATCATGATCAGCCGCTTGTAATAGTTATACAGGCTGTCGCTCATTTTTTTCAGATCTTTCACGGAATAGGGGGTCTGCTTGGCGGTATCGTAGGTGGTGCCCACCGGGTCTTTCACCGTGTCGCCGTCGCCCCACAGCATGGCAAGGCGCCGGTTGGCGTCGGTATTGGCCCCGCCCCGGGAGCCCCGCATGCCGATTTCTTCCCCGTAATAGATGAAGGGCGAGCCGGGGGAGAGCAGATACAGATTGGCGGCGATTTTCGCCTGACCGCTGGCGACGGTCAGGTAGCCCGCCGCCCGGTCCGTATCGTGATTGGCGATGAAGAACACGTTGGCCGCGTCGGTACGCAGCGAAAGGATCTTTTCCTGATACTGCTGCACATAGGCCGTAAAGCGGTTCACGTTGCCCGCCTTGGCTGTTTCGGCGATCAGGCCGCTGGTCTGGCTGGCGGGGAAGTTGAAGCAGTTGGTGTAAGGGATATACTGGTCGATCACGCCGTCCCCGTCCCATACCTCGGCCACGGTGTACACGTCGGGCTTGATTTGCCTGAGTTCTCCCATGTACCAATCCCAGAACTGGGCGCTTTGGGGATTATCGCCGAAGTATATGTATTTGGCCGCGTCGAAGCGGAAGCCGTCGATCCCCATATCGAGATAGAACTTCGCCACGTCCAGCATGGTCTTGCGCACGGATTCGTTATCGTAATTCAATTCGGGCATGGAATCGGAGAAATTGGCTTCATACAGCAGCTTGGCCCGTGAAACCGATATGAAGCGCCGCCCCGCGGGAGCCTTTGATCCCGCTGGCAGCCAGGTATAGAAATCATACCAGATGTTGTCCGGGTTGTTCATGGTGTGGGCGCTGACGAAGTTTTTAAACCACCGGTTTTCGGTGCTGGTGTGGTTGATGGGCAGGTCCAAGATCAGCTTCACGTCCCGCTCATGGCACAGGGCGATCAATTCTTTTAAATCATTCAGGGAACCGAACTGCGGATCGACGGAATAGAAATCCGCAATATCATATTTGTGATAGCTGGGGGAGGAGAAGATGGGCGTGAGCCAGATGCCCTCCACGCCCAAGCTCACCCCGGACTGGGGATCGCCGTCGTTCAGGTAATCCATGCGGTTGATGATGCCGCGCAAATCGCCCACCCCGTCCCCGTCGGAATCGGAGAAGGAACCCACAAAGATTTCATAAAATACGCGGTTGTTATCGTCAACGGGCGTATATCGGGAAAAATCCACGTCGTTCACCATCGCCTCTCCTTTTTCGTCCAGCGGGTACTGAACCGGCAGGTCAAGGTCCAAATATTCCGCCAGGCAGGCGGGAACGATCAGCAGCAGCGCGGCCAAAATACAGAAAAACCTTTTCATGCGTCGCCCTTCTTTCTTCCGTTTTTTTCTAAGCATACTATGGCACGAAACGCGCCGCTTGTCAAGAAAAGAAAATGATGGTATACTTTCTTCATTCTGAATCGGCAGAAAGGGACCGGGACGCATGATTTTCTTTTATTCCCAGGCGGACGTTCTCCGCGTGGACAGGCGCGCGAAAATCAGCCTATACTTTTCCTTGGCGCTGCTTTTATCATCGCTGATCGCCTGCATCGTGCTGTGTACGCGGGTGAATACCGGCAACGCGGAAAGCATGCTGTATACGGTGATCGGCCTGTTCACATTGGCCGGATGGATCACCATTCTGCTTTTGCGGCTGGTTTACTTTCCCAGCGCCGCCGTTTGCCGCCATATGAAAAGCATTTTGGACGGAGAGGAAGAAGAATGGGCAGGCCGTCTTTCCCTGTCTTCCGCCGCGTTTCAAATCCCCAAGGGCATTTTGGCGCGAAAGGTATTCCTTGCGGTGGAGGGAGAGGAAGAACCGAGGAAGCTGAATATCGACGACCGGCTGGTGAAAAAGCTGCCAGCCGACGGAACGCGGGTGCGCGTGCGCACGGTGCGGAAATTCATCACCGCCATCGAGGTGCTGCCATGAAAACGATTCGGAAAGCGATTACGCTGATCCCCCTGCTGATCCTGTGGCTGATGCTCAGCATCTTTTTATGGGGCTTCGTTTTCAATCTGATCACCGACGCGCCGCCCGCCCAGAAGATCACCCTGTACGTGGACGCGGAAACGCCGGGCGCCACGCAATTGGCCGTTCAATTGGAAGAAACGCTTGGGGGAAAGGTGCGCATGGTGAAGGTGCGGCCTTTTGATTACGCCATGTTCGACAGCGGCGCGCTGACCGGGGCTGATCTGTTTATCGTTCCCAGCTCCCATGCGGAAACCTATCAGGATTGGTTTTGTCCTCTGCCGGAGGAATTGAAGGATCAGGATCTGATTCTGGAAATAGGCGGCGTGGCCTTGGGTACCCGCGTTTATAATGCCTCCGCCGATACGGGGATAGCGAAAGACTGCATTCAATACAGCAGAATAAACGGGATAAAAGAGGACTATTATCTGTTCTTCGGAAAGAACGGCATCCATATGCAGGGAAATGAAAACGCGGTGGATAGCCTTGCCGTGGACGCCGCGCGCAGCCTGTTTGATTTATACAAATAAGCAATGAAAAAAATGGAAAATTCCCCTGTTTTTTTCAAAGAAACAGATTGACAAACCGGAAAAAAAGCGGTAGAATCGTGCATGGAAAAATCGATGAGAAAACAAGGCGCTCACCCTCATGAATCAAGGGCCGTTTTGGCTTGAGATAAAACTGAAAGGAGATACTTGTATGAAAAAGTTCCTTGCGATCGTTCTCTCTCTGGTCATGGCGCTGTCCATGGTCGCCTCTGCCAGCGCTTCCAGCGTGGCGGGCACCTATGACATCACCATTTGGGTGGCTGAAAAGGCCGTTGAGCTGACCAAACAGCAGATTGCCGACTTCAACGCCTCCAACGAACTGGGCATTACCTTCAATGCCACCGTGGAACCCGTTTCCGAATCCGACTCCGCCACCCAGATGATTACCGACGTGGAAGCGGGCGGCGACATCTTCTGCTTCGCGCAGGATCAGTTCGCCCGTCTGGTGCAGGCCGGCGCGCTGGCCAAGCTGGGCAAAGGCGCTTCTGAAACCGTGACCGCCAACAACGCCGCTGGCGTCGTGGCCGCTGCCACCTCCGGCGACGCGCTGTACGCCTATCCGCTGACCGCCGATAACGGCTACTTCATGTACTATGATAAGTCCGTCATCCCCGAAGCGGATATCGATTCCCTGGAAGCCATCATTGCCGACTGCGAAGCCAACCAAAAGTATTTCGCCTTTGAAATGCAGACCTCTGCCTGGTACATCGCTTCCTTCTTCTTCGGCACCGGCTGCGTCTCCGAATGGACCACCGATTCCGACGGCCAGTTCATCGAAGTGCATGACACCTTCAACAGCCCCCAGGGCCTCATCGCCGTCAAGGGCATGAAGAAGCTGGTTTCTTCTCCCTATCATCTGTCCTCCTCCTCCGGTGCTGAATTCGCTTCCGGCGCTGCCGTGGTCGTGACCGGCACCTGGGATTACAACACCGTGGAAGGCATCCTTGGCGATAACATGGGCGTTGCCGATCTGCCCTCCTTTGAAGTGGATGGCCAGCTCTATCACCTGGGTTCCTTCAACGGCTGCAAGCTGCTGGGCGTAAAGCCCCAGGTTGACGCCGTTCGTCAGGCTGCCCTGAATCAGCTGGCGCTGTACCTGACTGACAAAAAGTGCCAGATGGAACGCTTTGAAGCCCTGGCCTGGGGTCCCTCCAACATTGCCGCGCAGCAGTCCGACGCCGTGCAGGCCAACCCCGGCCTGGCCGCCCTGCTGGCTCAGAGCCCCTATTCCATTCCTCAGGGCCAGATCCACGGCTCCTGGTGGGATATTGCCAAGGTCATCGGTGACGACGTGAAGAACGCCGAAGACGAAGCTGGCCTGCAGGCCGCTCTGGACAACTACAACGACAAGATCGCCAGCCTGTTCACCATGAGCGACGATGTGAAGTATGGCTGGACCCTGATCGGCGCGGTGAACGGCACCATGTGGGACAACGACTTCCCCATGACCAAGATCTCCGCTTCCGAATGGAAGACCGACGAAGCCTACGCCATGGACGCCGGCACCGAATTCAAGGTGCGCCAGGGCCTGAGCTGGGACAACAACTTCCCCGCCGAGAACTTCAAGGTGGAAGAAGCGGGCACCTATTATGTGGTGTTCAACGAAACCACCGGCGAAGTGAGCATCGTGGCTGAATAAGCTGTTTGCCATTGCGCAACGCAATTTCCGGCAATAGGCAGTCCGGACGGCCGGAGTCAATTCATCTTGGCTCCGGCCTTTTCATTAAAAGCTCCATGAGCGCTCGATTCGAAATGGCTTCAAGAAAAGCCGCTTCGCGTAAGGGGAGGAAAGTGAATGTATGACGAATGATATGAAACAGGGCCGACAAAGCGGCGCGGGGGAATGGATCAAAATCCTGGCCGCCGTGGGCGTGGTGCTTTTGGGCGGCCTGATTTACCTGATCGTCGGCGGCATTTTTTCCGGTATCGGCGTGCCGATGTGGGTGAGCGGCATTATTGCCGCCGTAATCATCGTGCCGCTGACCTTGGGATGCCTGCTGAAATGGGATAAGCTGTACGGCGTGTACAAAAGCACCAACAAAATGGAAACCCTGCGGCTGAGCAAGACCGAAAAGAAAATTTACGGCCTGATGAGCATCGTGCTGGGCATTCCCGCGTTTTTCAAAAACTTAGGCCTGACCATCTGGAACGCCATCAAGGCGGCTTTCAGCGCCATCGGGAAGGAACTGGCCGACATCGGCTCCACCTTCGTGCACGGCGACTGGAAAACCAAGATTTCCTATGTGGTCATGGGCTTTGGCTGCCTGGCCCGGGGCCAGATCCTGCGGGGATTGCTGTTCCTGCTGTTTGAAGCGGTCTTTATCGGTTACATGATCCTCACCGGCAGCTACTGGCTTTCCATGCTGCCCTCCCTGGGCACCCAGGGCCCCACCAAGGAATATGACCTGATCCTGGACGTGGAAGTAACGGCTTATCACGACAATTCCTTCAAAATTCTGCTGTACGGCGTGCTGACCATCTTCTTCATCATCGCCTTCATCTATACCTGGCGCGTCAACATCAAGCAGAACAAGATGGCGGAAAAGATCCTGGCTTCCGGCAAAAAGCTGCGCAGCGGCAAGGAAGACCTGCGCTCCATGGTGGACGATCAGTTCCATAAGACGCTGCTGGCCCTGCCCCTGACCGGCATCCTGATCTTCACCGTGCTGCCCATCGTGTTCATGATCCTGGTGGCTTTCACCAACTATGACGGCGCTCATAACGGCTACACCAACAACCTGTTCACCTGGATGGGCCTGGATAACTTCAACACCATGCTCTCCTGGACGTCGGGCAAGGGCGGCAACACCCAGTCCTACGCCGCCACCTTCGGCGAAGTGCTGAGTTGGACGCTGATTTGGGCTTTCTTCGCCACCTTCACCAACTATTTCCTGGGCATGTTCGTGGCCATGGCCATCAACAAGAAGGGCATCAAGTTCAAGAAGGGCTGGCGCACCATCCTGGTGCTCACCATTGCCATTCCCCAGTTCATTTCCCTGCTGTACGTTTCCAAGATGTTCGCCCGCAACGGCCTGATCAACCAGTTCCTGATCGGCATGGGCTGGATCAAGGAAGCCCTGCCCTTCTGGGAGGACGCCACCTGGGCCCGCATCACGGTGATCCTGCTGAATATCTGGATCGGTATTCCGTACCTGATGCTGGTCACCACCGGTATCCTGATGAACATTCCCGCGGACCTGTACGAATCGGCCCGTATCGACGGCGCTAACGCCTGGCAGCAGTACCAGAAAATCACCCTGCCCTATATGCTGTTCGTTACCGGCCCTTACCTGCTCACCAGCTTTACGGGCAACATGAACAACTTCAACGTAATCTTCCTGCTCACCGGCGGCGCGCCCACCAACGCGGCAGCCTCTTCGGCGTCGGGCAACGTGGGCTATACCGACCTGCTGATCACCTGGCTGTTTAAGATCACCACCGGCGCGGAAAGCCAGTATTACTTAGCCTCCGTGGTTGGTATCCTGGTGTTCGTGGTGGTGGCGGTCATTTCCCTGGTGGTTTACAACATCCTGCCGTCTATCAAGAATGAGGAGGATTTCCAGTGATGAGCGAAAATAACGTCACGGCAGGAAAGCGCCATATGGGTTTGAAAGCCTCCCGCGTTCTCGCCAATTCCACCATCTATCTGGTGCTGGTGATAATCAGCGTGATCTGGCTGATCCCCTTCGTGTGCATCCTGCTGCAAAGCTTCCGGGTGGAAAGCACCTATCAGGTGGGCTACGTGATGCCCCAGCAGTGGGGGCTGGACAACTACAAAAACCTGTTCCAGACCGACTTTCCCCGCTGGTATGTGAACACCTTTGTCACAGCGCTGGTCACCGCCGCGCTGCAGACCGTGATCGTGCTTTGCATGAGCTACACCCTCTCCCGTTTCCGGTTTAAGATGAGAAAGCCCCTCATGAGCTTTATGCTGATCTTAGGCATGTTCCCCGGCATGCTGTCCATGATCATCCTGTACCGCGTGCTCAAGGATCTGGGCCTGACCCAGGCCAACGCAGTGCCCGGCCTGATCCTGGTGTATGTGGCTTCCTCCGGTATGGGCTATTACGTGTCCAAGGGCTTCTTTGACACCATTCCCAAATCCCTGGACGAAGCGGCCCGGGTGGACGGCGCGACGCGCTTCCAGGTGCTGAAAAAGATCATTCTGCCTTTGTCCAAACCCATCGTGATCTATACCGTGCTGACGGCTTTCATGGGCCCCTGGGGCGACTATGTGTTCGCCCGGTACATATCCTTCGGCACATCGGCGGGCATGAACGTGGCCGTGGGCCTGTATAACTGGCTGAACAAGGATCAGATCGCCACACGCTATACCATGTTCTGCGCCGGCGGCGTGCTGGTGGCCATCCCCGTGGCCGTGCTGTTCATGTGCCTGCAGCGGTACTATGTGGAAGGCGTCACCGGCGGAGCGGTCAAGGGATGAACCGCCGATTGTCGCCAGTGGACGAAGCCCAAATTGCCGCCTGTGGCGGAAATACCATTTGGGCTGAGATCAACCGAAAGGGAGCAATCTCCCCATGAAGGGGAGTTGCGACCATTGAGGTTGCGGACGCAACAAATCGGCGGTGAAATCAGCCGAAACGAGCGATCTGCCCATGAAGGGCAGTCGCGACGATTGAGGCTGCGGACGGTATATTGAAAGGAGAGAAACCTTTATGGCAAGCGTAAAGCTCACCGATGTAAAAAAGGTGTATGACAATAACGTGACGGCTGTGCACGATTTTAACCTGGACATCAAGGACAAGGAATTCGTGGTGTTCGTCGGCCCCTCCGGCTGCGGCAAATCCACCACCATGCGCATGATCGCCGGTTTGGAAGACATTTCCGGCGGCACGGTGGAAATCGACGGCGTGGTGGTCAACGACCTGCAGCCCAAGGACCGCGATATCGCCATGGTGTTCCAGAATTACGCCCTGTACCCCCACATGACGGTGTATGACAACATCGCATTCTCCCTGCGGCTCAAGAAAATGCCGGAGGATGAGATTTACGAAAAGGTCACCAACGCCGCGGAAGTGCTGGGCATTACTGAATACCTGACCCGCAAGCCCCGCGCCCTGTCCGGCGGCCAACGCCAGCGCGTGGCCATCGGCCGCGCCATGGTGCGCAATTCCAAAGTGTTCCTGATGGACGAACCGCTGTCCAACCTGGATGCCAAGCTGCGCAATCAGATGCGCGCCGAAATCATTCTGCTGCGAAAAAAACTGGACACAACCTTCATCTACGTGACCCATGACCAGACCGAGGCCATGACCTTGGGTGACCGCATCGTGATCATGCACGACGGCTACATCGAGCAGGTGGGCACGCCCATGGAAGTGTTCGAGATGCCCCGGAACGTGTTTGTGGCGGAATTCATCGGCGCGCCTAAGATGAACCTGATGGAAACCGAGTTGGAATGCAGCGGCGGCAAGTACTACGTGCGTCCCTTCGGCGCCAAGATCGAAGTGACCGGCAGCAAGGCGGAAGAACTGCAAAAGAAGGGCGTCGGCAGCCGCAAGGTGCTGCTGGGCGTGCGGCCCGAGCATATCACCCTTGCCGACGCTTCCGCCGAGGACGCCATCCCCTGCAAGCTGGAAGTCAACGAAATGATGGGCAGCGAACTGCATCTGCACGTGTACACGCCGGACGAAACCCGCCTGATCGTGCGCGTGCCCACCATCAACCTGTCCGCCGAGAAGCGCAGGGCCATGGTTTACGGCGCGCAGCTGTATATCACCTTCGAGGGCAAGGTCATGCACTTCTTCGACAAGGAAACCACCAAGAATCTGATCTACGGTGATTGACAGAAAAAGCGGAATGGATTAAGATGGGGGAGACCGCGCTTTTCCCAAAAAAGCACGGCCTCCCCCGTGCGAATCGGGCTGGAGGAAAGGATGGGTGATCGATGCCGGAGACGGTCTTTTATTTCATGATGGAAGCCGTTCCGGGCGCAGGCACCGAAGAAGCCCGGGACTGCGGCGGCGCGTTCATCAACTGCTGGGTCAAGGCGGAGAATGAGGAAACGGCGCGGAGGAAGGCCCGCAGGTACGTGGAAGAAGAAAACTGGACGTTCCTCCGGGAGGAAGACGCGTTTATCGCACGGCGGGAATTCTACGCGGACGAGCCCGAGTCGCTGGAATGCTTCGACGAAGCCCGTGAATACGGGCTGTCCGCCGCCTTTTATATGTGGCCCAAGGGCCGGGACGCATGAACCCACGGTCAATTCCGGTTCTTCACAGCGCCAGTCAAACCGATATTTTCTGAACGAAAGGACGAAAACGACATGCGGCAGAGCGGTATTTTGATGCACATCACCTCGCTTCCCGGCCCGGACGGCATCGGCAGCTTGGGGAAGGAAGCCTACGAATTCGCCGATTTTCTCCACGCCTCCGGCATGGGCATCTGGCAGGTGCTGCCCATGGGGCCCACGGGCTATGGGGAATCCCCCTACCAGTCCCCCAGCACCTTCGCGGGCAATCCCCTGGTGATTTCTTTGGATAAGCTGGCCGAAGCGGGCTATCTGGATCTGGAGGGGGAAGAACGCTACACCCCGGAAAACTTAGAGCAGGTGGATTACGCCGCGGTGCAGGAGCATAAAACCCGGCTGCTGCGCAAAGCCTTTGCCCAGTCCGAAAGGAAACTGAAAAAGGCCATCGCTAAATTCCAGGAAGAAAACGAATGGGTGTACGATTACGCCCTTTTCGCCGCCATTAAAGCCCATTTCAATCTGATGATGTGGACCAAGTGGCCCGATGAAGGCGCGCGCATGCGGGACCCCGAAACCCTGAAAAAGTATGAAAAGAAGCTGGACAAGGAAATCCGCTTCCATATGTGGTGCCAGTACATCTTCGCCCAGCAGTGGAAGGAACTGAAAACCTATGTAAACGGCCTTGGCATCAAGCTGTTCGGCGATATCCCCATTTATGTGGCCGAGGACAGCGCCGACACCTGGACCAAGCCCGAAGTGTTCCAGCTGGATAAGGATCGGGTGCCCCGCCGGGTGGCGGGCGTGCCGCCGGATTACTTCTCCGAGGACGGCCAGCTGTGGGGCAATCCCCTGTACCGCTGGTCCTACCTGAAGCAGAAGGGCTATGACTGGTGGGTGAAACGCTTAGGCCACTTGAGCAAAATGTACGATATGATCCGCGTGGACCATTTCATCGGCTTCGCCAGATACTATTCCATCCCTCACGGGGCCGCTTCCGCCAAAACGGGCCGGTACATCGACGGGCCGGGGAAGGATTTGTTCATCACCCTGAACAAGAAGCTGCCGGGGCTGGACATCGTGGCCGAAGACCTGGGCCTGGTGACCGACCAGGTGCGGGAGCTGATCGCCTTTACCGGTTATCCGGGCATGAAGGTGCTGTCCTTCGCTTTCGGCGCGGATGATTCCAACGTGCATATCCCGGAAAACATTCCGGAGAACACCGCCTATTACACCGGCACCCACGATAACGTGACCGCCCTGGCCCGCGTGAAGAACTGCACCCCGGAGGAGCTGAACAGCGCCAAGGAAATCGCCGGGTTTGAAAAGTTCAAGGACGCGCCCTGGGCCTTTATCCGCACGGTGTACGAGAGCAAAGCCCGCATCGCCATGGCCCCCATGCAGGACGTGCTGGGCCTGGACGATTGGGCCACCATGAACCGCCCCGGCACCGTGGGCGGAAACTGGCTGTGGCGCATGAAGCCCGGCCAGACCACGGAGGCTTTGGCGGAAAAGCTCAAGCGCCTGAACCGGGACACCAAGCGGCAAACGGAGGAATAAGAAATACCGGGGAGAAAAACCCCTCTTCCGAGAAAGCGACAAGGTATCTGCGTCATTTTGCAAATATTTGAAAAAGAGGGTTGACAATTCTCCGGGATACGGGTATACTTGGAACGAAATTTGAAGGAAAGGAGGCCGCGGGAATGTACAGCAATATTCGGAAAATGATTGTTCTGTTTGCAACCAAGGGGTATCTCTGTGTATTTTTGCGGCCTGACAAAGCCTGCTGAACGCCTTGCGCGGAAGCGGGATTACAAGGTCATCGGCTGCAAAGCGGATGGCCTTTTTTCATACTTCGTTTTCGGATTGGGAGGGATTTCCTATGGAACAGCGGAAGCCGCGCCTGATGGGAAAGCTGATTGGCGATAACAAATGGTATTTTATCGCGGCGCTGGTGTGCACGGTGTTTACCGTTGCCATCGAGTTTATTACGCCCATTATTTTAGCGGAAACCATGGACCATTATTTGCTGGGCGAAGCCAGCCGCATGCCGGTCTTTGTGAACGCCTGGATCGATTCCCTGGGCGGCAGGGAATTTATGATCGGCCATCTGTGGATCGCGGGGATCGTGCTGGTGGGGCTGAACGTGCTGAACGGCGTTTTCGGCTTCATCAAAGGCCGTTTCCAGGCGGTGGCTGGAGAAAACGTTTCTCTGACCCTGCGGGATAGGCTGTACAGCCACATCCAGCGCCTGCCCTACGCCTACCATGTGAAGGCGGAAACGGGCGACTTGGTGCAGCGCTGCACCTCGGACGTGGAAACCGTGCGGCGTTTCCTGGCAACGCAAATGATGCAGGTGGTGAACGCCCTGCTCATGGTCGCCATTGCCTTGGGTTATATGTTCAGCGAGAACGTGAAAATCACCCTGATCAGCATGGTCATGATTCCGGGCCTGTTCCTGTTCGCCTGGCTGTTTTTCCGGTGGGTGATCAAGAACTTCCGCCTGTCCGACGAGGCGGAGGGCAAAATGAGCGCCGTTTTGCAGGAAAACCTGACCGGCGTGCGGGTGGTGCGCGCTTTCGGCCAGCAGGAATACGAGGTGGAGAAGTTCGATCAGGCTTCCTCCGATTTCCGGAAGAAAACCTTCAAGCTCTGCAACCTGCTGGCGGTTTATTGGGCCACCAGCGACTTGATGAGCATGCTGCAGTCCATGATGACCCTGCTGGCCTGCGTGTATTTCGCCATTCAGGGCGAAATCACCGTGGGCGGCCTGATCATCTTCACAAGCTATATCTGGAAGCTGCTGTTTCCCATCCGCCAGTTGGGCCGCATTTTGAGCGACGCGGGCAAAAGCAAGGTGGCTCTGGACCGCATTCAGGAGATTTTGGGCGTGCCGGAGGAACCGGAAGAGCCCGACGCCGTCAAGCCATCCCTCAAAGGCGATATCGTGTTCGATCACGTCACCTTCGGCTATGACAGCGGCAAGGACGTGCTGCGGGACATGAGCTTCACCATTCCGGCCGGAAAAACGGTGGCCATTTTGGGGGCGACGGGCAGCGGAAAATCCACTGTGGCCCACCTGATCCAGCGGCTGTTTGACGTAAAGAAGGGCGAAATCCGCATCGGCGGCACGCCCATCAACCAAATCGACCGGTATTACCTGCGCTCCCGGGTGGGCCTGGTGTTGCAGGAACCCTTCCTGTATTCCAAAACGCTGAAAGAAAACGTGGCCATCGCCCTGCGGAACGCTTCCGACGCGGACATCGACCGTGCGGTGACCGACGCCGCTGCCAAGGAATTTATCCTGGACAGCGAAAAAGGCTTTGACACTTTGGTTGGCGAACGGGGCGTGACCCTGTCCGGCGGACAGAAGCAGCGCATCGCTATCGCCCGCACGCTGATGAAGGACAACGATATTCTGATTTTCGACGATTCCCTGTCCGCCGTGGACACGGAAACCGACGCCCAGATCCGCGCGGCGCTGAAAAAGCGCAGCAAGGATACCACCACCATCATCATCAGCCATCGGGTGGTGACGCTTTCCCAGGCGGATTTGATTTTGGTCATGGAGGACGGAAAAATCACCGAGCAGGGCACCCACAATGAGCTGATCCACTCCGGCGGCCTGTACAGCAGGATTTTCAACATCCAATCCGCCTTGGAAGAAGAATTCAAAGAGGAGAAAAACAGCTATGCAGCAGTTTGATGAACAGGATTATACCCAGCGTTTTTCCCTGTCGCTGTGGCGGAAAATCCTGCTGTATGCCAGGGAATACTATCCCGATTTATGCAAGTTGAGTGTTACCATGGCGGTGACGGCGGGGTGCGACGTGGTATTTCCTTTGATGACCACCTACGCCATCGACCATTTCATTCCCAACCTGGATCACGCGGGCACCATGGAAGGGCTGCCGGGATTCATCGGCGTCTATTTGGCGATCCTGGTGATTCAGGTGGCGTCCATCTTCTATTTCCTGTATTTGGGCGGAAAGATCGAGGTGGGCGTATGCTACACCATCCGCAGGCAGGCTTTCCGCAAATTGCAGGAGCTTCCCTTTTCCTACTATGACAGGATGCCCGTGGGCTATCTCATGAGCCGCATGACCAGCGACACCCAGCGGCTGGCGGAAACCATCGGCTGGTCCATGCTGGACCTGGCCTGGGGCGCCGTCATGCTGGTGGCCGCCAGCGTGACCATGCTGGTGCTCAATTGGAAAATGGCGCTGATGGTGATGCTTGTGGTGCCGCCCCTGGCGCTGGTTTCCTGGTGGTTCCAGCAGAGGATTTTAAAAGCTTACCGCGCCGTGCGCAAAACCAACAGCAAAATCACCGGCGCCTTCAACGAGGGCATTATGGGGGCCAAAACCACCAAGACCCTGGTGCGCGAGGAAATGAACATGGAGGAGTTCACCGAGCTCACCCATGACATGAAAAAATCCTCCGTCCGCGCCGCGTCCCTGTCGGCGGTTTATCTGCCCATCGTGGTGGCGCTGGGGTCTCTTGCCACGGCCTACGCCCTGTGGAAGGGCGGCAGCGCCGTGCTGGTGGGCGGCATGACCTTGGGCGTGCTCCAGGCGTTCATCAATTACACCGTGCAGTTCTTTGAACCCATCCGCAATATCGCCAACGTGTTCGCGGAAATGCAGTCCGCCCAGGCGGCGGCGGAACGGGTGCTGACCCTGCTGGAGACGAAACCGGACATCGTGGATTCCCCGGAAGTAGAAGAAAAATTCGGCGACAATTTTCACCCCAAGAAGGAAAACTGGCCCGAACTCAAAGGCGACGTGGAATTCTGCCACGTGGATTTCCAATATAAGGAGGGCGAAAAGGTCCTTTCCGATTTCAACCTGAAAATCAAGGCGGGGGAGACCGTGGCGCTTGTGGGCCCCACCGGCGCGGGCAAATCCACGGTGGTGAACCTGATCTGCCGGTTCTATGAACCCACGGCGGGGGAAATCAAGATCGACGGCGTGAACTACAAGGAACGCAGCCAACTGTGGCTGCAAAGCAATTTAGGTTACGTCCTCCAGGAACCGCGGCTCTTCTCCGGCACCATACGGGATAATATCCGGTACGGAAGACTGGACGCCACCGATGAGGAAATCGAAGCCGCCGCACGGATGCTGAACGCGGAAACCTTCATTCTGCTCATGGAAAAGGGCTACGATACGGACGTGGGCGAGGGCGGCAGCCGCCTGTCCACCGGCGAAAAGCAGCTCATTTCCTTTGCCCGGGCGCTGCTGGCCGATCCCCGCATTTTCGTGCTGGACGAGGCCACCTCCTCCGTGGATACGCAGACCGAACAGATCATCCAGCAGGCCATTTCCAAGGTGCTCAAGGGGCGCACCTCCTTCATCATCGCCCACCGACTGTCCACCGTGCGCACGGCGGACCGCATCCTGGTGATCGACGACGGACAGATCAAGGAAATGGGCACCCATCAGGAACTGCTGCGGAAGAAAGGCGCGTATTACAAGCTGTACACCAACCAGTTTCAGGAAGAACAGGCCATGGAGATTTTGGGCAAATCGGAAGAAACCGCATAAAAAAAATTTTTAAGAATCAGCGCGAACGCGGCAAATGCGTTTCGCGCTTTTTTTCACGTTCTATCGACGAATTCGGGCGGCCTCAAAGCCTATACTGAACGCGGAGGTCAGGGAAATGCGGGTATACGGCGAAGTGTTTTTGGTGATGAACGGCTGGATGGATTATTTGTGCCTTTTATTGGCCGCTCGATTGGGCCGCAGCCGCTTTCATGCCGGAAAAGCGCTGATTTCAGCGGGCTTGGGCGCCGTTTACGCGGTGCTGGCGTGGACTGCGAAAACGTCCTTTCTGCGCGGCGTTCCGATGCTGCTGGCGATCGATTTGCTCATGTGCTGGATTGCGTTCGGCAGGCGTTGCCCACGCCTGGCCCCATTGGTCATGGCGGCTGGGTGCTTGCTTTCCGGCCTGTCGAATTTTGTATTGGAACAGGGCATTCCTCCCTGGGCGGCCGTCATCATTGTCAGCGGCGCTGCGCTGGCCCTTTTGCTGCTGACCCGTCAGGTGAGGGGCGGGGAAGGCTGCTATAGACTGCAAATCGTGTATCGGGGACAGTCCGCCGAAACGCGCGCTCTGCGGGATACCGGCAATTTGCTTTGGGACGGCGTTTCCGGCCTGCCCGTGATCGTGCTGCCGGAAAGGCTGGGACGGGATTTTCTGCCGCCGGGAACCAATCTAAAGGACTTGTCCACCCTGCCGCGCGGCTGGCGTCTTTTGCAGGTGAAGACGGCGGCTGGAAGCAAAGCGCTCATGTGCTTTATTCCGGATCAAACCGTCTTGCGGCAGGGAACGCGCGTTCATTGCGTGGAAGCGGTGATCGCCGTGGCCGGCTTTCAGGAAAACTACGCGCTGCTTCCGGAACGTTTATTTTCTGAGCAAAGGGAGGAAATATGCCATGCAGTCCTTTGATGTGAGAAAGTGGATGGCGGTGTTTTTTGCCCGTCTGCACCCCGATGGCATGTACTATATCGGCGGGGCCGATCCGCTGCCTCAGCCGCTGACGCCGGAGGAAGAAAGCGAGATGGTGGCGCGGCTGCCCAAGGACGACGGCACGGCGCGCTCCATCCTGATCGAAAGGAACCTGCGGCTGGTGGTTTTCATCGCCAAGAAATTTGAGAATACCGCCGTTGGCATGGAGGATCTGATTTCCATCGGCACCATTGGCCTCATCAAGGCGGTGAACACCTTTAACCCGGAGAAAAAAATCAAGCTGGCAACGTATGCCAGCCGATGCATTGAAAACGAGGTGCTGATGTATCTGCGGCACACCAGCCGCATGAAATGCGAAGTGTCCCTGGACGAGCCGCTGAAAACGGATTGGGACGGAAACGAGCTGCTGTTGTCCGACGTGCTGGGCACGGAGGGCGATTTGGTGTCCCGGGGCGTGGAGGAGGACGCGGAAAAGCAGGTGCTGTCCAGCGCCCTTTCCCGCCTGGCTCCCCGGGAGCGCCGGATCATGAACATGCGCTTTGGCCTTTCCGGCGGAAAGGAAATGACCCAGAAGGAAGTGGCGGACGAATTGGGCATTTCCCAGTCCTATATTTCCCGGCTGGAAAAGCGGATTTTGAACCGCCTGCAAACAGAAATGCAGCGGGCGTCCCTATTGTAGACAGAATGGTTTCCCCAGATTTTTTTCCTCACCGAAGCGCCTGGGCGCTCAGATCGTAGGTGTCCGCGCCGGTGATCTTCGCCATGATGAACGTATGCTCCTTCAGCGGTTCATTGCTGAACAGCATGATTTCGCCGTCGGCGTCTGGCGCTTCCCATTGGGAACGGGCGGTATAGTTGGTTCCGTTGTGTCCTGTGACCAGTACCTTTTCGGTTTTGCCGATGCGCTGGCGGTTCCTTTCCCGGCTGATCTTCGCTTGCAGCGCCATCAGACGGTTCAGGCGTTCCTGCTTGATTTCCTCGTCGATTTGATCGGGCATGGCCGCCGCCGGTGTGTCTTCCTCGGGGGAATAGGCGAAAGCGCCCATGCGGTCAAAGGCCATTTCTTCGGTGAAGGCCATGAGCTGATCAAAGTCCGCTTCCGTTTCGCCGGGGAAACCCACGATAAACGTGGTGCGCAGGCAGAAGCCCATTTGCCGGGCGGCTGTAAGCATTTCCTTGGTATGGGCCATTTCGCCCCGGCGGTTCATTTTTTTGAGCAGGGCGGGGGAAGCGTGCTGCAGGGGAAGATCCAGATACTTGCAGATGTTATCATGGGCCGCCATGGTTTCCAGCAAGCCCATGTCCGTTTCGTCGGGGTACATGTACAGGCTGCGCAGCCATTCCACACCGGGGATTTGGCAGGCTTCGGAAAGCAGTTCCCTGAGGCTTGAACCGTTGTCGATGCCGTACTTGGTGGTGTCCTGGGCGATGAGGATATGCTCCTTTACCCCTTGACCGGCAAGCTTCCGCATTTCTTCCAAAATGGCGTCCTTGGGCCGGGAACGGTAGCCGCCCCGGATCAGGGGAATGGCGCAGTAGGTGCAACGGTTGTCGCAGCCGTCGCCGATCTTGATATAGGCGGAGCTGGGCGGCGTGGTCAGCACCCGGCCGCATTCTAAGAAGCCGGTATTCCTGCGGGTATCGGCGGGACGGCTGCCGGACAGGGCTTCGGACAGATACTGTTCCAGGTGCGCATACTGGCTGACGCCCAGCAGGCAGTCGATTTCCGGGATTTCCTTCAGCAGCTCGTCCTTGTAGCGCTGGACCAGGCAGCCGGTGACGCACAGCACCCTGCACCGTCCCGTATTTTTATACGCGGCCATCTCAAAAATGGCGTCAATGGATTCTTCTTTTGCCGGGGCGATAAAGCCGCAGGTGTTCACGATCAGCACGTCGGCTTCCTGGGGCTCGTGGGTGATCTCCATGCCGGCTTGCGTCAGCTTGCCAAGCATCTGTTCGGAATCCACCCGGTTTTTTACGCAGCCCAAGGAAATCATGCCGATTTTCAGGCCTTGCAGGACGTTCATCGTAACTTCACCGCCTTTTTTTACAGTACCGTCATGCCCTTGAGCATCAGATGCCGGGGGCCTTCGTAAGCGCCTTCGGTTACGACGCCTTGAGACAAACGCAGGGAAGCCAAAACGGCGCTCAGCTTGCCGCTCATGGAAACGCCGGTGACGGGCACAGTCTTTTCCCCGTCAAAGTAATAGGCCAAACGGATCTCGCCGCCGATGTAATCATTGTACAGATCGAGCTGCAGGCCGGACATGGAGGCGCAATCCATGTACGGCGCTTTTTTCATGTCCGCGTCTGTCAGCGTGCCCGCTTCCGCCCGGATGCAGGGCAGGTCGCCGGTGGGCTTTTCCACGCCCAAGTATTGGCCGAAACGGCTGCTGCCGTAGTTGGCGGCGGCCACGCCGTCCCGGATGACGCAGGTGTCGGTGAAGGCCGCGCCGTCCGCATCGAAGAAAGCGGATGCTTCGCTGCCGGGCACCTGGGCTTTCATGGTTACGGTCAGCTTATCGCCGTCGCCGTTTTCCTGCAAATCATCACCGATCTTGTGCAGATTCGCGTGGGCGTACACCGTACCGTAATTCAGATCGTCAGATAGCAGTTCCAGCAGCTCTCTGATTTCCTGAGGCCGAAGCAGTACGCTGATTTCCATGGGAACGGCGGGCTTTTTGGCCGTAAAGCGATCCCGGGCTTCCGCCATGCGGCGGGCAATCTCGGCGGTGACCTTGGCGGGATCGAAATCGGTGAACCGGTGATCCTCGTACAGCTCCACCGATTCCGCTTTTTCAGTGAAGGTGGGAATGGCTTCGATCATCACCCAATGCTTTTGCTGGGTTTTGTTGATGCCCCGGCTGTTGTTTACCCGCACAGTGTCCCGATAGAGGAAGATTTCACAGGCGTTGATGGATCCGCCGGGCACGGTGTCCGCCGCAAATACAGCGTCCGCGATCTGCCGGCCCAGTTCCTTGGGGTCACGATCCTTCATATTGGAGGGCAATTCGGAAGTTTCCGCTCCGCCCTCGGGCAGCTCGTAAGGCTCGTTGAACACCAGCTTGGCCCGGCGCACGGCGGTTTCGATCTTCTGCCGCATATCGGCTTCGGTCATGGCGGCGCTGACGTCAAAGGAGGAATCGCCCTTTTTGCCGTCGTGATCCACATATACGGTCACATTGGTGGAAACGGTGTCCGTGGCCCGGACGGTCTCCAGCTTCCGATGCACGAAAAACAGCTCATAAGATGATCTGATTGTTTCATTGATCCGCCAGCCGCTTAACGCTTGGTTTTGTTCCAATAAACGCCGGATCACGTTCATCCTAACTTCACCCTCGCTTTCAGGTTGGGGCCGCCGTCGGATACGCGCACCCATTCTTTGTAGCCTTTGCCGCACATGCCCGCGCCGATGACCTTGAACTGGTCGCTGATCATGGAAATGGATTTAAGCAGCTCAGGCACGGAACCGCTCATGACCACGGGGGACACGTAATTGTCCGTCAGCTTGCCGTCCACGATCTCGATACCGTATTCGGCGGTGCACTGAATCTGCCAGTTTTTGGGGTCTTCCATGCCGTTGTTGGTTTCAAACAGCATATAGCCGTGCTGGACGGAGGCGATCATATCTTCCAGCTTGTCTTTGCCCGGCTCAAAGAAGGTGTTGGTCATGCGGGAATAAGCCTTGCGCTTGTAGGAATCCCGCCGCCCGTTGCCCGTAGGTTCGGTGGAAAGCTGGGAAGCGGAGGCTAAGTCGGACAGGCCCGCCACCAGAATGCCGTCCTTGATGATCTGGGTATCGTGGGCCAGAACGCCGTCGTCATCGAAGAAGTAGGACGCCACGGAATGGGCGGCCGCCGCGCCGTCGTGCATGTTGGTGATGGGAGAGGCCACGTACTGACCCATGCAGTGCTTGGCCATGGCCCGATCCTTTACGAACTGATCCATTTCCACGCCGTGTCCGAAGGCTTCATGGGCGATCAGACCGGTGATGGAGCTGTCGGTGATCACGTCGTACACGCCGGGTTCGATGGCCTCGGCGTGGGTCAGGTGTTCCGCAAGCTGAATCACGCCGTCGGTATGGGCTTTCATGCCCTCGATGATTTCCTTCAATTTGTCCGAGCCTTCCACATGCCGTGCCTGGGCCATCTTTTCCCCGCCGTATACCACCATCAGCACGCCGTTGGCCCAGCCGTAATGCTGGCTCAGCTCCCGGTTTCGGGTAATAAAAAGCTTGGACACCGTGAAGGGCTGAATCACGGCGAAAGCGTTCAGTACGCGTTCGTCCTTTTCAAGCAATTCCTGGCTCAGCGCCTTGCAGGTGGTAAGCATTGTTTCTTCATCGAAATCGGCAAAATCCGTTTCCCTCAGGAAATCCTGTTTCAGCGGTTCGTCCTGGGGCAGCGGCGCTTCGATCATGCGGGCGCACAGGGAGGGGTCAATTTCCACGGCGGTTTCGATTTTTTCCGCAAGCGCGTTCATATCGCCGGAAAGATCGTCCAAAGAGTATTCAAAGAAAGACCGGCCATCGTGCATTTTCAGCACGAAGCCGCATTCGCCCCGGCCATCCTGCACCATGGAGCTTTTTTTATCCGCCCGGATCGCCGTGGCGCGCACGTCCGTGCCCAAGACGCTCACATAGGGGAAACGCTTTCCCAACGCCGCAACAAGCGCCCGGCATTCCGCGCGTTTTCCGTCCAGATAGGCAGAGAAAGGCATAAACCAACCTCCTTTATCGTAGCATTGTATCTGTTTGGTTATTGTTCAAAGTCCAAATCCCCTGTAACAAAGAAAGGCCCTTTGCAGGCGAAGCGGGGTCAGCAAAGGGCCGGATACGGGATCAATTGAAGGTAATGTACTTTTCCCGGGGCCGCGCCGCCGGTTCAGCAGCCAATTCCTTGAAGGTGACGATTTCCCGCCCGTCGCCGCCGGTGCGCTTTTCGCATTTGGCGGTGAGGCGGTAAAAATGCCGGGTGGTGGGTTTCAGATTGCCCTGGGTGACCCACCCCATTTGCTGGATATCGTTGGCGCAGCAGGTCATAGCCAGACGGCCGAAATAGTAATAGCCCTGTGGAATGGAGTTTTCCGGGAAGGGCTGGCCAACGAAGCGCACGGTTTTGCCGTCGTAGCGCTCTGGATGGTCCAGGGAATCGATGTAGAATACGCCTAACTGATCGTCGCTGATATCGATGATATCGGCTTTCATATCGTAGGGCAGGTCCTCATCGGAAATACCGTCCTCGGAGCTTCCGTCGTTGTTCTCAAACAGGATGGTGGTGTTCTGGTTCAGCGCCCGGATAGCGCGCCGCCATTGGGACTTGGGCATATCTTCCGTGCAGCGGTTGAACAGTACCAGATCGGCTTCCTTCATGGGGTCGGTCAGGATGGTGCGCACGTTGGCCATGTAGTTTTCAAAGGTGGTGGCGTCTACCGTGGTGATCACCTGCACCACCCGCCACAGGGCGGGCATTTCGGTGCTGCCCATGTGGTCGATGGTCCACATGTTGTTGTATTCGATGATCACGCGCTCCGGCTGTACCTGGGCATCGATGCGGCGCAGGTTTTCTTCGTTCCACTGGTCCTTGTCGTCCATGGTGACCAGGACGCAGTTGTTATCCAGCAGCTTTTTCTCATCGTATTCCTCAATGCCTTCTTCGCAGCTGATGAGCAGGGTTTTTTCCCCGCGGGAAAAGCCCTTGTCCTCCAGCATGGAATGGATCAGGGTGGTTTTGCCGCTTTCGATGAAGCCGGTCACGATGTATACGCCTACGATTTTCTGTGTCGTTTTCATATTGATCCTTTACAGCTTGAACAGTTCCTTCAGCGCTTTTTCGTCGATGTTGGTGCCGATCACCACCAGGCGTCCGGCGTAATCGGGGGAGCAATCCCGAATCTGCAGTTCGCCGGGCACATAGTCGAACTGGAACCAGGCGCCTTCCGGCGTTTGCAGGATGCCCTTGGCCCGCAGGATCAGGCCGTATTCCTCCTGATCGGACAGGGCCTCGGTCATGCCGCGAATTTCGTCCTGGGTAAAGCGCCGGGCCGTCTCCACGCCCACGTTTTCAAACACCTCGTCCGCATCGTGCTCGCCGGGCTTATGGTGATGATGGTGATGGTGGTGTTCATGGCCGTGTTCGTGGTCATGATCGTGATGATGATGTTCATGTTCGTCTTCATCGTCGTCATCGTCATCATGGTCGTGATGATGGTGCTCGTGTTCATGCGCATCTTCATCGTGGTCATGATCGTGATGGTGATGATGATGTTCATGCTCGTGCTCGTCTTCATCATCGTCGTCATCGTCGTCCAGGTCCACATGGATTTCCATGGGCTTGCCGCTTTCGATCACTTCCAGCACCGTGTCCGCGTCCAGGTCGTCCCAGGGGGTGGTGATAATGCGGGCGTCGGGATGCTGTTCCTCGATCAGGGCGCGGCTCTTTTCCACCCGGTCGGCGGGCAGCAGCTGGGTGCGGCTGAAAATGATGGTGGCGGCGGACTTCACCTGATCGATGAAGAATTCGCCGAAGTTTTTCAGGTACATGCGGCATTTGCCCGCGTCCACCACGGTGGCGCAGCCCGCGATCACCAGATCATTATGCCGGGTCTTGGCCTTTTCCACGGCGGCAATGATTTCGCTCAGCTTGCCAACGCCGGTGGGCTCCACCAAAATGCGGTCGGGATGATAGGTATCGATCAGCTCGTCGATGGATTTCTGGAAATCGCCCGCCAGGGTGCAGCAGATGCAGCCGGAATTGAGTTCCGTTACCGTGATGCCGGAATCCTTCATGAAACCGCCGTCAATACCGATTTCGCCGTACTCGTTTTCCAGCAAAATCACCTTTTCCTTGGCGATGGAGCCGCCCAGCAGCTTTTTGATCAGCGTGGTTTTGCCCGCGCCGAGAAAACCGGAAATAATGTTGACTTTTACCATGATGATACACTCCTTTTGCGGTACATAGCCTGAATCTGGAAACTTCTGCCGCACTTTATATTATACCAGACTTGTCAAGGCCCCATCAGACGGAAACAAAACAAAAAGGTACGGCGCGGCCGTACCAGAAAGCGTTCTCTCAAACGCGCGCATCAAAGCGCGGCCACGGCCACCACGCCGTGCATCATGCGCATCTGCCGAAGCATATCGTCGGTTTCCACGTTGCCGCGCAGGGTAATGGTGGCGGTATACTGGGCACCGTCGTCGGCGGAAACGGCAATGGTGCGCACGCGCAGGTTCACAATGGACATGCGCTGATCCTTGCACAGCCGCAGCACATTTTCCAGCGAAGTCTTTTCATCGTAGGCCAATTCCACCGTATATTCCGGGGGGCGGTGGATTCTGGCGCTGATCATGCCGAAAAACGTTTCCGCGATCAGTACCAGCGCCGTGCCGATGACTGCCAGCTCATAGTAGCCGCTGCCGATGGCCAGGCCCACGATACCCGTGGTCCACAGGCCCGCCGCCGTGGTAAGGCCCTTGACGGACAGGTTCCTTGTTACCACGATGGTGCCCGCGCCGATAAAGCCCAGGCCGGAAATCACCTGGGCGCTGATGCGGGAAATATCCGAGGGCATTTTTAATTCCAAATACAGATACAGTCCCGTCATGGCGGCTAAATTGGCTGCAACGCACACGAGAATGTGGGTGCGGAAGCCCGCCGGACGGTTCTTGGCGGACCTTTCCACCCCCACCGCCGCGCCGCACAGGCAGGAAAGCAGCATCCGCAGCACCACCGTACCCGCGTCCAGCCCCCGCAGGGGATTCAAAAAGTTCAGCATGGCCGTTTGCACCCCCCTGTTATGAAATCAGTTCCTGCACGGAACGCACGCAGGGCAGCTCCGCCAGGGTGGAAAGGATGCCGGAATGGGAATGCTTCTCCCGGCTCAGCTTCAAAATGAAAACGGCAGAAGGGTATTTGCCGCCTTTTTGCTCCGTGCTTTCGATGTCGATATCCACGATCTGGGCCTGCTGCTGTTTCATCAAATCGGTGATGGTGTTGATGTCCTCCGCGCAAGTGAACTCAACGCCGATGGTGATGTCCCGCAGCCTGCGCTTAAAGGCGTTTTCCAGGGGGGCCATCACATTCAGCACCACGATAATGACGGCGGCGGCAATAATCACGCACTCGTAAAAACCCGCACCCGCCGCCAGGCTCATACATACGGTGGCGAACAGGGCGGTGGCTGTGGTCAGGCCGTTCACCTGCTGGTGCAGCGCCTTCATGATGATGCCGGCTCCCAAAAAGCCGATGCCGGTGACCACCTGGGATGCCATGCGGGACGCGTCGAATTTCAAGCCCACCTCCGCCGTTACGTCAGCCCAGGGACCGTTCAGCATCTCAAATAAATAGATGGGCAGCAGCACGCTCATAGCCGCGCCAATGCTTATCAGCATATAAGTACGAAGCCCAGCGGGCTGAGCTTTCTTGGCCCGGCCAAAGCCTACCGCGCCCCCCGCAAGAAAGGCCAGCAGCATACGCAAACATACGCTGGCGAAGGTGAAATCCCGCATATTCAATCCGCCATCCTTTGCAGCGCTTTTTGTCCTTATAAGTATATCATAAATTTTTATGATTGGCAATCATTTGGATGAAACGGCAAAAAAATTCTGAATCGTCAGGGAAGAGAATCTTGCCTGAATCTGGCAAATGCGGTATAGTATATGGGAAACAGGAGGGATGAAAGCATGAATCCGCTGCTGCTTTGCGCGCGTATGGAGCCGGGCAGGCTTCTGCGGCTTTCCATGATCGCGGGGGCCCTGGGAATCAAAGTAATGGAAGTAAAGGAAGATCAATGGAGCCAAAGGCTGGAATCGCTGTGCGGATTAAAACCCCCGGCCCCTGCCGTAAAAAGGGCAAAAACGGGCGGGGAAATGGCGGTGATGGCCTTTTTTCCGGATCATCTCATGGACGCGCTGTTTGAGGCCATCCGAAAAAACGGTTTGGAAAGGCCGCGCCTCATGGCGGTGCTGACCCCCACCAACCGGGCGTGGACGATGGAGCGGCTTTATGGAGAACTGCAAAAGGAATACGCCGCGATGAACACGAAAAAGTAAAAATGTATTTTTTCTGTCGTTTTCACTTTTGATCAAAGACATCATCGTTCAATTGAACTGATATTGAAAGGAAGTTTCTTCGGGTGGGTTATGTTTATCTGGTGATGGTGGCCCTGTTTTTCAGCTTCGGCGGCACCTCCGTCAAGCTGATCCGGCCCTATTTTTCGCCGTACATGATCACGTTCCTGCGTTTTTTCGTGGCGGTGTTTTGGCTGGTCGGCTTAAAGGCCGTCAAGCGCCAGCGCTTTCGTGCCGATTTCTGGCCGAACCTTAAAAAGCATTGGAAATGGCTGGCCTTTGGGGCTTGTGCCAAGCTGGCGGCATACCTGATGGAAAACGCCGCCCTGTCCGTGGGCGTGTCCTACGGCAATATCCTCACGCAGCCCGCCCAGATGATTCTGCTGACGATCCTCGGCGTTACCGTACTGCGGGAAAAAATGAGCGCCGCCAAGTGGGCTGGGGTGGCGTGCTGCATCATCGGCATCCTGCTCATTTCCTGGAACGGATTGCCGCTGGACGCGCTTGCGGGCGAACAGCTGACCCTGACGCTATTGTATGTTTTTTCGGGCTGCTGCGCCGGGCTGTTCGTATTCACCCAGAAAAAGATCGCGCAGGATTTTGATATTCTGGACAGCAATTTGTGCATGTTTGCCCTGGCGGCTGTGCTGGCCCTGCTCTTTCCTGCTGGGAGGGGAGAAATTCTTCCCAAAGCCCAGCCGGATCTGGCTTGTTTTGCCGCCGTGATCTGGTACGGATTTGTGACTGGCATCGGCTTTTATCTCAACGCCAAGGCCATACCATTGGTGCCCTTCCGTATGGTGGCGCTGCTGCAAAGCACCATGGTGTTCTTCGCCCTGGCCTGGGGCATCCTGTTCTTCCGCGAACCGGTCAGCGTCTGGATCGTTTCCGGCGCGGTGCTGTTCGTGGTCGGTATCGTGGTCATGCAGCGAAGAGAAAAAGCGAAAGGGGTTTAGTGCTTGTATTTTGCTTGACAGCTTTATTCCATTTGTGACATAATGTATAATCATAATCATATTTATGAGGGGATGGTTGCATGATTTCTTTGATGATTTCTTTTGCGGTGCTGATCGTTGGCTATCTTGTTTACGGCAGGGTGATGGATCGCGTGTTCGCGCCCGATGGACGGAAGACTCCGGCCTATACAAAGCAGGACGGCGTGGACTTTATCCCGCTGCCCACCTGGAAAGCGTTTCTGGTGCAGCTGCTTAACATCGCGGGCACCGGGCCGATTTTCGGTGCGCTGATGGGTGCCTGCTTCGGGCCGGTGGTGTTCCTGTGGATCATCTTCGGTTCTGTGCTGGCGGGCGGCGTTCACGATTACATGAGCGGCATGATCTCCGAGCGGCACGACGGCGCGTCTATCGCGGAGCTCAGCGGCATCTATTTAGGCAAGGGCGCAAAATGGGCCATGCGTGTTTTTTCCATTCTGCTCCTGCTGCTGACGGGTACGGTGTTCGTCACTTCTCCCGCGGCGCTGCTGGCAAGGCTGACGCCGGACGCGCTGAACGGAACCTTCTGGATCGTAGTGATCCTCATCTATTATATTCTGGCCACGCTGCTGCCCATTGACAAAATCATCGGCAAGCTGTACCCGGTATTCGGCGCGGTGCTGATTATCATGGCGGCGGGCATCTTAGGCGGCGTCGTTTTCGGCGGCTACACCGTCCCGGAGATTACGCTGCAAAGCCTGCATCCGGAAGGGCTTCCCGTTTGGCCCTTTATGTTCGTTACCGTGGCCTGCGGGGCGATTTCCGGTTTCCACGCCACCCAGTCGCCCATGGTAGCCAAGTGCATCCAGTCCGAAAAAGTGGGCCGCAAGGTCTTTTACGGGGCCATGCTCTCCGAATCCGTAATTGCCCTGGTTTGGGCGGCGGGCGGCGTGGCTTTTTACGGCGCCACCGGCGGGCTGCAAAACGCGCTTTCCGAGCTGGGCCAGTCCGGCGCGGTCTATGATATTTCCACCGGCATGCTGGGGCCGGTGGGCGGAATTTTAGCGATCATTGGCGTGATCGCATGCCCGATCACGTCCGGCGACACGGCGTTCCGCTCCGCCCGGCTGATTCTGGCCGAAATCACGGGACTGAATCAAAAGCAGATTCGCAACCGCCTCATCATTACGCTGCCGCTGCTTGGCGCGGGCGCGGTGCTGACGCAGCTGGATTTCAACGTGCTTTGGCGCTACTTTTCCTGGAGCAACCAGACGCTGGCGATGGTGTCCCTTTGGGTCGCCACGGCCTATCTGCTGAAAACCCATGAGCGCAAAGGGATGAGCCTGCTCACGGCCCTTCCCGCTGCCTTTATGACGGCGGTCAGCACGACCTATATCCTCATGGCATCCGAGGGCTTCCATCTCGGCGCGGGCGTCAGCTATCCCATTGGCGCCGCGTTCACGGCGGCGGTCTTTGCCGTTTATCTGTTTGTAAGCCGGAAGGTGAGCACGCAAAATCAAAAGTGAGAGCGTGACGGAACAGGAACTGTACGCGGAAGGAACCCGGCGCGGGGGAAAGGACGGGCAGGATGATCTTTTTTCAGCAGTTTTATCTGGATCGGGAAAAGGATATCGCGGTAGACCTGTACATGGAAGGGGACCGTCTTTTTCATGTGATCCGCACGCCCAATCACCACACGGGCAACCTGATCACCAATTTAGCCCGCCTGTGCGCGCTAAAAACCACGGAGGACGAGAACGGCTTAAAGGTGATCCGGGGTGAAATCCCCTGTTATTTCGACGGGGATAACCGGAAAATGTATATCCTGCGGCTGGGGAACACCAAGATCGCCAATATCTTCCCGGATGGGCGCGTGGAACTGAAAGCGTCCATTCCCGCCATTTCCAAAACCCTCATGAGCCAGACCAAGGATTACCGCTTGGGCGTTGAAAAAACCATTGTGAAAACCTATATCCGGGGGGACTGCAAATTCCGCACCGACCTGCATACCCACATGAACGGCAACCTGCCGCCGGACGTCCTGATCGCCTTAGGGATTATTCACCAAATCCGGTATCCGCTTTACTATATCAAAAAGCTGGGCCTTCTTTGCACGGAATCCCAGTGGGCAAAGCTGGAAACGGAGCGGCAGGAAGCGGAAAAACGTCTGGATTTAGGAGAATTATCGGGCCGCCATCGGGAACGCCGCATCGACGATTTCACCTTCATCAATTTTGCCGGCCTGATTTTGGGCAACCCCCAAAGCGCCGCCGCCAATATCGAAAAAATCCGCAATTCCCTCACCATTCCCAAGGACGGGCAGGCGGTGTTCGCCGACCTGGAAAAGGTGTATCTGTACCGCTATGTATTTACCAAGGGCGTGCCCGACCTGCATCCCTTTTCCGGCATCAATATCGAGGGCATCCCGGATCGGGAGGTGTACGCCTACGCGGAAAGAATGCGCCGGGATCGGGAGGACAGCCGCTACCGTGCCAATACGCTGTACCAGGACTTGCTTTTGTGGATCGCCCGCGAGTATCAGAAGCGGGGTATCGAATACGCGGAAATCAGCGATACGTCCCTTTTGAACAAAGCGGAATTCCCGGAAAAGCTTCGCCAAATCCATGAAATCATGCCCTCCGTCACCCGGGAAACCGGCGTGCTGCTGCGTTTTTTGACCGGTATCCGCCGCATTCCCCTGACCATCGTAAAGGATCAGGTCACGCCCAACGATTATCTGGTGGAAAACCTGCGCTGCCTGCGCGTCATCGCTGGCGATCCCTACATCGCGGGCAGCGATATCATCGGCGAGGAAATCAACGATATTATGGAGCTGCGCGGCGTGATCGCGGAACTCACGGCCATCGCGGGGGAGTATCCCGGTTTTGTGATCCGCATTCACGCCGGGGAAAACGACGGCCTCCGGGAAAACGTGGCAAACAGCATCCGCTGCGTAAAGGAATCCCTGAAGGAAGGGAAACCGATGCCCCCTTTGCGGCTGGGCCACGGTTTATATACCTGTGATCTGAACAGCCCCAAGGGCAAAAAGCTGCTGGAGGATATGCGGAAATACGGCGTGACCCTGGAATTCCAGATCACCTCCAACGTGCGCTTGAATAATCTGAGCAGCCTGGAGAGGCACCCCCTGCGCCAGTATTTGCAGGCCGGGGTCCGCTGCGTGCAGGGCACGGACGGCGGCGCGCTGTACGGCACCAATTCCATTGACGAAGAACTGAGCCTGGAAAAGCTGCTGAACCTGACCCACGAGGAGCTTTGCCGCATGCGCCGGGCGGAGGACGGGATTTTGGCGGACAGCCGCCGGGTGTTTGAAGAAAAAATGCACTCGTTCCGGCAGAATTGTCCCGGGGGAGATGTGGCGCTCTATTACAGCCGCAAACAGGAAAACGCCGCGCGGACGGCCAAAACCCTGTGGGAGGCTCCCGGCAGGATCAACACGGAAAAGGCGCTGAAAAGCCAGCTCGCCGTTTTACCCAAGGAGCTTTTGCCCATCGTGGCGGCGGGCGGCAGCTTTAACAGCAGCGGACGCCGCACCGTGATCCGGGAAGAGGACCGCGCCTTTATCGACAGGCTGCTGCAATGCGCCGATCCTCAAAAGGTTTGCTTTGTCGTGGGGCATACGCTGTCCGGTTTGGAAGGGTATCTGGTGCGCCGCGCCGTGGATCGCTTTGCCGTATTCGCCATCGTGCCCAATCAAATCACCCGCATGGAAAAAACGCGGCTGGAAAAATCGGGGATCGGGATCATCGTCTCCATTGAAAGCTCCGGCATGGGGCTGTATAAAAGCTTCGCCTATGAAATCTTCCAAAAAACCCCTTCCCTCCTGATGGCTTTCGACGGGAACTCCGCCGCGCTCAATCTGATCCAGGAGGCCCGGAACGGGCGGGAAAAATGCCGTATTTATATCAATCCCAAATCCCGCGATCTGGCCGCCAAAGCCAAAATGCTGGAGGGCTATGTGCAGCCCCTGGGGGATCCGGAAAGTATGCTTTCCTGCTGATCGCCTCCTTGTTATGCTCATACGAAAAAGCGCGGCGGACCGCGCTTTTTTTACAGGCTTTGAGGGCTATTCGTCCGTTGCCACTTCGATCAGCGAATATGTGCCGTCCTTCTTCTGGATGACCGCTTTATCGTCGTTCGTAATGGTGAAAGGATTCTTGTAGTATTTCAACACGATTTCCCCGCGCCAGGTTACGAGCATGTTGCTGTAGGTTTCTGAGGTAAACTCAAACAAATACCCGGTGCCTGCATTTTGGTTTTTCGCAAGCTTGGCGTCGTTTACGTATGCGATCTTCCGATCGGGTGCGAGAATTTGGTATCTTGCGTTTTTCCCATCGTTAAGAATATATAAGCAGCCGATCTTCTGCCATTTTTCCCCCGGTTTGGGCGATTCGTACAGCGAGCCGTCAGCGACAGCGTAATAATACGTTTTCCTGTTTTTTTCCACACAGACGTAGCCGCGCTGGGAGTAGGGATCAAGGGAAGAATTGTTGGCGACCACCTTATCAAAGGCGCAGGGAACCGCCAGCTTCTGTTCCCTGAGGGAATAGAGGCCCTTTTTGGCTCTTCCCTAGAAAGTGTGGGTGACCAAAGGATATAGAAGTAAGGAGATAAAAGGATTTGCAGGGTTGACATGGAGCCTCTGACATATGTGATGTACGCCAGTTGTCGAGCCAGCATTTTTCCCGCCATCCGTATAGGCGGGAATTGATGGCTGGCTCGCCAGACAGGCTTTCACATATGTCTGCTCCATGTAAACCCATGCAAATCATCAGTTAGTCTTCGACAATTTACCCACATCTTTTAGTGAAGCCTCCTTTTTTTCAACACTTTTTCAATCCGCCCGCACCGGACGGCATGATCTTGGCCCTAACTGTGTAAAATGATAAAAAAATACAGCATTTTTAACATTTCAGTTGCTTTTTTCTCTTGGTTGCTGTAAAATGGATATCAACATCGAAGAGGAGGTGCGTTTTCATGCGCTCTGTACCCATTAAGCTCAGCTTTGCCGAGGAAGTGAAAACTTTCGTCAACACGGTGAACCGGTATCCCTATGAAGTGGACCTGCGGGCCGGCCGTCACGTGGTCGACGCAAAATCCATCCTGGGCATTTTCTCCCTGGATCTAAGCAAGCCCATTACCATGGACGTTTACGAGGATAACTGCGACGATCTGATCGCCGATATCCAGCCCTTTACCATCTGATTTGCTGAGCAGCATAAAAAGCCGCGAGCCGAACGCCCGCGGCTTTTGTCTGCCAATCCATGCCCTGATAGCGCATTGTATCAGATTTGCATTTTTTTTCGTTTTTACTTGTAAAATGGACAAAAAAATTGTATGATGCTTTGCGAAAATCTTTAGAAATTGGAGATGAAACACATGAAAAAGATGCTGGCCCTGATCATGATCCTCGCGCTGATGGCGCCCGTTTTCGCGCTGGCGGACGATATGCCCGTTGTAAAAATCGGCGTGTATGAACCCGCTTCCGGCGACTCCGGCGCGGGCGGCAAGCAGGAAGCCCTCGGCGTTCAGTACGCCAACGTTGTGACGCCCACCGTCGTGATCGGCGGCGTGGAATACAAAGTGGAACTGGTGCCGGCGGACAACGGCTCCTCCACCGATAAGGCGCCCTCCGCCGCCCAGAAGCTGGTTTCTGAAAACGTGAGCGTTGCTCTGGGTTCCTACGGCTCCAGCGTATCCATTGCCGGTTCCCAATACTTTGCCGACGCCAAGATCCCCGTCATTGGTCTGACCTGCACCAATCCCCAGGTCACCGCGGGCAACAGTCACTATTTCCGCGTTTGCTTCCTGGATGACTTCCAGGCCACTGTTTTGGCGAATTACGTATCCAAGACCCTGGGCGCTAACATGGTTTATTGCCTGGGTGAACTGGGCAATGACTATGACCAGGGGCTGATCGCTTTCTTCACCCAGCAGTTTGAGGCGCTGGGCGGATCGGTCATTAAGGAAGACTTCCCCACCAACACCGCCGATTTCACTTCTTATCTGACCAATGCCGCGATGTACGGCGCGGATATTTTCTTCTGCCCTGTGTCCATCGCTTATTCTACGCAGATCATTCAGCAGGCTGCCGCGCAGGGTTTTGAAATTTCCATTCTTGGCGGCGACACCTTAGACAGCAACGTAGTTGCCGAAGCGGCCAAGGGTACCAACGTATCCGTCGTGATCACCACTTTCTATCAGGAAGGCGCCAACGAGGAATTTGACAGCGGTTTCAAAGCCTGGCTGAACAGTGATTCCGAAGCGCTGACCAATAATGGCGGCAATGATATGGTTTCTGCCGTGTCCGTAATGGGCTACGATGGATATTACATGGCGCTGGCCGCGCTGCAAGCCGCTGGATCGCCTGATTCCGCCGCTGTGATGGCTGCGCTTCCCAGTGTGGCAATCGACGGCGTATCCGGCCACATTGCTTTTGATGAAAAAGGCGATGCCATCCGCACTTCCGCATTCGTCAAGACCATCAATAACGAGACTGGTGAATGGATTTTTGTTACGGAACAGACCGTGGAATGATTTCATCCAATCGCGGCTGACCGTTTCAGATCGCTCATTGCGGCGGGGGCGGGTTTCGCCTCCGCCGCGCTTCATATTGTCTGAACGAAAGGGAGTGCTCTGACCGTGTGGGATACTGTTTTCCCCTACCTGCTTTCCGGTATATCCGTAGGCGGGCAATACGCGCTGATTGCCATTGGATACACCATGGTTTACGGCATTCTGCGCCTGATCAATTTTGCCCACGGCGACGTGTTCATGGTGGCGGGCATCGTGATGGTGTATATCGCGGCCTCCGGCGTGCCGCTGTGGCTGTCCATTCCGTTGGTGCTGATCATCACGGCGCTTGTCGGCTTTCTCATTGAGCGCGTCGCCTATAAGCCCCTGCGCTCCGCGCCGCGCATGAGCGTGATGATTTCCGCTATCGGCGTCAGCTACACCCTGCAAAACCTGGTGCTGTACGTCACCGGCGGCTTGAACAAGCAATATCCCACCATTCCCTGGGTTTCTGAAACCATCGTGCTGGGCGCTGCGAAAACCAAGCTGGTCACGGTGGTCACCCCCATCCTTGTGATCATCCTGGTGGCAGCCTTGGTTACGCTGATCAACAAGACAAAAATCGGCATGGCCATGCGCGCCGTCAGCAAGGATTTTGAAACCAGCCAGCTCATGGGCATCAAGATCAACAGCGTGATTTCCGCCACGTTCGTGATCGGTTCCTTCCTGGCGGGCGTGGGCAGCCTGCTGTACTTCACCAATTATTCCACCGTGATTCAGACATCCGGCGCCATGCCCGGCCTGAAAGCCTTCGTGGCGGCGGTGTTCGGCGGCATCGGCTCCATTCCCGGCGCGGTGATCGGCGCATTCCTGATCGGTATTATGGAAAATATCATCAAGGGCCTGGACGTGATCCTGTTCAAATCTGGCGTTATCACAAAGCCGCTGGGCCTTGCCACCTTCTCCGACGCGTTCACGTTTGCGCTGCTGATTATTATTTTGGTGGTCAAGCCGACGGGGCTGTTCGGCGAAGCGGCCACGGATAAGGTGTGAGGTGAGCGAAATGAACAAAGAGCAATCCAAACGCCCCTTTATCGTAACCTGGGTGGTCGTGGCGCTGATTTACGCGGCTGTATTCATCTCTGAACAGATTCTGCCGCCCTCCTCCATGCTGTTTACGGTGCTGAAAAAAGGCGCCACCTACGCGCTGGTGGCCGTATCCATGAACCTGCTCAACGGATTTACGGGCATTTTCTCCCTGGGTCAGGCAGGCTTCATGCTGATCGGCGCTTATGTGTACGGTATTTTCACGATTCCTGTTGCTGATCGTAGCCAAGTATACCAGTATTTTGATGGCGGACTTGTTCAGTTCACGGTGCCGGTGGTAACGGCAATGATTTTATCCGGCGTTGCTGCCGCGTTCTTTGCGTTTTTGATCGGTCTTCCTGTGCTAAGACTGAAAAGCGATTATCTTGCCATTGCCACACTGGGCTTTGCGGAAATTATTCGTGCTATTGTTCAATGGAACGGCCTTGGCCCGATCACAAATGGTTCCAATCTGCTGCGGTTATTCCCAAATTTCAATGATTTCAACATACGAAATGCTGACGGCAATGTGACGGTATATCTGTCAACACTTGTGCCTTTTCTGATTTCTGGCGTGTGCATTTTCCTGATCGTGCTGCTGATCCGTTCCAACTATGGCCGCGCCTTCAAAGCCATCCGGGACGACGAGGTGGCGGCGGAGGCCATGGGCATCAATCTGGCCCACCACAAGCAATTGTCGTTCTGTATTTCTTCCTTCTTTGCCGGGGTGGGTGGGGCAATGCTGGCCATGTACCAGACTACGGTGCAGGCCAAGAGCTTTACTTCGGCCATGACCTATGAGATTCTGCTCATCGTGGTCATCGGCGGCGTGGGCTCTATCACCGGCAGCGTGCTTTCCTCCTTCCTGTTCGTGGCCTGCTCCGAATGGTGGCTCAGGTTCCTGGATGAAAAGCAGATGATCGGCGATTTTGAAGTGCCCCTGCTGCGCAACGGCTTCCGCCTGGTGGTGTTCTCCGTGATCATCATGATCGTGGTGCTGTTCTTCCGCCGGGGCATCATGGGGGACCGCGAGCTATGGGACATGGGCGCGGACAGTAAAGCCGAAAGGGGGACGAAGCAATGAGCGAAAATGTGCTGCGGCTGGAAAATATTACGATGCAGTTTGGCGGCGTTGTCGCCGTAAACGATTTTTCCATGCATGTGGACAAGGGCGAAATCGTTGCCCTCATCGGCCCCAACGGCGCTGGGAAAACCACGGCTTTCAACTGCATTACCGGCGTATACCAGCCCACCAACGGCGCGGTGTACTTCCATGATAAGCTGATCGCCGCCAATCATCCCACCGGGAAAATGAAGCATCTGTACGCAGGGTCCGACCCGGATAAGTTCTCCGGCATGCGCGTGGTGATGACGCCGGACAAGATCACCAGGTTAGGCATCGCCCGCACCTTCCAGAACATCCGCCTGTTCAAGAGCCAGACGGCCTTTGAAAACGTGCTCATCGCCACCCACCTTCGCAGGACCAGCAACGTCTTCACCGCCGCGCTGCACATGAACGGCAGGGAGGAAATGCGCAACCGCATCAAAACCACCGACCTGCTGGATATCGTGGGCCTCAAGGACGTAGCCAACGAAAAAGCCACTTCGCTGCCCTACGGCATGCAGCGGCGGCTGGAAATCGCCCGGGCGCTGGCTACGGAACCCACCTTGCTTTTGCTGGACGAACCGGCGGCGGGCATGAATCCCCAGGAAACGCTGGAATTAGGCGCGTTCATCCAGCAGATCAAGAAGGATTTCAACCTGACCGTGTTCGTGATCGAGCATCATATGGATTTGGTGATGGGCATCTCCGACCGCATCTATGTGGTGGAGTTCGGCAAGCTGATCGCCGAAGGCACCCCGGAGGAGATTCAGAATAATCAGGCGGTCATCGACGCCTATTTGGGAGGGAATGACGAATGAGCCTGCTGTATATCAAGGATTTAAAAGTCAGCTATGGCGGCATCGAAGCCATCAAGGGCATTTCCCTGAGCGTGGAAAAAGGCGAAATCGTCACTTTGATCGGTGCCAACGGCGCGGGCAAATCCACCACCCTGCGCGCCATTTCCGGCCTGGTGCCCATCCAGAACGGCACCATCACTTATGACGGCCAGATCATCAGCGGGCAAAGCCCCCAGAAAATCGTTTCCGAGGGCATCGGCATGGTGCCGGAGGGGCGGCGGGTGTTTCCCAACCTGACGGTGCTGGAGAACCTGAAAATCGGCGCGTATCTGCGCAAGGACGATTTGGCCCCCGATATCGAGCACGTTTATCAGCTGTTCCCCCGGCTAAAGGAACGCTCCTGGCAGCCCGCGGGCACCCTGTCCGGCGGCGAGCAGCAAATGCTGGCCGTAGGCCGGGCCATGATGATGCGGCCCAAGCTGCTGATGATGGACGAGCCTTCCCTTGGCCTTGCGCCCCTGGTGATCCGGGATATTTTCCGCATCATTCAAACGCTGCACGAGGAAGGCATCACCATCCTGCTGGTGGAACAGAACGCCAACGCCGCCCTGCGCATCGCTGATTCCGCGTACGTGCTGGAAACGGGCAGCATCACCATGCACGGCACGGGCAAGGAACTGCTGGATAATCCCCAGGTGAAGGAAGCCTATTTGGGAAAAAAGCGCGGCGCAACCTGATCCAAACGCAAAGAAAAACGCTTCTGCACAATGGCAGAGGCGTTTTTCTTTGCGGAGATTCGCGCGATTATTCCGCGGCCGCTTCCTCTTCCTGGGCAGAGGCGGTCAGGGCATCGATGGCTTCCTGGTTGTATACGACCTCGTGCTCCGCGATCCAGCCTTCCAGCGCTTCGGCATAGAAGGAATTAACTTTTTCCGTATAAATGGACTGTTCGATTTCAGCGCTGATTTCGTCGGACAGATCGATCATTCCGCCCGGAATATCCCGCTGGTAATACAGGATGTGAATACCGTGGGCGCCAATCACGGGATCGGACGTATCGCCGGGCTTCTGCATTTTTTCGCTGAACGCGCCGGAGGTGAAAGCGGAATCATACATAATGCTGTCGGCGTGTACCAAATAACCTTCGGCCAGGGTGGCCGCGTCGGCCATGCCGGTGTCCTCGCCATACTGGGCAATCAGGTCGGCAAAGCTTTCGCCTTTGGAAAGCCGATCATAAATATCATCGATTTCCGTCTGCTTGCTGGCCAGCACCGCATCCTTGGCAGCATCCATAGCGGCCTTCTTTTCAGCGTCGCCATCGGGGTTTTCTTCGTTTTTGCTTTCTTCATACGCGGCCTGCGCTTCGGTGTACGCGGTCAAGAGCTCGTCGTCCACCTTCATCAGGATGTGGATGATGCTCCGGTAGCCCTCGGGCGTATACCAGAAATCCATGCCGTAGTAGGTCTTGTACAGCTCATAGAGCCCGATATTGCCTTCTACGGCGGCCTGATGCTGGGCAGCGGTGGCTTCAAATTCAGCGCGGATATCTTCCTTGGAAACGGTCAGGTCCTTGTCCTCCAGCACCTTCTGCTCCAACTTTTCATAGGCCGCGGACATTTTCAGGTTTTCCGCCAATCCTTCTTCGCTGTATCCGTAGGCCGTAAAATAGGCGGCGCCGTCCTCCCGGGCCTGGGCGCGGGCTTCGTCGGTATCCTCGGTGAGGAAATAGCTGACGTAGGAATCGATGGCGGCTTCCCATTCGCTGTGGGCTTCATTGCGGAAAGCTTCCATTTCTTCCTCGGTAAACTGATCCAGCCCCCATTCGGTGATTTTGCTTTCAATCACCTGATCCTGAACCGCGTATTCGATCGCCAGAGCATAGTCGCCTTCAACGGCATAGCCCGCGTTGATCAATTGATTCAGCAACTCGATTATCTTGTCCTGACGGATCTCCTTGCCGTCCAGGGTGATCAAAACCGGGTTTTCTTCCGTTTCCTCCGCGAACGCGGCGCAGCAGCCCAGGGCCAGCACCAGCGCCACGCACAGCGCCAAAATACGATTCAGCTTGCAAATCATAAGGGTTCCTCTCTTTTCTCCCCGATGGAACGGGGTCATTCGCTTTCCTATTATGACACAGGTTGAAGGGTTTCGCAAGCATTTTTCCGGTATGCCGGTGAAAGTTACATTCTGTTCACGATTTGCTCTTTTTCTTTTTACTTTTTGACAATACTTGCCAATGAAAAGAAAAACGTGCTATACTGTACCCGTGAAGCGCTTCTTTTGAAAAAAGCCGTTTAACACCTCCCGGCAGGGCTGCTCCAGCACGCCTCCGGCGCAGGGAACGCGATGGGAAAAGGCGGGATCCTCCGGCAGGGCGTAAACGCTGCCGCAGCAGCCCTGGCGGGGATCGTAGGCCCCGAACACGCAGCCGTCCGCCTCCGCCATCATCAGCGCGCCGGCGCACATGGGGCAGGGCTCCAGGGTGACGTACAGCGTGCAGCCGTGCAGGCGGCGGGTGCCCAGGGCCTGGCAGGCCCGGTCCATGGCCAGCATTTCGGCATGGGCGAAGGGGTGGCTTTCCTCCCGCTGATTATGTGCCCGGGCAATCACGCGCCCTTCATAAACCACCACCGCGCCTACCGGCACCTCGTTTTCGTCTTTTTTCGCTTCCAAAAGCGCTTCCCGCATAAACGCTTCATGTTTCAGCACGATCCATCACCACCCGACCGTAACTATACCATAACGCTTATATGAAAGCAAGGAGGAAAAGCCATGAGCAACGACACCCTGCGCCTGATTTCCGCCCGCCGCAGCCATCGCGCTTACGAAAGCACCCCCATCAACGAAGAACAGCTGAACGCCATTCTGCAAGCAGCGGTAGAATCGCCCTCCGCCGTCAATCGACAGCCCTGGCATTTTACCGTGGTTCGCAACCAGGGGCTGCTGGACGAAATGAACAAAGCCGTATGGGAGCAGATGATGAAGCGTGACACGGAAAAGCGCAGCCCGCGCTTTGCCGACAGCAAATTCCATGTGTTTTATCACGCGCCCACGGTCATTTTCATTTCCGGCATGCCGGATAACCCCTATACGCCCATCGACGGCGGCATCGCGGTGGAAAACATCGCGCTGGCGGCGGAAAGCCTTGGCCTTGGCAGCGTGATCCTCGGCATGCCCCGGGATGCTTTCGCCGGGGAAAAGGCCGACGCCTTCCGGCAGGCCCTGCGTTTTCCCCAGGGCTGGGATTTTGTGATCGCCATTGCCGTCGGCGTGCCCGCCGATACCAAGGACGCTCATATCGTGAAGGAAGACCGGATTTCCTTCGTGGATTAAGGGAAAAAGTGAAAAGTGGAAAGATACCCCAAAAATCGTCTGTCCCGCCCTGTGGCCGCGCCTTTTCAGCGGCCCATCGGGCGGGACAGGAAATGTATGGAGGTTCTTCCATCCTCTCTATCCTATGCTTATCATGAGGAATTGATGTGACATGAGTGTGGCAATTCATGAAATCGACAGCAAAGGCGCCGTTTTTCCCCGTACGTGCGGAAACGAAAACACTGGGCTGATCAAGCTCATTGCCATCGCGTGCATGATCGTGGATCACGTTGGGGCGGCGTTTTTCCCAAAAATGTATGAACTGCGCATCATCGGCCGCATGGCTTTTCCCCTGTTTGCCTGGTGTCTATGCGTCGGCGTGGAATACACCCGAAACATACGGAAATACGCCATGCGGCTATTGATCATCGGGATTCTTTCCCAGCCGGTGTACCAATGGGCCATGAACCACCGATGGTACGAGCTGAACGTGTTTTTCGAGCTGCTCGCCGGCATGAATGCCATCGTATCGTTTCGGGAAAACCGAAAGGGCAGCCGGTATTGGGGGCCTGTACTGGCGATCCTGACCACCTGCGTCATCCATCTGAATCATAACTATGGCTGGAAGGGCGTTCTGTTCATCCTGCTGTTATACGCGAGCAGGAAAAACCGTGCCGCCATAATCGGGCTGATGACCGTGTTCTGTCTGTACTGGGGCCAGGGATCGGTGCGTTTGATCCAGCTGTTCGGCCTGACTTTGCCCACGGAAATTTCTTTCCTGCCCTATGCGGCCGGCCTGCTGAACGATCTGTTTCGGGTTCAATTTTTTGCCATTCTGGCGCTTCCGCTGATGGTGATTCCCATGAAAAGCCGCCTGCGGCTGCCTAAATGGGTTTTTTACGCGGCTTATCCCGGCCATTTGCTGGTGATCGGCGTGATCCGCCATTGGGACGAAATCGTGAGAATGATCAATCAATGGCGGTAGTCTGGAAAGCGCCCGCCTGCCGCATGGCCTTTCGGTGGCGGGATATGACCTCGTCCAATTCCCGATGCCGGGCCGGAGCCGCGATGCGCATATTGGGAAGCCGCATGCGCGGCAAGCCATCCTCCTTTTGCGTATCGGGCGGGTTCGGATTCCGCGCCGCGTTGGCCGGCTGATAATCCAATTGCCGGGAACGCCATTCCAGCCACCGGTCCTGCTGTTCCTGATAGGTGAGCGCCGAAAAGGGAGACGCCGCCGAAGCTTTTTCCTGATCCATCTTTCCTTCCTCCTTGCCTGTTGTTCTCCCTTTCATGGTATGCGGCGCGGGCGTTCCGGTGCTTAGTCGCCGGACTGCCAGAACAGGGAAAGGGCGTCGGCGCTTTCATCCTGTGCCGCCTGTCCGAACAGCAGATTGGAAATATCCTGCCATATCCGGTTCCCGGCGGAAGGCGGTTTCGCGCTGGCTACCTGAACGGCCTGCTTGCCCTCCATGAGAATGCCGTTATTCAGCAGCTCCGCGTTGATGGGAATGATCCGGTAGGTGTATTCAACGCCTAATTTTGCTTTTTTGTCCGTATAGTACAGGGTTTCTCCCGCGCTGCCGTACAGCTCGTTCAGGATGATACATTCCCCGATGGCGTCCCGCTGGATGCGGTAAATCCCCGCGTCCGCCGCCGTGATCACCAGTACCGGGTTGCCCTGATTGTTGTGGGTCACGTAGAACGCGGAGGGTGTGCGCGGGGCGCTCCACACGTTGGATTCCTTGGTGGGGCGGTTGGAGGATAAAAAAACCTCCGAAATGCTGTAGCTCTTGGGCGTATTCTTGGTGGCAAGCATGGGTTCGCCCGCCCATTCGATGGATTTTAAGTCGATATTCAGCCACACGATGCCGTCCGCCTTGAGAAAGGCGGGCTTTTCTTTGTCCGCGTAATAGCTTTTGAAAAAGCGCGTGGCCATGGCGGCGGTATAATCGCCGCCGGATACCCAGCTTTGCAGCTTGTGCTGGCTGTCCGGGTTATCAAAGCCCATCCAGAAAGCGGTGGATATTTCGCTGTTATAGGCGGCCATCCAAATGTCCCGGTTGCCGCCGCCGGTCATGTTTACGGTGCCCGTTTTGCCCGCCACGGGGGTGCCCGCGCCGCTCAGCTTCGCGCCGGTACCGGAAGATGTGACCGTTTGCAAAAGGCTGGTCATGAGATAAGCCGTCTGGGCGGACAGCACCTTGTTCCCGTTTGCTTCGTGGCGGTAGATCACGCTGCCCGCCGCATCCTCGATGCGCTCGATGAAATACGGCGCGTAAAAGGTGCCGCCGTTGGCGAAGGGCGCGTAAGCCGCGGCGAGCTGCACGGGGGAAACGCCGTAGGTCATGGCCCCCAGGGCCAGGGACAGGTTCCAATCCCGGTCGTCCAGCTCAATGCCGGTTTTTTGCAGATAATCCCGGGCAGAGGCCACGCCGATTTTGTTGAGCAGGGATACCGCCGCCACGTTCAGGCTGTTTTTCAGGGCCGTACGGATGGTCACGTTGCCGTAATACAGATTGCCGCTGTTGCGGGGGGAGTAGTTGCCGAATTTCTGGGGCGTATCGTTCAATACGCTGGCGGTCATGTATCCATGGTTTTCAATGGCGGGAGCATAGACCGCCAGGGGCTTTAGCGACGAACCGGGCTGGCGGCGCATCTGGGTTGCCCGGTTCAGGCCCCTTTGCACTTCATATTCCCGCCCGCCCTCAATGGCCCGCACAGCGCCGCTGTGCACATCCACGCAGGCCATGGCCGCCTGGGATCGGGTGCCGTCGGAGGCGTTGGCGGGGAAATTGCCCTCCGGCTCAAAATGCCCGTCGATGATCTCCTGCTGCTCGGGGTCAAAAGCCGTGTAAATGTGATAGCCGCCCCCTAACAGCGTTTCCGCCTGCATGGACAGCAGGCTTTCCGCCTCGTCCAGCACCGCGTCCACATACCAGCCGTAGCGCGTTTCCTGGGCTTTCTGCGGGATGGGCGTTACGTCCTGGGCAAGGGCCGTCTGATATGCTTCTTCCGACAGCATAGCGTTTTCCCGCATGGTGCGCAGGATGTATTCCTGCCGTTGGCGGTTGGCCTCCGGGTGCAGATGCGGCGCGTAGGCGGAGGGTGCTTTGATCACCGCCGCCAGCACCGCCCCCTGGGCGGCGGAAAGCTCGGATGCCGATATGCCGAAATATGCCCGGGCCGCCGCTTCGATGCCGTAAGCGCCCCGGCCGAAATAAATGAAATTCAGGTACATTTCTAAAATCTCATCCTTGCCGCACCGGCTTTCCAATTGCAGGGCCAAATACATTTCCTCCAATTTGCGCCCGATCGTCTTTCGCGCGCTTAAGTGGCTCAGCTTTACCAGCTGCTGGGTGATGGTGCTGGCCCCTTCCGCGTAGTCGCCGGAGCGCAGGTTGGAACGGATGGCCCCGAAGATGCGCAGGGGATCAATGCCAAAATGCTGATAAAACCTAAGATCCTCCGCCGCCAAAAAGGCGTTCTGCACATCCTTGGGCACGCTGGACAGGGGCACGCTCACCCGATCCTGGGTGGATTGAATTTTGGAAACAAATTCCCCGTTGCGGTCATAGATCGCCCCGGTCTGGGGCAGATTGACGATTTTTTGCAGGTCCAGCCGCTGCCAGGAACCCACGTCGAACACAAAATAAAAGGCCGCCGCGCCGCCCAACAGCAGGATCAAAAAGCCCGCCAATAAACCGCGCTTCAATCCCCGGCGGCGAATACCGTCCAAGGCTTTCAAATCTTTCAGGCTTTCGTTCTTCGTCTGCCTGTCCATCCGGCGGATAGCCCGTCCCCATTTTCCCTTCCGCACGAAGCGCCGCCTCCCGTTCACCATCGTTTTTTCCATTTTCCCAACTTCCTGCCCGTTTCAATCTGTTATTATTTCCCAGGAAGCAAGATATTACCATGGATTTTCGCTTTGTTCCCCTGTATAATGACCCCATACGAAAGCGGACGATACAGGAACGGAAACGGGGGAAACGGCTGTGAAGCGCAGGCGCTGGATGAAACCTGCGGCGTTTGCCGCGGCGGGGGCGGCTTTATTGTTGTTTTTCATTCTGAGTGCGGGGGAGCAGCCCGTGGTTCTTTCTTATTCTGATTTTTGGCTTTTAGCGGAATCCGGGCAGGTGGAAAGCGTGACCCTGAGCGACGGGGAATACTGGCATTCGATTCTAACTGACGGAACGGCCATCCGCACGCCCAATCCCCGGGCGGTAGACGGAAAGGAACGGCTGCTTGCCCTGGATATCGCTGTCAAAGAACGGGAAAGCGCTTTGCCCGGTTGGGCGCTGGGTTTGATCGCCGTCGGCGCGTTCATCCTTTTTTCCCAAGCCAAAGGAAAAGGAGCGCTTGGGCTCAAAAAATACGCCGCCGTGCAGGCGGACGAACGGGCGCCGGATATTACTTTTCAGGATGTGGCAGCTTCAGGTGAAACGCTGCAAAGCCTACGGGATTTGGCGGCGTTTCTGAAGGAACCCAAACGTTTTGCCGATTACGGGGCGCGGGCCCCCAAGGGCGTGCTGCTCTACGGCCCGCCCGGCACGGCCAAAACCCTGCTGGCCAAAGCGCTGGCGGGGGAAGCGAAAGCCCCCTTTTTCGCCATGAGCGGCGCGGACTTTGTGCAGGTCTATGTGGGTGTGGGCGCGTCCCGGGTGCGGGAACTGTTCCGCAAAGCGCGGAAATCGGGGGGCGGCGTGATCTTCATCGACGAAATCGACGCCATCGGGAAAAAGCGGGACAGCGGCAACGACGAACGGGAACAAACGCTGAACGCCCTGCTGACCGAAATGAGCGGCTTTTCCGAAAGCGACGGCATCATCGTGCTGGCCGCCACCAACCGCCTGGACACCCTGGACCCGGCGCTTCTGCGGGAAGGGCGCTTCGACCGCCGCATCGAAGTGGGGTTGCCGGACTGCGGCCAGCGGCTTCAAATCCTAAAGGTGCACGCCCGGAAAAAGCCCCTGCATGAAAACATTTCCCTGGAAAGCTGGGCCGGACAAACGGCGCTGTTTTCCGGGGCGCAGCTGGAAGCGCTGCTCAACGAAGCGGCCATCCGCGCCGCCCGGCGGGGCAGCGGCCCCATTTTAGAATCCGATCTGGAAAGCGCTTTCTGCGGCGTGACCGTTGGGGAGGAATCGCCCCGGCTTATGACGGACGCGGAAAAGCGCGTGACCGCGTGGCACGAGGCGGGCCACGCCCTGATCACCCATTGCATGCTGCCCGACGCCCGGCTCACCCGCGTGACCATCATTCCCTCCAGCCGCGGCGCGGCGGGGTATTCCATGAGCGTGCAGCCAGACCGCCTGCTGCTTTCGCGAAAAGACCTGCTTGCCATGATCTGCGCCGCCTTAGGTGGCCGCGCGGCGGAAGAAATGCTGCTGGGACGGGAGAACGTGACCACCGGCGCTGCCAACGATTTAAAAAAAGCCCGGGAAATCGCCGCCGCCATGGCGAAGGATTACGCCATGGGGGAGACCGGCGACCCGGACAAGGATGAAAACGCGATCCTGGCAGATGCCATGGAACGCGCCAGCGTGTGCCTGAAAGAACACAGGGAAACCCTGGAAAAGCTGGCAAAGGCGCTGCTGATCAAAGAAACCCTGCGGGAAAACGATCTAAAGGAAATCCTGACGCCATAAACTATCCGGCGACGGTTTCCAGTTTCGCTACGTGATCGGACAGCATTTCGCAGAAGGCGGGCAGTCGCCGTTCTCTTTCCGCCATTTCGCAGCCTAAGAATTCCTTACACTCCTGAACCAGCGCCTTGGCGGCAAGCTGTAAATCCTCCACCTGCATCAAGAGCAGATCGCGCTGCACCCGAAGCCTGTCGTTTTCAGGCGCCGGATCGCCTGCCCGCCGGGCCAGGGAAGCGGCAGCCCGCAGAATGGCCTGCACATCCGGGTCGGCCTGTACGGGCGGATCGTCCTTGGGCAGGGGAGAAACGGTCACAGTGACGTCCGGGCAGGGAAGCCCTTCCTGTTTCAGTTCCCGGCAAACCTGATCGATCAGGTCCGGCTTCTTGCGCAGGATGGCGCGGTACTTGTTCTGATAGCGGAGCATGCGGCTGCGGTCGCCGCCGGACATTTCCATCACGCAGGCGCGCACGGATCGCCCGCTGCCCCGGCCCAACAGCACATTTCGCAGCAGATCGTGAATTTCCTCCTCAGAAAAGGCATCGAAAGGGGCGGCGCGTTTCAAATCCTCGCCGCCCTTTTCCCTCATTTGCATATAGTAGTAATTTCTTACGCTGTTGGGCTTGCGGCCCAGGGCCTGGCCCGTTCGGTCAAACACGCCGCGCAGGGGCGTGCCCTCGTTCAGGGCGGAGTGGATCTCCTTCCACAGCAAATCAGTTTCTTCCTGGCTCCAGCCGTTTCGGTTCATATGCGCTGTCTGTTCCATTGTTTTTTCCCTCCATGTTTTGCCTGTATGCTCCATAGTATGCATGAAGGAGGGAAAGAATATGCGCATGGATCAACTTTTATTGTTTCAGCGTTTCGTACACCTTCTGGAAGGCGTCCTTCGGGCTGAGCTTCACAGTGAACAGGCCGCCGTAAGGGCTGTTCATTTTGTACACATAATTGCCCTTGGGGGCGGTGGTATCAGTGAGGCCCCAGATGGAAACGGCTTTCAGGGGATTGCCGTTTTCACCGTTCAAATCCATGAACATGCGGAAGAGCTTGGCGTAAAATTCCGCGTGTTTGTCCGCCTGATCAAGCTCGAAATTGCGCACGGCCATTTCGGTGATCTGCACCTCCAGGCCCATGGCGGCATAGTTGAGGATTTCCTTCCGGATCATGTCCACATGGCTGTCTTCCAGGCAGCCTTCCTGCACGCCGTAGCCGCCGATATAGCCCTGCAAGCCCACGCCGTCGCAGAGCTGGCGATTATTGCCGTTTTCGTCCTGGGCGAAGGTGTTCACGCTGTCGATCAGGGCGCGGATGGCTTGGGCTTTTTCCTCGAAGTAAGCGTTATAGTCATTATAGTACAGCTTGATATCCGCGCCCAGGGCTTCCACCGCGTTTTTCGCGTACAGGAAAGAGAGCGCCACATAATCGTCGCCCATGAGCTCCTTAAATAAGTTGGGGCCGCTTCCGCGCAGGGTGCGCAGATGGCGCGGATCGCCCGTTTCGTATTCCTTATCATTATCACCCACGGCTTCGTTGACCACGTCCCAGCAGTAGACCACGCCGGGGAACGCTTCTTCAAAGTGCGCCACCACCTGGGTGATGTAGCTTTCCGTGCGGGCCTTGATGGTTTCCTGATCCGCGTAAGGCTTCTTGCTGTCGTAATCCTCCCTAAAGAACCAGTCGGTCATGTAGGCGTCCCACACCAGCACGTGGCCGCGCACGCCGATGCCGTTATCCTGGGCCCATTTCACCATCTTGTCCGCGGCGGCGTAATTCATACCGGGCATGCCGTCGTCTCTTGCCAGGGTGGCCTGGAGGTTCAGCAGAGAATAGGCTTTCATTTCGTTGGTGGCGGTGATGGAATTGAAGTTTTCCTTCACCAGATTCAGGTATTTCAGATTCCGCGTCTGATCGAAGGACAGGGGCGCGCCCAGTTTAAAGCCGTATGGGGCGGCCAGGGCATACAGCGGTTCGCAGGCAGTTTCCTCCGCCAGGACGGGCATGCAGGCGCACACCAGCGCCAGCATGGACAGAACGGCAGCGATCTTCTTCATCGGCAGTAACTTCCTCCTGTTTCTTGGGTTCGCGTTTTTCTTTTCTCGCAAACCGGCAAAAATCCTTTTCATTTGGTGCTTTCCGCTTGGTGTTTATTGCTTTTCCGTATGGGCCGCATTGATTTTCCGGCGGGTTTATGCGAAAATGCGGGGGAAAGAATTGCGAAAGAAGGTACACGCATGAAAAAACAGGCGTTCAACCCCTATTTGCCTTCCTGGGAATACATTCCGGACGGGGAACCTTATGTGTTCGGCGACCGGGTGTACGTGTACGGCTCCCATGATTTTTTTAACGGCTGCGTGTTCTGCATGGGCGATTATATGGGCTGGTCGGCTCCGGTCAACGATCTGTCGGACTGGCGGTGCGAGGGCGTGATCTTCCCCCGGGACGGCGACCCCGCCAACGCGGCGGGGAAAATGTGCCTGTACGCGCCGGACGTGACCAAAGGGCCGGACGGGCGGTATTACCTGTACTATGTATACGACAAAGTAGGCTTCGTGTCCGTGGCGGTGTGCGATTCTCCCGCGGGCCGCTACAAGTTCTTGGGTTATGTGCATGACAGAAACGGCGTGCGCTTAGGGGACAGGCCGGGCGACGAACCCCAGTTCGACCCCGGCGTGCTGACCGAGGGAGACAAAACCTATCTGTATACCGGCTTCTGCGCCAGGGGCGACAAGAGCCGTCACGGGGCCATGTGCACCGTACTGGGGCCTGATATGCTCACCATCGAAGAAGAACCGGTTTTCGTGGCGCCCGGCTGCGAATACGCGGAGGGCACCGGCTTTGAGGGCCACGCTTTCTTTGAAGCGTCCTCCATCCGCAAGCGGAACGATACCTATTACTTCGTTTATTCTTCCACCGTGATGCATGAATTGTGCTACGCCACCGCCTCCGATCCGCGCGGTCCGTTTACCTACGGCGGCGTGATCGTGAGCAACAACGACCTGCACATAGCTGCCTACAAGCCCGCCGACAAGCCCGTGGCGCTGGGGGGCAACAATCACGGAAGCATCGTGGAAATCAACGGACAATGGTATATTTTCTATCACCGGCAGACCAACGGTTCCTGGTTCAGCCGCCAGGGCTGCGCCGAACCCATCTTCTTTGACGAAAAGGGCCATATCCAACAGGTGGAAATCACCTCCTGCGGCCTCAACGGCGGGCCGCTGAAAGGCGAAGGGGAATATCCTGCCTATATCGCCTGCCATCTGTTCACCGGGAAACCGGTGCTGTATTCCGGCGAACCCGGCCTGCCCCGGATCACCCAGGACGGGCGGGACGATGATAAAACCCCCGGCTTTGTGGCCGACATTCAGGACGGCACCACCATCGGGTTCAAGTATTTTGATTGCAAAGGGGTCAAAGGCGTTTCCATCGAAACCCGCTGCTACTGCAACGGCGCGTTTGAAGTAAAGACCGCGTGGGACGGGCCGGTATTAGCAAAAATCCCCGTGGTCAGCTCCAACGTGTGGGAAAAGAACACCGCCCGCTTTGATTTCCCGGACGGAAAACAAGCCCTGTATCTTACCTATCGGGGCACGGGCAAGCCTTCGCTCAAATGCGTGGCGTTTGAAAAATAAGGGAAGCAAGGAAAAGAGCGCACAGCAATCCCCCCAATCCCCAGGCAAGCCAGCGGGGCAGGGGCAGGCTGAGCGCTCTTTTTCCCATGGGCAGAGAAAAGCCCGCCGCGCCCATATAAAACAGCAGGTTCCATAAAAAGCCGGGCGCGAAAAAGCGGCGGACGGCCCATGCGGCCCCGCCAATGAGAAACGCGGTGAGCGAAAAGCAAAAAAACAGCGTATGCGCGCGGAGTTTTCGCTTTCGGGGGTAGGGATACCTTTCGCGGCATGGCAGCAGCGAAGCCATCCCAAGCCATAACAGCAGCGCGGCCGCCGCGCCGCCCGCATGCCAGCACAGGCCAACCAGCACCATCACCGGGGCGGCTGAAAGCAGCCGCAGCCGCATGCGGGCAGCAGAACAGATCATCCGCCGTAAACCGTAAGCTGTTTGAGCACCTCTTCGGCCCGGTTGTTTACATCCTCCAGGGACGAGGCGCTTTTCAGCGCTTCGGTGAGCGCCTCAATGCTGGTCACCAAAGGCTCGTCACTGGTCAAGGCCACCTTGGAAATGTTCTTATCCACCGTCTGCAAACGGGCCAGCACCATCTTTTTCAGGCGGTCGTCCGTTCCGCCCTGGTACTGGTTTTCAAATTCCAGCCCCACCAGGGCGGTATCGCCCAGGGTGATCACATAAGCGTCATCCACTTCGCTCAGCTTTTCCACCGCTTCCTCCATGGCCTGAACGGCCTTTCGGGTGTCTTCGATGGTAGCGGCGGGGGACGCCGTGCCGTCGGGCTGCATGGTGGTGTTGTCCATCATGGGGCTTGCGGTGGCTGTGCCCGTGCCGGGCATCAGGTTATCCAGCATGTTGGTCGCGCCGGGCGTGGGGGACGCCAGGGTGTCCGCGTTACTGGCGCAGCCGGTGAGCAGCACCGCCGAAAGCAGGGTCAGCATAAGAATCATCAGCGTTTTTTTCATAGCAAATCGCCTCCTCGCGGCTATTGTGCGCAGGGAGGCGATAAATTATCATTGGGAAAAATTATGTGGAATGGGGCGTATCGTAAAGCGTGCAGCCGCCGATGAATTCCCGAAGCAGAGAAAGGGGCGGAATATCCGGCATGGCTTCGTCCGGCGCGGGCAAAATGTAATGGAGGATTTTCAGCAGCCGCCGGGAGCTTAAATACACCGGGTTTTCCGGCGGGATGGATTTGAGCAGCTCGTAAGCGTAGCGCTTGAGCACCGGCAGTTCATAGTGCAGGGCGGAATTGAACACGAAATCCGCCTTTTCCTGATAGGGGAAAATCCACTTTTCCTCGCCCCGGCGCACGCTGTTCCACATGTTCAGGGTGTCTTCCGGCGGGGTGGAACGGAATTGATGATCCCGCACGATCCGGCGCAAAAGCCGGGCGTCGGTGGTTCGGATGCGGTTGTGATGATCCAGATTCAGGCAGGTCAGCTCGCTGATATATACCTTGCTGATCAATTGCGGATCAAAGCCCTCGTGCAGGGTGGGGTTCAGGCCGTGGATGCCTTCCATCACCAGCACCTGATCCCGGAATAATTGAAGGGGATACATTTCCGAAAACCGCTTGCTCTGATGGAAATCGAACCGGGGCATCATCACCTGTTCGCCCCGCAAAAGGCCCGCCACGCATTGCCGGAGCAGATCCACGTCCAGGGCGGAAAGGGCTTCCAAATCGGGCTGACCGTCCGCTTCCAGGGGGAGGGAATCCCGGTTCCGATAGAAATCATCCAGGGAAACCAGCACGGGGTCCAGCCCCAGCACCCTTAAATGGATACACAGACGGTTGGAAAAGGTTGTTTTCCCGCTGGAGGAGGGCCCCGCCACAAACACCGCCTTGGCCTTTTTCTGCATAATGCCCTGGGCGATCTCGGTGATGGACTGATCGTGCAGCGCTTCGTTCACGCGAATGAACTGGGGCAGCTCCCCGCAGATGATCATATCGTTGAGGTCGGCGGCATTCATCACGTGCAGGATATGGCACCAGTGATTGGACTGGGCGAAGGTGCTCAAAATCTTGGGCCGGGACACGAAGGGAGCGGCGTGCTCGGGATCGGCGGGAGAGGGCATTTGCAGCACCATGCCCGCGCCATGCAGCCGGAGCTTAAAAGACGAAACCCAGCCTGTGGAGGGCAGCATGGTGCCGTAAAAGTATTCCGCGATGCCGCCGCACAGATACATGGGGAAGTAATCATAGGGCCGGTAGGCCAAAAGCCGCGTTTTATCCGGCCGGTCCATCTGCAGAAAGTAGGAAATGGCCCTGTCCCGGCTCCAAACCTCCCGGGTAAAGGGCAGATCTTCCGCGACGATTTTTTCCATTTCCGCTTGGATCTGATCCACAATCTGCTGATCGGCGTCCCGGTCCAGCAAACGCATATAGACCCCGTAGCCGATGGAATGTTCGATGCGCACATCGGATTCCGGCAGCACGCGGTGCAGCGCCAGCAGCAGCACAAAGCGAAGGGAACGCTCGTACATGCGCCGACCTTCCTCGTTCTGGAAGGTGATGGGATGGAGCGCGCAGCTTTGTTCCACCCTTTGCGTCAGCTCCAGCGCCTGGCCGCCGCAGAAGCAGCCCAAGGCTTTTCCGACGTATTCCGGGGCCATGGCCGCGATGATATCACCCACGGCCACGGGGAAATCAAAAGTTTGGGTTTTTCCCAGCATGGTGATATTCATGGACGGCACTCCTTTTTGGTCATTGTTTATTCGAGCCGGAAAGATCTTTTTTTCAGAGTTGAGAGCGGAGAGTTGAGGGTTGAGATTTTTATTGTTCTTCGCTTTTGTTCTGTAATTGCACCGAACGGAATACTTGAACCGTTTATATCTCAGCGCTTAGCTCTCAACTCTCCTCTTTCTGCATCGCCATTTTCTGCGCCCATTGCAAATGCTTGGTATGCACGTAGGCGGGGCTTTGCTCGTCGGACAGGGAGGAGGAACGGGTCATGATCCGCTTTCCTTCCTCGTTTTTTCCGAAAGCGATCTTCACGAAAGCCAGACCGTGCTGTTCACAGTCCGCCAGGGCCATAAATTGATCCCCGCGCTGGCACACGTAGCCCTCCGGCACCTCCATGCGCTTGCCGCAGACCGGGCAGGGGGGCTTCATGGCGGCGGTGCTCTTTAAAGCGTCTTTGGAAGAACGCACGCGAAGGATGGCGGTGCTTTCTTTTTTGGTACGCTCCAAATGCTGCAGTTTCCGCGCGGTCAGGGGATATTCCAGCACCTTTTCAGGTTCCGGCATTTTGGCGAAGACCAGGGCCGTGTAGTAAGCGTCGTTGACCGCGTTGTGGAAGGGCATGTTTTCCTCGTCCGGCACGATCTCCATCATTTCCATGGCGGCCTTCAGGCCTTTGCGTTCCTTGGGCGTGCCCGTCACATCGGAAAACAGCTTCTGCGCGTCGTAGATTTTGGAAAGGGTTGTTTCGCACTGGAAGAAGGACATATTCTGGTTCAGCACGGAAATATCGTCGCAACCCCAGGTGAGCAGCACATAATCTTCCCCGCACCATGCGGCGAAGGCGGCCACCGCCTCATTAAATTGAGGCGCGTCGGCCAGATCGTCCTGGGTGATGTGGGTGATGCGGGAAATGCGGGGATGCAGGCGGATATAATGCTGAGGCTGGATCAATTGGGAGAAAGAATCCACCACCTGCAACTGTTCGTTCACCTTCACCGCGCCGATCTGGATCATTTCAAACAGCAGCTTGCCGCCTACGCTTTTGTAGGCGGGGGAATGATAGGAGATGGGCTGGTTCCATTCTAAGTCCAGGATAATGTACTGCATACGGGAAAACCCTCCGGTCCTTGCTACTTGATCTTGTATTTTTCAAATGCTTTTTCAGCATCGATGTGCATTTCCCTGCCGATGGAAATCAAAAACAGGATAAACGCCGCGCCTATCGCCCACCAGGAAAGCCACAAGGCCAGCACGGCGAACAGGAACGCGCCCACGGTCCACCAGGTAAACAGCTTTTGATAATCCCTTGCGATGGCGGCCTGATCGTACCGGGCCTGCTGGGCCTCGGTGAAGAAATTGAACCCGCCGATCAGCCTGCATGCTTTTTCCTTTTTCACCGCGAAAACCACGGCGAAAATGAGGAAAAGCACGCCGGTCGACGCTAAGATGATGGCAAGGCCGATGCCCGTTTCGCTCATGTTCCTTCCTCCAAAACGGCTTCGGCGGCGCTTTTGCCTGCCAGCGCCCCGGTGCTCCATGCGATTTGCAGGTTGTAGCCGCCGGTATGGGCGTCCACGTCGATCACCTCCCCGGCGAAGTACAGGCCGGGGATGCTTTTGCTTTCCATGGTGCCGGGGGAAAGGGCCTTTACGTCCACTCCGCCCCGGGTCACGATGGCTTCCGCAATAGGCCGCGTGCCGGTGACGGTGAGGGGAAGGGCCTGTAGTTTTTCCGCGATTTGCGCCCGCATGCCGCCCGTCACCTGGCTGCACGGAGCCTTTCCATCTACGCCGCAAAGGGCGGGGAACAGGGAAGCAAAGCGCAGGGGCAGAAGCGACTGCATGACGGTGGAAAGCTGCTTTTTCCCGGCGGCGGCAAACTCGCGGGTCAGCCGCTGGTCCAATTGCTCGCGGGTCAAGCCCGGCTTTAAATTCAAAAGCAGTTGGCACTGTCCGTTTTCCGGCAAGTGACAGGAACATTCGATCACCAGGGGCCCGGACACGCCGAAGTGGGTGAACAGCAATTCACCCTGCTCCGAATAAATTATTTTACCACAGTTTTGCCCGGTTAGGCAAATGTTTTTTAAGGTCAGCCCCTGCAGCTCCATGGGCCAGCGTTCCTTGGTGCAAAGCCCCACCAGCGATGGGCGCGCGGGGGAAACGCTGTGACCCGTTTCCGCCGCCCACCGATAGCCGTCGCCGGTGGAGCCTGTGGATGGATAGCTGACCCCGCCGGTACACACGATCACCTTGGATGCGGAAAGGGCTTGTCCGTTTGCCAGCTCCACGCCGCGAACGCCCGTTTCATCGGCCAGTACCCGGCGGACCTCCGTATGCAGCCGGATTTCAACGCCTGCCTGACGCAGGCCTTTTTCCAGGGCCCTGGTTACGTCGCTGGCGTGATCGGACACGGGGAAAGCGCGCCGTCCTCTTTCGATCTTGGTTTCGCAGCCCAGTTCATTCAGCAGGGCCAGCATATCCGAAGGGGAAAACAGGCGCAGAGCGCTGTACAGAAAGCGGGGATTGCGGGGCACCTCCCGCAGAAAATCCTGGATGTCCTCGCATACGTTGGTCACGTTGCAGCGGCCTTTGCCGGTGATATACACCTTTTTGCCCAGCTTTTCGTTTTTTTCCAGCAGCGTGACCCCGGCCCCCGCCCGCGCGGCGAACAGCGCGGCCATCATGCCCGCCGCGCCGCCGCCGATCACCAGGATATCATTGGTTTTCCTTGTTGATATATACACTGTAAGCGTCCCATATTCCTTCTAATTTTTCAAGATGCGCGTTCAGATCCGCCCGTTTTTTCAGGGCCAGGGCTACCAGCAGCGCGTTGATCACCGACAGGGGAGCCACCAGGGAATCCACGAAGGAGGTCATATCCGTGCGGGCGGAAAGGCAGATATCCGCCTCTTTGTGCAAGGGGCTCATGGGCCCGTCGGTGAGCCCGATCACCTGGGCCCCGCTTTCGTGGGCAAAGCGCATGGCCTCCAGGGTGCGGGTGGAATAGCGGGGGAAGGAGATACCCACCAGCACGTCGGTTTTGCGGATGCGGGCGATGGACTGGAAAACGTCCGTCGTTCCGGCGGCCACCTCCCGCACGTCGTCGAAAATAAAGCGCAGGTAATAGCTGAAAAACTGAGCCAGGGGCGCGGCGGAGCGCAGGCCCAGCACATAAATGGTTTCGGCGGATAAAAGGCGGCGCACCACTTCGGCAAATTCCCCGCCGTTCAGCTGTTCCACCGTGCGCCGGATGTTCTGCATATCCGCCCGGATCACGGTGGGCAGCACTTCTTCCTCCGCAAGGTCCGCGCTCATATCGAACCGCTGGGCGGCGGTGAGCCGGTGCCGGGCCAATTCCTGCATGGCATGCTGCATTTGCGGATAGCCCTCGTAGCCCAGGGCCATGGCAAAACGCACCACCGTGCTTTCGCTGACGCCCACCTGCTCGCCCAGCACGGCGGCGGTCATGAACACGGCCTTGTCGTAATGGGCCACGATGTAATCGGCGATGCGGCGGTGGCTTTTGCTCAGGCGTTTGCCGCTCCGGTTCAGCCTTTCCACCAGGTTTTGCTGGTCATCCATGAAAGCCTCACATATCCTTTAAAAAATCCCGCATGTTTGAACAAAAACCGTCGTTATAATCGATGAAATTGCCCAGGAACGTGCAGGTGGTATGGCCGGAACGCAGAAAATAATAATCGCTGCCCGGTTCGGGATCCTCCATGGGCACGCCGGAGGTATCGTTGGCCTTGAGCCAGAAATACGTCTGTCCCAGGGGGCTGACCCGTTTTTCGTATCCGTCCAAATAATAGGTTTGGGAAAGGGGACAGATTTTCATGGGTTTCAGTTCCTCCGGCGGCACGGCGGGGGCGTTCAGATTGATGATGGTAAAGCGCGGAAGCGGAATATGCTGAAAATGTTCGGCCAGCCGCACGGCGGTGTCCGCTAAGTTTTTCCGCATTTCGTCATTGGCCCCCGGCATGATGGAAACAGCCATGGCGGGGATATAGCACATGGCGGCCTCCCGGGCGGCGGCCACGGTGCCGCTGTAATATACGGCGCTGCCCGCGTTTTCGCCGTTGTTGATACCGGACAGGCAGTAATCAAAGGGCGTATCCACCATGAAGGGGGCGATGCGGGCGCAGTCCGTGGGCGTGCCGTCGACGGCGATGGCCTCGGCCCCCGGCCATTTGATCTCATGGGCCAGCAGGGGCGCGGTCAGGGTGATATGCTGGCTGTTGGCGCTGCATTGGCTGCTGGGGGCGCTGATGGTGACCTTGTGGCCCCGGGCAATCGCCGCTTCCGCCAGCGCTTTCAGGCCCACGGAATAAATACCGTCGTCATTGGTGATCAGGATGTGCACGCGAAAAGCCTCCTTTGGTGCGTACTCGCTTATCCATTATACGGGAAAAAGCCGCCCGGCGCAAGCATGAATCCGCCTTCGGCCCCATATTCTGAAAAGAAAGGGGTGAAATGATGGCGTTTGGTTATGCTTTGCTGAAAGGCCGCGGGGGCGCGGCGGGTTACGCGCGGGAAAGCGGCGGGCGGCGGGAGGTATCAGCCCGGAATATAAGACCGGGTACGACCTGCTCCTTATATACAATTCAGGATGGCAAATACAGTCTGTGCGGCACGGAAACGGCGGAAAGCGGCGGCAGCGTGCAATGGACGGCGCCTAAGGATGGCGGTTTATTGGTCGTAAGCGGCAACAAAGTGCTGCTCTGGGATGGGGGAGACGACGTATTTCTGCAAGCCAGCGCATGGCTTGAAAAGCAAAGCCAAAGAAAACCCGAACCGGAAGACATCCCGGCGGCAAGAATGGAAGCCCGGGAAGCAAGCCCGCCGCCTGAAACAAAAACGCCAGAAAAAGAAAGCCCGCCGGAGCGGGCATATATCCTGCGTCCGGCGGGGACAGGCGAACCGGTGGATACCCTGACGGAACGCCAGAGAAGGTAGATTGTATTTGTTGGTTGTCCACATAATGAACGCTTTAAGTCACAAGGAAGCGAGGGCCTGTGCGGCCCTCGCGCACCTGCACCAGGAGGTTTCACCTCCTGGACCTCTTACCCGGAAGCCGCTTGAAAGGGAAAAGGAAGTTGGTTCCCGGTGATGCATGAAAGGAC
>JAFSKN010000072.1 GCA_017448975.1 Clostridia bacterium
ACCGCCGATGACCGCCTGTGGCGGGAATTTCATCGGCGGTGAGATCAGCCGAAACAAGCAATCTCCGAAGGAGTTGCGCAGATTGAGGCTGCGGATGGAAGAAGCCCCCTGCCCCGTTTCATTGCTGACTTAAAGTGTTCTTCAAACAGATACGGCTGGCTAACAGCGGCGTGTCACAGATGCACGATGGTCGTTGCCCACGCCGTGAATCCCAGCACGGCGATCAAAATCAGCAGCTCCACGATGTTGGAGCGCTTTTTTTCGGGGGTCAGCAGCAAATAGAAAAAGGTGTAGGGCACCAGATCCACGGCGTAGCGCGCGCCCAGCTGATAGCCGCCGAAGGTGCGGTGGAGCAGCAGCAGGAAAGCATTCGCCACGCAGGCCAGCAGCACCGCGATCTTTTCCACCCGCATGCGGCAGCGGCACAAATCCTCAATGAACCAGTACAGCATCAGCACCAGGGTGGGACAGGCCAGCAGCATGGAATAGCCGAATTTTTCCAGCTCCCCTTCGCCGTTCAGGGGCAGGCCCCACAGGAACCTTTTCAGGTTATTGGCTACATGATCGATGGAAAACTGGATGCCGCCCTGGAAGGAAAACTCCGGCAGGTAATTATGGCCGAACTCCAGGGGATCGCCAAAGCGCACATAATTATACATCCCGATGCCAAAGGCCACGCACAGCCCCAAGCAGACGCCCGGCAGCAGGGCACGGATCATGGTTTTGAAGTCCTTCCCCGCCCGGCGGTTCATCATGAGATACGCCGCGAACAGGGGCAGGGCGTACAAGGCGTTGAAGGGGCGGCAGGCCACCGAAAGAGCGTAGCTCAGCAGTGCTAAGGTGGGCTTGTCCAGGATCAGCAGGCTTACGGCGGCGGTGGTGAGGAAAAAGGCCAGCACCTGGGCGTGATACCACACCGCGCCGTTCAGGGTCAGCGGCAGCAGGGAGGAAGAAAAGCACAGCAGGAAGGAAAAAACGCCCGCGTCCCAATTCCTGTACCCCCGGCGTTTCAGGGCGGCGTACAGAAGCAGGCACGCCCCCGCGGCATACAGCTTCATGAGCAGATTGTCCGGGGTGTCCCAGCCGAAAAGAAAGGTCAGGGGCAGCAGCACCACCGAGGGCAGGGGCGGGAAGGACACATAGTATTCGCCCTCATAGACGGCCAGCTCCAAATAAGGCACGTCCTGCGGCAGATGCAGCAGCCCTTCCCGCCATGCCATGGCCTGCCGGGTATAGGTATTATAGGGCGTAGCCCCCGCGAAGCTGCTGCCCGTGAGGACGCACATCACCGCCCACAGCGCGGCCATGGCGGCAATTAAAAGCATCGGCGTTTTGTCCCGCCACAGGAATCCGAATATCTGTTTCATTACTTTCATATCGTGATCGAAAAAATATCCTCCGGCGCTCCGGGGCGGCTCGTCCCGGAGCGCCGTCCAGTTCAGTTCCCGGCGTTCATTCCCGCAAGGAAATCAACGAATGTTTTCAGCGCCACCGGCACCAGCATATCGGAATAATAAGCGTCGGTGATGATGGTGCCCTCGGGCATGTCCTGCTTGCCGAAGTCGGCAAAGTTCATGAGCTTCTTCAGCTGAAGAAGGACTTCCCGTTCTTCCTCCGTCGATTGATCGAGGAGCTGCTGACCACGGGCTTCCCGCTCTTCCTCCGACTTCATCGCAACCCTGTTGGATTCGCTGTTTGTCCGGGTCCAGAACACCGCGTCCACGGTTCCGCTGGCCAACGCGGCGGCGCGGCCCATGCTGTCCACCTGCACCAATTCGATGTTCTTATTGACGCGGCGGCTGATCTCCGCCAGCAGCGCGGTATTGAAGCCCGCGGGGGTGCCGTCGGGCGCCACGTAGTCCATGGGCGGCAGGCTGCCGGTAATGGCCACCTTGACGGTCTCCGCGCCTTCAAGGACAGGCATTTCCACGGGGACGATCTCGCCGCTGACAGCCGTTTCAATGTGCTCCTGAACCAGTTTTTCCAGGGTGCCGTCTTCCTTGACGGCGGCAATCGCGGCGTTGAATTCGTCCCGCAGCGCTTCGTTCCCCTCCAGCATCATGAAAGCGAAGTCATTGCTGAGCAAACCCTTGTAGCCAAATTTGACGATCCGGCTGGCGTTTTCGTCCAGCGGCTTAAACACGGTGGTCTGCGCCAATTCCTCGTTGTTGGCGCACAGATACGCGGCGGTGGTGGAAAAGATGTTCAGAATCTCCACGTCCCCGGCGGTCAGCGCCATCACCATGGCGTCCAGCGTGTCATAGTAAACGGGCTGGAACTTCACCGGATTGTCCGGGTTGTTCGGAATCGAAGGAAGCAGATTTTCGCTGTAACCCTCCGCCGCCACAAGATCAGCGATCATGATGGTGGCCTGGATAGTGCCGACCAGTTCTTCCTCGGTTTGATTCAGCAGGGAGAGCACGCCGATGCGCTCCGTGCGGGCTTCTTCCGCGCGGACGATGGGGCAGAGCGCCAGGATCATCACCAGTGCCAGGGACAGGGCAATCAGTTTTTTCATGGGAATACCTCCTCAATATGATATGCGGAAACGCTCGCTTCCGCGGGAAAACGGGATGAGCTGCTCCAGACTATTGTTCGGCTATTACATAAAGCACACTTTAAGAAACCAGGAGACCAGTGAGGCTTTGCCCCACACCCCACCAGGGAGATGATCTCCCTGGACCCTCACCCGCGGATATTACCTGACGCGGAAAGAAAGCAAGTTCCCGCTGTTGCTTGGAAGAAATGACCAACTTGATAGCCTTGTGCTTCTGGCCCGGCCGCCTTTGGCGGCCAACCCGGATGCAAAGCATCCGGGGAAAGCCAGGGAATAATCCCGAGGAAAAAGCAAGCTTTTTCCCTGGGATTTTCCCGGC
>JAFSKN010000013.1 GCA_017448975.1 Clostridia bacterium
ACGAACCGCCGATGACCGCCTGTGGCGGGAATTTCATCGGCGGTGAGATCAGCCGAAACAAGCAATCTCCGAAGGAGTTGCGCAGATTGAGGCTGCGGATGGAAGAAGCCCCCTGCCTCGTTTCATTGCTGACTTAAAGTGTTCTTTACCCGCTTGCACTTACATCTTGTCTACTTCCGCCTGGCTCAGCATCTTGATGCGGTGCTCTTCAAACACTGCCTCCGCCTTTTTGCCGTCGTCCAGGCGCAGGATCATGCGGGCCGTGCCTTTTTCCGCCGCCCGCAGGAAGGAATACATGTATTCAACGGACAATTTGCTTTCCTCGATCACCGACAGCAATTCCGTCAGCCCCAGGGGCCGGTCCGGCACGGCGGCGCAGATCACGTGGTTCACCTTGGCGATATAGCCGTTTTCCCTGAGCAGCGTCATGGCGTCGTCGATCTGGCTGCTGTTGATGATGGTGCGCACGATGCCGAAGCTCTGGGTATCGGCGATGGACAGGGCCAGCATATCGATGCCGCCCCGGCCCAAAAGCTCCGTCATGGCCCGCAGGGTGCCGGGATTGTTTTCCAGAAACACGGATAACTGCTTGATAAACATAATCGTTCCTCCTTTGACTATTGGTAATTTTTTCGTTTTGGTTATTAACAAACACAAGGTTTCAAGCGAAAGAGTTGAGAGTTGAGATATATTTAGTTTTCACTTTCCTTTCACGGAATTATCAGGGAGAAAGCGGAAAACAAGATCAATCTCAACTCTCCGCTCTCAACTCTCACATAAAGTATGCGTTCATGGTGCGTGCTTAACAGATCAAAGCTTGCGGTTGTCGATGATGCGCTTGGCTTTGCCTTCGCTGCGGGGCATTGATTTGGGCGCGTTCAGGGTGACCTTGGCGGAAATGCCCACCACGGACTTGATCTGTTCTGTGATATACCGGCGCACGTTTTCGATCTGGCCCACGGTATCGGAGAACATTTCTTCCGTCATTTCCACCTGGACCTCCAGGGTGTCGGAATTGTTCACGCGGTCCACTACCAGCATATAATGGGGCGCAACGCCCTGGGTCTTGACCAGCACGGTTTCGATCTGGCTGGGGAACACGTTTACGCCGCGGATGATGAGCATATCGTCCGTGCGGCCGGTGATGCGGCTCATGCGGATGGTGGTGCGGCCGCAGGCGCAGGGCTTGTCCGTCAGGCTGCAAATATCGTGGGTGCGGTAGCGCAGCATGGGCATGCCGGTTTTGGTGATGGTGGTGAACACCAATTCGCCCTTGGAGCCGTAGGGAAGCTGTTCCCCGGTGGCGGGATCGATGATTTCGGCGATCACGTGGTCTTCGTTCACGTGCATGCCGTCCTTTTCTAAGCAGTTGAAAGCCACGCCGGGGCCGCCCATTTCAGTGAGGCCGTAGATATCGCAGGCATCGATACCCAGCAGCTCTTCAATGCGCACGCGCATGGCCTCCGACCAGGGCTCCGCGCCGAAGCAGCCCGCCTTCAATTTGATGTCCTTACCCGGCACCAGGCCCATTTCCCGAATGGTTTCGCCCAAGTAGGTGGCGTAGGAGGGGGTGCAGCAAAGCATGGTCGCGCCCAAGTCCTGCATCATCATGATCTGGCGCTGGGTGTTGCCGCTGGACATGGGCACCACCATGGCCCCGATCTTGTCCGCACCCTGGTACGCGCCGAAGCCGCCGGTGAACAGGCCGAAGCCGTAGGCCACCTGCACCACGTCGTCCTTGGTGCAGCCAGCGGCGGTGAGGGTACGGGCCATCATTTCGCTCCACACGTCCACGTCGTTCCGGGTGTAGCCGGATACGATGGGTTTGCCCGTGGTACCGGAGGAACCGTGGATGCGCACGATTTCGGACTTGGGGCAGGCCAGCAGGTCAAAAGGATAATAGTCTCTTAGGTCGGTTTTTTCCATAAAGGGAAGGTACTTTAAGTCTTCCACCGTGCGGATATCCTGGGGCTTTACCCCCTTTGCGTCCATCCGCGCCCGGTACATGGGCACGTTTTCGTATTCCAGCCTGACGGTTTCCGCCAGTTTCGCGCTTTGCCAGGCATACATTTCATCCCGGCTCATGCACTCCTTCTCCGGATTGTAAATCAGATGTTTCTTTCCGCTCATTTGTTCGTACCTTCCTTTCAAAACGTAAAACTGATATCAAAAAGCGGCCCTCCCATCCGGAAGAACCGCTTTATTGAACGCTTTCAGACATTCAGGCAAGCTGTTTCTTTCGGATGGGCAAGCAGGTAAAGATAAAGCCAAAAAACCAAAAGAACAGCCCCTCAAAAAGGGCCGCAGCCGCAGAATGATACAGGGAGGATACGGAACGCATACCGGCATACTGCTTCATACCGAATCTCCCCTTCCTGCTCAATTTACGCTCATTATAACATCAAAAACAGCCGCGTCAATAGGCGGAACAAGCAAGAACAATATTTGTACAATTCAAGCCTATCATAGGGTCTATTGACACGAAAGAACGGTTTGCATTATAATGATTACACTTCCGGAAGCCGATACAGGCCGGCATATAAACGCGGTTTCAGAAAGGCAGTGAAATTGTATGACGATCACGAATCATGTGAACGGAGATATTACCACCATCGCCGTGGAAGGCCGCCTGAACGCCCAAACCACCGAACAATTTGGCAATGAAATAAAGAAACTGATTGGAAACATCCAAAATCTCGTTTTTGATTTTGATAAAGTGGAATATATTTCCAGTACAGGCATGCGGGTGCTGCTTTTCGCCCAGAAGGAAATGAACAAACGCGGCAGCATGAAAATCATCAACGTAAACGAGGAAGTATACGAAGCGATGAATGAAGTGGGCTTCACGGGTATCAGCGAAATCTTTATGAAAGAATAAATTGCGTTTATGATCGATAAAATCCGGCAAAAATGGATGGAGATCCTGTTTTCCCTTCTGGCCGCGGGCGGTATTGGCGCAGCCTTTTTCAGTTGGTATACCCACTGGCCGCCGAACCAAGCCATCGATACCGTGTGCGCCGTTTTGAGCGCCCTGCTGTTTTTCGCGGTGCTGATTCGCATGCTGCCCGGCTGGATCAAAGAGATCAGGAACCCGGCGGAGGATCAGCCCATGCCGGAAAAGGATCCCAAATTTGCGCATCTCAAGGCATTTGGCCTGTTTTTCCTGTGCCTGATCCTGCAAACGGCGCTGGCTTCGGGCGCTCGCCTGATCGCCCATTACGATACTGATTTCTGGGCTACCTTCCTCCGCATCTACGTTGGATTGGATGCCAACGCCTATTTATCCATCGCCCGGGAGGGGTATTCCCATCTTTCGGACGCGGGGGAGATGCTGCATCTGGTATTCTTTCCCGGTTATCCCGTGCTGGCCGGCCTGTTCATGATGGTGATTCCCAACCAGGTCCTGTGCGGGTTTCTGGCGGCTTGGCTGCCGTTCTTAGCTTCCGGCCCGGTGCTGTATGATCTGCTGCGGCTGGATTTCGGGCACAAGGAGACCATGCGCGTCCTGATCCTGTTCTGCCTGGCTCCGGCGTCGATTTTTTATGCCTATCCCATGTCGGAATCCCTGTTTGTGCTGTGCGCGGCAGGCTGTTTGTATCTGGCTCGCACGCGGCGGTGGTTCGCGGCGGGGATCGTGGGCATGCTGGCGGCCTTCACCCGTTCCTTGGGCGGACTGCTGCTGGTGCCCCTGGCCTTTGCATGGTGGCGGCAATTCAAAACGGAAAGCAGAGAGCTTCGCCCTGTAAAGCAGCTGCTTCGGGACGCCTGCTGTATGCTGCTGGTGCCCATGGGGCTGGTGCTGTATCTGTACATCAATTTCATATATACCGGCAATCCCCTTATTTTCATGCAGTACCAAAATTCCAACTGGTATCAGCATTTGAGCTGGTTTTTCATCACCGCAGCCACCCAGGCCGACTATGCCGCCGACGCTTTTCTGAACGGCGAGCAGTCCTTTTGGGGCCTGTGGCTGCCCAACTTAGCCGTAGGCTTTTCCTCCCTGCTGCTGATGCTGGCTTCCGGCAGAAAAATGCGGCCCGGCTATTCGGCATGGTTCATGTTTTACTTCGCCGTCAGCTATGGCGCAAGCTGGCTTCTCAGCGGCCCCCGGTATATGGCGGTATTCTTTCCTCTGGCGATTGCGGCGGAAACGCTGCCCATCAAGCGGAAATGGATTTTATATGCGATCGCGCTTCCGGTTACGATCGCATATACCGTCATGTTCGCGCTCCGGTGGAGCGTATGGTAAAGAAAAACGCGCTGGATCGGCGCGTTTTTTTGTGAGCTTATCCGGCGATGCTCTCCTGTTCCCTGCGGCTGAATTTTTTCTGCTTGGGCCTGGGCAGGGAGTATTCATTGCCCTCCTCAAAGATGACTGTTTCCGGCGGCGTTTCCAGCAGCTCGATATTGTTGATATAGTACATGATGCGGTTGACCAGCTTGGCGTATACGGCTCCGGCGCAGATGCGCTCATCCGCCGTGATGCCCACGGGCAGATACCGTTTGCGGGCCGCCTTTCCGTCGGGGCCGGCGGTGGTTTCCCGGATCACAGAGCCCATGGAAACGAAAAGGGAGGTGGTGCCGAAATTGTAGATATGATGATTCACGGAGGGCATGCCGATGGAAGCCATCTGGGTGAAAAACATGCTGGTGTGGAAGGGAGAAGCGTTCATGATATACTTGGGCATGATGCCGTAGCGATCCAGGAAGCGGGCGGCGAAAACAATGGTGTTGGCCAGAATGGGGTTGAGCAGAAACTTGGCTACCTTCATGGTGGAATTATCCGCTTCCTCCCGGCGATTCTGCTCAATTTGCTCGCTGATCCGCTCGGCTACGTCAAAAACGGTATCCCTGGGATCAAAGTAACACTTGACCGTATTTTCCTCGATTTTATTCACATCGCCCGTATCTTTCAGCAGCGCGAAGGAAACCGTCAATTGTGTGCGGGCATACAGCCGCTTGTTGGCTACAAAGCGATTGATTTCGGGCAGCTCCGATACCACGCGCACATAGGCGGCGATAATGATTTCCATAAAGGTGAATTTATTTCCCTTCTGGCCCTGTTCCACGATGTAACGGGCGATTTTTTCGTAGTCCAGCTTGAGATTCAAAAACACCTGCGCGTCGCACCGCATGGGCATCAGATAAGGCGTCAGCGCGATAATGGGATCGATTTTTTTCAGCAGCTTTCCGTCGGCACGGCGTCCAAACATGGTTGATCTCCTCCGGATTCTTTGATTGGTTCGTCACCGATGCTTATTATACCGATTGCGCGGCCTCCCGTCAATCCCGGAAAAAGCGCCGCTGGAAAAGGAAATGCCGCGTGTTTGAGCCCCCTATGAAACAACACTGCTCTCAAACCTCCAGCCATGCGTCCAGAATGCCCGGCATGTCCAGGGGGCTGGTGTCCTCCGCAAACACTCCCGGCAGCATGGGGGCCAAATCCTCCCGCCACACGTCCTCTAAGCTGGCTGTCTTGGCGTCCCGCTTGGCAATGTTCAGGGTGCCGAAGTTCTTCTGTCTGAACCGGCTGATGGTGCCGAAGGTGTGCTGAATCTCGCTCTTTTGGTCGTCGGTCAGGTAGAACCCCCGCCGTTTCAGCCCGGCCAGGATTTCCTTGGTGGTTTCGTCCTGCTCCACCAGCACCCCCGGCGAAGCGTCCAGCACGTCCTTCATCAAGTCCCTGGCGTATTGCAGGATTTCTCCGGGGCTGTACTGGCTCTGCTCCATGGCCTGATAGATTTTCCGCAGGGCGTTCCGCAGCTTGATGGGCCCGTACTTGGTGCCGGTCTTGTCCGCGATCTTCTGAATGATGTCGGAAAGCCGCTTTTCAAAGGCGCCCTTCTGGATCAGCGCGTTTTCCCCTCCCTGGGTGGTCAGCCGGTGCAGCCGCATGAGTAACTGCCACGCCGCCCTTATGTCCGCGTCCGCCGCCATCTGGCTGTACAGCTCCGGGTCGTTCGTCACTTCGTCCAGCGCTTCCTGGGTTTCCGTTTCCTCCGTTTCCGCCCGCTGGCTGTACCGGATATCCGGGTTTTCCTCCCGGAATCGTTCCGACAGCGGTATAATGTCCCCGTTCCCGTCGTAGGTGATCGGGTCGGCGCTCTTGATTTGTTCAGGAAAGAAAGCGATATACTCCATGTTTTCATTGTTCACGCCATCATATCCCTGTTTGATCAGATACTCCTTTGCTTTTTTCCCGGCTTCGTTCTGTCCCTGGAACATGCGCAGCGCTTTATATCCTGTGCTTTCATCTGCCGGATTTTTTATGTTCAGATAATATCTGCCCACATTTTCGCCATAGCCTGCCGCGTCAACGTCCCATGGAGAGAAGAAAGCGCCCTGAATATCCATATTGGCCCGGCCCTTGTTCATATCGAACACGGTGAACCGCTCGGATGTTCCATGATATACAGTCAAAAGCTTTCCGGCTTCATCCCGGATTTTTGAACCGTCCATGGCATTTTCTGCCGCCTCGTCCACCATCCGCTGGGCCGTTTCCTCGTCCCCGTTCTCCGCCGCCCGCATGTATTCAGCGTCCTGGGCCGATGCGCGGAAGGAATATTTTTTATTGACATTTAGTAAACCATGTAGTAAATTATACATGTAGCGGTTAATGTCACCGGGAGACTGATTTTCATCAGTTGTAACGGTTTGGATGACATTGCCGCTATTTGCATCTATAATAGCTGTTCCGTAATGCGTATAATACCGGTTATTTCCGTTTTCAAATAAGTGAACAATAGCGCCCACATAATAATCTCCTGCAAGCTCTCCACTTTCAACATGAACTGGAGCCGCAAGAACAGCCGAATCATATTTGTGCCCTTTCCAAGAATCCTCATATGCAATCAGTTCTCCATTCCGAATCACATCAGGAACGGCCCGATACATCAAAGCTTTTTCCGGCCAAGTTCCATGCCCCCGCGAATCTTTTACTGTCCGTTTGTCCAATGAAACGAGCCCGAACACTTTGCTCTTTACCTCGTTCTCAAGAGAATCATAATACCTATTTATATCCTGGAAAAGTGTTCCCGTTCCCATGACAAACTCATCCCCGTGCAGAAAGATTTTATCCATCTGTACGGTTTTTTGTTTGTTTACCTCCAGCGTTTTTTCACTGTGGTCAACATTTCTAAGGCTATATTTTCCGTTCTCCGCCTGCGTGTCCGCGCTCACCATCTGCCGCCCGGCATAGGCCAGCACGGGATAAAGCTTCTGGCTGGGCACGTTCAGCCCCTGGCTGTTCAGCGCCAGGAAAAGGCTCTTTACTTCCCCGCTGGTGAACCGGCGCAGCGCCTCCCGGAATTTATCAAGGCCCTGCTCGTATTCCTCCGGGTGCTGCTCGATCCACGCCTTTTCCGTTTTCTTTTCCTCTCCCTCCGTTAGGCCTGTACGTCCGGGTCGGCCTTGGCACTGTCATAATATAGAAAATGCCGAAGGCTACATGCCTCCGGCGCGGGATGAAGCGGGGGAAAGGATCACAGCCCGGTCTTTTCCCGGATGTACTTCCGGGCCATTTGGGCGTATTCAAAGGGGTTGGCCTTGGCGGGGTCCTGTTCGGCTTCCACCACCACCCAGCCTTCGTAGCCGCTTTCCTGGATCACCTGGAAAATGGGGGCGAAGTCCACGTCGCCGTCGCCGGGCACGGTGAACACGCCGTTGCGCACGGCGGTGAGGAAGCTCCAGCCCTCCTTCCGAGCCTGATCACGGATAGGCAGGCGAACGTCCTTTAAGTGGATGTGGCGGATGCGGGAAATGTACTTTTTCAGGATGGGCAAAGGATCGATGCCAGCGAAGGTCAAGTGACCGCTGTCAAAGAGCAGGAACACCTTGTCCGGGTCCACTTCTGCCATGAACCGGTCGATTTCTTCCGCCGTCTGCACACCGGTGCCCATGTGGTGGTGGCAGGTGAGGGTCATGCCCTTTTCCTGGGCCAGCGCGCCCAATTCGTTGTAGCCCTTGGCGATCAGCTTCCACTGCGCATCCGTCCACACGGCCTTCTGACTGCCGAAGATGTTCACATCCTTGCCCTGGATGGAATCGCCCTGCTCGGACGCGCCGATGACCTTCGCGCCGAGGGCGTGGAGCCGGTCCCGGTGGGCGATGAAGTTTTTGATGGTCACTTCATAGGGCTCGGAAGTAAACAGAGTGGAAAACCAGGCGTTGCAGATTTGCAGCCCGCGCACGTCTAACTTGTGCTTTAAAACGGCCACGTCCTGAGGATATTTGTTGCCGATTTCGCTGCCCTTGAAGCCCGCCAGCGCCATTTCGCTCACGCACTGCTCAAAGGTGTTTTCCCCGCCCAAATCGGGCATATCGTCGTTGGTCCAGCCGATGGGAGCGATAGCGAGTTTTACTTTGTTGGGGTCAAGCATAGTGGTTCATCCTTTCGGTGTCGAATTTTTAGAGTTGAGAGTTGAGAGCGGAGAGTTGAGATTTATCTTGATTATCAATTGTTCGTGTAAATCCAGCCTATGAAATTATTGGCAATCAATATCTCAACTCTCAACTCCCAACTCTCAACTCTTATCCGCTTTAGAACTTCCTGGTATCTTTCACGTGCTCCATAAGATTTCCATAAGCAGCTTGGACCCGTGGCTGGGTGGAAACCTCCGCCACCCCCACGCGCCACCAGCTTTCGTAGCCGGGGGTCATGGAGCCGGGCAGCACCTTGATATCGTAGATCACGGGCTTTTCCTGGGTGAGGGCGTCCTCCAGCGCGGCTTTCAGTTCTTCTTCCGTGTGGATAGAATAGGCTTTCAGGCCGTAGCCCGCCGCGCTTGCGGCGAAGTCCAGCGGCATCATGGGGCCGTCCAGTTCGCCACTGGCGGGATTGCGGAAGCGGAACACGGTGCCGAAGGTGTCGTTGCCCTGGTTGTTCTGCAAATTTTCGATGCAGCCCCAGCCGGAGTTATCGAACAGGCAGAAGTGCACCCGCAGGTGTTCCTGCAAACAGGTCACCAGCTCCGAATGGGCCATCAAATAGGTGCCGTCCCCAAAGAAGGTGTACACTTCCCGGTCCGGGCAGGCCAGCTTCACGCCGAGCGCCCCGTTGGTTTCATAGCCCATATTGGAAAAACCGTATTCCATGTGGTAGGTGTCCCGGTCACCGGGGCGGAACAGGCGCTGCATATCGCCCGGCAGGCTGCCCGCGCTGCCCACGGCGATGTCGCGTGCCTGCATGAATTCGTTGATGATGCCAAGGGCGCGGGTCTGGGACAGGCCGGGCTGATCGTTCTTTCCATACCATTTATCTACAATGGCGTTCCATTCGTCCCGAGCCGCTTTCACCGCGTCTCCGTGCTGATAATGATACCCTTTCAGTGCTTTCGATAAAGCGATTAGACCTTCTTTGGCATCGCAAATGATGGGTTCCCCGTCCATCTTCACCGCGTCAAAGGGGCAGATGTTGATGGAAACCACCTTGGCGTTTTCCTTGAACAGCCACTTGGAGCAAGTGGTGAAATCGGTGAGGCGGGTGCCCACGGCGATGATCACGTCCGCGTCTTTTCCGATCACGTTGGCCGCCTGTCCGCCGGTGACGCCGATGCCGCCCAAATTCAGGGGATGGGTCCAGGGCAGCACGCTTTTGCCTGCCTGGGTTTCGGAGAAGGGGATGCCGGTCGTCTCGCAGAAATCTTGCAGCGCGTCCCCCGCGAAGGAATACCGCACGCCGCCGCCGCAGATCACCAGAGGCTTTTCGGCGTTTCGGATGATTTCGGCGGCCCGCTCCGTTTGGGATTGCGTGGGCACGCGGCGGTCCAGATGCCACACCCGCTTGCGCAGGAAGCTCACGGGATAGTCATACGCTTCGCCCTCCACATCCTGGGGCATGGCGAGACACACCGCGCCGGTGTCGGCGGGGTCGGTGAGCACCCGCAGGGCGTGGATGGCGGCGGTCATCAATTGTTCGGGCCGCTCGATGCGGTCAAAGTAATGGCACACGCCCCGAAAGGCGTCCGTCACCGTCTGGCCGAAGGAGGTGAAGAACTCCGCCTGCTGCAATACGGGGTCCGGCTGGCGGCAGGCGAACGTGTCGCCGGGCAGCAGCAGCAAAGGAATGCGGTTGGCCGTGGCGCACCCCGCCGCCGTGACCATGTTCATGGCTCCGGGGCCGATGGAAGAAACGCAGGGAATGATCTCCAGCCGGTTCTTCTGCTTGGCAAACGCCATGGCGGCCAGGGCCATGTTCTGCTCGTTCTTTCCCTGCAAAAAGCGGATATGATGCCCGCCCTGGTTCAGCGCCTGGCCCACGCCCACCACGCAGCCGTGGCCGAACACGCCGAACATGTTGTTGACGAATTTGTATTCCTGACCGTCCAATTCAATATACTGCTGATCCAGGAACTGCACCAGCGCCTGGGCCATGGTCAGGCGAACGGTTTCCATGGGCTATGCCCCCTTTTTGTGAGTGTTAAGTTAAAAGACTGAGGCAGAGAGTTTAGAGTTTAGAGTTGAGAGTTGAGATTTATTTTGACTCATAAGAGGTTCTAACTCCTTGATCTTCACTATAAAATCTCAACTCTCAACTCTCCACTCTTTTTTATTTCTTGTCCCCGAAATAGACGCTGTCCTTCTCCATCACCCAAAGATGCTCCTTGAGGAACACGGGGCATTCGGGCTGCTTGTAGGGTTTTCCGTCCAAATGCCGGATGGCCCACAGATACCAAAGAGCGTAGCCCGGCGCGGTGCAGTGGGGATGGGTGAGACCCGGTGCGATGAATACGGTGTCGTTGTTCTGCACCTTCACCACTTCGTCGCCCAGTTCGCCGTAGCCGAAGCCGTTTTCGGGGTTGGTTTTGTAGTAATAGATTTCCGGCTGGGGATGATGATGGGGCGGATAGCTGCTCCATTTGCCGGGGAAGCCGATCACCTCGCCCAGCACTAAATTGGCGTCCGGGGCGTTGGTGTAATCGAAAATGGTGCGCACGATGCGGGTGCTGGTTTCCCGCATGAGCCCCGCGCCCCGGAACTCATCCGGGGTGTCGGCGGGCAGGTACAGCTTCGCGCCGAACAGCTTTTCGTTGTCTGTGCGCAGGATGTTGATTTCCGCTTCCTCGGAAAGGCAGGTGATTTTGACGGCGTGGGCCTTGTCGGCATGGAGGGCGGTGGGGGGCACGTCGAAGCAGTTTTTCCGGTTCTCGATATGCTCCTTGCCATCCCATTCAAACTTCACTTCGCCGTACACCAGCAGCGCGGCCTTTTCCAGGGGGGCCGCTTCTTCCCACACGTCGCCCCGCTTCATGCGGTACACGCCGAAGTCCATGAGCATATCGGCGTGGGCCCCGTCCATTTTCGCCAGCCAATGCAGGCCGAAGGGATGCGCGCCGTGGGCTTTGATAATGCTGTCGTTCATGGCTTTAACCCTCGCAGATTTCGCTGATCTTCACGGGCCGGTGTTCGTCCAGGGACTTTTTCGCCGCCTTCGCCAGCACCACGCTCATGAGGCCCGCGTGAATGCCCACGGGCACGTCCTTGTCCTCGGTGATGGCGGCGATGAACTGCCGCATTTCCTCGGTGAAGGACTGCATGTAGCGTTCCAGGAAGAAGAACTGGGGCTTGTCGCCCACCACGCCCGCGGCGGTGGACACCTTCACGGTGCTGTCGCCGTCGTTTTCGTCGGCGGCCATACCCAGGCTTCCGAATACTTCCACCCGCTGGTCGTAGCCGTAAGCGGCCCGGCGGCTGTTGTCGATCACGCCCAGGGCGCCGTTTTCAAAGGTCAGGGTGACGATGGCGGTGTCCACGTCCCCCGCTTCGCCGATGCGCTTGTCCACAAGGCTGGTGCCCATGGCATAGACTTCCGTAACGTCTGAGCCAGCCAGGAACATGGCCATATCAAAGTCGTGGATCATCATGTCGATATACAGGCCGCCGGAGGAAGCGGCGTATTCGGGGGACGGCGGCTCGGGGTCGCGGGAGGTGATTTTGATGATTTCGATGTTGCCAAGCGTGCCGTTCTGGGCCAGCTGCTGCACGTGGCGGTGATTGTGGTCAAAGCGGCGGTTGAAGCCGATTTGCAGCTTTTTGCCGGTTTCCGCCGCCACCTGCGCCACTTCCTTGATCTTCTCAATGGAGGTATGCACCGGCTTTTCGCAGAACACGTGCTTGCCCGCTTTCAGGGCGGCGATGGTGATGTCGGCGTGGGTGGGGGTGGGGGAGCAGACCAGCACCGCGTCGATGGCCGGGTCGTTGATGATGTCCATGTAGTTGCTGGAATATTTGGGGATGCCGAAGCGCTCCGCCAGCTTTTTCGCGCTGGCTTCGATCACGTCCGTCACCATAACGACTTCCGCTTCGGGAATGTGATAGGTAATGGATTCCGCGTGTACGTTGCCGATGCGCCCCGCGCCGACGATACCGATGCTTAGCTTGTTCATAAACAATCTCTCCTTTTTCTATTTATTGATAGGTCAGCAAGAGAGTTCAGAGTACAGAGTGCAGAGTACAGATTTATATAGTTGATCAATTAGGGGTTCCACATTGCGGAAACTATTCAATCTGAACTCTGTACTCTGTTCTCTGTTCTCAAAACTTTTAGAGTGATCCGTCCCAGGTGGACACCTGTTCCTTCTTCATTTCTTCCTCGTCGAACCAGCGGACGGTAACGGTCTTGCTTTCGGTGTAGAAGCGGAACGCGTCCTTGCCGTGGCAGTGGAGATCGCCGAAGAAGGAATTTTTGTGGCCGGAGAAGGGGAACACGCCCATAGGAACGGGAATGCCCACGTTCACGCCCACCATGCCGCCGTCGGTGCGGCGGGCGAACTCACGGGCGTAATAGCCGCTCTGGGTGAAGATGACGGAGCCGTTGGCGAAGGGGTTGCGGTTCATGAGCTGAATGCCCTCTTCAAAATCCTTCACCCGTTTGACGCACAGCACCGGGCCGAAAATTTCCCGGGTGCCAACGGTCATTTCCTCGGTAACGTGATCGAAGATGGTGTGGCCGATGTAGTAGCCGTCCTCGCAGCCTTCCACCTTCACGTTCCGGCCGTCCAGGATCAATTCCGCGCCTTCGTCGATGCCCTTCTGGATCCAATCCAGAATGAACTTCTGGTGTCCCTTGCTGCCCACGGGACCCAATTTGCTGGTCTTATCGTAAGCGGGGCCCACCTTCTGCTGTTTGCACAGGCGCACGATCTCGGCCACCAGCTTGTCCGCGATGGATTCCTGCACCACGATCACGGGCAGGGCCATGCACCGTTCGCCCGCGCAGCCGAAGGAGGAATTCATGATACCCGCGGCGGTGCGGGTAATGGGCGCGTCCTCTAAAACCAGCGCGTGGTTCTTGGCTTCGCACAGGCACTGCACCCGCTTGCCGTGGGCGGCGGCGGTGGCGTATACGTGCTGGCCCACGGCAGTGGAGCCCACGAAGGTGATGCCCTTCACGTCGGGATGGGTCAGGAAGGTTTCGGCTTCATTGCGGGAGCAGGGCACCACGTTGAAAATGCCGTCGGGAATGCCCGCTTCCTTGTAAAGCTCCGCAAATTTCAGGCTGGTCATGGGGGTGGTGGAGGCAGGCTTTAATACGAAGGCGTTGCCGCACACGATGCACAGGGGGGCCATCCAGCCCACGGGGATCATGGCGGGGAAGTTCCAGGGGGCGATGCCCGCGAATACGCCGATGGGCTCCCGGTACAGGGTGGTGTCATAGCCGGTGGAGGTGTTCATGAGGCTTTCGCCCATAAGAAGGCTGGGTGCGGAGCAAGCCAGCTCCGTCATTTCCAGGGCCTTGCCCACGTCGCCTGCGGCTTCGCTCCAGCACTTGCCGTTTTCCGTGGCGCACAGCAGGGTCAGTTCGTCCATGTGTTCTTCGATGAGGTTCCGCAGCTTCATCATGATGGCGGCGCGCTTGCGTACGGGGGTTTCCTTCCAGGCGGGAAAGGCGGCTTTGGCGGCGGCGATGGCCTGTTCCACTTCCTCCTGGGTGCAGCAGGGCACCTTGGCGATCTGCCTGCCGGTGGATGGGTCGAAGATGTCGTTGTACTTCTGGCTCTTGCTTTCGATGTACTGGCCGTTAATGAAGGGCTTCACGATCTGAATGTCGCTCATGGGAATCGTCTCCTTCTTTATGGTGTTGATGATATTTGTCAGTGAAAACAGAAGAGTTAAGCGTTGAGAGTTGAGATTTATTTTGATTTCGCTTTTCGGTGTAAGATGTAAATCCAGCAAACGATAATCATTCAACATTCGTCTATATACATCTCAACTCTCAACTCTTCACTCTCCGCTCTTTTCTGTTCAGATTGCCGAAATAACTGTTCCGTACTTTTCTTTCTCTTCCTTGATAAACGCCAGCAGTTTGTCTTCCGTTGGCATATCCTTGCTGCACGCGTGGCTGGCGACCAGCATGGCGGCGGAGGCGCTGCCCCGTTCCAATGCGTCCGGCAGGGGGATGCCCGCCATGAGGGCGTGGAGGAAGGAGGAAGCGTAGCCGTCCCCGCCCCCGAAGCCTTTGAGAGCACTGACAGGGAAGGGCTTCACGTCCCAGTTGCCGTCCCCCCGGCTGTAAGCGTGGGAACCCGCTTTCCCGTGCTTGATGACGCAGATGGAAACGTTTTTGCTCAGCCAGTAGGCGGCGGAGGCTTCGTCCGTGCCGTTAAGGCCCAGAAGCCGTTCCATCAGGTCAAATTCCTCCCGGCTGCCCATGATGATGTCGGCTTTTTCCGCCACCAGGGAGGTATAAATGGCGATTTCGTCCTTGTTCTTCCAGGTGTAGGCCCGGTAGTCCGCGTCAAACACCACGGGCACCTGATTGCGCAGGGCGAAGGTCAGCGCTTTCAGGGAAGCTTCCCTTGTGGGGGAGGTGCAAAGGGCCGTTCCGGAAATCAGCAGGCAGGCGGAGGAAGCGATATAGGCCTCGTCCACGTCGTCCACGCAGAGCTGCAAATCGGCCACCCCTTCCCGGTACATGAGAATGGAGGACTGGGTGGGGGAGAGCATTTCGGTGAAGGTCAGGCCCAGGGTTTCTCCGTGCTCACAGCGGAAGATGTGGGAAACGTCGATGCCCTCGTTTTTGAAATAATCCGTCACGAAGGTGCCAAACTGGTCGTCGGAGACCCGGCCCAAGAAGCCCACCCGGTTGCCAAGCCGCGCCATGCCCACGGCGATATTGGCGGGGGAGCCGCCTAAGTATTTATTGAAATTGCCGCTTTCGTTCAGGGGGCGGTTGTAATCGGTGGGGTTAAAGTCGATGGCTACCCGGCCCACGGGGATGATGTGCAGGGGTTTGTTCAAATCAAATGCGATCATGGGAAATCACGCCCTTCCTTCGCTGCCGAACAGCTTGATATGCCGTTTTACCACGTTTGAAACCGCGTCCACAGAAGAAGCGATATTGCGGAAAATATCGCTGCCCTGGCACGCGCCCGCCTGGGCCATGAAGATGTCCGTGGCGATGTTGATTTTGCGCATGCCCAGGGAAATGACCGTTTGAAACTGTTCGCCGGTCAGCCCCGTGCCGCCGTGCAGCACCAGGGCCGCCCGGAGCCTGCCGTTCAGCCGCTCCAACACGTCATACCGCAATTGGGGAGACGCGGCGTACAGCCCGTGGGCGTTGCCGATACCCACGGCCAAAGCGTCGATGCCCGTTTCGTCCATGCGGAAGCAATCGTCCAGGGAGGCAATTTGGGCCGAACCTTCGCTGCCGTCCTCGCCCCGGCCCACCCGGCCCACTTCCGCTTCTACTGCAGCGTCATATTTCGACGCAAGGGAAACCACTTCCTCTGTCAGCTTCATATTTTCATCAATGGGCAGTTCGGAGCCGTCGCACATGACGGAGGTAAAGCCAAGATCCAGCGCTTCCCGGATGCAGGAAAGGGTTTTGCCGTGGTCCAAATGCACGGCAACCGGCACGCTGGCCTGTTTCGCCGCCGCCAGCATCATGGGCCCGATCAGGGACAGGGGAGAATGGGGGAGACGCACCTCGGCAATTTGCAGAATGATGGGAGCGCGCAGCTCCTCTGCCGCGTTCAGCACGCCGCGAACACATTCCATGTTTGCCACGCTGAAGGAGCCCACCGCCCAGCCGCCGGTTTTGGCGTCTTTCAGCAGGGAACGCATATTCACAAGGGACAAGAAAACCACCGACCTTTGTATGAGGATTGAAAACCGGGGAAACCGAACGCTTGAATGAATCTTCCATAGACAGGATACCACAAAGTGAGATAAATTTCAAGATGGTTTGGATAAATTATGGTCATTTAATGATAAAATTTCGTCATAAAACAAAAAGCAAAATCGGTCGTAAAGCCCATTGCTTGACATTTTCCGAAACGAAGCTATAATTTACGAAGAAACTGTGAAAAAGGGGTAAGGAAATGTATTACGCTTACCGGTCCGCCGTTTATCAGCCCAACATCATTTTGATTGCCGCCGCTGTGATTCCCGCTGTGCTGCTGCTGATTTACGTTTATAAGGCGGACAGGCTGGAAAAGGAACCCGCTTCCCTCCTGGCTGTGTTGCTTTTGCAGGGCATTATCTCCACCGCCCTGGCCGCCTATGCGGAACGCATCGGAGCCAGGGTGCTGAACGGCGTTTTTTCCAGCGAATCGCTGCCGTATCAATTGCTGTTCAATTTCCTGGTTGTGGGCCTTGCGGAGGAGGGCTTCAAATTTCTGCTGCTCAAATGGCGCACGTGGCAGTCGCCCCATTTCAACTGCCAGTTTGACGGCGTGGTATATGCGGTGTTCGTGTCCTTAGGCTTTGCCCTGTGGGAAAATATCGATTATGTGGTCATGTACGGCTTTGGCACGGCGCTGCTCCGGGCAGTGACGGCCATACCCGGCCACGCCTGCTTCGGGGTGTTCATGGGCGCGTGGTACGGCCTGGCGAAATCTCACGAACGGCACGGACACCCAAAGTATTCCCAAATCTGCCTTCGCCTGTCGCTGATTTGTCCCATGATCCTGCACGGCATTTATGATCTGATCGCATCCTCGAATCGGGAAGGAACAATAACGGTGTTCATCGCTTTCATTATTGTGATGTTCCTGGCCGCGTATTTCACGATCAAAAATCTTTCCCGCAGGGACCGGTTTATTTAAGGAGGAAACGCAATTTGCCCAGCCAGAGAAAAAGCGCCCGGAAGCAGAGCGTGACGGTGGCTTTCTGCGGCATGGCCGCGGCGCTGTCGGCTGTGATCATGCTGATCGGCGGCGTGATTCCCGCCGCCACCTATGCCGTGCCCATGCTGTGCGGCGCGCTGCTGCTGCCCATCCTGATCGAATTGGGCAAAACCGCCGCCTGGGCCACCTTTTTTTCCGTGGCGTTCCTTGCGCTGATTTTGGGCTTTGATAAGGAAGCGGCTTTCTTTTATTTGTTCATCGGCTATTATCCCATCGTGAAATGGCCCCTGGATAAAATCAGGCCCAAATGGAAAAGGATTCTTTGCAAGGGTCTGCTGTTTACCTGCGCCATCGGGCTCATGTACGGCCTGCTGTACCTCCTGTTTCCCATGGAGGCCATGATTCAGGAATTCCGGGATATGGGCGTATTCCTTTCCGTGGGTTTTGTGATCGCTTACGTGGGATGCATGTTCCTGTACGATAGGCTCCTTGTGCGGCTTTTGCCCCTGTATGCCAACCGGATTCGGCCCAAACTCAAATTTCTGACGCGGCAATAAATCGTTTTTCCGATTTTTGCCACGATTGCTTCTATATTTATCCACAAATCCGTGTTATACTTCATACTGCCGGGTGACCGGCATCAAAGGAAGATCATGCTTGGGAGGGGATTAGGATGTCGTTTCTTCAGAATTTGCGCCAGCGCTTTGCCGCTTTCATGAGCGGACGCAACGGCTTCGATCAATTGGGCCTTGTCTGCATCGTGTGCAGCCTGGTGCTGCAAATTGCCGCGTCCCTGACTGGTAGTTCAGCCCTGGCGGTGCTCAGTATGGCGGCCTACGGTTATTCCATTTTCCGCATCTTTTCCCGGAAAAGCTATAAGCGCCAGCAGGAAAACGAACGGTTCGCCGCATGGTGGGCCAACAGCAGAACCAAAACCATGCAGTTCTGGAAGCGCTTAAAGCTCATGCGCCAGTACAAGTATTTTAAGTGCCCCCAGTGCAAGGCGCTGCTGCGCTTGAGCCGGGGCGCGGGGGAAAAGGAAATCTGCTGCCCCAAGTGCCAGAACCGGTTCAGGATGAAATCCTAAGAAAGAGGAAAGCGATGTTCGGTTATGTGCGCCCCTACGGCGCGGATCTGTCCGAGGAAGAAAAGAAGCGCTACAAGGCCGTGTACTGCGGCCTGTGCCGCGTGCTGAATGAAAAATACGGCCTGGCGGGCCGCATGGGCCTCAATTTCGATATGACCTTCCTGCTGCTGCTCCTCAGCTCGCTCTACGAACCGGAGGAAGCAAAGCGGGAAACCGTCTGCCCGCCCCATCCGGTGAAAAAGCATCCCGAAGTCATTACGTCCTTTACGGAATACGCCGCCGGGATGACCGTGGCGCTCACCTATTACAAGGCCCTGGACGATTGGGAAGACGAGCGGAAAGCTTCCGGCAAGGTATATTCCGATCTGCTCAAACGCCACTATCAGGCAGTGAAAGCCCAGTGGCCCCGGCCCTGCGAAGCCATTGAAAGCTGTATCAGCGCTATCCATGAAGTGGAAAAGGACCCGAAAGCCCAGCCCGAACGGGCGGCGGACCTGTCCGGCAGGATGCTCAGCGTCCTTTTCGCGGTGAAAGACGATTATTTCCAGCCCCATATGGCCGCCCTGGGCTATTGCCTTGGCAAATTCATTTATATGATGGACGCGGCGGTGGATTACGACCAGGATTTGAAAAAAGGCTGCTATAACCCCCTGCCCGCCATGGATATAAAGCCGGAGGATGCGGGGGACATGCTGCGCCAGCCCTTAGGGCAGGCAGCCGAAATTTTTGAAGGGCTGCCCCTGGTTCAGGATGTGAACATCCTGCGCAATATCCTCTATTCCGGCGTCTGGCAGAGCTACAACGAAATGCTCAGCCGGAAAAAGATCCAGGAAAAAGACGATGCAAACCAACAGACGGGAGGTGAACAGCATGGTCACTGACCCCTACAGGGTATTGGGCGTAAACCATGGGGCCACGCCGGACGAGATCAAAAAGGCGTACCGGCAGAAGGCCAAGGAATGCCACCCCGACCTGCACCCGGACGACCCCAACGCCACGAAAAAAATGAACGAAGTGAACGAAGCCTACGACATGCTGATGCACCCGGAGAAATATCAGGCCCGGCAGCAGCAGTCGTCCGGCGGCTATCAGCAGACATACAGCAATCCCTTTACCCAGCAACAGCAGAGGAGCAATCCCTACGGCGGGTATCAGGGCGGCAGCGGCGGAAACAGCTATGACGGCGGCTACGGCCCCTTCGGTGGCGGCTTTTATGATTTTGACGATCTGTTCGGTTTCGGTTCCGCCCGGCGTTCCTCCACCGTGCCCCCGCCCCAGGAAATGCCCTTTGACAGCATGGAGGTGCGCACCGCCATCCGCGCTATCAACGGCGGACGCTGGCAGGAAGCCATCGGCATTTTATCCAGCGTGCCAAGCACCGGGCGCAACGCCCGCTGGCATTATTTGATGGGCCTTTCCCAGCAGGGCGCGGGCAACACCATGATGGCCCAGGAGGAAATGCAGCGCGCTTCCCAACTGGAGCCCAATAACGCCCTGTATCACCAGTTACTTCAGCAGTACCGGCAGGCCGGGCAGAGCTATGAGCAGCGCTCCCAGGGCTGGGGCTTCAACATGGGGGCCATGGACCCTTCCCGCTGGTGCATGCGCATCTGCCTGCTCAATTTGTTCTGCAATTTCTGCTGTCGGTGCCTGTGATTATTTCCAAAAATATTTTGCGGCGGAGCTGTCATGGCCCCGCCGCTGTTTTCGTCAGTCCAATTCTTTTTCGATCGCCGCCAGCAATTCGTCGTATTCCTCGAACGCCGGAAGCTCGGGATGATCCTTCTTGATCTGTTCGGTGGAACGGAACAGGAAGCCCGCCTTGCTGGCCTGGATCATGGCCAGGTCGTTGTAGCTGTCGCCCGCGGCGATGGTGTCAAAGCCGATGGATTGCAGGGCCTTGACGGTCACCAGCTTGGATTTTTCCGCCCGCATGCGGAAGCCCGTCACCGTGCCGTCGGGGGCCACCTCCAGCGTATTGCAGAAGATGGTGGGCCAGCCCAATTTTTTCATCAGGGGACCGGCGAACTGGGTGAAGGTGTCGCTTAAAATGATTACCTGGGTCTGTTCCCGCAGGGCGTCCAAAAACTCCCGGGCCCCGGGCATGGGGTCGATTTTTTCAATGGTGGCCTTGATTTCGTTAAGGCCCAGCTTGTGCTCCCGCAGGATGCCTAAACGCCAGTTCATCAGCTTATTATAATCCGGCTCGTCCCGGGTGGTGCGCGTAAGTTCCGGGATTCCGCTAGCCTTGGAAAACGCGATCCAGATTTCCGGCACCAGCACGCCCTCTAAATCCAGGCAGACGATGTTCATGCAGTTTGTCCTCCTTGTTTTTGGTACGGAAAGGTTATACCATATTTGCAGCCTTTTTTCAACAGAGCGACAGGAAAAGAACAGAAACATGTATTGACATGCAATGCCCTTTTCGCTATGATGATGGAGCGTCAAGAAACAGCATGCAATCACGGAGGTATAATTATGAAGCCTTATCGCATTGAAACCACCTGCGTGCAGGGCGGCTACACCCCCAAAAACGGCGAACCGCGCCAGATTCCCATCGTCCAGTCCACCACCTTCAAATATGATACCGGCGAGGATATGGGCAAGCTGTTCGACCTGGAAGCCAGCGGTTATTTTTATACCCGCCTCCAGAATCCTACCAACGATTACGTGGCCGCGAAAATTGCAGATTTGGAGGGCGGCACGGCGGCCATGCTCACCTCCTCCGGCCAGGCGGCCAACTTTTTCGCCATGTTCAATTTGGCTTCCTGCGGGGATCATATGGTGGCGTCGTCCAGCATTTACGGCGGCACCTTCAACCTGATCAGCGTCACCATGGCGAAAATGGGCATTGAAACCACCTTCGTTTCGCCGGACTGCACCGACGAGGAGCTGAACGCCGCGTTCCGGCCCAATACCAAGCTGGTATTCGGGGAAACCATCGCCAATCCGGCGCTCACCGTGCTGGATATCGAGCAGTTTGCCAAAGCCGCCCACGCCCACGGCGTGCCCCTGATCATCGACAACACCTTCGCCACCCCCGTCAATTGCCGTCCCATCGAATGGGGAGCCGATATCGTGACCCATTCCACCACCAAATACATGGACGGCCACGGCGTCAGCGTTGGCGGTGCCATCGTGGACGGCGGTAAATTTGACTGGATGGCGCATAAGGACAAGTTCCCCGGCCTGTGTACCCCGGACGAAAGCTACCACGGCATCACCTACGCGGAAAAATTCGGCATGGACGGCGCGTTCATCACCAAATGCACGGCCCAGCTCATGCGGGATTTCGGCTCCATCCAGTCCCCCCAGCATGCTTTCTACCTGAACCTGGGCCTGGAAAGCCTGCATGTGCGCATGGAACGCCACTGCGAGAACGGCCAGAAGGTGGCGGAGTTTTTACAGAAGCATCCCAAGGTGGAGCGCGTTTCCTACTGCGGTCTGCCGGGGGATAAGTACTACGAACGGGCGAAGAAATATTTGCCCAAAGGCTCCTGCGGCGTGGTCAGCTTCGAGCTGAAAGGCGGACGGGAAGCCGCTTCCGTGTTCATGAACAGCCTGCGCCTGGCCGCCATCGAAACCCACGTGGCCGACGCCCGCACCTGCTGCCTGAACCCCGCCAGCACCACCCACCGGCAGATGAACGACGAGCAGCTGAAAGCAGCCGGCGTCCCCGCCGGGCTGGTGCGCATGAGCTGCGGCCTGGAAAACGCCGACGATCTTATTGATGATATTGCTCAGGCGCTCGATAGGGTAGAATAATTACGTGTGGTCAATAAGTGGCTTTGTAATGCGGGAAGAGTTGAGAGTTTAGAGTTGAGAGTTTAGATATTTATAGCGAGTTATAGGAGTAAAAATTTGAACAGCTATATAAATCTCAACTCTCCACTCTCAACTCTCCACTCTCTTGAAACCGCCAAATCAAAGAAGAATTACCGCTAAAAGGAAGGCAATGCCTTATGCCCATCAAAATCCCCGATCATTTACCGGCGGTAGACGTGCTGCACCGGGAAAATATCTTCGTCATGACCCAGGGCCGCGCCGTGACCCAGGATATCCGCCCGTTGCAGATCCTGCTGGTGAACCTGATGCCCAAGAAAATACAGACCGAAGTCCAGTTTTCCCGTCTGCTGGGCAACACCTCCCTGCAAATCGAATTGGAGCTGATCGCCCCCAAGACCCATGAATCCGTCAACACGCCGCCGGAGCATTTGCAGGCGTTCTATAAGACCTTCGACGATGTGAAGCAACGGAACTTCGACGGCTGCATCATCACCGGCGCGCCGGTGGAGCATCTGCCCTTCGAGGAAGTGGACTATTGGGACGAGCTGTGCGAAATCATGGATTGGAGCAAAAAGCATGTCCATTCCACTTTCCATATCTGCTGGGGGGCCCAGGCGGGGCTATATCACCACTTCGGCATCCCGAAGCAGGGCCTTAACGCCAAGCTGTTCGGCGTGTACCCCCATGAAGTGGAATACAAGCGAAGCATCCTGTTCCGGGGCTTTGACGACACCTTTTTCGTGCCCCACTCCCGCCACACCACCGTGAAGCGGGAGGACATCGAGGCCGTGCCGGATTTGCAGATTTTGGCTTCCTCCCCCCAGGCGGGCGTGTACGCGGTGTACACCAAAAAGCACAAGCAGATTTTCATTACCGGCCATTCGGAGTACGACGCCGACACCTTAGAGCAGGAATACAAGCGGGACGTGGCGGCGGGCAAGCCCATCGCCGTGCCGGAAAACTATTATCCGAACGACGACCCCACGAAAACGCCCCTGGTCACCTGGCGGGCCCACGCCAACCTTTTGTTCTGCAACTGGCTGAACTATTTCGTCTACCAGACTACGCCCTATGATCTGTCCATGATCCCGGAAGGGGTGCAGACAGAGGGAGAATAATGATTTTTCCCCGGAAATACAAAGCAAACAAAGCAAAATAAGCAAAATATACGCTATCACGTCCGTTTTCTCTTGCCTTTTGGAATTTAATTGGATATAATGTTGCAAGCGTCACTTGGACGCGCAATTGAAGTATGATTTTTTAAGGAGGTTGAGCGTATGGAGAACGAGAATGCACGCACCAATTTTATTTGGGACGCCATCGATCAGGATTTGAAGGAAGGGCGCGCTCAGCAGGTGCACACCCGTTTTCCGCCTGAACCCAACGGCTATCCCCATATTGGTCACTGCAAAGCGCTGGTGACGGATTTCGGCACCGCTGAAAAATACGGCGGCCTGTGCAATCTGCGCTTTGACGATACCAACCCCGCCAAGGAAGACAACGAATACGCCGAAGCCATCAAACGGGATATCGAATGGTTAGGCTTCCATTGGACGGGCGGCCTGTTCTACGCCAGCGATTATTATCAGCGGCTGTACGATATCGCCGAGGATTTCATCAAGCGGGGCCTGGCTTACGTGGACGAGCTGTCCGCCGAGGAAATGCGCGAATATCGCGGCACCCTGGTCACCCCCGGCAAAAATTCACCCTGGCGGGACCGTCCCATGGAAGAAAGCTTAGACCTGTTCCGGCGCATGAAGGCCGGGGAGTTCCCGGAGGGCCGGTACATCTTGCGGGCCAAGATCGATATGGCGTCCCCTAACATGAATATGCGGGACCCCGCCATGTACAGGATCCTCTATAAGGAACACTGGCGCACGGGCAATACCTGGTGCATCTATCCTATGTACGATTTTGCCCATCCCCTGTCCGATGCCTTCGAGGGCATCACCTATTCCCTGTGTTCCCTGGAATTTGAGGATCACCGCCCCCTATATGACTGGTTCGTGGAAAAGGCAGGGTTCCGGACGGGAGACCGAAAAGGCTATTTTGGCCCCCGGCAGATCGAGTTCGCCCGGCTCAACATCACCCGCACCGTTATGAGCAAGCGCTTCCTGCGGGAACTGGTGGAAAAGCATTACGTGTCCGGCTGGGACGATCCCCGCATGCCCACTCTGACCGCCATGCGCCGCAGGGGCTATCCAGGCAGCGCCATTCGTGCTTTCGTGGAGCAGGTGGGCCTGGCGAAAGCCGACTCTACCGTGGACGTGCAGATGCTGGACGCCTGCGTGCGGGACGCCCTGGGCGATTCCGCGCCCCGGGTCATGGCCGTGCTGAACCCGGTGAAAGTGGTGTTCACCAACGTGCCTGACGGCTGGACAGACACCCTGAAAATGGAAAACCACCCCGATCACCCCGAGTTAGGCGACAGGGAAGTGACCATCAGCAAGGAAATCTGGATCGAAAAAGAAGATTTCGAGGAAGACCCGCCTAAAAAGTTCTTCCGCCTGAAGCCCGACGGCGAAGTGCGCCTGAAGGGTGCGTACATCATCAAATGTGAAAACGTGGTGAAGAACGATGCGGGGGAGATCGAACGCATCGAATGCAGCATCGACCTTTCTTCCCGTTCCGGCAGCGAAGGGGCCAACCGCAAGGTAAAGGGCACCATCCATTGGGTGGACGCAAACGACTGCTCTGCGTTCGAAGCCCGCCTCTACGATCAGCTCATGACCGAGGAATGGGACGCCGCCTCCGCCGAGGATAAGAAGGACGTGACCGCCTTCGTGAACCCGGATTCTTTGCAGGTGGTGAACGGCTACTGCGAACACACGCTCATCAGCGCCAAGCCGGGCGACACCTTCCAGTTCCTGCGCATGGGCTACTTCTGCAAGGACAAGGATTCCACAGAAGAAAAGAGCGTGTATAACCGCGTCGTGAGCCTCAAGGACAGCTATAAGCCGCAAAAATAAATCCATGACGCAAAACCAGAGAATGCGCAAGGCGATCGAAAAGATCGTCATTCCCAAATTACAGAAAGCCGGTTTCGAGGGAAGATATCCACACTTTCGGCGCAATCGCGGCGAAGTGATCGACATGATTGCCTTCGTGCCGCTTAAATACGGCAATGGTTTTAATGTGGGAGGAACAGTCGTTTTCCCGATGGAAAAGCCGGAAAGACAAAACATCCTGCGGCTCACCAAACCGATCGCTGAAAAACTGCATCCCGAATGGAAGGAGTTTACGGATCGCGGAATCGATGAAATGAATCTGTTTGATACCAAGATACGCAATTCCTTGCGCGGAATGAGGTGGGGAAACAGCGGCGCTTTCTATTATTCCGATCTGTACAGGCAGTGGAGTTTGCCTGTGGGCGCATACGTTTATACGGCGGTTGGGGAAAGGGAAGCGGTTGCCTTTGTACCCAGGGATGGCATGAAGCTGGTACAGAAGGCCGACGCGGAATTGCCTCTGTGGATCGCTGAGGAAGTGAACCGGCAGCTGGATGAACTCTTTTCCTGGTTCCAGCAGATGAAAACCTACGACGATTTGAAAAGCTGGGGCGAAAAGAAATACGGAACAGGAAATGATTGGCGAAGCAGGCTGAAAAGGCTGATAAAATATCCCCAGATTCGCTGTTTCTCCCATCTTTCCAAAAGAAAGAACAAGCACAATAAAGGAGATTGATAGATTATGACACAAGTTCGCACCCGCTTTGCCCCGTCGCCTACGGGCTTTATGCACTTAGGCGGCGTGCGCACGGCGCTGTACGCTTATCTGTTCGCCAAGAAGAACGGCGGCAAATTCATCCTGCGCATCGAGGATACCGACCAGGAGCGCTTTGTTGAGGGCGCGACCGAGGTCATTTACGATACCCTGCGGGACTGCGGCATCATTTGGGACGAGGGCCCGGACGTGGGCGGCGATTTTGGCCCCTATATCCAGAGCGAGCGCAAAAATCTGTACCTGCCCTACGCCCAGGAGCTGGTGGAAAAGGGCGCGGCGTATTACTGCTTCTGCACCAAGGAAGAGATCGACGAGCGCCGGGCGGCGGCGGAAGCCAAAGGCGAGGTGTTCAAGTACGACAAGCACTGCCTGAACCTTTCTAAAGAGGAAGTGCAGAAAAAACTGGATGCTGGCGTGCCCTACGTGATCCGCATGAACGCGCCCACGGACGGCACTTCCACATATCATGACCTGGTGTTCGGCGAAATGAGCTTCCCCAACAGCGACTGCATGGACGATATGGTGCTCATCAAACAGGACGGCATGCCCACCTACAACTTCGCCAACGTGATCGACGACCATCTGATGGGCATCACCCACGTGATCCGCGGCATGGAGTATTTGAGCTCCACCCCCCGGTACAACTTCCTGTACAGCGCTTTTGGCTGGGAGATTCCTCAGTATATCCATTTGACCACCGTCATGCGGGACGCGCAGCACAAGCTTTCCAAGCGGGACGGGGACGCCTATTACAGCGACTTCATCAGCAAGGGCTTTTTGAAGGAAGCGCTGGTCAATTATCTGGCGCTGGTGGGCTGGAACCCGGGCACCGATCAGGAATTTTTCACCATGGACGAGCTGGTGGAAGCCTTCGACGTGAAGCACCTGAACAAGTCCCCCGGCATTTTCGACGTGACCAAGCTGGAGTGGATGAACAGCCAGTACGTGGCGAAAATGGACTTTGACAAGTATTTGGAGATGGCGGCGCCCTGGTTTGACAAAGTGCTGGCGGGCAAGGGCATGGATTACCGCCGCCTGGCGGAGCTCATGCAGAGCCGCACGGACATTTTCAGCCGCATCCCGGAAAAGATCGCGTTCCTGGCAGAAATGCCGGATTACGATACCGCCATTTTCTTCAATAAAAAGCAAAAGAGCGACGAGAACGTGGCAAAAGAGGTTTTGCCACTGCTTTTGCCCGTGCTGGAGGGCATTGCTGACTGGACGGAGCAGAGCATTCACGACGCGGTGATGGCGATGATCCCCCAGTGGGGCAAAAAGAACGGCGCGGTGCTGTGGCCCATGCGCATCGCCATTTCCGGTCAGGAAAGCACCCCTGGCGGCGCGTTTGAAATCGCCTACTTGCTGGGCAGGGACGAAACCCTGAACCGCTTGCGCAAATCCCTGGACAAACTGACAGACAAATAAGCAATGAACGGAAAAAACGGACGAATCAGCTGTCCGTTTTTTCTTGTGATTTTTTCATGAATATGATAGAATAAAAAACGCGGAGAAAAACAGAATGTTTCCCGCGGGCCGCGTGAATGCTTTATTGGCGGAAACGAAAGAGAACAGGAACAAACAATGAATGAAAAGCTGGCAAAATTTAAAAAAATTTTCAGCAGCCCGGCCCTGAAGGCCATTTCCAAATGGAGCAAGCCTGTGCACGGGGTTGTGCTGCTGATCAGCTGCATCGGCATGGTGAATTCCCTGTTGTCGCTGGGGATCACGCTGGTCACCAAATCGCTGATCGACGGGGCAACCTCCGGCAGCAGCAGCGCCCTGTGGATTTTTGGCGCTTCCCTTGTGGCGCTGATCGCGGGGGAACGATTATTGAGCATATGGATCTCGGCCATTAGTGTGAAAGCTTCCGCCTCGCTGCAAAAGCATATGCAGGGTATGGTGACGGAGGCCATATTGGGCAAACAATACGCCGCCTTAAGGGGTTTCCACAGCGGGGAACTGGTGAACCGCATCTTTTCGGACGTCGCTGTGGTTCAAAACGGCGTATTGAACATGCTGCCCATGGTGCTGCGCATCACGGTATCCTTTATTGGCGCGGCGGCGATCCTTATTTCCATGGATTGGCGGTTTATTCCGGTTTTGATCGTTACATCGTGCCTGGGCGTGGTCTTTACGCTTGTTTTTCGCACCCCCATGAAGAAACGGCATAAGCGCATGCAGCAGGCCGAGGACGCTTTGCACGCTTCCACCCAGGAAACGGTGGAAAACATTCGGGTGGTAAAGGCTTCCACTTCGGAAAAGCGGGCTTTGACCGCCATGAATGAGAAGCGGGAGAATTTGTCCGAGGAGCAGGTGCGGAACGGAAAACTGTCCATCGTCATGAACAACGGCATGGGGGTCATGTTCGATATTGCCTGGGTGATATGCAATCTGTGGGGCTGCGTGAAGATTTATCACGGTACGTTTACCTATGGTTCTCTGGCCGCCCTGATCCAGTTGGTGGGCCGCATCCAGTCGCCCATCGCAAGCGCGGTCTCTTTGATCAGCAAAGCCTACGGCGTGGTCGCCTCGGCGGAACGGCTGCTGGATGTGATTGGCCTGCCGGACGAGGAAGAGGGAACCCGTTTGGATTCCTTCGATGAAATCCGGCTGGAAAACGTGTGCTTCCGCTATGAGGACGGCTTGGAAGATGTGCTGCATCATGTAAACGGCGTGATCCGGCGCGGCAATTTTGTGGCCCTGACAGGCATCAGCGGCGGGGGAAAGACCAGCCTGTTCCAGCTTTTAATGGGCATTTACAAGCCGACGGAGGGGCAGGTCGTGTTTGTATCGGGGAATCAGAAAGTACAGGCCAGCCGGGGCACAAGGCCGCTGTTTGCCTATGTGCCCCAGGGAAACATGCTGTTTTCCGGCACTCTGCGCGATAACCTGACCATGTTCACCGATCACGCCACGGAGGAAGAAATCAGCGCGGCGATCAAAGCCGCCTGCCTGGATCAGCTGGTGGCGGAAATCGGGCTGAACGCGGTACTGGGGGAAAGGGGCGTTGGCCTGTCCGAGGGCCAGGGCCAGCGGGTGGCGGTGGCCAGGGCGCTGCTTTCCAAAGCGCCTATCCTGCTGCTGGATGAATCCACCAGCGCCCTGGACGAAGCCACGGAAGCCGAGATGCTGAAGAACATTTCTGACATGCGGGATAAGACCTGCATCATCGTAACGCACCGCCAGGCGGCGCTGGCAATTTGTGATTATTCTTTCCATATTTCTGATGGCCATATGAAGAGGATTGAAGGGACGACGCTATGAAAACGATTGTGATCGGGGATGTGCACGGGTGCAGCACGGCGCTGAACACGATGCTGACGAAGGTGAAGCCGGAAAATGAAGATACGCTGGTCATGCTGGGCGATTTGTTTGACAGGGGGCCGGATTCCTTCGGCGTCTTTAAAATCGTGCAGCACTTAGCCAGAAAGATGGGGGAAAGGTTCATTCTCCTTCGGGGGAATCACGAGGATTATTTGCTTCAGCCAAAGCTGTCCTTGATGCAGCGGATTATGTGGGAACGCGTAGGCCGGAGCGCCACCGTACAGAGCTTTAAAGCGCACGGCGAAAAGATGGAGGCCGCCATTCCCTGGATCAAGGATCATTGCAGATTGTATTGGCGGGGCGGCGCTGGCATTCAGTGCGTCCATGCCGGGCTGCGCACGGATCCCCCGGAAGTAAATGACACACAAACACTGGTTCACGATCATCAGGTGGTCATGCGGAACGAGTATGACGGTCCGCTGACCATCGTGGGCCATATTGCCCTGGATATGCCCGTTTGGTTTGCGGGAGACGGGGAAACGGAGGTCAATCTGCCTTACAGCGAATGGAAGCCCCTGCCTGACCGCGGCATCATCTGCATCGACACCGGCTGCGGAAAAGGCGGCTGCCTGACTGCCATGATTGTTGAGGACGGACAATTCAAATTGGAGGGCGCCGCGCCCTGATCATTCCGAAAAAAGGGCAGTTAAAGGAGGCTTCACTAGAAGATGTGGGTAAATTGTCGAAGACTAACTGATGATTTGCATGGGTTTACATGGAGCAGACATATGTGATAGCCTGTCTGGCGAGCCAGCCATCATTTCCCGCCTATACGGATGGCGGGAATGAATGCTGGTGGCTCGTCAGCTGGCGTACATCACATATGTCAGAGGCTCCATGTCAACCCTGTAAATCCTTTTTTTCCCTTACTTCTACGGTTTTATGCCACCCACACTTTCTAGGGAAGAGCCAATTTTTAGAAGAATTGCTTCGCCTGGGGGTCACCAACGCCCTGTATATGGACATGGGCGCGGGCTGGAATTATTCATGGTACAGGAGCGCGGCGGAAAAGGTCATAACGCTCTTTGGCCTCCCGGTGCCCTGGTCTCACAACTGGATCGTTTTTCAAAAATAGACCTTCAGAAGCATAAACCGCTACCGTGTTTTCCTTGATATATAATTCCCCCGGCTGGATTGGTTCAGCCGGGGGTCAATCTTTAGAGGTTATCCGCAATGGCTTTCAGCAGCGTGCCGGAGGGGTCGCAGCTGTGTTCCCAATACATGAGGCCCAGGAGGCCTTTTTCTTTGATGTAGGCGCATTTCTGCGCAATGGATTCCGCGTCGTCGAAGGAAATGAAGGTGCTGCCGTCAAAGAGATAGGGAGCCTTGGCAACGTCGTCCCAGTAACGGACGAAGCCGTTTTTTCCGATGTAATCCTTTAACAGCTCGCCGTAGGAGGGACCGTAGCCGCCGATGCTTTCCGCGTCCTGGAGCAGGCCGTTATGATCCGGCTTCACGCCGGTCCATTTCCGGGAATAGAAGGCCGCGCCCAGCACAATTTTTTCCAGCGGCACCCCGGCGGCGTGGAAAAGCCGGGTGCAGTAATCGGCGTTGCCCTGGGGATAGGAGCCCGCCATGGCGTACAGGCTGGTATGGTGGCGGGTGGTGTGGGTGAAGCAGTTCAGGTCATAGGTCATGATCTGCACATAATCGCAGATTTGGGCCACCTTGTCCATTTCGGTGTCCCGGACAAAGTAATCGCCGCCTCCCGCCGCGATGGAAACGATGCGGCCCGGCCCCGCCGCTTCCCGCATGGCTTCCATAAGATAGGTGAAATTCACCTTGTCGGAGGGGTCGCAGTCGATGCCCGCCTCGTCGCTGCAGGGGTATTCCCAGTCGATGTCCACGCCGTCCAGGGCGTAATCGTCCAGCACGGTTTTCACGGACTGACCGAAAGCGGCGCGCCCCTCCAACCTGCGGCTCATGAGGGAAAAGCCCCCCGCCGTCCAGCCGCCAATGGACAAAACGATTTTGAGCTTCGGGTTCAGCCCCCGCACCCTGGCAAGCTGTTCTTTCAGGTTCGGAAAGTTCTTCATGGAAAGCAGGCCGTCCACGATCACGCCGAAAGCCAAATTGATATGGGTCAGCCGCAGGGCGTCTTCTTGGGTCATCTGATCTAATCCCTTGCTGCCGGAATAGCCTAAAATGATGGGTTTCATAAAGAAAATCCTCCCGTCTTTCGTTTTTTGCTGTCCCTATTGTACAATGGGGATTCACCCGTTGTCAATCACCGCGAAAAACAAAGGGCCTGATTTTTGCCATATTTTCATCGTTTTTTTCGCTCCCTTTTCCGGCGTTTCGCGGTATAATAGGGATGGATCAATGGATTGAGGGGAGACAAAAGCAATGAGCAAAACCATCGGCATCGATTTAGGCACCACCAACAGCTGCGTTTCCGTCGTGGAGGGCGGGCACGCGGTGATCATCCCCAACGATAAAGGAGAGCGCACCACCCCTTCCGTGGTGGCTTTTACCGCTGACGGCACCCGACTGGTGGGCAGCGCGGCGGCGCACCAGGCCACCGTGAACGCCAAGCGCACCATTTCTTCTATTAAGCGGCAGATGGGCACGGACTGGCGCGTGAATATCGACGGCAAAAGCTGGACGCCCCAGGAAATCAGCGCCATGATCCTGCGCAAATTGCGATCTGACGCGGAAAGCTACTTGGGCGAACCGGTCACCGACGCGGTGATCACCGTGCCCGCTTACTTTAACGATATCCAGCGCCAGGCCACCACGGACGCGGGCAC
>JAFSKN010000001.1 GCA_017448975.1 Clostridia bacterium
GCGGATGCCGAAGTTTTCCAGCAGCGCGTCGAACCGTTCCCGGTCCTCGGCAATATCGATGGATTCGGCGGAGGTGCCCAAAATGCGCACGCCGTGTTCATCCAGGAACTTTGTTAATTTGATGGCCGTCTGCCCGCCGAAAGCCACCACCACGCCGATGGGGCGCTCCACGTCGATGATCTTCATCACGTCTTCGGGGCAAAGGGGCTCGAAGTACAGCCGGTCGGCGGTGTCGTAGTCCGTGGACACGGTTTCCGGGTTGTTGTTGATAATGACAACATCATACCCCATTTCCCGCAGGGTCCATACGCAGTGCACGGAGCTGTAATCGAACTCGATGCCCTGGCCGATGCGGATAGGGCCGCTGCCTAAAACCATCACCACCGGCTTGCCGCTTCTGGGGAAGGGCCGGGACTGGCAGGGCTCGCCCACAGAAGAATAGAAGTAAGGCCGGTCGGTGCCGAAGACGGCGGCGCAGGTTTCCACGATCTGGTAGGCGAAGGGCGTTTCTTCAATTTCCTTCGCCCCGCTGATGCGCTTGATAGCCCCGTCGGTATAACCTAACTTTTTGCCCTCCAGAACGTTTTCAGGGGTGGCCCCTTCCTTTGAAAGCTTTTCTTCATAATCCACCAGATTCTGGAGCTTTTGCAGGAAATAGGGGTCGATCATGGTGATCTTGTAGATTTCGTCCATGGAGACGCCCGCTTTCAGGGCCTCGAACACGGTGAAAATGCGCCGGTCGTCCTGGGCGGCGAGGCGCTGACGAAGGGGCCGGTCATTCAGCGGCGCGGCGTTCAGAGTGTCCAGGCCGATTTCCGCCCCGCGCACGGCTTTCATCAGCGCGTTTTCCAGGGTAGGGCCGATGGCCATGACCTCGCCGGTGGCCTTCATCTGGGTGCCCAGCTTCCGGCTGGAACCGGCGAACTTGTCAAAGCTCCACTTGGGGAACTTGAGCACGATGTAATCCACCGCTGGTTCAAACCCCGCCAGGGAAAAGCCGGTGACGGGGTGCTTGATTTCGGAAAGGGTATAGCCCAAAGCCAGCCGGGTGGTGATCTTGGCGATGGGATAGCCCGTGGCCTTGCTGGCCAGGGCGGAAGAACGGGAAACGCGGGGGTTCACCTCGATCACCGCGTATTCGCTGCCATCGGGTTTCAGGGCGAACTGGCAGTTGCAGCCGCCCACGATGCCGATGGCCGCCACGATGTCCAGGGCCGCCTGCCGCAGCATGTCAAATTCCCGCTGGGTCAGGGTCAGGGCCGGAGCCGCCACAATGCTGTCGCCGGTGTGCACGCCCACGGGGTCGATGTTCTCCATGGAGCAGACGGAAACGGCGCAGCCGGTAGCGTCCCGCATGGTTTCAAACTCGATTTCCTTCCAGCCGGAAATGCACTTCTCTACCAAAATCTGGGTGATGGGCGACATATCCAGGCCCGTTTTGGCGATGACCTTCAATTCCTCCGGGGTATCGGCGATGCCGCCGCCGGTGCCGCCCAAGGTAAAGGCGGGGCGCACGATGATGGGATAGCCGATCTTTTCCGCGATAGCCAGAGCGGTTTCCACGTCGTTGGCGATATCGGAGGGGACGCAGGGCTGGCCGATGGCCGCCATGGCTTCCCGGAACAGTTCCCGGTCCTCCGCCTTGTCGATGCCTTCGATGTCCGTTCCCAGCAGCTTGACCCCGTATTTATCCAACGTGCCGTTGCGCTTTAACTGCATGGCGATGGTCAGGCCGTTCTGGCCGCCCAGGCCGGACAGCAGGCCATCGGGGCGCTCCTTTTCGATCACCCGGGCCACCGTTTCCGCGTTCAGGGCTTCCAGATAAATTTCGTTGGCCAAATGGCTGTCGGTCATGATGGTGGCGGGGTTGGAGTTCACCAGCACGGTGTCCAGCCCTTCTTCCTTCAATACCCGGCATGCCTGAGCCCCGGCGTAGTCAAATTCCGCCGCCTGACCGATGACGATTGGGCCGGAGCCAATGACCATAACCTTGTGAATGGACTTGTCTCTTGGCATAACGGTTTACCGTCCTTTTATTTGTAATTGATGAATCCCTTACAGCGTCGCCGCCATGACGGCCTTGATGGTGTGCATGCGGTTTTCGGCTTCGTCAAAGACGATGGACTGGGGGCCTTCAAACACGTCGTCGGTCACTTCCATGGCGGTGAGGCCGTATTTCTCGTGAATCTTCTTGCCGATGGTGGTGTTCAAATCGTGGAAGGAGGGCAGGCAGTGCATGAAGCGGCACTGGGGGCCCGCCTGCTTCATGATTTCCTTGTTCACCTGATAGGGCAGCAAATCGTGAATGCGCTCGGCCCAGACCTCGTCCGGCTCGCCCATGGACACCCACACGTCGGTGTAGATCACGTCCGCGCCCTTCACCGCTTCCATGGGATCGGTGCTGAATTCCAGGTTGGCCCCGGTCTGCAAAGCAATGTTCTTGCAGGTCAAAACCAGTTGGGGATCGGGAAAATACTTTTCCGGGGCGCAGGCCACGAAATGCAGGCCCATCTTGGCGCAGCCGATCATGAGGGAATTGCCCATGTTGTAGCGGGCGTCGCCCATGTAGACCAGCTTTTTGCCCTTCAATGCTCCGAAATGCTCCCGGACGGTGAGGAAATCAGCCAGAATCTGGGTGGGGTGGTATTCGTTGGTAAGGCCGTTCCACACGGGCACGCCGGCATACTTTTTCAGAGCCTCCACGATCTCCTGGCCGTAGCCCCGGTACTCGATGCCGTCATACATGCGGCCCAGCACCCGGGCGGTGTCGGCAATGCTTTCCTTTTTGCCGATCTGGCTGCCGGTGGGGTCTAAGTAGGTGGAATGCATGCCCAGGTCCGCCGCCGCCACCTCGAAGGAGCAGCGGGTGCGGGTGCTGGTCTTTTCAAAGATCAGGGCCACGTTTTTGCCCTCGTGCAGCCGATGGGCGATATGCGCATGCTTTTTTTCTTTCAGTTCCGCCGCCAAATCCAATAAGTAGGTGATTTCCTCCGGCGTAAAGTCCAGCAGCGTCAAGAAGCTCCGTCCCTGTAAATTCATGTCCTTTCCTCCTCCGCGCAAACCGCTTTGATGATGTCCGCCGCCTGTTTCAGGGTGTCCATGGGAATGTTCAGGGCGGGCAGAAGCCGCACCTTATCCTTGGCAGTCAGGCACAGCACGCCTTTCTCCATGCATGCCGCCAGCACCTGCCCGGCGGGTTTTTTCGTTTTCAGGCCGATCATCAGGCCCAGCCCGGTGACGGCCTCGACGCCGGGCGCGTCCTTAAAGGTATCAAACAGATACGCGCTCTTTTCCCGCACTTCCTGTAAAAAGGCTTCATCCAGCCGGGACAGCACGCTCAAAGCCCCCGCGCAGCACACGGGGTTGCCGCCGAAGGTGGAGCCGTGGTCGCCAAAGCCCAGCACGTTTTCCACCTTGTCCCCCAGCAGCGCCGCCCCCAGGGGCAGGCCGCCGCCTAAGCCCTTGGCAGTGGAAACGATGTCCGGCTGGATGCCGTAGTGCATGTAGGCGTACAATTGGCCCGTGCGGCCGTTGCCGGTCTGCACCTCGTCCACGATAAGCAGGATGTCCTTCTCCTTGCAGATTTTCGCCACGGCCTGGACGTATGCCTTGGAGAGGGGGATGACCCCGCCCTCCCCCTGCACGCATTCGATCATGACGGCGGCGGTGGGCTGCTGATCGATCAAATCCTTTAATTCCTGTACATCCTCCGCCGCCGTGTGCTGAAAGCCCGGCGTCAGGGGCTGGAACAGCTCGTGATAATGCTCCTGTCCGGTGGCGGCTAAGGTGGTGATGGTGCGGCCGTGGAAGCTGTTTTTCAGGGTGATGATGGTGTAGCGCTCCGGGCCGTACTTGTCCGATGCGTACTTCCGGGCCGTTTTGATGGCGCACTCGTTGGCCTCCGCCCCGGAATTGCAGAAGAACACTTTTTTCATCCCGGTCTTTTGGCAGAGCATTTGGGCGAGCCTGGCACAGGGCTCGGTGTAGTACAGGTTGGACATGTGCTGCACCTGATTCATTTGATCCATGACCGCCTGCTTCCATTGCTCGTCCCCGATGCCGAAGGAAGTGACGGCGATGCCGCTGCCCAGGTCGATGTATTCCTTGCCCTGATCGTCTTTCACAATGGAACCCTGGCCCGACACGATCTGCACCGGGAAGCGCTTGTAGGTATGGGCGACGTATGCCGCGTCCATTTCTTTTACGTTCATGCTTCGTCCCTCCTTAACCAGGTGCCCGCGCCTTCGTTGGTGAGCAGTTCCATCAAAATGGAATGGGGCACTCGCCCGTCCATAATGACCGCGTTTTTCACCCCGGCGTTGAGGGCCGTCACACAGCAGTCCACCTTGGGGATCATGCCGCCGGAAATGATGCCGGATTCCCGCAGTTCCCGTGCTTGGGTCAGGGTCATTTCGGGGATCAGGGTGGAAGGATCGTCCTTGTCCCGCAGGATGCCCGCGATATCCGTCATCAAAATCATGCGTTCCGCCTGCAGAGCCCCGGCGATGTGGGCGGCGGCGGTGTCGCCGTTGATGTTGTAGGCGTTGCCCTGCCGGTCACACCCGATGGTGGAAATGACGGGGATGTAGCCGTTGTTCAGCAGGTCCATAATGGGCTTTTGGTGGATTTTGGTCACCGTGCCCACGTAGCCTAAGCGCGGGTCTTTGGGGGTGGCCTCGATGAGCCGCCCGTCCATGCCGGAAAGGCCGATGGCCTTGCCGCCGTGCATTTCCAGCAGGTTCACCAGGGTTTTGTTCACCTTGCCCGCCAGCACCATCTGCACGATATCCACCGTTTCCTTATCGGTCACCCGCAGGCCGTCGATGAATTCCGCCTGCTTGCCCAGCCGGTTCATTAAATCGGTGATTTCCGGGCCGCCGCCGTGGACCAGCACGATCTTTACCCCGATGAGCCACAGCAGCACGATGTCCTCCATCACCTGCTGTTTCAGCTGCTCGTTCACCATGGCGTTGCCGCCGTATTTCACCACCACGATCTTGCCCGTGTACCGCTTGATGTAGGGCAAAGCCTGGGTCAATACCTCCGCCCGCTGGGCGTTTGAAAACTCTGTATTCATGTCCGATAATCTCCGTTGATTTTCACATAGTCATAAGTTAAATCGCATCCCCAGGCCGTGGCTTCCTGATTCCCCATGTTCATATTGCAGGAGAAACGCACGGCCTTTTCGGAAAGGATCTTTAAGGCCTTTTCCTCGTCGAAGGCCTGAATGCAGCCGTTTTCATAGAAGCACAGGGTATCCTCTTCCCCGTGGAGATGCACTTCGATCTTTGCGGGGTCAAAATCCGGCCCGGCATAGCCTAAGGCGCACAGGATGCGGCCGCAGTTGGCGTCCTTGCCGAAGACCATGGCCTTGACCAAAGAGGAGCCCACCACGGATTTTGCCAACGTCCGGGCGTTTTCCTTGGTGTCGGCGTTGTACACCCGCATTTCCAGCAGGTGGGTGGCCCCTTCGCCGTCTTCCGCCATTTTCACCGCTAAATCCCGACAGATAGAAAAGAGCGCTTCGCAGAAAAGATCATAGCTTTCGTCCGTGTCCTTGATGGGTACGTTGCCCGCCATGCCGTTGGCCAGCACCAGCAGGGTGTCGTTGGTGCTGGTGTCCCCGTCCACGGTGATCATGTTGAAGGTGTCGGGCACGATGGCGCTCAAGGCTTTTTGCAGCAGGGCCTGATCGATGGCGCAGTCCGTGGTGACATAGCCCAGCATGGTGCACATGTTGGGATGGATCATGCCGGAGCCCTTGCTCATGCCGCCCATGTGCACGGTGACGCTGCCGCTGCCATTCGCCGCCGGAAGTTCAAATGCCACGGCGAATTCCTTGTTCACCGTGTCGGTGGTCATGATGGCCTTGCTGGCCGCCGTGCCCGCTTCCAGGGTATCGGACAGCTTCCCCGCCATTTCCTTAACGCCCGCCTGGATGCGGTCGAGGGGCAGGTTGGGCCCGATGACGCCCGTAGAGCCCAGCAGCACGTTTTCCGCCGGGATGCCTAAGGTGGCCCCCGCGAAATCGGCGGTCTTTTGGCAGATATCCAAACCCGTCTTGCCGGTGGCCGCGTTGGCAATGCCCGCGTTCACCACCACGGCCTGGGCGGATTTGCTGTTGTATACCACGTTCATGTCCCACAGCACCGGCGCGGCCTTCACCTTGTTGGTGGTAAACGTACCCGCCACGGCGCAGGGGGCGGCGCTCACCAGCATGGCCATGTCCGTCCGGCCCTTGTACTTGATGCCGGCCGCGCAGCAGGCGGCCTTGAAGCCTTTGGGCGCCGTAACGCCGCCGGGAACCTTACAAATCTTCATGTCTCTTCTCCTATAAAATGCGTAATGTTTTCCGCGTTCAGCACAAATTCATAATAATTCACATCGACCTTTTTCCAGCCGATCTGTTTCCAGAATGCGTTGCCCCCGCCGTTTTTCGTGAAAGCGATGAGCCCCACCTTGTTGATGCCCAGGGCCTTTAACTGCTGCATGCAGTACCCCACCATGCGGGTGCCGATGCCCTGCCGCCGGAATTCCTCCGCCACGCACACGTGATACAGGGCGCCCTGCCGCCCGTCGGAGCCGCACAGGATGGAACCGATCACCCGCCCGTCCGCTTTCGCTACCACGCTGGTGGTGGGGTTCCGGCGGATAAAGCGCACCACGTCCTCCCGGGAATCGTCCAGGGCGCGGATGCCGAAGCCCCGAATGGTCATCCAAAGCGCCCGCACGGCGTCGTAGTCCGCCTCCGTCATGGGCAAAATCTGAACGTCCGCCATGGGCTTACACCACCAGTCCGGCGGCTTCGTCGGCCCCAAGCAGCAGGTTCATATTCTGAATGGCCGCGCCGGACGCGCCCTTGCCCAAATTATCGAACCGGGCCACCAGCAGGATGCGTTCCGCGTTGCCGGAAACGGTGATTTCCATATCGTCCCGCCCGGCATAGGCTCCGGCGGACAGGAAGCCGTTTTCGCTTGCATCCTTGACAAAACGCACAAGGCCGCTTCGGTAATATTCCGCGTAAGCCGCTTCAATCGCCTCTTTGCCGCCCTTGACCGCATCGGCGAACAGCGGCACGGTCACTTCCATGCCCGCGTAATAGGGAGCCACAATGGGGCAGAAAATGGGGGCTTTTGAAAGGCCGCACACCTTTTGCATTTCGGGCAGGTGCTTGTGATTTTGGGAAAGCCCGTACTGCCGGGGGGCGTCCAGCAGGGGGCTTCGGCCCTCCTCCTCGTATTCCGCGATCATTTTCTTGCCGCCGCCGGAATAGCCGGTGAGGGATGTGCAGGTCAGCTTTTCGTCCGATGCTATCAGGCCCGCTTCCACAAGCGGCGCGATCAAAGCGATAAAGCCGCTGGCGTGACAGCCGGGATTGGCAATGCGTTTGGCGGCCCTGATCTTGTCCCGCAGACCCCCGATTTCCGGGAAGCCGTATACCCAATTATCCGCCGTCCGGTGCGCCGTGGAGGTGTCGATCACCGCCGTTTTTTCATTTTCGATCAGCCCCGCCGCTTCCCGGGCCGCGTCGTCCGGCAGGCATAAAAATACGATATCCGCCCTGTTCATTAAGTCCTTCCGGGCCGCCGGGTCCTTCCGGTATTCCTCCGGCACCCGCAGCAATTGAATATCCTGCCGCGCCGCCAGCCTTTCGGCGATCCGCAGGCCCGTGGTGCCCGCGCTGCCGTCGATAAACACGTTCTTCATCATCGTTTTCCCCGTTCCGGCCCCGCCCGAGGCCTCGTTTCCGCACGCGCTGTATAATGCGTATGCTTATTCATATATTATACGGATATTATAGGATTTGTCAAGAGAATATTCAGTAAAAATTCATTGTTCATGCAATTTTATACATTCATGTGATATCCGGTAAAAAATTGCGCAAGAAAACCCGGAGCACGCGCTGAACGGTAGGGTCAGCCGTTTCCGGGTTATTCGTCCGATCCGGCAAAATGGATCACAGCAGGCTCAGCACCGCCACCAGGGACGAGCCGATCATCAGCACCGCCAGGAACACGCACAGCGCCCTGACCCAAAACTTTTTCGCGTCTTTCTGTTTCTGCGTAGCCATTTTCTTTCTTCCTTTCCTTCCGCCGCAGTGACTGATAAGCGGAACAAACAATCACGCCTGCCGCGCCTCATAGGCATCGATGGCCTGAGCCAGCTGATCCGGGCAGGAAGTGCCGCCCCGGCACTGGATGCCTCGCAGGGTTTCCTTCACTTCGTCGGCGTTGCGGCCAATTACCATCTTTGCCAGCCCCTGTGTATTTCCCACGCAGCCGTTATGGAAAGCGCAGGCGGTGATCACGCCGTTTTCGATTTCCAGATCGATTTGGGTGGAGCAGGTGCCCCTGGTTTTGTACTGAAACATGCTGCCTTGCCTCCCGGCTTCTTTCTTCATTCGCGCCCGGCGTCATCCCTCCGGGCGTCCCCCGCATTATAGCATATCCGGCCGGAAATTTGCAATAGAATCAACGGGCGGCAAGCGGGAAGTTTTTTGAAAAAATGCAGTTTTTGTATTGACAAATCCGCCGGAATTTTGTATACTACCGGTTGCATCAATAGACTCCGCTAGCCCCGGGTGCTATTGTTACATCGCCGGAGGGTGCGACCATCACCGGACGGCAGCCGAAAGTTTTACCAGATTTCAAGGAGGAAATGCTCTTGAACACCTATATGGCAAATGCGCAGAACGTAGAGCGCAAGTGGTATGTCGTTGATGCGGACGGCATGGTGCTTGGTCGTCTCGCCAGCCAGGTGGCCAACATCCTGCGCGGCAAGAACAAGCCCATCTATACTCCCCATGTGGATACCGGTGATCACGTGATCATCATCAACGCCGCTAAAATCGTTATGACCGGCAAAAAGCTGGATCAGAAGATTTATTATCATCATTCCGGTTATGCCGGCGGTCTGAAGGAAACCAAATACCGCAAGCTGATTGCTGAAAAGCCCGAATTCGCTGTGCGTCACGCCATCGTGGGCATGCTGCCCAAGGGCCCCCTGGGCCGTCAGATGGCCACCAAGCTGCGCATTTACGCCGGCCCCGAACACGAGCAGGCCGCGCAGAAGCCCGAAGTGCTGGAACTGATCAAGTAAGAAGCTGAGCGGAAGGAGTAACAATCATGGCGAATGATTTCAATGCCGTTGGCCGCCGCAAGAGCGCGGTCGCCCGTGTACGCCTCGTACCCGGTGAAGGCAAAATTTTGGTCAACAAACGCGATATCGACGATTATTTCGGTCTGGAAACCCTGAAGATGACCGTGCGTCAGCCCCTGAACCTGGTGAAGGTGGGCGGCAGCTTCGATGTGCTGGTCAACGTTCGCGGCGGCGGTCTCACCGGTCAGGCGGGCGCCATCCGTCACGGCATCAGCCGCGCCCTGTGCAAGGTGAATCCCGAGCTTCGCGGCGAACTGAAAAAAGCCGGTTTCCTCACCCGCGATCCTCGTATGAAGGAGCGCAAGAAGTACGGCCTCAAAGCGGCGAGGCGTGCACCTCAGTTCTCCAAACGTTAAAAATACCAGGAAACCCAGGAAAATCAACGTTTTCCTGGGTTTTTTGTTTTCATAAAGTTTGTCTTTTTTTGTACTGGTTTGACCTCGTTTATATGGGTTAAAAATGGGTTTAAGAACCAAAATGGGTTTAAGAATGGGTTTAAGATTGAGCGTAAAAGATATGTTTTTACCCTGGTCAATTTAACCCATTCAGGAGAATTGGATGTAATCACCAATGAATAATTATTCTGATGTAGTTTAATTCAATTTGTCATGATATAGTCTGTTTTATATTTGTATCGGCATAATTGCTGGTCTTCCATTTATACTCCTCAAAATAGTGCAAAGTGTTCGGGGTTCACTCTGAACACTTTTTCTATTTCTCACAAAATATAAAAAGGAGGATCTCTATGAACAGTAACAAGAAATCAATTAACAAGAATATGGCTTGGAGCGCCATGCGCTGGAGAAAGTGGCGAAATCTAACTCGCTTTCAGAAAAAATGGATTATGGAGAAAGCGCACAGACTGTATACACAGTTTGTAACAGACAGGCAAAAGTTTCCCCATTGTGCAGAACGCAGAGCCTTGATCGAAACCCTGTATGCTCTAATTCTAAACAAAGGGATCATGATTTACAGGGGTGAGGTAAAACGAATTGTGGATTTCAGAATGAGAAAATGGAACAGGCGGTATCTAAAAAGAGAAATGGAAGTAGCTCAGGAAATCATGTTGCAAAAAGAAAATGAAAGAGCAGAGTAATCCAACAGCCCAGCACTGGTTTTAAGGCGTTCAGAGAAGTGACATTCATCTGAACGCCTTTTTTCGTTTTTGGAAGGAGGAGAGAGAATGAACGAATTGACCGCTGTTTCTTATGAATACGACCAGAACAACCGACCAGGAATTCTTGGCACACAGCTTCACCGGGTACTGGGAATCATGACTGACTACCGGCATTGGTTTCAGCGGATCTGTCTGCGGCTGGAATTGAAAGAGAGGCGGGATTATACGACGCTGGTCAAAAAAGTCCGGCGTGGTGATGGCGTTGAGATGCCCGGAAAGAAAATCGATCACTTGCTGACCATTACAGCGGCAAAGGAAATCTGTCTGGTGCAGTCCTCCCCCATAGGCCGGATGCTGCGGCGGCAGCTTGTGGCTGCGGAACAAAAAATACAGCAGGAAGCGGAGGTGAGCCAGCAGGAGATCAACTATTATCAGCAGCTGTTGCAGGAATCTAATGAGAGAAATTTGCAGTTGACGGCAGATTTAGCAGTGCAGAATCAAGCCCTGGCAATTCAAACCGTCAGGCTTGCCCAGCAGGACGAGATCATGGAAAAGCAATCAACGGTGATACAAAAGCAGAGCAAGACAGTGCGGCAAATGAAGCCCAAGGTGGATTATTGCGACCGGGTTCTAAACTCCAAAGACGTTCTCACTGCCACAGCCATTGCCAAGACCTATGACTGGTCCGGGCAAAAGCTCAATACTTTTCTAAAAGAAAAAGGTATCCAGTATAAATGTGACGGTAGTTGGGTGCTGTATGCACGGTACACCGGAAAAGGATATGTCAAATATATTACCTATATCCGGAAGTTTGACGGCATGGAAAGAACGCGCATCGTGATGAAATGGACGCAGAAGGGCCGGCAGCTGATCGACCGGAAAATGCGGGAGGCTGGCTGGATACCGAAAGATGAGGAGGAAGCGTAATGGAAGAAACCTGTATTCTCTGCGGAGACATTATTCCAGAAGGTCGGCAGGTATGCCCTATCTGTGAACAAAAGTATGGCAGGAAACCGGACGAAAGAAAAGCCATGGACTTTCTCCTGCGTCAATCGGTACTGAAAGGGCCTCCTGGCGGCAAAGAAATCATTATCCATGGGCAATTCATGGGAGATACCTTGAAATGCCCAGACACAATAGCATACGATGCCGCGAAGAAACAGCGGCACTGGACGGCGTTCAGACAGTTTTTCGACTTTCTGAACGCCTTTTTATTTCAGGAACGAGGAGGACGAAAAGTGAATCAAACCATTATTGCTCTGGCAAATCAGAAGGGCGGCACGGGCAAAACCACTACGTGCGCCAATTTGGGCATCGGATTAGCCCAGGAAGAAAAAAAGGTGCTGCTGGTTGATATGGACCCCCAGGCTTCCCTGACAATCAGCCTGGGCTATCCGCAGCCGGACACCCTGCCAGTCACGGTCAGCGATCTTATCAAAAAGACGATCATGGAAAAGCCCCTGGAGAAAACGGAAGGGATTCTCCATCAGGCGGAGGGCGTGGATATTCTGCCTGCCAGCATTGAATTGGCGGCCATGGAACAAAACCTTGTCAGTGCCATCAGCCGGGAAACCATTTTGCGGCAAATCCTGAAAGAAATAGGAAAGCCTTATGACTACATCCTGATCGACTGCGCTCCTTCCCTGGGGCTGCTGACACTGAATGCCCTTGCCGCGGCGCAAAACATCATTATCCCTGTTCAGGCCCAATACCTGCCCTTGAAAGGGATGGAGCAGCTTCTGCATACCATCCACAGGGTACAGAGGCAGATCAATCCTGAGGTAAAGATCGAAGGGGTGCTGCTGACCATGGTGGACAAGCGGACGAACAACGACCGGGATATGAGTAATCTGCTTCGGAGTACCTACGGCGGAAAGCTGCGGGTGTTTCCCGCAGATATACCCAGCTCCACCAGGGCCAAGGAAATCAGCACTGAAGGGAAAAGCATATTCCTTCATGATCCCGATGGCCCAGTGGCTGCAGCCTACCGGGAATTGGCGCGGGAGGTGATCAGCGATGAAAAGCAGCGGCAAAAACATAAGTCTGACTTCCTACGATGATATTTTCACCACCGAAGCCAGCCCAGGCGCTTTTCCGCTGGGTATAATTATTGAAATCCCTTTGGAGCAGCTTCATCCCTTCAAAAATCATCCTTTTCATGTCATTGACGATGAACACATGCAAAAAACGGCGGAGAGCATCCGGGACTACGGCGTGCTTGTGCCTGGACTTGTGCGGCCACGGCCAGAAGGAGGGTATGAGATTATAGCTGGGCATAGACGAAAAAGAGCGTCTGAAATTGCCGGAAAAGAAACAATGCCTGTAATTATTCGTAATTTGGACGATGATGAGGCAATTATTCAGATGGTCGATAGCAATTTACAGAGAGAATTCATCCTACATAGCGAAAAGGCAGCGGCATTTCTTATGAAAAAGGAAGCAATTCAGAGAAAAGCCGGTAGACCTTCAAAAGAAAATTCGTCCCAAGTTGGGACAAATTTTCGCGCCGATCAAATGATAGCAGAAGAAGCCGGAACAAGCAGGAATCAAGTCCAGCGCTATATTCGCTTGAATAACCTGATTAAGCCAATTCTTAATTTGGTTGACACAGAGAAAATTGCATTTACCCCGGCAGTAGAACTGTCGTATCTGAAGCCAGATGAACAAAAAAAGCTATTGGAAACAATGGAAGCCGCGCAAGCTACCCCCTCCTTGTCCCAAGCAATGAGAATGAAAAAATTAAGTCAGGAAGGAGAATTGTCATTGGAGAATATGGCTCAAATTTTATCTGAGGTAAAGAAACCACCCAAAAAGATTGAGGATCGTCCCCCACCTAATCCTATGTTGCCAGAAGATACAGCGGGTATCATCAAACCTGAATTATCTGAAGGCTATATAAAGCTTCCTATCGAGCCATTTTTCAAATTCATCCCCAAATCGCTTTTACAGCAACATACCCCGGAAAACGAAGAAAAATTGACCAGGCTGTTTTTGAAAATGGCAGAGCTGTACAAAAAGTACATAGAAAAAAAGCGTTCCCAGGTCAAGTAAGGTGCTTGACCGCAAATTGCCCGTCGGGGCTGTTTTTTTGCCCCGAAACAACAGAATGGAGGAATTCTGATGGCAGCTATGATGGTATACCGGGTACAAAGAAACGATAATTTCATCGTTATGACAACCTATCACTTGCACGATCACTCCTTGTCCCTGAAGGCCAGGGGCTTGCTTTCCACGCTTCTGGCGCTGCCAGAGGACTGGGATTTTTCCTTGAAAGGACTGACAGCCATCTGTAAGGAGGGAATCGACGCAATCCGGGAAACGGTCAAGGAGCTGGAGAATAATGGGTATCTTGTCCGCAGCCGTATTCGCAATGATAAGGGCCAAATGGACAGCATGGCATGTTCGGTGTATGAATGCCCGCAGGGAAAGGCGCAGCGGCAGGCAATCAAACAGCCGGAAAAGCGCCCGGCATGTTCCCCTATACCATCTCATAGCCCAACGGAGGCGCAGCCTACGCAGGTAAAGCCAGCATTGGAAAAGCCCACGTTGGTTTTTCCTACGTTGGGCAAACCGACAGAACTAAATAAATCATATCCCGTAACTCCAAAAATAAAAAATATAAATATTATTCCCCAGGGGTCTTATCCTTATCCATCCCATCCTCATCCCGTAAATACCGGCAATGTACGGCATTTTCCCACGATGGCGCAAAGCCAGTCCGCCGACCAGGAAGACTCAGACCCCACGGAATTCATGTGGCAGACCATCCAGGAGAAGGTGGGCTATGAAGCGCTTTCCCAGGATTACGGCAAAGAGAAAATGGACGAAATCGTGGGGATCATCGTCAGCGCCTTGCTGTCCCACCGGATCAGCTTTCGGTTCGGGTCCGACGTGGTTCCTGCACGGCTGGTGAAAAAACGGCTTTTCGGGATCAACAGCAATCACATCCAGTATGTATTCGACAGCCTGAAAAAAACGGCTCCCCTGATCCATGATCCCAAAGCTTATCTGCTCACCTGCATTTACAACGCCACGTTGTCTATGAATAACCACATCGAGGCCAACGTGCAGCATGATACCTACCGGGACGAAAGGCGGGACAAAATGCTGGCAGAGGAAGCCGCGTGGGATCGGTCAATGGAGGAACGGGCCAAGAAAGAATGGGAGGACATCATCAATGAGATCAAACGAGCAAAAGGAAGCGAGGATGCGGCGGCTGAACATCCTTTGCCTGTCGATCATGCTGTTTGCGGGGTTAGCCCTGATCGCGTATTCGCTTATTGCGCAGGATAGGGAA
>JAFSKN010000014.1 GCA_017448975.1 Clostridia bacterium
AAATTCTGCCCGCAACCTCAAAGGTCGCAACTCTCCACAGGAGAGATTGCTCCCTTTCGGTTGATCTCACCTCGGACGGAATTTCCGCCACAGGCGGCCGTCCGAGGTTCGTCCACAGGCGGTCATCGGCGGTTCGTCCCCACCAGGGGCATGATGCCCCTGGACCCTGCACTTGCGGAAGTAGTTGACGCGGTAGTCAAACGGTTTCCCGCTGCTGATTGGAAGGAACGGCCAAGTTTGACGCGCTGTGCTTCTGGCCCGGCCGCTGAAAGCGGCCAACCCGGATGCAAAGCATCCGGGGAAAGCCAGGGAATAATCCCCAGGAAAAAGCGAGCTTTTTCCCTGGGATTTTCCCGGCTTTCTTGGGCCAGAAGCCTTCATACTATCGTAAAACCCAGCGCGGCAGGCGGAGGTTGTTTGGTTTTCCCAATGTATTCACTTCGCTTAAGGGAGTCCAGAGGCCGACGGCCTTTGGTCGGGGGTTTGGGGGCGGAGAGCCTCCAACGTTCCCTTTGTTGGAGGTTCCTATGTCCGGATTACAGAGCGTATACAAGGAAATGACGGCGTTTTTCCAGCCCTTATGGCCGGGGGAGGACAAGCCCCTGGTGCTGGGCGAGGGCAGGGAGGACGCGCCGGTGCTGATGCTGGTGGGCGAAGCGCCGGGAGAGACGGAGGTATTAAAGCGCCGTCCCTTTGTGGGGAAGGCGGGGAAAAACTTAGACGAGTTCCTCACCCTGGCGCGGCTGAACCGGGAAGATATTTTCGTCACCAACACCGTAAAGATCCGGCCCACGGAAAAAGGCCCCACGGGCCGCACCCGGAACCGGGCCCCCAATAAAGAAGAGCTTTCCCTGTTCGTGCCCTGGCTGATGAAGGAAATTCAGGCGGTGCGCCCCAAGGCCCTGGTCACCCTGGGCAATGTGCCGCTGAAAGCCCTGACGGAGGGCAAAACCACCGTGGGCGACTGCCACGGTCAATGGCTGGAAAGCCGGGCGGGAGTGCCGCTGTTCGCCCTGTACCATCCCGCGTCCATCATTTACCGCCGCACCCTGGCCCCGGTGTATGAGCAGGATGTGCTGACACTGGCCGAGAATCTCCGCTGAAAACGGGGATTTTTTTCTTGCTCTTTTTCGCAGCGGACAAATCCGGCAAATCATAAGCAAAAACGATTCTTTTTGGAAAATATTGCATTCCTTTTTCGCAGGGGGTTTGACAACGGCAAAAAACGTGGTATACTGTTGCCGAAAAGAAGAACAAATGTTCTTATTTATGAAAAGGAGGCAACACAATGCGCGGAGAATGTGTGTACATGCAGGTGATGGTGCAAATGTATCTGAAGGGGTGGGACAATCGGGCCCTGGCGGACAAGGCGGGACTGAGCTACACCTCCATCCGGCGGAAGCTGCGGGGCATGTCGCCCCTGCATTTGGAGGAGGCCCGGCGCATCCAGCAGGCACTGAACTGCGGCATGTCGCTGGACGAGCTGTTCGCGCGGCGGGACAAAGCCGCCTGAAAAGTGGAAAGTGGAAAGTGAAATTTTTAGATGGCGCAAAAAATGCGGGGGTAAAGCGTGATCTATTCAGATTTCCACTTTTCACTTTCCACTTTTTTGCCGTTCGCTTTTTCTTGTGCTTTTGCCGGAAATGGGCTATAATAACGAAGGGAACGCGACAAGAAGGAGGAAGAAACATGAGCAATCAGGAAGAATGGGACATCATTGAGCTGGAAGGCGACGATGGCTCGCCCATCCGCCTGTGTGTGGAGCGGTATTTCTTCTACAACGGGGATGAATACGTGCTGCTCAGCGACGCCTGCGATGTGGAGGACGAAGCGGAGGTTTCCCGGTACGTGATGAAGGTGCAGCCCATGGAGGGCGAGGGCAACGAGGACATGGAAGAATTCGTGCCCGTGGACGAGGACCTGATGGATCAGCTGATCAGCGTGGTGGAAGCCACATTCGACACGGACGAGGACGACGAAGAATAAAATACCGCAATTTGAAACGGAGAAAAAGAATTAACCTGCTCCCTTTCGCCTTTCTTGGAAGGGGGTCCGGGGAAAACCATTCTTTGGGCTCCAAAGAATGGTTTCCCCCGGAAAAAAATAAGATATGAACGACACCATCGCCCAGAAGCTGCGCCTGCTGCCTGATTCTCCCGGCTGCTATCAGATGAAGGAGAACGGGAAAATCATTTACGTGGGCAAGGCGGTCAACTTAAAAAATCGCGTGAGAAGCTATTTCCATGGCCGCGACCACACCCCGAAGGTGGCGGCCATGGTTTCGCATATCACGGATTTCGATATCATCCTGTGCCGCACCAACCTGGAAGCGCTGATCCTGGAATGCAACCTGATCAAGCTGTATAAGCCCTACTATAACATTCTGCTCAAGGACGATAAGCACTATCCCTACATCCGCGTGAATTTGAACGAAGCGTATCCCCGGGTGACGCTGGCGCGGCGGCAGCAGGCGGACGGGGCAAAGTATTTCGGCCCGTACATCGGGGCCACGGCGGTCAGGGAAACGCTGGAAAACCTGAAAAAGCTGTTCCCTCTGCGCACGTGCAATCACGCGCTGCCGGAGCACGGCCCCAAGCGGCCCTGCATGAATTACGAGATCGGCCGGTGCTTGGGCCCCTGTTGCGAAAAGTGCAGCCAGGCGGAATATCGGGCGGTGGTGCAAAGGGTGCTGAAATTCTTGGGCGGGCAGTACCAGGAAGTGACGGCGGAGCTGGAGAGGGATATGAGGGCCGCCGCCGCCGCGTGGCAGTTTGAAAAGGCCGCCCGGCTGCGGGATCAGATCCGGGATATCGAGGGCCTGATGCAGCGGCAGCAGGCCATCCAGACCAGCGGCGCGGAGCAGGATGTGTTCGCCCTGGCCCAGGACGATCTGGACGCCGTGGCGCAGGTGCTGTACGTGCGAAACGGCCATATCTTAGGCGGGGATTCCTTCGCCCTGCCGAGGGAAGGGAAGGAAGAACCGGGGGAAGTGCTGTTCGATTTCATCGTGCAGTTTTACGAGGGCGACCGCAAGCCCGCAAGGGAAATCCTGTGCCCCGGCCTGCCCCAGGAAATCAGCGGCGATCTGGAAGAATGGCTGCGGCGGCAGAAGGGCGGGGCCTGCACCCTGACCATCCCCCAGCGGGGGGACAAGCGGGCGCTGACCCTGCTGGCGGAAAAGAATGCCCGGGACGCTCTGGAAAAGCGCAACGCCAAAAAACAGGTGCAGTATGAGCGCACCGTGGGCGCGGCGGCGGAGCTGGCCAAAGCCATCGGCGTCGAAAACGTGCCCCGGCGCATCGAGGGCTACGATATTTCCAATACCCAGGGGGCGCAGAACGTGGCGTCCATGGTGGTGTTCCTGGACGGCGCGCCCGCGCCCAAGGAGTACCGGCATTTCCGCATCAAGAGCTTCGAGGGGGCCAACGACTTCGCCTCCATGAACGAGGTGCTGGGCCGCCGGTTCCGCCGGAGCTTCGCGGAAGAAGAAAAGGACCGCTGGCCCCTGCCCGATCTGGTGCTGATCGACGGCGGGCCGGAGCAGTTGGCGTTTGCCCGGCAGGCCATGCTGGAAGCGGGGGCCGACGTGCCCATGTTCGGCCTGGCAAAACGCATGGAGGAAATCTTCCTGCCCGATCAGGAGAAGCCCGTCCTCATCGACCATCATTCCCCGGCGCTCCACCTGATCCAGCGCATCCGCGACGAAGCCCACCGCTTCGCCATCACCTACCACCGGGACCTGCGGGGCAAAGCCAGCGTTCACAGCGCCTTGGAGGACATTCCCGGCATCGGCCCCGCCCGGCGGCGCGCCCTGCTGCAATACTTCAAGTCCGTCAAGGCCATCAAGGAAGCGAACCTGGCGGAATTGCAGAAGGTGCCTGGCATGAACGCGAAAGCGGCAAAGGCCGTGTACGCCTGGGCGCATCCGGACGATCCATCAAAAGAAGTTGAGAATTGACAAGGAGCATCACATATGATATTATATGCAATGCAAGGAGAACGAAAATGATCATTGCCCTGAGCAAACAGGCAAAAAAGTATCTGGCGTCCGTAGATGAACCGACGCGGAAAAAGCTGTACAAAGCCTTGGACGAAGTGGCGGAATTGAAAGGCGATATCGTAAGGCTGAAAGGGAAGCCAGACCTTTATCGGTATAAAATAGCGCATTACCGCATTTTATTCCGCTGGGAAAAGGGAAAGGTTATGATCGAAGTAATTGAAATCAACACGCGAACCAACATCAAGTATTAAGGAGGCGGCAGCATGAACGACCGTGAATTGGAAATGCGGCTGGCGGAGATCAATGCGCGCGAACCGGAAGAACCGACCGAAGAAGATTTGGCGGCAATCCGCGCGGCAGAAGCGGAACCTGGAGAATATATTCCCTTGGAAGATTTCAAGCGTGAAATGGAAGGCTATAACGGGCGCATTTCTTTGCGGATTCCACGCAGTCTGCATAAAAAACTGAAGGAATCTGCCGCTGTTGAGGGCGTTAGCCTGAATCAGTACGTTCTTTATAAGCTGGCAAAATAATTCTGGCAGATAGGGAAGGAAGCTTATAAAGGGCTGAACGACCAGGCGCTTCTCTGCGCGGTGCGGCTTTCGCTTTGACGGAAAGAAGCAGGAACTTACTTTGAGAATGCCTGTTACAGAGACAAGAATGGTTTTGAAAGCGGTTGATCCGGGGCGGTGCCCCGACAGGAGGAACCGATGAATAAAAGACTGAAATGGGCGACAGGAATCGTCCTGGTGGGCATCATCGCTTTGTATGCCGCGTGGGTGCTGCTTCCGATGCCTGGGGATAATTGCGTGATCACCGTTTCGGCCACTTTCCGTGTTTCCTCGGAATCGGACGGGTATATATGGAAAACGATCAAGCCCGTTCAGGAAGCGCAATGGGCGTCCGGCAGCCACGAGGCGCCTTATACGCGGGCCGTATTTAAAGAGGGCGAAATGATACGTTCAACGGGGTACGGCGTACACGAGCTGGAAGGCGCTTTTTCCTGGAGGGAGATCAAAGAAATATGGCCTGACGCGCCCATCGATCAGGATTGGGCGTTCGGCGTGGGCCTGTTCAATACCCGCTTCGAGGGAAACTACCGGATGTATCTGAACGTGCAGGCAGACGCGGAAACGGGCTCCGCGACGGCTGATTTCTACGTTTTTTATCAGGGCTTCGCCAATCCGTACATGGTGCGCTGGGAAGGGAAAATCGGGGAAAAGATTGTTCTGTCCTTCGATTATTAACCGGGCGTGCTTGCTTCACTTTTGACTGAATGATAATAATTTAGGAGGCAACTTACTTGAGTACATCCCGTTTTGCGCTATTTGTAGACCTGGAAAACTGCGGGGCCAAAGCGGCCACGCTGAACAGCATTTTGGACAAGGTAAAGATTCGCGGCGACATCCTGCTGGGCAAGGTGTACGGCTACACCGACCGGTTCAGCGATTTGAAGGAAGTGCTTTTGTCCAACACCTTCACCGTGGTGCCTTCCATCCGCTACGGCTTCGCCCAGAAGAACAACGCCGACATCATGCTGGTGATCGACGCTTTGGAGGTGGCCTTTTCTAACCCCCTGATCGATTCCTTCTGCATCGTCAGCGGCGACAGCGACTACACGCCCCTGGTGGGCAAGCTGAAAAGCATGGGCAAATTCGTGCTGGGCATCAGCCGCAGCGAGGTGGCCAGCAGCATTTTCATCAACGCCTGCAATGAGTTTCAGTTCCTGGAAACCGTGTCCTCCGTCAGCCGGGACAAGCGCGCCCGCAAGAGCCCGTCCAAGGACGAGCCTCTGGACGACAGCGGGCTCAACAAGCTGCTGGAGGGCATCCTGTCCGAGCAGACCGACGAGGACAAGATGTACGCCAGCGAATTGAAGGGCGTGCTGCTGCGCCTGCGGCCCGATTTCAACGAAAAATCCTTCGGCTGCGCATCCTTCGGCAAGCTGCTCACCAAATTGAGCCAGAAGTTCGGCACCATTCGGGTGAAAAACGAAAACAACAACGTGTATGTGGCCCTCAACGCCGACGCGCCGGAGGAAACCGCATCGAAGAAACTCACCCAGGACAACTGGCGCGCCGCTTTCTCCGAGCAATTGCAGCGCTACAAGGACGACGGCTTCGAGCGCATCAACCCCTCCATCCTCAAAGCCGATATCCAGGCCGCTTATCCGGACTTTACCGAACGCGCCATCGGCTTTAAGCGCTTCTCCGACGTGCTCCGGCAGATGGAAAAGGATAAGCTGCTGGCCCTGGAACTGGACGAGCAGAAAAATATGCTGGTAAAAATGCTGTAATGCATTTATTCAGCAAGAACCGTGAAAACCGCCTGCGGAAAGCAGCCGGGATTCACGGTTCTTCAATTTTATGCTTCTTCCGAAAAAAAGACCGCTCTTTTTATTGACAAGCGCGTTTTCTTTGGTATAATGTTAAACGGTTAATGATTAGTCATTTAATTTTCCCCGAAAGGAGCGGAGCAATGGATTATTTTGAAGCCGTGGCGGCCATGCACCGGCTGGAGCTTCTGCGGCGGATCAAGGCCCGCAGCCTGATGGCGGATTCCGGGCTGCATCCCGGCCAGCCCCGGCTGCTGGAATACATCCGCAGCCATCCCGGCTGCACCCAGAAGGAAGCGGCGGACGAGCTGGACGTGACCCCCGCTTCGGCGGCGGCCAGCCTGAAACGGCTGGAAAAAGCGGGCTACGTCACCCGCACCCAGGACGATAAGGACGCCCGGCGCAATCAACTGTATGTGACGGACGCGGGCCTTGGGCAAATGGACGCGCACCGCCGCCTATTTGGCGCGCTGGACGAAAGAATGTTCACGGGCATGACGGAAGCGGAAATCGAAGCCTTCCGCCGGGCCTGCGAAAAAATGTTCGACAACCTGGCCGACGAGGGCGACCGCCATCTGACCATTTGGAAGCTGGCCCGGAAGGCCCAGGAAGAAGAGGAGGGAGAAAACACTTGACCCAGGAAAAAAAGAAAAAGGACAGCATTTTGAACCTGCTGAAATACGCGGGAAAATACAAATGGCCCCTGATTTTCTGCCCCATGGTGATGATCGGGGAGGTAGCCATGGAAACCTACATCCCCAAGCTGATCCAGCGGCTGATCGACGAAGCCATCCCCAACAGCGCCCAGAGCGGGGAAATGTCCCAGGTGCTGATCTGCGGGGGCCTGATGATCGCCATGGCGCTGATTTCCATGGGCTTCGGCATGGCGGGCAGCTACTTGGGCGCGAAAGGCGGCATGGGCTTTGGCCGCAACCTGCGCCAGGCGCTGTTTGAAAAGATCCAGCGGTTTTCCTTCAAGAATATCGATAAGTTTTCCACCGCGTCCCTGGTCACCCGCATCACCACCGACGTGAACCAGACCCAGAACACCCTGATCATGCTGGTGCGGATGGCGTTCCGTTCGCCCATCATGTTCCTCATGTCCCTGTTCTACGCCTGGCAGATGAACCCTTCCCTGACCTCCATCCTGTTTGTCGCCGTGCCCCTGCTGGCCCTGGGCATCGTGATCATCATGCGCAGCGCCTTCCCCCGGTTCCAGATCATGATGAAAAAGTATGACATCCTGAACCGGGAAGTGCAGGAAAACCTGATCGCCATTCGCGTGGTGAAGGCCTTCGTGCGCTCGGCGTTTGAAAAGAAAAAGTTCGGCGACGCCGCCGACGAAGTGACCAACGCCCAGCGGTCCGCCGAAAAGGTGGTGCTGTGGAACGGCCCCCTGATGCAGATTTTGATGTACGGCTGCATCGTGAGCGTGCTGTGGTTCGGCGGCCAGCAGATCATCCGGGGCGAAATGGGCGTGGGCGCGCTGCTCACCTTCATCACCTATATCACCCAGATTTTGATGGCCCTGATGATGCTCTCCTTCCTGTTCGTGGGCATCGTGCTCAGCCGCGCTTCCATTTCCCGTATCTTAGAAGTGCTCAATGAAGAACCCGACATCGCCAACCCCGAAAGCGCCGCGACCCACGTGAAGGACGGCGAAATCGAATTTGACCACGTGGGCTTCTCCTACGCGGGGGACAAGGATAACCTGGTGCTCCAGGACATCAACCTCCACATCAAAGCCGGGGAAACCATCGGCCTCATCGGCGCCACCGGTTCGGCCAAGACCAGCCTGGTGTCCCTGATCCCGCGCCTGTACGACGTGACCACAGGCACCCTCAAGGTGGGCGGACGGGACGTAAGGGAATACGACATCCACGCCCTGCGCGATCAGGTGGCTATGGTGCTGCAAAAGAACGTGCTGTTCTCCGGCTCCATCAAGGAAAACCTGCGCTGGGGCGATGAAAACGCCACTGACGAGGAAATCACGGCGGCCTGCCAGGCCGCGGCGGCGGACGAGTTCGTGCGCTCCTTCCCCGGCGGATATGAAACCGATTTGGGCCAGGGCGGCGTGAACGTGTCCGGCGGCCAGAAGCAGCGCCTGTGCATCGCCCGGGCCCTGCTGAAAAAGCCCAGGATCATGATTTTGGACGACGCCACCAGCGCCGTGGACACCGCCACCGATTCCCGCATCCGGGAAGCCCTGCGCTCCCAGATGCCGGACACCACCAAGATCATCATCGCCCAGCGCATCACTTCCGTGATGGACGCGGACCGGGTGGTGGTGCTGGACAACGGCAAGATCGCCGACGTGGGCACCCACGACGAACTGATGGCCCGCTGCGACATTTATCGGGACGTGTACCTGTCCCAGCAGAAGGGGGTGGCTTAAGATGCCTCCACATGGACCTATGCGCGCGCCCGCGAAACCCAAGAACGCCAAAGGCACCTTCCGGCGGCTGGTTTCTTACTTGGCGCCTCATAAGGGCAAGCTGCTGCTGGTAGCGGGCTGCATCCTCATCAGCACCGCCGCCAGCGCCACCGGCACGTACCTGCTCAAGGACGTGGTGAACAGCTACATTTCTCCCCTCATCGGTCAGGCCGCGCCGGATCTGACGCCTTTCGCCAATTTCCTGATCCTGATGATGGGCATGTACCTGGCCGGGGCCGTTTCCACCCTGGTTTACAACCGCCTGATGATGCTGGTGTCCACCGGCACCCTGAACCGCATGCGCAAGGATATGTTCCTGCACATGGAGGACCTGCCCATCCGTTACTTCGACCAGCGCACCCACGGCGAAATCATGAGCCGCTACACCAACGACACCGACACCATGCGCGAGTTTTTGAGCCAGAGCTTCCCCCAGGCGGTGTCCTCCTTCTGCTCGGTGCTGTTCTCCTTCTGCTATATGGTCAGCCTGAACATCTGGCTCACCCTGCTGGTGATCGTGCTCATGCCGGTGATTTTCAGCATCACCAAGGTGGTGGGCAAAAAATCCGGCGCCAACTTCGTGGCCCAGCAGAAAGCCGTGGGCGAGCTGAACGGCTTTGTGGAAGAAACCATCGAAGGCCAGCGGGTGGTGCAGGTGTTCTGCCACGAGCAGAAATCCATTGCCGCCTTTGAGCAGAAGAACGAAAACGTTCGGGTGGCCGGTACCCGCGCCAACATCTTCGCCAGCATTTTAGGCCCCATCATGAACAACCTGGGCCACGTCAACTACGTGATCATCGCCCTGGTAGGCGCGATCATGATCATCAACGGCTACACAAATACCGGCGTGCTCATTTCCTTCCTCACCTTCACCCGGCAGTTCAGCATGCCCATTTCCAATCTGGCCCAGCAGATGAATGTGATCATGATGGCCCTGGCCGGCGCGGAGCGCATCTTTGAGCTGCTGGACGAACCCGTGGAAGCGGACGGCGGCTACGTGACCCTGGTGCGCGCCAAGAAGGACGAGCAGGGCAACATCGTGGAGTGCAAGGAGCGCACCGGCATGTGGGCCTGGAAGCATCCCCACAAGGCCGACGGCACCGTGACCTACACCGAATGGAAGGGCGACGTAGTGTTTGAGGACGTGACATTCGGTTACGTGCCCGAAAAGATCGTGCTGCACAATATTTCCCTGTACGCCCGGCCCGGCGAGAAGATCGCCTTCGTAGGCTCCACCGGCGCGGGCAAAACCACCATTACCAACCTGATCAACCGCTTCTACGACATTCAGGGCGGCAAAATCCGATACGACGGCATCAACATCGAAAAGATCAAGAAGGACGATCTGCGCCGCTCCCTTGGCATGGTGCTCCAGGACACCCATTTGTTCACCGGCACCGTGAAGGAAAATATCCGCTACGGCCGCCTGGACGCTACCGACGAGGACATCGTGAAGGCCGCCAAGATCGCCAACGCCGATTTCTTCATCAGCCACTTGCCCAACGGCTACGATACCATGCTCACCGGCGACGGGGCCAACCTTTCCCAGGGCCAGCGCCAGCTGCTGGCTATCGCCCGGGCCGCCGTGGCCGACCCGCCCGTGCTGATCCTCGACGAAGCCACCTCCTCCATCGATACCCGCACCGAAGCCCTCATCGAAAAGGGCATGGACGAATTGATGAAGGGCCGCACCGTGTTCGTCATCGCCCACCGCCTGAGCACCGTCCGCAATTCCCAGGCCATCATGGTGCTGGAAAACGGCGTGATCATCGAGCGCGGCAACCACGAACAGCTCCTGGCCCAGAAGGGCAAGTACTATCAGCTCTATACCGGCATGTTCGAGCTGTCGTAAGCAAAGATACGAGGCAGGGACCAGGGAGGCCACCTCCCTGGTGTGCCCCATGAAGCAATCAAAATCGCGCCGAAGACTGAATTACAGCCTTCGGCGAATTTTATGGGGAAAAATACTGCTTTTCACGCTGAACGCCGCCCTCCTCCATGGGCGGCTCGGCATCCGGGTCGAAGGGAAGATCTCCCGCCGGATCCCGGCGATGGCGCAGCAGATCGGTCAGGCTGCGGGTGCCGCGGGCGGTTTCCTTGTTTTCCATGGTTTTCCTGCCTCCGTTTTTTGTTTCTCGGGCATATTTTGCGGGAAAGGCGGCCAGTTTATACCATAGAAACCAAGCGAGGAGGAGAAGAACATGCGCAAGGCAATGACGGTGATTTTATGGCTGGGGCTGATGGTGTGCGCGGTCATGCTGATTTCGCTGTCCGGGCAGAAATACGCCCTGCGGCGGGAAGTGGAAAGCGAAACGCGGAAAAAACAGGTGCTCCAGAACCTGTACGATCAGTTGAAGGAAGAATGGACAGAAAAGGAAACCGCCCTCACCCAGGAGAAAGACGCCCTGCTGCGGGAAACCAAGACCCTGACCTTGGAGCGGGACGCCCTGACGCAGGCGCTGAAAGCCGCCCAGGAGGAAACCCAGGCCCAGCGTCAAACGGCGGATTGGCTGACGGCGGAAAGGGAAACGGCTTCCGACAGGCTGTCCGAGGTGCTGACCATGCTGCTCACCCCCGTATCGGACTCCTTCGCCGCCAACGCGGAAACGGAGGAAGAAACGCCCACCCCGGCGCTGCCGCTGCCGGGGTGGAGCGTGAAATCCGTACCCTTAATGAAGTAATCCGCAGAACGCCGCCCCTGTCAGGCTGGGCGGCGTTTATTTTCAAGCCCTTTTCAGTCCATCATATTGCTTTATGATTATTCATATTTTATCATGAATATAATCTGTTTTGACGAAAACATGACACAATTTTGCCATATTCCTTCTGTACCATAAAATTCCAGAGGAGCAAGCGGCGCGTGTGGCTTTGGCTGCCCCCTCGGCTAAAGCGCGTCTGCCCACTGATTTTTATTTCGCTCCCCTGAAAAAAGCCCGCTGCATCCCCTCGCAGCGGGTGATTTTTTTACGGGTTCAGGTTTTTCAGCTTTTCGGTCTGTTCCTGGAGCGTCAGCGCGTCGATGATTTCGTTCAGATCGCCGTCCAGCACAGCGTCGATTTTATACAGCGTCAGGTTGACCCGGTGATCGGTGACCCGGCCCTGGGGGAAATTGTAGGTGCGGATGCGTTCGTTGCGCTCGCCGCTGCCCACCTGGGCCCGGCGGTTCTGGGCGTAGGCCGCGTCCTTTTCGGCGCGGTACAGGTCATACAGGCGCGATTTCAGCACCTTCATGGCCTTTTCTTTATTCTTTAACTGGCTCTTTTCGTCCTGGCAGGTGACCACCAGGCCGGAGGGCATGTGGGTGATGCGCACGGCGGAATCGGTGCGGTTGATGTACTGGCCCCCGTGGCCGGAAGCGCGGTAGGTGTCGATGCGGATATCTTCCTGTTTGATTTCCACTTCCACGTCTTCGGCCTCGGGCAGCACGGCCACGGTGGCGGTGGAGGTGTGGATGCGGCCTCCCGCCTCGGTGACGGGCACCCGCTGGATGCGGTGCACGCCGGATTCGTACTTCATGCGGGAAAATGCCCCCGCGCCGTTCAGGGTGAACACCGCCTCCTTCACGCCGCCCAGCTCCGTATCGGAAATATCCACCGCCTCGAACTGAAAGCCCGCCCGTTCGGCGTACCGCTGGTACATGCGCAGCAGCAGGGCGGCGAACAGGGCCGCTTCCTCTCCGCCCGCGCCGGGACGGATCTCCATCACCACGCTGCGGTCGTCGTTGGGGTCGTGGGGGATCAGGAACAGGCGCAGCTTTTGCCGCTCCTGCTCTTCCCTTGGCAGTAATTCCTTTAATTCTTCCTCCGCCATGTCCCCCATATCCGGGTCCGTGCGCATTTCCTTGGCCTGCTCGATTTCGGAAAGCAGCTGCCGGTACTGCCGCCAGGCGTTCACGGCGGGCTCCAACTGGGCCATTTCCTTTAACATGCCCTGCCACTTGGGCACGTCGGCGATGATTTCCGGCTGGGCCGTGGCCACCGTCAATTCCTCCAAACGGCCCTCCATGGCTTCAAACTGGGCTTCCATCATAAACGCTTTTCCTCCTTGATTGCGGCGCTGACCACCCGGGGCAGGCCATTGAGGTCGTTCAAAACTTGAATATCGGTAAATTCTTCATATAATAGAGCTTTTACCGCGTCCCCCTGCCCGTCCCCGATTTCAATGCACAGCCGCCCGCCCGGCAATAAATGGGCAGGCGCTTCCCGGGCAATGCGGCGGTAAAAGTCCAGCCCGTCATCCCCCGCGAACAGGGCCAGGGCCGGTTCCCGTTCCACCTCGGCCTGCAAACATCCCCGCAGGCCCTCCGGGATGTAGGGGGGATTGCTTACGATCACATCAAATTTTTCTCCCGCCACGGGAGAAAACAAATCGCCTTGCATGAAACGAATATCGGCGTTCAACGCGGCGGCGTTTTCTTTCGCCAGGGAAAGGGCGGCTTCGCTGATGTCCGAAGCGACGACCTCCGCGCCGGGACACAGCTTTTTGATCGCCGCCGCCAGCGCCCCGGAGCCGGTGCATAAATCCAGCACCCGGCACCCGGGCCGGACATATTTCAGCGCTTCTTCGCACAGGGCTTCCGTGTCGTTCCGGGGGATCAGGGCGCGGCTGTCCGTTTTCATGCTGAACCCCATAAAGCTTTGAGTGCCCAAGATGTATTGCAGGGGTTCCCGCGCTTCCCGCCGGGCCAGCAGCGCTTCAAAGGCCGCTGCTTCCGCTTCGGTCAGCTCCCGGCGCTTGTCCAGCAGCATTTCCAGCCGGGATACCCCCAAAACCTCCGAAAACAGCCATTCCGCGTCCAGCCGAGGGTCGGGGACTTCCTTCAATCGCTGTTCAGCCGCTTTTAGTGCTTCCAGTACAGTGGTCATGGCTGTTCCTTTCTTTGCGGGGCTTTGCCTCGCACCCCACCAGGGGAATGATTCCCCTGGACCCCGCATCTGCGGAAGCTGCTTGATGTAGGAAAAAACAATTTTCCGCTGTTGCTTGAAACCATGTCCTTGTGCTTCTGGCCCGGCCGCCTTTGGCGGCCAACCCGGATGCTTCGCATCCGGAGAAAGCCTGGGAATAATCCCCAGGGGAAAGCGAGCTTTCCCCCTGGGATTTTCCCGGCTTTCTGGGGCCAGAAGCCCTCATACTTTCGTAATCCCCAACGCAACAAGCGGAAGTTGTGTATTCTTCCCAACCAACTGACTTCGCTTAGTGGGGTCCAGGGACCGATGGTCCCTGGTTCAGGGGTTTAGGGGGACGAACCGCCGATGACCGCCTGTGGCGGGAATTTCATCGGCGGTGAGATCAGCCGAAACAAGCAATCTCCGAAGGAGTTGCGCAGATTGAGGCTGCGGATGGAAGAAGCCCCCTGTTTCGTTTTCCGCAGAAAATAAAATCGCCTTCTCTTTTCATAGCCTGAAAAGCGTCCGTGCGGGCGGTTTTCCGGTCACGCAAAGAGAAGGCGCAAAATTGCTACGCCTGGGTGGGGTGCAGGATCACCCAGCCCTCGGGGGTGGTTTCGCCCTCGGGCAGGCCATGCAGGGCGGCGTTCATGGAGGCGATGGCCACCTCGCACTGTTCGTCGCTGGGCTGGCGGGTGGTGAGGCGCTGCATTTGCAGGCCGGGCCAGCGCAGGGCGCGGGTGAGGGGCGTTTCGGCGTGGGCCAGGGCTTTCAGGGCCTCGTAGCTGATGCCCGCCACGCAGGGCAGCAGGATGACGCGGCTCAAGACCCGCAGGAAGTAATTGGCGCCCAGGTCAAAGCCGGTCAATTGCAGCACCAGCACGTCGATGACGGAATAGAAGAGAATCGAGAGGATGAACGTGAGCAGCAGGAAGCTGGTGCCGCACCGGGGGTGCAGGGTGGTGAACTGCTGGGCGTTCCTGGGGGTCAGGGGCAGGTCGTGCTCGTGGCAGTACACGGTTTTGTGCTCCGAGCCGTGGTACTGGAAGGTCTTGCGCATATCGGGGATGCGGCCCACCAGACCGATATAGGTGATCAAAAGCACGGTGCGGATGAGGCCGCTGACCAGGTTTTTGAGCAGCAGCGTGCCGCCGGAGGCGTTCTGCGGGAACAGCATGATGACTGTGTTGGGCAGCAGCACGAACAGGCCGATGCTCATGGCAAGGGCCAGCACCACGGCCACGGCCATGACCACCTTGTCCACGTTCTTGCCCAGTTTTTTGGCCAGCCATTTTTCAAACTTGCTGGGTTCCTCCTGGGCGTCCTCGCTGCCGGACATTTTCATGCTGTCCTCCAGCACCTGCATGCCAAGCATCATCATCTGCACCATGTTCACCGAACCCCGAATGAAGGGCAGGCCCATCCAGGGATGCTTTTTTGAGGGAGCCTCGTAGGCTTCCCGCTTCACCACGATGTCGCCGTTAGGGCGGCGCACCGCCACGGCCACGGCGTCGGGAGCTTTCATCATCACGCCGTCCAGCACTGCCTGGCCGCCGATGTCTGCCCGGGGGCAGGAAGCGCCGGTTTCGTTCTTCTTCGCCATAAAAAATCCTTTCAGAAATATGATATTTTGACACAATATCCCGAAAACGAGAAAAGCAGCACCATCCCGTGTGTACGGCGGTACTGCTTTTATGGGGCTTAGATGCCGAAGCGCTTCTTGAAGCGATCCACGCGACCGCCGCTGTCCACCAGTTTCTGCTTGCCGGTGAAGAAGGGGTGGCACTTGGAGCAAATTTCAACCCTCAGTTCCTTCTTGGTGGAGCCGGTCTCAAAGGTTTCGCCGCACACGCAGCGCACGATGGCCTTTTCGTACTTGGGATGGATCTTTTCCTTCATTTCGATTTCACCTCTTTTGCCCGTACACTTCCGGATTCATGGGGGGCGTCCCATGAGCCGCGGAAAGTATTATAGCATGGTTCGCGCGGGAATGCAAGGAAATTTTTTAAAGAAATCGTCTTTCTCGGAAATTGTGAGGAGCTGATGAGTCGTTTCCCGGCGCTGTTTCCGTCTGTTCTCCCCGCGTGCCGACCCCGTCCGTCCACCCCGAACGAAAACGTTTTCCCTCCGGTTTCTTCCAATGCGCAGTGTTTTTAACTTTCGTTTTGCAAAAACGGCTCAATTTTCTCTCAAAATTTGCTCTTTATGATTCTCAAATTCCATGATTTTACGGGGGAAAAATGGTACTCGTTTGCTTGATATTGAACCAGATATTACATGAAATCCGCGGCGCACAAAGGAAATGGAGGGCCCGCCTTTTGCTTGAAAGAATGCGGAAAATACTTGATTTTTGCGCAGTCCGGAATAGAAACGCAGCGCACCGCGCCGCAATCCATGACTAAAAATTTCGCAATATTTGAGAAGCAAATACCCGATTTGCCATTGCTGACAGGCCGTTTTTTTACCATAATAGACGCATCAAGCACATCAGTGCGAGGAACGCAAGGCACCCGACCACAATTTGAAGGAGGAAGAAGCATGAAAAAGTTCCTGGCAGCCCTGTTGGCAATGGTAATGGTGCTCTCCATGATTCCCGCCGTCTTTGCGGAGGAGACCATCACCCTGACCGTGTTCCGCGGCGATCCCGGCGACCAGCCCACGGAAGACAACAAGATTTACAAGCTGATCGAAGAAAAGCTGGGCATCAAATTTGAATTTGAATTCCTGGCCGGCGATCTGGCCGAAACCCTGAACCTGAAAATGGCCGACGACGTGTATCCCGATCTGTTCGACGGCGGCAACTACGCCGAGACCCTGGAGAACGGCGAAGTGCTGATCGACCTGCTGCCCTACATCAGCGAAGAAAAGACCCCCAACCTCTACAAGCACATCTACACCAACGACCGCATCAAGCAGCTCATGACCGAAGACGGCAAGCTGTACATCATCCCCAACTACGGCATCAACTACAACGCTCAGATCCAGAATGAGTGCAACGGCCCCGCCTTCTTCATCCAGAAGCAGGTCATTGCCTGGAACAACTATGAAGTGCCCACCACCCTGAACGAATACTTCGACCTGATCGAGCGCTTCATTGCCGCCAATCCCACCACCGCCAACGGCACCCCCTACACCGGCTTTGCCATCCTGTGCGAAGGCTGGCGTCACTTCTGCCTGATCAACCCCGTGCAGCACCTGATGGGCCGCCCCAACGACGGTGAAGTGTACATCTGCGTCACCGATCAGAACTACGAAGTGACCGGCAACGATCCTTCCGTGGCTTTCAAGACCGAAACCTTCATCGACAAGCCCTATGCCAAGGCTTACTATGCCAAGCTGAACGAAGAATATCATAAGGGCCTGATCAACAAGGACACCTTCGTCATGAACTATGACCAGTACATCGCTGCCCTGTCCAACGGCACCGTGATCGGCATGTTCGACCAGACCTGGGACTTCGGCACCGCTACCGACTCCCTGCGGGCCAACGAACAGTATGCCAACACCTACCTGGCTCTGCCCCTCGTGTACGATCCTGAATATGTAAACGGCGCGGTAATCGAAGAACATTACCTCAACGGCGCTGTCATGAATAAGGACCGCGGCTTCGGCATCTCCGTCACCTGCGAGTGCCCCGAGCGCGTTGTGCAGCTGTTTGAAACCCTGCTCTCCGACGAATGGCAGACCATTCTCCAGTGGGGCATCGAGGGCGAAGATTACTATGTGGAAAACGGCCGCTACCTGATGACCAAGGAACAGTATGATAACCGCGCTGACGCTCAGTGGAAGCGCGCCAACCGCGCTCTGGCCATCTGGGAATCCGCTCCCAAGAAGCAGGGCACCATGGACAACGGCAACGCCTGGGATCCCGGCCAGCAGCCCGAAATCTACTTCGGCCAGATGAACGACTATGACAAGGACTTCCTGACCGCCGCCGGCAAGAAGACCCCCGCCGAATTCTTCAACGCGCCCATCGAACTGGCTCCCTACGGCGAAGCCTGGCAGATCGACAAAGCGCCCATCGACATCGACTACAACCAGGGCTTCCTGCCCATCCAGGATCGTTGGCTGCCCATCATCATCACCTGCGATCCCGCTGAACTCGACGCCAACTGGGACGCCTTCGTGGCTGAAATCACGCCCAGCGCGCAGATTTACACCGACTTCATGCAGACTGAGGTGCTGAAGCTGGTTGAACAGGCTACCAAGTAATTCAGTCTTGCCTTATGGGGGGAGGGATACGTCCCTCTCCCCTTGACGTATATCAGGAGATCATGCATCCGTTCAGGCGCGCGAATGAAACCGAGGCTGGCTGGGCGGCTTCAAAGGGGGAAACGGCCATGACGGCGATCACGAAGGAATTGAATCAAACAAAACGGCAAAAAGGGTTTTTCCGCAGGCTGTGCGGGCAATGGCAGTTAATGGTCATGTCTGTGCCCATGCTCCTGTATGTTTTTTTGTTTAATTACGCGCCCATGTGGGGCTGGCTGACGGCCTTCCAGGATTATCAGCCCAAAAAGGGCTTAGCTGGCAGCCCGTGGGTGGGCCTGGAGAATTTCAAATTCCTGTTCGGGCGGGAGGACTTCCTGCTCGCGATCCGGAACACCTTAGCCATGAGCGTCATCAACCTGGTATTCGGCACGGTGTCCTCCATTCTGCTGGCCATCCTGCTGAACGAGGTCAGGAGCAAGGCGTTCAAGCGCACCGTGCAGACCGTGACCTATCTGCCCCATTTCCTTTCCATGGTCATCGTCGTTGGCATGGCCCAGAACATCTTTTCCAGCAACGGCGCGGTAAACAGCCTGTTGATGTCCTTAGGGCTGGTGAAGGAGCCGGTGTTCTTCCTGGGCAAGGGAGAATACTTCTGGTGGCTGGTGGGCGTAATCAACGTGTGGAAGGAAGTCGGCTGGAACACCATCATCTATATCGCCGCCATGACCTCCATCGACCCCAGTCTCTATGAAGCGGCGTCCATCGATGGCGCGGGCCGGTTCCAGCGCATCCTGCACGTAACGCTGCCCGGCATCAAGTCCACTTTCATGGTGCTTTTGATTATGAACATCGGCCACCTGATGGAAGCGGGCTTTGAAATCCAGTACCTGCTGCGCTCCGGCCTGACCATGAAATATTCCGACACCATCGACGTGTTCGCCCTGATCTACAGCTTCGGCAGCAGCAAGCCGCACTACGCTTACGGCACCGCCGCCGGTATGTTCAAGAGCATCGTGGGCATCATCCTGCTGTTCGGCGCCAATATGGCGGCCAAGGCGCTGGATGAAGAAACGCTGATTTAAGAAGGGAGGGGTATCTTGTGACTGCTTTGAATCCTGTCAAGAGAAACGGAAAGCGGCGGGATATCGTGTTCCCGATCGTGAATACCGTCGTCCTGTGCCTGCTGATGTTCATTACCCTGTATCCCGTGCTGAACACGGTGGCCTACTCCTTCAACGACGGCATGGACGCGGTTCGCGGCGGCATCGGCATCTGGCCCCGGGTGTTCAGCACCAGCGCCTATAAAGAGCTGCTCCAGGATGGCGCGGTGTATCAGGCGTTCTGGATCTCCCTGTCCAAGACCGTGATCACCACCGTTCTGAACCTGTTCTTTACCTCCATGCTGGCCTATGCCCTGAGCCGTAAAGAATATGTGCTGCGCAAGTTCATCACCGTGGTGCTGGTGCTCACCATGTACGTGAACGCGGGCCTTATTCCCAATTATCTGCTCATTTCCCGCACCCTGGGCCTGAAAAACACCTTCTGGGTGTACATCATTCCCACCATGTTCTCCTGCTTTAACATGATCGTCATCCGCACCTACATCGTGGGCCTGCCGGAAGCGCTGGTGGAATCCGCCCGCATCGACGGCGCGGGGGACTTAAGGACGTTCTTCCAGATCATCCTGCCCCTGTGCCTGCCCGTTATGGCCACGGTGGCCCTGTTCGTGGCTGTGGGCGCTTGGAACAGTTGGTTTGACACATATCTGTACTGCGGCAGCAAAAAGAACCTGTACACCCTGCAATACCTGCTGAAAATGAAGCTGGCCACCACGCAGAACAGCTCTAATGCGGCCAACACCACCGCCGACGCCCTGGCGACCGCCGCCAAGGTGGCGCCCATCACCATCCGCTGCGCCATCACCGTGGTTTCCGCCGTGCCCATCCTGGTGGTGTATCCCTTCTTACAGAAGTATTTCGTCACCGGCATGGCCCTGGGCAGCGTGAAGGGATAAGTCGCGGAGCGGCTTGAGCAAGAGACGCTTTAGATTGAGTTCAGAGTTGAGAGTTGAGATATATTTCGTGCGTGTGTTCCTTTCACTGGAGATGCAGAGCAAAAGCGAAAAACAAAACAAATCTCAACGCTCCGCTCTCAACTCTCTCGCTGACTGACAAGTATTTCAGAATTGATCCTCACAGCACATCAATGGGGGGGGAGAAACCTTGGCCGAGCATATTGCCCAGCCGGGAGGCGGACAGTCCCGTTTTCCCGATGGCTTTCGCATCCTGCAGGGCAAGCAGGAATACGTCACCTATCTGGAGCATTCCTCCATTCGCATTTGGCCCTCCGACGTGGCGGCCCATTATGATCCCCACCGGCATTCCGCCGTGGAGATCATCATGCCCAGCCGGGGCGTGACGCTCTACCATGTGCAGGACGACGTGTACCGGGTACAGCCGGGAGAGATCCTGATCGTGCCGTCGGACTGCCAGCATGCCCTGACCGAGCCGCCGGAAACCCAGCGTTACCTGCTGCTGTTCGAGCCTACGCCTTTTACCGGCATGCGCGACATGGCCGAGCTCTCGCCCATGATGCAGCGGCCCATCTACCTGCATGACGGTTCGGAAACCCACACCCAGGCCAGGGAGCTGCTGAACCTTACGGTGGAATGCTATTTCGCCCGGGAACCCATGTGGAATACCCAGTGCTATTCCTATCTGATGCAGCTTTACGCCCTGCTGGGCCGCCGCTATCTGCGCTCCTCTGCCCAGCCCCGGGAAACGCTGCACCGGAATATCGATCCCGCCATCATGAACAGCGTGCTCACCTACATCAATGAGCACTACATGGACGATATTTCCCTGGAAAACGCGGCGCTGTTCGCGGGCTTTTCCAAGTATTATTTCTCCCGCATGTTCAAGCAATTTTCCGGTCTTCCCTTTTCGGAATACCTTACCCGCAAGCGCTTGAACGTGGCTTCGGACCTGCTGGTGCGCACCAATCAGCCCATCCGGGAAATCGCAGTTTCCTCCGGCTTCGGCAGCACCGCCACCTTCAATCGCACCTTCCGGGAACATAAAAACTGCACCCCGTCCCAGTTCCGGGCCATTTACGGCATGGTGATCAGCCCCGTGGCAGAAAAACCGCTGTTCTGATCGTCCCGCCGAAACGAACGGAAAAAAGCCTCATGCCGGATTTTGCGCCGGCATGAGGTTTTTTACGCGCTTTCTTGCCCGGCCTAAACCGAGGAAATTTTCGCGTCAATACAGTTTGTACATCCGATCCATGATGCTGTAAAGGGCTTCATAGGGCTCGTCCTCGGGGTAGATATCCTCGCCCAGCACCAGCACCTGGCGGGTGTATTCCATGGGATACCAGGAGGGGAAGCCGACGCCGTTGGGATTGCCGTTTTTCATGAAATTCACCAGATACGTCTGCATAGCGGCGCTCAGGCGGCGGTCGTAATCGGTGTACAGGGAAGAATTATCGGGGATATTGCCGTAGAAGTATACTTCCTCGCCGCTGTGCCAGTTGCCTAAGCGGCCGTTGGTCTGCTTGAAATGGTACATGTAGATGGGAATCTTGTTGGTCACCGCCTGGCGCGCCCAGCAATGGTGGCCGTAGGCGAAATAGTACACGGTGTAGATTTCGGCCCAGTTCGCCTGCGCTTCCGCGTCGGTGTGGGCGGGATAGAGGGCCAGCACCTTGTCGGTCATGTCGCCAAACAGGGCGCGCACCTTGGCTTCGTAGTTTTCCAGGCTGGTGCTGTCAAGCAGCAGGAAGGGGCCGGATTCGCCTAAGTTAAAGCCCTGCAAAATGGCTTCCTCGTTGTAATTTCCGTGGGTATAGGCTTCCCAGGGCGTTTCGGTGAGCACGAAGCCGTCCACGGTGATGTGGTGATGAAAGGCCGCTTCCTCCACTAATTTTTCAGCGGGCATGGCGCGCAGCTCCTCAACGGATTGAACACCAAGCCTCTCCTTGGTTTCCTGGCCCGCGCGCAGGGCTTCCTCCCTGGTGCGGAAGGAATGGGCGGGCTCCGGCGCGGTGACGGTGGAGCTTTCGCCCACCACCCGGCGGAACAGCCCCTTGGCCAGGGGAGAGGTGCACAGGGCGGTCACGCAGGCGGACCCGGCGCTTTCGCCGGCCAGGGTCACGTTGCCCGGGTCGCCCCCAAAGGCGGCAATGTTGTTCTGCACCCAGTACAGGGCGGCGATCTGATCCATCAGGCCGTAATTGCCCGTGGTGCCGGAAGCGTTTTCCGCCGCCAGCTCTTCGTCGGCGAAAAAGCCAAATATACCCAAGCGGTAGCCCATGTTCACCACCACCACGCCCTGCCGGGCCAGGCCCTCGCCGCTGTAATCGGCGTACCAGGGCTGGCCGGTTTGCAGGGAACCGCCGTGGATGTAAACCAGCACCGGCAGGCCGGATACCTCGCCCGCGGGCTTCCATATGTTCACGTACAGGGAATCTTCGCTCACCGGCGCGCGGTAATTATCCGTTATGGAAATCGCGTAATCGTGATAGCCGATGATTTGGGACAGACTTTCCACAATGGGCAGGCTTTGGGGCTGCATACTCATGGGGGCGAATTTGTCCGCCTGCAGTTCCCCTTCCCAGGGCTGGGGCTGCTGGGGCGAGCGCCAGCGCAGCTCGCCCACCGGGGGCTGGGCGTAGGGGATGCCCGTGAATACCTCCACTTCGCCGTCCGCGGTGTACACGCCGGTCAAATCGCCCTGAGCGATGTGGATCACGTCCGTCCGCCGCAGAGCCGCGCCTTCCAGGGCGGGCACCGGCTTCACCGGCGGCCAGGAAATCACCGCGATGACGGCGTAGCCGATCAGCACGGCCAAGAAGGCTAAGATGCGCGGGCCCAACCCCGCGTATTTGAGGGTGATCCTGCCGATCCGTCCGCCCCGCAGCACGCTGTACAGGGCAATCAGGAACACCGTCAAGGCCCAGCCCAGCAGCACGTGCCGGTTGAGCTCCAGAAACGCGAAGAAAACCAGGGCCGTCAGGCCCAGCAGCACCCGCCATACCACGCGGTTGGCTTCTTTTCTTGGTTCCTCACGCGGCTCTTCTTCCTGTTCGGTCTCTTCTTCCTGCCCGGCTTGCTCGGCTTGTCCTTCCTGCTCGGGCTGCGCCGTCTGTTCTTCCCGTTCAGTCTGTTCCGCCGGTTCGGCCGGGGCCGTCTGATCCTTCTGCTCCACAGTGTGTTCCTTTCTCCCGGCTCACGAAAGGGCCAGGGCTTCGTTTTCCCATCCCGCCTGCTCCATGCGGCCGTCCCGGATGCGATGGGCTTCCCCGAACAGGGTTTCCCGTCCGTCCCGGCCCAGCAGGTAGCTGCCGTCCGGGATGGCGTAAAAAGGTACGGCCTGCGCTGTCCGGCAGGGTGATTTCATCGAATAATTTGAGGCCGTCCACTTTGCTGTCCTTCACCATCTGATAATGGGGCAGCAGCATGGTGCGCGTCACGCCTAAGCCCGGCAGCCAGCGGCGGTAATGAGGCGATACCGCTTCCCCTTCCTCCTCCGGCTGGGCGTATACGGGATCGGCGCAGTTCATGGTGCCCGCGCTGATGCCGATGAGCACGCCGTCAAAGGCTTTCATGCAGGCTTTCTGATCGATTTTTTGAAAAAAAGCGTTCTGGGTGGGCACGTGGCCCCCGGCCAGGACGATCAGCCCGGCGTTTTGCACCAGATTTGCGGCTGACGTTTCGTTCCGCCCGTCCAATATGCGGAAATCTGAAAAACAGTACCCCTCGTGCTCCAAAGCCAAACGCATGTCCCCGGCGATGTGGTCGGTGTAGGCGGGCCGGTTCGGGTCGGCGCAGATAAACAGCGCGTCTGAACGCCTGGGCAGCGCGCGCTGCAAAGCGTCCAAAAAGCCGTTGGCCGGATTCAGGTACGGCGTGCCCGGCGTGAAAGGACTGCTGGTGAGAAAATAAACCATGCTGCCGCGTTCCTCCCTGTTCGCTTTTTTGTGTTTATTGTAATGGAAGAAACAAAGGTTTGTCAATCCCTGCCGCCCTTGCGGAAATTGGAACCCTGAATTATAATAGGAATTGCATGAAGCGGGGAAGGAGGCGGCGGCATGAACGTCTGCGGCGTGATCGCGGAATACGATCCGTTCCACAAGGGGCATGAGCGGCATTTGCGTCTGGCTCGGGAAAAGACCGGGGCGGATTTCATCGTGTGCGTCATGAGCGGCAGCTTTACCCAGCGGGGCCTGCCCGCCCTGCTGCCCGCCCATGTCCGGGCGGAAATGGCCCTGCGCTGCGGAGCGGACATCGTGCTGCAATTGCCCTACGCCTTTTCCGTGCGGGAGGCGGAATTCTTCGCCCTGGGCGGGGTGCATATCCTGAACGCTCTTGGGTGCGTTACCCATTTGAGCTTCGGATGCGAAACAGAGGATCTTTCCCTGCTGCAAAGCGCCGCCGCCCTGCTGGAGCAGCCGGACGAAAAGCTGAACGAAGCCGTGCAAGACGGGCTGAACCGGGGCCTTTCCTACGCCGCCGCCCAGGGGCAGGCCGTGGCCGGTTGGCTGGGTATTGGGGAAAAAGTGCTGGACGCGCCCAACACCGCCCTGGCCCTTTCCTACCTTCGCGCCCTGCTGCGGCTGAACAGTGATCTTGTGCCTGTGCCCGTATTGCGGGAGCAGGATTACCATGCCGCCGAGCTGGAAGCCTGGCCTTCCGCCTCCGCCGTGCGCGGGGCCATCCTGCGGGGAGACTGGGCGGGCATTGAAAAAGCCGTGCCGGAAGCCGCTTTGCCCGCCCTGCGGCGGGGGATTCTGGCGGGCGTTTGTCCCCCGGACGGGCTGGACGGCATCCTGCGGTATACTCTGCTGCATACTGCCCCGGATGAAATCGCCCAGTGGCCCGGCGTCGCCGAAGGGCTGGAGCAGCGCATCCTGAAAGCGGCGGAAACCGCCGTCAGCCGGGAAGCGCTCCTCGCCAACCTCAAAACCCGGCGCTATACCTACGGCCGCATCAGCCGCGCCCTGTGCCACGGCGTTATGGGCGTGAAGCGGGCCGATTTGCCCGCCCTGCCCGATCACGCCCGGGTGCTGGGCTTCCGGGAAAGCGCCCGGCCGTTGCTTCGCAGCATGCAAAAAAGCGGCTTCCCCCTTCTCACTCGCCCCGCCCGGGAAGACGCCGCCGCCCTGGATATCCGGGCGGACGAGCTCTGGGCCGTCGGCGCGGGAACGGCACGGGGGGAAACCTACCGAATAAAACCGATCATACTTTGATTGCTCAGCATGGTAATAGGGCCGGTAAGCATAACGAATCTTTTACTTGAGATAACCTTGTCTTTTCAAGCGCTATGCTTTATAATGACTAATGAAGTATAAAGATAATTATGCTTGTGAAAACGATTTCAAGGAGCAAGTTATGATGTGGAAACCATTAACATGTGTGGAAATATGCGCAGGTGCAGGCGGTCAAGCGCTTGGGCTTGCAAAAGCTGGTTTTACACATGTGGCCCTCATAGAATATGAAGCAGACTACTGCAAGGTATTAAAAGAAAACCGGCCGGAATGGAATGTGATTTGCGCAGATATCCATGATTTTGATGGCCGTCCATTTAAAGGTGTCGATTTATTGGCGGGCGGTGTTCCATGCCCTCCGTTTTCTGTTGCCGGAAAACAACTTGGACAAAATGATGAACGAGACCTGTTTCCTGAAGCGATCAGGCTGATTAAGGAAATAAAGCCGCGGGCTGTAATGATCGAAAATGTAAGAGGTTTTCTTGATCCAAGTTTTGAAGAGTACCGCAGCAGCATTCTAAAAGCAATAGATGGAATGGGATACTGTACAAAAATAGAGTTATTAAATGCTTCGGACTTTGGCGTTCCTCAACTGCGGCCAAGGGTCGTTATTATAGGGATAAAAAAAGATGAACAGGGTGTTTTTGAATATCCTAAAGGAAATCCTGATAAAACACTGACGGTTGGACAAACACTATATGATTTGATGTCTGAAAACGGCTGGAATGGCGCAAAGAGATGGGCAGAGCAAGCTAATCGAATTGCACCGACTTTAGTAGGTGGGTCAAAGAAACACGGAGGCCCTGATTTGGGGCCGACAAGAGCCAAAAATGCCTGGGCAGAATTGGGCGTTGATGGGCATGGAATTGCTAATGAAGCTCCATTTCCAGATTTTGAGGGAATGCCAAAACTAACAAGCAGGATGATGGCAAGGATACAAGGATTTCCAGATACCTGGATATTTGGGAATAAAAAAACAGTTGCGTGCAGGATGATTGGCAACGCATTCCCGCCACCAGTAGCACAAGCCGTAGGAGAAAAAATAAAGGAGTGTCTTGAGAATGGATACATTGATAGCGAGAGCGAGAAAGAATTTTCACAAGCGGCTGTTTGAAACAAATACATTGACCTTGACGAACGCTGGTATCGCGTCTAATGCAGATACAAGCAGCCGTGGATCAAAAGCTATTTCGAGAAGGATTATTGATATCCTGGTGGAAGAACAGAACCACTATATCAACACTGTCGATAAAATTTCAGGCCAGACATTAGGAAAGCAATTTGAAGCAGAAACCATGCTGTTTCTTAGAGAGACTTTTCCCCATCTCCAAAATTTGCGTCCGGGTGAGTGGACTATTTTACAATTGGGGAATAATAACAGATTGAAAACAAGCGATTTTGCACAATACGAGCATCTGGCTTATCTTAGTGCATTAACTACAGAAAACGCTCAACTTGCAGCATCTCTTGGAAATGATTATTTAGTGGCGCCGGACGTTGTCATATATCGGGACTTGTGCGAGGATAGTTTGATTAATTCGCAGCAGATAATCGTTGACGCGGCTACGGCAAATATGGCGGATCTCCGAAAGGCGAATGGAGGGAAGCCTTTACTTCACGCAAGTATTTCCGCTAAGTTTACAATGAGAAGTGACAGGGCTCAAAATAGCCGCACCGAAGCATTGAATTTGATTAGAAACAGGAAAGGACACTTACCTCATATAGCTGTTGTTACAGCGGAACCAATGCCTAACAGGCTTGCGTCCTTGGCATTGGGAACAGGCGATATTGATTGCATGTATCACTTTGCTTTATATGAATTAATCCGTGCTGTAAGAGACGTTGGAACAGAAGACGCCATAGAAACCCTTGAAACTCTTGTACAGGGAAAACGGCTAAAGGATATTTCAGACCTGCCGTTAGATTTGGCAGTATAATAACAGACATAAGTTCATCTCGCTATAAAGACAAAATAATATCGCATATTTATATAATTATCTTACATAAATCAAAACGAGGGTAATAGTTATGCGCGAAATCTCTGTACAAACCCTTTCCGACACCGTGCGGGCGCTGTATCTGACCGCCAATTATCAAATCGGGAAGGACATTGAAAGCGCCGTGGAGGAGGCAGAGAAAAAAGAAGCGTCCCCCATCGGGAAATCCGTGCTGTGCCAGCTCTGCGAAAACTACAAGATCGCCCGGGAGGAAAGCGTGGCCATCTGCCAGGACACCGGCATGGCCATTCTGTTCATGGACATCGGCCAGGAGGTCCACTTCACCGGCGGGGATTTTGAGGAAGCGGTGCAGGACGGCGTGCGCCGGGCCTATCGGGACGGGTACTTGCGCAAGTCCATCGTGAACGACCCGGTCTTTGAACGCAAAAACACCGGTGACAACACCCCCGCCGTGCTGCATCTGCGCATCGTGCCGGGGGACAAGGTGCACATCTTAGCGGTGGCGAAGGGCTTCGGCAGCGAAAACATGAGCGCCGTGAAAATGTGCACCCCCTCCGAAGGCGAAGCGGGCATCCGGGACTTTATCATCGACACCGCCCGGAAAGCCGGCCCCAATCCCTGCCCGCCCATGATCATCGGCGTGGGCGTGGGCGGCTCTTTTGAAACCGCCGCCCTCATGGCCAAGCGCATGACCGCCCGCCCCGTGGGCACCCACAACCCCAACCCCCGCTACGCCAAGCTGGAACGGGACGCCCTGGAGGCCATCAACCGCCTGGGCATCGGCCCCGCCGGTATCGGCGGCACCACCACCGCCCTGGCTGTCAACATCGATTACGCCCCCACCCACATCGCCAGCATGCCCGTGGCCGTGAACATCTGCTGCCACGCCGCAAGGCACGCGGACGGACTAATATAATAATACTGGGGGAAACCATTCTTTGGGGGCCAAAGAATGGTTTCCCCCAGACCCCCTTCCAAGAAAGCCACAAAAGGAAAAATAATTCGTTATTTGGAAAACCTTTTTATCGCCTTTCTCGGAGGGGGCCTGGGGGGACCGCTCTTTGGGCAACAAAGAGCGGTCCCCCCAGAAATACTCTTTTAAGGCGTCCACAGCCCCGCTTCGTACTGGGCCTGGGCGAAGTCCAGCAGGGTTTGGGCGAAGATGGCGTTGCCCTTGTTGTTCAGGTGAAATTCGTTGTCCCGGGAAAGGGTTTTTGGCAGGAAGCCGTCTTCACTCTTGACAGGCGTGGTGATATCGATAAAAACCGCCCCCGTCTCCGCACATTTTTGGGAAAGCCACTCGTTGTATTGGTCATGCCCCTCCTGGCGCGGGTTCCCGATTTTTTTCGTCACCGGCGTGAGGGACAGGAAGTAAATCTGCGTGTCGGGGCTGTACTTGTCCCGCAGGGCTAAGATTTTGTCGATATAGTTCTCCGCCCGGTCGATGTGCTTGTGGATATATTCGTTCAGCCCGGCGTGGATGAACACCTCGGCGGGCTTTTCCTTCTTCATGATCTCGGCCAGGGTGGCTTTAGAGCCCTTATAAGTCAGATGCACCCGTTCGGAATTGGCGCTGACGTATTCCATGGACGCGGTTTGCAGTTGATAGCTGTACGCGCAGTAAAATTTGACGCCGGAGAAATAGCCCGCATCCTTATTTCTTATTTCTTTCACATAGTTGCGGAACAGGCAGATCACCGAGTCCCCCGCAAAAATGGAGCGGTCATAGTAGGTCATCAGCGTTTCGTCGGGCAGGCGTTCCGCGCCTGCCCTCCCGCAAAGCATGAAGGCCGCCAGCAAAAGAAACAATAGGAAAATCAGCCGTTTTTGCATTTTCACGTTCGTCCCTCCCCCGCGCGAATCATGCAATGATTGTATGCTTTCCGGAAAGCGATGTCAAGAAAAATGCCTGGCGGCGCTTTTCACGCAGAGCAGACTATGATACAATACATCCGTCGCGATACTTTGGCGCTTAGGAGGAAACCATGAGCGAATATCATTTGAAATTGCCTCTGTCCGCGCAGGACGTGCAACTCCTGCGCGCCGGGGATACGGTATACCTGACCGGCCCCCTGCTCACGGGCCGGGACGCGGCCCACAAGCGGCTGATCCAGCTTTTGGACGAGGGCAAGCCCCTGCCCGTGGACATCCGGGGCCAGGCCATTTATTACGTAGGCCCCGCCCCCGCCTCTCCCGGCCATGCCGTGGGCTCCGCCGGACCCACCACCAGCTATCGCATGGACGCCTACACCCCCCGCCTTCTTTCCCTGGGCCTCAACTGCATGATCGGCAAAGGGCGGCGGTCCGACGCCGTGCGCCAGGCCATGCAGGAATACGGCGCGGTGTATTTGGGCGCGGTGGGCGGCGCGGCGGCGCTGATTGCCCGCAGCATCGTTTCATCTGAAGTGCTGGCCTATCCCGATTTGGGCACCGAGGCCATTCACCGCTTTACCGTAAAGGATTTCCCGGCCATCGTGCTCATGGACGCCCACGGCGGCAACCTGTACGAATCAGGCCCCGAAGCATACAGACGGGAAGCAGGCCAGCCGTAAGAAGCCTTCAAGGACACTTTAAGTCAGCAATGAAACGAGGCAGGGGGCTTCTTCAGCCCCCTAAACCCCTGAACCAGGGCCGCTTGGCCCTGGACCCATCCTGGCGAATCAACTTGGATAGAAAAAAGCAAAACAACATCCGCCTGTCGCTGGGAGATACGAAAGTTTGAGGGCTTCTGGCCCAAGAAAGCCGGGAAAATCCCAGGGAAAAAGCTCGCTTTTTCCCAAGGGATTATTCCCTGGCTTTCCCCGGATGCTTTGCATCCGGGTTGGCCGCCAAAGGCGGCCGGGCCAGAAGCACAAGGCTATCAAGTTGGTCATTTCTTCCAAGTAACAGCGGGAACTTGCTTTCTTTCCGCGTCAGGTATTATCCGCGGGTGAGGGTCCAGGGAGATCATCTCCCTGGTGGGGTGTGGGGCAAAGCCCCACTGGTCTCCTGGTTTCTTAAAGCGTTCTTGAAGCGCGCGCCAGAAAATTACAACGAAAGCGAGGTTCTTCATCATGTTCGATTCCATTTATTCCAAAGCCGTCACTCCCGGCCAGTTTTTCATCATGGCCGCCGCGTCCCTGGTTTCCGGCATCCTTTTTTCCTGGCTGGTGAGCTTCCGCATCCACGCCAACCGGCGGTTCTTCATCGTCAGCTCCATCATCCCCTTCGTGGTGGGCATGGTGCTCACCTTCGTCAACGGCAGCATCGGCGCCGGCATCGCTTTCGGCGGCGCGTTCGCCCTCACCCGCTTCCGTTCCGCCCAAGGGACCTCCGATGAAATTGCCGCGGTGCTCATCACCATGGGATCCGGCGTGGCCTTCGGCATGGGCTATATCGCCTACGGCGTGCTGGTACTGGCGGGGTTGGGCGCGATCTTCCTGGCTCTGTCCGCCACAAAGCTGTTTGATCACGCCTCCATGCAGGAGGATAAAATGCTCCGGATCACCATTCCCGAATCCCTGGATTACGCCCGGGTGTTTGACGATACCTTCACCCATTACCTGAAAAGCGTGGAAAACGCGGGCGTAAAAACCACCGGCATGGGCAGCATGTTCCGCCTGTCCTTCAAGATCAGGATGAAGAACCCCGCCGAGGAAAAGGAAATGATCGACGAGCTGCGCACCAAGAACGGCAACCTGGAAATCTCCATCCTGCCTTACGTGGAGCCCCAGAATCTGCTGTGACGCATCCGGCGCAGGGAAGCGCGGAAGGCACTTCCGCCACAAAAAACGGGGCCAAATGTTCTTTCCCGCTTCCCCGCCATGATGGCGCAGTCGTTCCCATGAACCGCCGTCCAAATAATCATTTTCTCTTCGTATCCGGCGGCAGAACGGCAAATCCCGCCAAATCCCGCACGGTGCAAAAAGATTGAATTTGGTGCTTGACGCGCCGCCTATCCCGTGGTAAAATAGCCAATGTTGACGGGCAATGCTTGCGGCATGGAGAAGTCGCCTAGCTTGGTCGAGGGCGCACGACTGGAAATCGTGTAACCGGTAAAACGGTTCGAGAGTTCGAATCTCTCCTTCTCCGCCAGAGAAAGTCCAGGAATTTCAAGGATTTCTGGGCTTTCTTCTTTGTTTCCACCCAAATTGTGTTTCATAGCGATTCGATGAACCTCTGCATACGAAAATGCCCCTGGCGTAAGCCAAAGGGCAGCGCATTGGAATTGTGTTCTTGCAATTTCCAACAGTTTCATATTGAAAAAGCATGCGGCCAGGAACCGATCGACACGCGGTGTGTTGAGGTCCTGGCCTCCATTTCAACCAAATACACTATACCACAGGCCAAGCCCATCATCGCAACCATCGCTTTGTTCGTGGGCATCGCCTACTGGAACGACTGGAACAACGGCTACATTTACCTGACCAAGCGCACGGATCTGTTCTCCATCCAGAACCTGCTGAACCGCATGATCAAAAACATTCAGGCTTTGCAGCAGAACGCCAACGTGGTCAACACCGATGGCGCTATCGCCAACATGCCCGCCGTGTCCATCCGCATGGCCATCGCCGTGGTGGGCATCCTGCCGGTCATCATCGTTTATCCCTTCATTCAGAAGAGCTTCGTAAAAGGCATCACGCTGGGCGGCGTCAAGGGTTAAGCACCGCCTCAACAACAGAGCCGGGGCAAAACTGCTCCGGCTCTGCCTCTAAAGGGGAATTGGTTATGAAGAAAATCGACGTTCACCTGCACGCTTCATCCGTGGATCAGGCCCGGGAAAGCCTGGATTACCTGCGGGGAAAGGGTGTTGCCCACGCCATTCTGATGAGCGTAGAGGAAACCGAACTTAACCGGGAAATCTGCGCCCAGGCGCCCGATCTGCACTGGATGTGCGGCTTAAGCGGAGAAAACCCCGATACTGTGTTTGACCAACTGGCGGAATACAAGGAAGCGGGGGCCATCGGCGTTGGCGAGCTGTGCGTGAATCAGCGCATGGACAGCCCCTTCCTTGAGGCCCTGTTCGGGGCGGCGGAGAGCCTGGAAATGCCGGTGCTTTTCCATATGAGCCCGGAGGTGGGCTTCCAGTACGGCATCGTGGACGAGCCGGGGCTTCCGCTGCTGGAGGAAACGCTGAAAAAACATCCTCATTTAAAGATCATCGGTCACAGCCAGCCCTTCTGGATCGAAATATCCGGCGATGCGCCGACGGACAGGGAAGGCCGCAACGGACGGGGCGAAGGTCCCGTCGCTCCCGGGGGCCGGGTGGTGGAGCTTTTGCGGAAATACCCCAACCTGTACGCCGATTTGTCCGCGGGCAGCGGGTTCTGCGCCATCGTGCGGGACGAAGCGTTTGGGTTAAAGTTTTTGGAAGAATTCCAGGATCAGCTGCTGTTCGGCACCGACACCGTGGACGTAAACAGCCCCTGGCAGCCGCCCCTGGCCGACTGGCTGGAAGAAAAATACGCGGCAGGCCTGATTTCCGCCTCCGTCATGCGGAAAATCTGCTGCGAAAACGCGGAAAAACTGTTCGGCAAGCTGCTCCACGACGATGAAAACACCGTTACGATCGACACCCCCTGCGGCCCGATCAAGGGGCTGCAAGATGAAAAGCGAAAAGCGTACTTGGGCATTCCCTACGCCAGCGCGGAGCGGTTCGCCTATCCCATCGTCACCACCCACTGGGAAGGGACCCTGGACGCCACGGATTTTGGCCCGTGCAGCTGGCAGTTCCGGGCTTTCCGTTCGGAAGCGCTGGGCGAAGACCCCTTCTATTACCACGAATTCCGCCAGGACATCCCCTTCCGCTACGGCGACGACTGCCAGCGGCTGAACATCTGGACGCCTTTACAAAAGCCGGACAAGCCCCTGCCCGTGATCGTCTACATTCATGGCGGCGCGTTCCTGGGCGGCAGCAGCGGGGAAAAGCACCTGGCTCCGCCCTGCTGGACGGAAGAAAACGTGATCGCCGTTTCCCTCAATTACCGTTTAGGGCCCTTCGGTTTCCTCTGCGCCTCCGACGGCGTGCGGGAAAGCGGGCATACCGGCAACTACGGCATTTACGATCAGCTGGCCGCCCTGCAATGGGTGCATGACAATATTTCAGCCTTTGGCGGCGATCCGGACAATGTGACCCTCATGGGCCAAAGCGCGGGCTGCATGAGCGTCCAAATGCTGTGCATCTCCCCCAAGGCCAAGGGGCTGTTCCGCCGGGCGGTGCTGTGCTCCGGGGCGGGCCGCAGCGAGTTCTTCGATGGAAAAAACACCATGGAAGAAAACCTGTCCTTCGGGGACGCGGTGATGGACGCGCTGGGCTGCAAAACCATGAAGGATATGCGGCATGTGAGCGCCTGGAGGATTCAGAAGACTTTTGGCGAATTATTGATGAAAGCGAACCGGGGCCTTGCGGTGACCTCCCCCGTCATTAACGGCGACCTGATCCCCTGCCCGGTGAGCACGGCCATCGAAACCAGGCTGCTCCACAATATCCCCTATATCCTCTGCTCCACCGGTCAGGACCTATGGCAGCCCGAACTGTACCACGCCATCCTGAAATGGGAGGACGAGGCGGAAACCATCACCCAGGCGTCCCACGAATACTTCGCAGCCCTGTTCGATCTGGCCCGCCAGCTCGATCCCCAGCGCCGCCCGGTGACCGGCGTGCTGGAAAAGACCAGCAGCCCGGACCGCTGCCAGTGCTACCCGCTCATGGATTTCATCTGCCTGAACCGGTATTACGGCTGGTACATCAGCGGCGGCGATCTCAAGGGCGCGGAAGCCCAGTTCATGGAAGAAATGGATCAGTGGGCAGAAAAGAACCTGCACGTGCCCTTTGTGTTCACCGAATTCGGCACCGACACCCTGGACACCCTGCACAAGCTGCCCAGCGTGATGTGGAGCCAGGAATACCAGAGCGAATACATGGACATGAATTTCAGCGTCTTTGACCGCTACGCCTTCGTTCAGGGCGAATTGGCCTGGAACTTCGCCGATTTCCAGACGGGCCAGGGGGTCTTCCGGGTCAACGGCAACAAAAAGGGCCTGTTCACCCGGTCTCGCCAGCCCAAGGACGCCGCCTACACCATGAAAAAACGCTGGGAGGAAAAATAAAATGAAGACCGCGAAAGAACTCGTTCGTGAAATGACCTTAGAAGAAAAATGCTCCATGCTGTCCGGCCTGGATTTCTGGCACACCCAGCCCATCCCGCGCCTCGGCATCGAAGCCGTGATGGTGTCCGACGGCCCCCACGGTCTGCGCAAGCAGGCGGAAAAGACCGACCACTTAGGCCTGAATGAAAGCATCCCCGCCGTGTGCTTCCCCGCCGCCTGCGCCATGGCGGCCAGCTTTGACCGTGCGCTTCTGCGCCGGGTGGGCGAAGCCATGGGCGATCAGTGCCAGCATGAGCAGGTGGGCGTGAACTTAGGCCCCGCCATCAACATCAAACGTTCCCCCCTGTGCGGGCGCAACTTTGAGTACATGAGCGAAGACCCCTACCTGGCCGGTGAATTAGCCGTCAGCCTGATCCAGGGCGTACAGAGCAAAAACGTGGGCGTCAGCGTGAAGCATTTCGCCGCCAACAACCAGGAGCACCGCCGCATGTCCAGCGACAGCGTGGTGGACGAAAGGACCCTGCGGGAAATCTACCTGCCCGCCTTTGAAGCGGCGGCCAAGCGGGGCCATGCCTGGACCTTCATGTGCTCCTACAACAAGCTGAACGGCGAATACGCCAGCCAGCACAAGTGGCTGCTCACCGACCTGCTGCGCAAGGAATGGGGCTTTGACGGCTACGTGATGAGCGACTGGGGCGCGGTCAGCGACCGGGTGAAGGGCGTGGAAGCGGGCCTCGATCTGGAAATGCCCTCCAGCAACGGGGAACGGGACCGGGCGGTGATGAAGGCCGTTCAGGAAGGCCGTCTGGATGAAAAGTACGTGGATCAGGCGGTGGAGCGCATTCTGGACGTGAACCTGCGGTATCTCAACAATGCCAAACCGGAAACGCCCTGGGACAAGGAAGCCGATCACGCCTTAGCGGGCCGGGCGGCCGCCGAGTGCATGGTGCTGCTGAAAAATGAGGACAATATCCTGCCTTTGAAGAAGGAAGAAAAAGTGGCCGTCATCGGCGAATTTGCCGCAAAGCCCCGGTATCAGGGCGGCGGCAGCTCCCACATCAACAGCTTCAAGGTCACGTCCCTTTTGAACGCTTTAGCGGGCGAACAGAATATCACCTACGCCCAGGGCTGCGCCATCAAATCCGAAGAAACAGACGCCGCCCTGCTTGCGGCGGCTGTGGAAGCGGCGAAGGCGGCGGACAAGGCCGTGGTGGTGGCGGGGCTTCCTGACAGCTTTGAGAGCGAAGGCTACGACCGCACGCATATGCGCATGCCGGAAAACCAGGTGGCGCTGATCGAAGCGGTGGCGAAAGCCAATCCCAACACGGTGGTGCTGCTGTACAACGGGTCTCCTGTGGAAATGCCCTGGATCGACTGCGTAAAAGGCGTGATCGAAGGCTATCTGGGCGGCCAGAACGTGGGCTTTGCCAGCCGCGCCGTGCTGTACGGCGAAGTGAACCCCTGCGGACGCCTGCCCGAAACCCTGCCGGAGCATTTGGAGGACACGCCCTGCTACCTCACCTACGGCGGAGAAGGCAACCGTGCGGAATACACGGAAGGGGTGTTCGTAGGCTACCGGTGGTATACCAGCAAGCTGCAGCCCGTGCTGTTCCCCTTCGGCTACGGCCTGAGCTACACCCAGTTTGCATATGCCAACCTGCGCCTGTCCGCAAACAGCATCAAGGATACCGATACCGTGACCGTGCAGGTGGACGTGACCAATATCGGCGCTGTGCCCGGCAAGGAAGTTGTGCAGCTGTACGTGGCCCCGCCCAAAACCGATTTGATCCGCCCCGTCCGGGAACTCAAGGGCTTTGAAAAGGTGGAGCTCCAGCCCGGCGAAACGAAAACCGTATCCTTCACTTTGGACGAGCGCTCCTTCGCCTACTGGAACACGGCCCTGCACGGCTGGCACGTGGTCAGCGGCGATTATGATATTCAAATCTGTCGGAACGCGGAAGAAGTGGAGCTGGGGGCCAGCCTCCAGGTGACCGGCACCAAAGCGCCGCCCCGGCATTACGATGCCGACACCATCGTGATGGATTTGGACGAGCGTGCTATGGGCATCCTCCAGGAAACCATGCAGGGGGCCATGGGCGTGATGGGCGGCGGGGAAGAAGCGGGCGAGGACGCCGCCATCAACGCGGAAATGAGCATGGCCATGATGCGCTATATGCCCCTGCGCACCTTCGTTTCCTTCGGCAGCATGACGCTTCAAAATTTGGAACAGCTTCTTGACCAAATGAACAAGGAATAAGGCTTGAATCAAGCTGAATTTCCAGGGCGCATTGCTTCCCGCCCAGACCTTTGCCAAGGACAGGGTGGCGCGCAAGCGCGGCTGCATCCTGAACATTTCCTCCATGAACGCTTACATCCCGCTGACCAAAATCCCCGCCGATTCCGGCGCGAAGGCCGCCATCAGCAGCTTCACCCGGTGGCTGGCGACCCACTTCACGGGCGGCGGCATCCGGGCCAACGCCATCGCCCCCGGCTTCCTGGTGAGCGGCCAGAACCGGGCCCTGTGCTTTAACCCGGACGGAACGCCTGCCGCCCGTTCCGAAATTTGCCATGATCGGTAAAAAGAATAATTGATTATACTGCAAGGGGTACAAAAACAACGTATTGACAGATCACGAAGAATGAAATACGATATTTCCGAATCATGGAAAACAAAAACGCGAAACGATAGCATCTTTCATCGCGATTGGGAGGACTGAACCGTGGACAAGAAGCTGCTGAACGAAAAACTGGATCTGGTGATCCATAAGCTCATGCACCTGGACGCAGCCGACGCGGAGCTTGCCAAAAACGCCTCCAAGGAAGACCGGAAAAAGGGCATGTTCGCCAGGGATTTTGGCATCAGGGAATGGGACTGGCCCCAGGGCGTGGGCCTGTACGGCCTGCTGCAATTGCAGGCGTGCCGGGGAAACCGGGACTACGACGCATTCCTGCTCCAATGGGTGAAGGACAACCTGGCCATCGGCCTGCCTTCCGTCAATATCAACACCACGGCCCCCTTCCTTACCCTGTTCGACCTGACGGAGCGCTATGACCTGCCGGAATGGGAAGCGCTGTGCGAGGAACGGGCGGATTATCTGGTTCACATCCTGCCGAAGACTCAGATGGGCGGCTTTGAACACGTGACCAGCCACGCCACGGATCGGAACGACGTATCGCGGAACCCGGAACAGCTGTGGGCCGACACCCTGTTCATGGCCGTGCTGTTCCTTGGCAGGATGGGCGTGCGCCGCGGCAATCAGGAATGGATCGACGAAGCGGTTTACCAATACCTGCTCCACATCAAGTACCTGGCGGACAACCGCACCGGCTTCCTCTATCACGGCTGGACCTTCCAGGAACACAGCAATTTCGGCGGCATCTTCTGGAACCGGGGCAATTCCTGGTTCACCTACGGGGCGGTCATGTTCCTGAAAGCCATGGAAGGCCATATCAGCGGGGCGGACAGGCGTTTTATTCTAAGCGCCTGGAAAAACCAGGTGGACGCGCTGGTCAAGGTCCAGGACCCCTGCGGTTTATGGCATACCATCCTGACCGATCCAAGCTCTTATCTGGAGACCTCCGGGTCAGGCGCTGTTGCGGCAGGCATATTGGCAGGCATTCGCTTTGGTTATCTGGATGAAACCTATCTGCCCGCGGCCGAGAAAGCAGCAGAGGCGCTGCTCGATTACGTGGACGACGACGGTTTGGTGGGCAATGTGTCCGCCGGTACGGGCATGGGCATGGACGCCCAGCACTATAAAGATATTCTGATCCGGCCCATGGCCTACGGCCAGTCCCTCACGGCCCTGGCGCTGACGGAAGCGCTGTATCTGGCGTAAAACCGCCCCCGCAGCAAAGAAGCAAGACGCTATGATCGGAAAGATCCCCAAAAGGGGATTGTGTCTGGTTGATTGTCCTTGTGAAAAGCGGCTGCCCGAACTCCCCGGAAAGGCAATGGATGGACTGAAAAATAGAAAACCGCGCAAATAAAGAAAGGGCCAGGGGATCCATACCGGTTCCCTGGCCTTGATTGCGCTTTCTCTGTCTTTCGTTTATTCGCGGATGGCCCCGAAGCCGTTTTCCAGATCGGCGATGATATCGTCGATGTGCTCCGTGCCGATGGACAGGCGGATGGTGTTGGGTTTGATGCCCTGATCCAGCAGTTCTTCCGGGCTCAGCTGGGAATGGGTGGTGGAGGCCGGATGGATCACCAGGGATTTTACGTCCGCCACGTTGGCCAGCAGGGAGAAGATTTTCAGGCTGTCGATGAAGGCCCAGGCTTCCTTCTGCCCGCCCTTGATTTCAAACGTGAAGATGGATGCGCCGCCCTTGGGGAAATACCGTTCATACAGGGCGTGGTCGGGATGTGACCGCAGGGAGGGATGGTTCACCTTTTCCACCAGGGGATGGTTTTGCAGGAATTCCACCACTTTTTTGGTGTTTTCGGCGTGCCGGTCCAGCCGGAGGGACAGGGTTTCCACACCCTGCAAAAGCAGGAAAGCGTTGAAGGGGGAGATGGACGCGCCGGTGTCCCGAAGCAGGATGGCGCGGATATAGGTGACGAAGGCCGCCGGGCCCACCACGTCATAGAAGGATACCCCGTGATAGCTGGGGTTGGGCGCGGCGATGTTGGGATATTTCCCGCTGGCCTTCCAATCGAATTTCCCGGATTCCACGATGATGCCGCCCAAGGTGGTGCCGTGGCCGCCGATGAATTTGGTGGCGGAGTGCACCACGATGTCCGCGCCGTGCTCGATGGGGCGGATCCAGTACGGGGTGCCGAAGGTGTTGTCGATCACCAGGGGCAGGCCGTGCTTATGGGCGATTTCCGCGATGGCGTCGATGTCTGGAATGTCGCTGTTGGGGTTGCCCAGGGTTTCCAGGTAAACGGCCCGGGTGTTGTCCTGAATAGCGCTTTCCACTTCTTTGAGATTGTGGGCGTCCACAAAGGTGGTGGAAATGCCGTACTGGGGCAGGGTATGCGAAAGCAGGTTGAAGCTGCCGCCATAAATGGTCTTCTGGGCCACGATGTGCCCGCCGTTGGCAGCAAGCGCTTCGATGGTGTAGGTGATGGCCGCCGCGCCGGAGGCCACCGCCAGGGCCGCGCTGCCGCCCTCCAGGGCAGCCATGCGCTTTTCCAGTACCTCCTGGGTAGAATTGGTGAGTCTGCCGTAAATGTTGCCCGCGTCCGCCAGGCCGAAGCGGTCGGCGGCGTGCTGGCTGTTGTGGAACACATAAGAGGTGGTCTGGTAAATGGGCACCGCACGGGCGTCGGTGGCGGGGTCGGCCTGCTCCTGGCCTACGTGAAGCTGCAGGGTTTCAAATTTATAGTTACTCATGATTTTTTCTCCTTTTCTTTTTTTGTCGCTGTGCTGTTTCCTCTCCGGCAATAAAAAACCGGGGGCTGTTTTCTAAGCTCCCGGGCACATGACAGACAGAAGAAGGAGAATCGATTTCATCCCCTCATCCAATGGCGCGTGGATAAACAGCCGAACGCCCCTGCCACGGAACCTGCCCGGGAGTAAAGCATTCGACAGCACATAATGCTCTGCTGTTTGCGAACCACGGTTTCGGACATCCCTCGCGCCTCCTTTCGGATGAAGTATCTGCATGATAGCACGATTTGCCTACTATGTCAATAGGTAATTTGAATTTTTTCAATTTTTTCGTTCACTTCATGATCCATAAGGGTTTGATCGCCAGGCATAGGATGAGAAAAACAGTTCATTCATCCTCCTGCCGCTGGCAGAAACGATGGATGAACTGCTATCCCCATCGGGAAAATCTGAAAGAAAGCGCAATGGTTCAGTATGCAAACTCTCCCTCGAACACGTGGGTGGCTTCGCCGGTGAGGGTGATTTTTTCCTCCGTGCAGCGCACGGTCAGGTCTCCCCCGGCCAGCTTCACCACGATGTCCTTGTCCGCCGGGCACACGCCGGTTTTCACCGCGGCGG
>JAFSKN010000002.1 GCA_017448975.1 Clostridia bacterium
AGCGGACGATTATCTGACCAAACCCTTCCAGACAAAGGAACTGTTGGCACGGCTGCGTGCGTTGGGACGGCGAAGCGCGAGCTTCCAGGATGGGAATCTCCATTTTGGAAATTTGACGCTGGACACATCCAAAGCAACGCTTACCTGTGAACAGACGGGGCAGTTCGTGCGGCTCAGCGAGAAAGAGTTACGTATTCTGGAATATATGTTCAGCAACCAGGGCCAGATCATGACAAGGGAGCAGCTTGCCGTAAAGATCTGGGGGTTTGACAATGAGGCTGAGTATAACAACGTGGAAGTGTACATGTCCTTTACGCGAAAGAAGCTTGCCTTTGTCGGCTCGAATGTTGAGATCAAAGCTGTTCGCGGCCTGGGATATGAATTGAGGGAGAAAGATGTTTAAGCGCTCCAGGAAAAAGATCATCCTGGCTATCATGGGATCGCTGATTCTGCTGTTCGCCATCACGCTGTCTGTGATCCTGCTGGCCAGCTATCGTGAGATCCGGCAGGAAAACATGGCGATGCTGAAACGGCATGTCGAACTGTATTACCTGGATGGTGAAACAGGCGGCCCAGCTGGTTTGCCGCCAGATGGGCCACCGGATTTAACAAACGTTCCGTCACTGGAACCACCGGGCAGGCCGCCGCTGGATCAGAAGCCGGATTATCAACTGTCTACATTCTATTCCGTTGTCTTTGGTGAGAGCGACACCATAATTGCGGTGGATAACGGAGAGAAAGAAGTTTACAGTGAAGAAGAACTGATCGGTATCGCGAAAGAAATCCTGGCCGGAAACACTGTATCCGGTCGAATCGGTGCTCTGACCTATATCGTGGACCACAGGCCGGAATATACGCTGGTCGCCCTGATGGACAACACGGTGTCAGAGGGCAGCCTGAACACATTGCTGCACAATGTGCTGATCATCGGCAGCGCCGCCATCCTTGTGATGTTCTTCATTTCCCTGGTTCTGTCCGGACGCATCATCCGGCCGCTGGAAGAAAACGACCAGAAGCAGAAACGGTTTATCTCCGACGCCAGCCATGAATTGAAAACGCCGGTCGCCGTCATCAGCGCCAATGCAGAACTGCTGTCCAGGGAGATCGGAGAAAACGAATGGCTTTCCAACATCGTGTACGAAAATGATCGAATGGGCGGACTGGTCAGGCAGCTGCTGGATCTATCCAGAGCGGAAAACGCGGAAATACCGATGGAACAGGTGGAGTTCTCCCGCGTCGTCACAGGAGAAGCCCTCGCTCTTGAAATGCTTGCCTTTGACCGCGGCCGGGTTTTCCGGACAGATATTGAAGACGGCGTCATCCTTACAGGCAACAAAACCCAGCTCACACAGCTGGTATCCATTCTGCTGGACAACGCAATCCGCCATGCCACCGGGAGTGAGATCGGGATCTCTCTGAAGCGCCAGGGGCATCACGCTGTTCTGAGCGTGGTCAATGACGGCGATGAGATCCTGCGGGACAAGCTGGAGCATCTCTTTGACCGCTTCTACCGGGTGGACGAGGCCCGGAACAGCGAAGGCCAGCACTATGGCCTCGGCCTGTCCATCGCGAAGGCTGTAGCGGAAAAGCATGGCGGCAGCATCACCGTGTCCTGCCAGGACGGGAAGGTCAGATTCACCGCTTCCATCCCGATGAAAAAATAAAGCGTTCTTCAATCTATCTTCAATCGACCTCCCTTACAATGACGTTGTCAGCTGTGAGGGAGGTTTCCTTTTTGAGGTCAGAAATGAATCGGCTTCCCCCGGCTGGCCAGATAAGGAGGAATTCAGTGAAAAGATTTCTTGCGATCATGCTTGCGGCCATGTTTTTGCTGTGCAGCTCTCTGGCCGCATTTGCGGAAGATACCAACAGCAACACCGTTCAGCCGCCGCATATGGGTGATGGCGCACCCGAAGGCATGCCCCCGGAGATGCCGGAGGGCGGATTCCCCGGCGGTCCCGGCGGCACGCCTCCTGAAAAACCCGATGGACAGCCTGGCGGCCCCGGAGGCGATCCCGGTAATGCGCCCGGCAGGCAGCAGAGCCACGTGGAAGGGCAGCTCGGATCCTGGTCGATGGGTGGTACCAACGCGGACGGCATGGAAGGTGATGACTACGCTTATGACGCCGCACTGTATGTAACGGCAGACGGGATCAACGAAGAACAGTCAGCGATTGACCGTATCACTTCCGGATCTTATGATGCGCAGTCTGCTTCCGGGATTGTGATCAGTGACAGCGAATCCGGGCACAATGGCATTCTGGTGTACAACACCGATTACGCCATCTCCGACGCGGAGATCACCATACTGGCCGACGCGGATGGAAGCGATACCTGTGACTTTTCCGGTAAAGGTACGGCGATTGCCGCCTTTGGGTCCGACGCAAACGTGACCATCACGGGCAGCACGGTCCATACGGCAGGCGTTGCCACCATGCCCATATTCGCGGATGACGGCGCAACAGTATAACCCGCTGAACTATATCGGCGCGGAAGGCACGGCCAATCTCACCTGGATGCGCATCGTCTGCGGCGCGAAGGAAGGCGACATCGCCATGTTCAACTCCCTGAATATGCAGATCGCCGCGCTGAACGCGGGTATCGACGCCACGATCGAATGGCAGTGGGACGGCGGTCACGTACCCAGCGAGATCCTCGGCAACAGCCTGCCCCTGTGGGTAAACATGATGTACGGCGAGTATGTCAGCGGTGTGGAAACCGTCAAACCGGCGGCTGAAGCGCAGACTGCCAACGGCACCGCCGAATCCGCCACCGGAACGGATCTCTCCGGCTGGGTGAGCATTGACGAGGAAGGAAAAGTCACCTTCACCCTGGCGGACGGCATGGCCTATCGCACCAAGGGAGCGAGCAAGGCTGTCCCGGGCTTCGACGTCATCGACTATTGCCAGGAAGACTATGTGTTCGGCGACAGCGATACCAATGCCCGGCACTGGAGTGAATGGGTTCTGAAGGTACTCCTGGAGAATCAGGAGGCGCTGGAGAGCCTGTTCAACAAGTGATCCTTGTTTACTTGTAAAGTGATCCAATCTGACCCGGCATGCAGCTCATGTCTGAGAGCGTGCCGGGTTTTCCATGGTTCGTTTGTGACTGGTCAAAAAACTTTGTTTCTTCAATGTTCCTTAAATCTCCCGGCGGTAAGATGAGCCTGTCAAAAGGGAAGAGTGCACATTCCTGAATGACAGAATCATAGAACACGGGATTATTCCCATGACAAAAACTCAGGAGGTAAAGACAATGAAAAAGATCATTTCGATGCTTATGGTGATCGCGCTTCTGGCCGTATCCGCCGTCGCGTTCGCCGAAGGAAACACGCAGAACAACCCGGCGCAGGGCGCACCGCAGCAGGGGCAGATGCAGGGCGGTCCGATGATGGGCGGCCCGAATCATAGAAACCGGCCCGACGGCCAAGCACCGAACGAACAGCCCCCCATTGGAGAGAGGCCTTCCGGCGCACCCGGAATGCCCAGCGGCGAGAAACCCGCTGACGCGCCTGAGCTGCCCAGCGGCGAGAAGCCCTCTGGCACCCCCGAACTGCCCAACGGCGAAAAGCCGGTAATGATCGACTTCGACGCTATGGTGACAAAGGGTGTGATCTCCCAGGAGACCTGTGACAAGATCAAGGCTTATATGGAAGAGCACAAGCCCGCGGGGATGCCGGAAATGAATGGTCAAATGCCCAATGGCGAAAAGCCGGAAGGCCTGCCTGAAATGAACGGTGAACAGCCTGCTGACGGCCAGACTCCTCCTGAGCCGCCTGATGGCGAGAAGCCTGAAGGTATGCCCGGAATGAATAGCCAGGCTCCGGAAGCGCCTACGATGAACGGCCTGCTGAAGGAACTTCTTGATGCGAAAGTGATCACTCAGGTCGAGTATGATGCCCTGGTTGCCGCACAGGCTGCCGATGCAGACTAACCCAAGATTGGAGCCGGGAGGGACGCAAATCTCTCCCGGCTCTTATTCCAAAGAAAAACTGTCCATCGCATTACCGGCATTCCCCCAAAATCAGTGAGGGTATTGCAAACGTTTATGGAGCGTTGGAATGCGCTGTTATGGTCTGCCTGTCCCGAGGGATGTCTGCCCCGGACAGGAGATTCGGCGCATCATGCGATCATCAAAGCAGCAGCTGATGGACGATACCTGCCATTTCTTCCGGGGACTCATAGAATCCGCGCATAATCCACTCGTCCATCAGGCCGAAACACCAGTATGCACTTCCCGGCTGTTCTCGAAACATGTGCTTTTTGTGGAAGTCTCATTTGCCGGCCATTTTCTGCTGCAAAACTGTCATCCCGACCGGGAAGATTTTTGGCTTTGGCGTGAAATCTTCCCGGTCGGGTATGGGTTGTGTTTGTTCAGATCAGCTGGTAAACAGCGATTGCTTCAATTCTTCCGGATGATGCACCGTAACCGCCCTCGGATATTTTCGAGGATCACCGTTCAGAATTACTCTGTAAACAGCGCGGTGGAATAGTAGCGGTCGCCGCTGTCGGGGAGCAGTGCCACGATGACTTTGCCTTTGTTTTCGGGGCGCTTGGCCAGCTCGATTGCGCCGTGGAGGGCTGCGCCGGAGGAAATGCCCACGGAAATGCCTTCCTTCTTGGCAAGCAGCTTGGCGGCGGCAAAGGCGTCCTCGTTGGCGGCCTTGAACACTTCATCATAGACGGCGGTGTTCAGCACGTCGGGCACAAAGCCCGCGCCGATGCCCTGGATCTTGTGCGCGCCTGCCTTGCCTTCGGAGAGGACGGGGGAATCCTTGGGCTCCAGGGCCACCACCTTTACGTTGGGGTTCTGGGATTTCAGATATTCGCCGGTGCCGGTCACGGTGCCGCCGGTGCCAACGCCAGCGATAAAGATATCCACTTTGCCGTCGGTGTCATTCCAGATTTCGGGGCCGGTGGTGGCGCGGTGAATGGCGGGGTTGGCGGGGTTCACAAACTGGCCGGGAATGAAGCTGTTCGGAATTTCCTTGGCCAGCTCTTCCGCCTTGGCGATGGCGCCCTTCATGCCTTTAGCACCTTCGGTGAGCACCAGTTCCGCGCCGTAGGCTTTCAGGATGTTCCGGCGCTCCACGCTCATGGTTTCGGGCATGGTCAGGATGATGCGGTAGCCCTTGGCGGCGGAGATGGCGGCCAGGCCGATGCCGGTGTTGCCGCTGGTGGGTTCAATGATGACGGAGCTGGGTTTCAGCAGGCCCTTTTCTTCGGCGTCTTCGATCATGGCTTTGGCGATGCGGTCCTTCACGCTGCCGGCGGGATTGAAGTATTCCAGCTTCACCAGCACGGTGGCGTCCAGACCCAGTTCCTTTTCAATGTTGGCCACCTCCACCAGAGGCGTGTTGCCGATCAGCCCTAAGGTTCCCTTGTAAATCTTCGCCATTGTTCTCTTCCTCTCTTTCAATTGCTTTTCTTATTTCTGAATTTGGATAAACAAAAACCGGGCGCTTCTGAGCGAGGCTCCCGGGCATAAGGCTGTATTTCGTGGGTTTCCCTTTACGAAACCCCTGAAAGGCGCACGGCAAAGCCGCCGAACGCTTGAGCCCGTGTACATGCCCGGACATACCGCATTCGACAACACATACAGTTCTGCTGCAAGAGCTTGTAGCCTGCCATGCTTCGTGCCTCCTTCCGATGATCTGTTCCTTTGAACGCACTTATCTTACCACGTAAAACCTACTATGTCAATAGGTAAATAAAAATTTTTTGTTTTTTCTTTTTCGATCCGGTTCCTTGACTTTTTTCGTGGCCTTGACTTGCCCTCTTACCTTGCGGTAAAATAGGCAATAATCATGAGTGAAAGCGGGTGAGGGGCATGATTTCCACAAAGGGGCGGTACGCCCTGCGGGTGATGATCGATTTGGCCGAGCATGGGGGAGAGAAGCCGGTTCCCTTAAAGGATATTGCGGAGCGGCAGGAGATTTCCAAAAAATATTTGGAAATCATCGTGAAGGAGCTGGTGAAGGGCAAGCTGATCGCCGGGGCCAGCGGCAAAGGCGGCGGGTATAAGCTGTGCCGTCCGCCGGAAACATATACCGTGGGGGAGATCATCGAATTGATGGAGGGAACGCTTTCTCCCGTGGCCTGTTTGGCCGACCCGGACAGCAAGTGCCCCCGGAAGGAAATCTGCCAAACCCTGCCGCTGTGGACGGAGTTCGACGGACTGGTGCACGATTTTTTCTATGGAAAGCACCTAAGCGAACTGCTTGCTTCCGCTGATCACGGCTGAGCGCTGTTTATTTGCGCGCCGCGCAGTATTCCTCCAGGGTCCAGCCGTTTTCGTGAATGATCTTCGCCGCTTCCTCGCCCACATAGCGGTAGTGCCAGGACTCGTAGGCGATGCCGGTGACGTTCGTTTTGTCCTTGGGATAGCGCAGGATGAAGCCGAAATCCCAGCAGTGCTCAATGAGCCACTTGAATTGCGGCGTATCCTCGAAGGTGCCGGCATCGTATCGGGTGGTCACGTCGAAGGCCAGGCCGGTTTCATGCTCGCTGCAGCCGGGACGCTGCGCCGTGCCGTCGGTGTTTTCCGCGTAAAGCTCCGCCTGCTTTTCCCGGGTGCGGTAGCCGCTGGTGAGGATGAAGCCGTTCATATCCTCGTCCTCCGCCAGCTTGAACATGCGGTTGGCCGCCTCAAAGGCCTCCCGTTCCAGCTCAATGGAGCTGTTGGCCAGCAGGAAATGGCGCTTCTGGGCGTAGAGGTTCACCAGCTCCTTGGGTGCGTAAGTATCCGGCAGGGGATGATCCGCGTTTACAAGCAGCACTTCCGGGAGGTTATTGTACTTCGCGGGCGCGGTCACCGCCGCCGTGGTATTGGCCGGACGCCTGGAATAAATCAGGAAAAGACAGCACGCCGCGATCAGGAAAACGGTCAGGCAGCCCATTTTTTTCATGAATAGCAACCTCTCTTTTGGATTTGGCTTTGGGATATATTATTTCATATGAACGTCCATCTGCGGATACGGAATGGAGATGCCCGCTTTGTCCAGGGCGCGCTTGCCCTGATCCAGCATGCGGAATCTTACCGGCCAGTAATCCGCCGCTTTGACCCACACCCGAACGGTGAAATCCAGGCTGCTGGCGGCGCACTCGTTCAGATGCACCTCCGAGACGGGGTCCGGCAGCAGGGCCTTTTCTTCCGCAACGACCCGGTTCAGCACTTCATACACCTGATCCAGATCGCTTTCATAGGCGACGGAGAAGGTCAGGTCCAGCCGCCGGGTGCCCTCCCGGCTGAAATTGACAATGGCTGTGTTGGTCAGCGACCCGTTGGGCAGGTTGATATGCCGGTTGTCAAAGGTCGCCATCTCCGTATAGAAAGCCCCGATGGCTTTCACGGTGCCCTCGTTGTCACCGATTTGGACGTATTCGCCCACCTTGATGGGCTTGAACAAAAGCAGGATGAAGCCGCCGATGAGATTGGTCAGCGCGCCCTGCATGGCCAGGGAAACCGCCACGCCCGCGGAAGCCAAAAGCGTAATGATGGAGGTCAGGGAAATGCCCATGGTGCTTGCGGCTGTCATGACCACGATCACGTACAGCAGGATGCGGATCAGATTCTTGATGAACCCTTTCAGCGTGGGTTCGAGTTTGATCTTGTCCTCGCTGCGCTCCAGCAATTTCATTGCCCAGTGAACGAGAAACAGGCCCACCGCCAGCACGCCGATGCCGCTCAACAGGTTGACCCCCGCCGTGCTCAAAAAATCTATGAGGCTGTCCCAGCTCATTTCCGCATCCTCCTTTGTACCAAATGCTGTTTTCCTTCTTTTCGTTATTTTTCTTTTGATTTCGCCAGAGAATAAGCATTTCCTTCCTCAAACTGAACATTTTCCGGGGGCGTTTCCAGCAGTTCCGGGTGATGGACGTAATAGGTGAGGCGGTCCAGAAATCTTGCGTACATCGCCCCGGCGCAGATGCGTTCGTCCGCCGTAATGCCGATGGGCAGCCAGCGCTTGCGGACGGCCTTTCCATCCGGGCCGACGGTGGTTTCCCGCGTTACGAACCCCAAGGATATAAATTGGGAAGTGGTGCCGAAATTGTAAATATGGTGGTTCAGGGAGGGCATGCCGATGGAGGCCATGTTCGTGATATACATGCTGGTATGGCAGGGGGAAGCGTCCAGGACATACTTGGGCAGGATGCCGTACCGGTCCAGCAGCCGGGCCAGCGCAACGACGATGTTTGCCAGCAGGGGATTGAGCAGCAGCCGGGCCAGCCTGATGCTGGAATTGTCCGCTTCTTCCCGCCGGTTTTGCTCAATGGCGGTCCTGACGCGCTCCGCCACATCATAAATCGTATCATGGGGGTCAAAAAAGCATTTCGCCGTGTTTTCTTCGATCGCGTCGGGATCGCCCGTTTCTTTCAGCAGGGTAAAGGACACAGTCAGCTGGGTGCGGGCATAAAGCCGCTTATTGCTGATAAACCGATTGATTTCGGGAAGCTGGGAGACCGCGCGCACATACGCGGCGATAAAAAGCTCCATGAACGTCAGTCTGTGCCCCTTGTTTCCCTGCTCCGCGATATAGCGGGCCATGATTTCATAGTCCAGCCTGTGGTTCAAAAACACCTGCGCGTCGCAGCGCATCGGCATCAAATAGGACGTAAGGCCAACGATGGGATCAATATTCCGCAATACACGTCCATCCGCTCTTCTTCCAAACATTCTTTTGCCCTCCAAATCGCGCTTGTATACCGTTTCTGAATGCGATACAGTCTTGTGGAACCTAACCATACTATATCACCAACCGTTAGAAAACCGCAATACAAGGGTAAAAATATCTATTTGCATCGCGTTTCAGGCAATTGCATTTTCGCCGTTTTTGTAATATGATTTTCCTGGGAGGTACGATTATGGCGGATGCAAATATTTTATCGGCAGTCTTCAAGGCAATCAAGTGGCTTATTTGGGCGCTGTCTCCCAAAATGCGGGTGGAGGGACTGGAGAATCTGCCGGATGACGGGGCCGTGATCGTGGGCAATCATGCCCATATGTACGGGCCCATTGCCGCCGAGTTATATTTGGAAGGCGTTCACCATATCTGGTGCGCCGCGCAGATGATGGCGCTCAAAGAAATACCCGCCTACGCTTACCAGGATTTCTGGTCTATGAAGCCCTGGTATACCCATGGATATTACCGGCTGCTTTCCTATCTGGTGGCTCCCTTGTGCGTGCTCGTTTTCAACCGTGCCCACACGATCCCCGTTTATCACGACGCCCGGGTCATGATCACTTTCCGGCAGACGCTGCGGCTGCTGCGGGACGGCGAAAAAATCGTCATCTTTCCGGAGCATACCGTGCCGCACAACAATATCGTGTACGATTTTCAGGACCGCTTCATCGACCTGGCGCAAATGTACTACAAAATCACCCAAAAAGAACTGTGCTTCGTGCCCATGTACATCGCGCCGAAGCTGAAAAAAATGGTGCTGGGTACGCCCATCCGTTACCGGGCCGGTGAGCCCATGGAGCAAGAGCGACAGCGCATCAAAGAAGAACTGATGGCCGCCGTAACGCACCTGGGGCGAAGCCTGCCCCCGCATACGGTGGTTCCCTACGCGGTGATTCCCCGGAAGGATTATCCTTTCAGCCGGATAAATGAATGAAAGAAAGAGTATAGGCCATGAGAAAACCCACTGTCGATTACCGTGTTTTTCGCTTGAATAAAATCAATGATCCGGCTTACAGCCACCTGAAGCTGCTGGTGGGCTGGGTGGTTTATTTTGCCTTCTATTTCATCACCGAAAACCTGATTCCATTGGAAAACTGCCATGTGATCCACTGCGGGCTGGACGATCTGATCCCCTTCAATGAACTGTTCGTGATCCCCTATGTGCTCTGGTATCTGCTGGTGGCCGGATCGCTTTTGTATTTCCTGCTGTACGATGTCGGCAGCTTCAAAAAGCTATCCATATTCATTATGATCACTCAGGCGGTGGCTATGGCGGTGTATATTCTGTATCCCAGCCGTCAGGAGCTGCGGCCCGAGGTTTTTCCCAGGGAAAACGTGTTTACCTGGATCATTTCGATCATTTACGCCTTCGATACGCCCAGCGGCATCCTCCCCTCGCTGCATGTGGGGTATTCCCTGGGCATTGCCTCGGTATGGTGCAAGCAACAGGACGCCGGTCTCCTGTGGAAGCTCTTTATCGTCGCGCTCGTTATTCTGGTCTGCCTGTCCACCGTGTTCATCAAACAACATTCCGCGGTGGACGTCTTCGCGGCGCTGCCCCTGGGCCTGCTGGCGGAAATCATCCTGTACAGAGACTATTGGAAGGAAAAACGGGGCCTTTCAAAAACCAATAGCAGCCGTTGACAGAACGCTTATTCCTTATCCTTCACGCATTCCACGATGTCCCACCGCCGCAGGGAACGCATGGAAAGAAAATGGCTGAAAACGATGTAGGCGAACACCAGACCGGCGGTCACGGCATAGTCCCAGGGGTTGTTGACGAAGGTATAGGTATAAAGCTCCATTTCCATATTCTGTATCGCGCGTTTCGCCATGGCGATGCCCGCCGGGAACCCCAGCACGCAGGAACACAGGAAATGCAGCAGGGATTGGGCGAACCAATACAGGGAAAGCTCGCCGTGCTGAAAGCCCAATGTGCGCAGCACGCACAGCTCTCTTTTCTGTTCCAGCAGATTGGTCTGGGAAGTATTCACCACGATCACCAGACCGATGATCATGGCGATGGCGATCAGCATCCAACAGGCTAAATTGGCTCCTTCCAGCAGGAATAAACAGGAAGAATAGGCCGAATGGGTGAACACCGCGTACAAATAACCGTCCTGTTCCACCAGGAACCCCATGAATTCGGATTCATATTCGACCGGAACATGGCAGATCAGGGACCGCAGGGTACAATCGCCCAGCGCATCAGCCTGCGTATCGGCGATATACTGGAACCGGGCGGCGCATTGCTCGGAAACCGCGCTGACCCGCAGCGGCGCGCCGTTTACCTCCACTGTATCGCCAATGGACGCCCCTAATCTTTCCGCCAGATGTTTTTCCAACACCACGCCGTCCCCCGTGATGGGAAGGACGTTTCTTTTTTGGTCCTCCACGGACAGAAGGCGCGTATTCTCCTGCACCACCGCTACTTTAGCGCTTTCCGAATGCCCGTTCAGGAAAAAGGACGCGGTATAATAATCCATGCGCTCCACATCGGAAACATAGGGAAGCGCCGCGACGGCGCGCTGCAAATCGTCCGCCCCCTTCTCGCTGACAAAAACCTGGCAGTCGTAATGAATGCTCCGCGTAAACGTCCGGACCAGGATTTCGTTGGTCGAGGAGATCAGGGAACGGGAGGTAAAGATCAGCATGACGGAACCGGCTAAGCAAACCGCCGAAAACAGGAACCGAAGCCTGTTCCGCAATAGGGAAATGACGCTGAATTTCAGGAAGGGGGACGCGCCGCGGAGCGCCCATCGGACGAACCGGGGGATTTTCACAGCGGAGGGCTTTACGCGGGTCATGGCCTCCGAGGGCTGTACGCCGCTGATAGAGGACGCGCTGACAACGGTGGCCGCTTCCACGGCGGCCAGGGTGAGCACGGCGGAAAGCAGGAATTTGGGCCAGCTGAACACCAGCACGTGAACGGGCAGCGGGAAAAGGATGTCAAAAAAGTAATGCACGAAGTATCCCCGCACCGCCAGGGAAACGGCCAGCCCGAAAGCGACGGCCCCCAGCGAGACCAGCAGCCCCGCGCCGCAGAAAAGGGATACCACCCTGAACCGGGTAAAGCCCAGCGCGCGCAGGATGCCGATTTCCCTTCGGCATTGCCGGATCATCAGCGACATGAACAGATAGACCACGATCATGGCGATGGCGAAAAAGATCATGGGGATAAAATTCGCCATGGTTTCGATGGGGATCAGGTTATTGTTTATGCGCCGATTGATGGGGGAAGATTCATAAAGAACGGTGCTTTTTACCTCCACACCGGCTTCCGCAAGCGCCGCTTTCACGTTTTCCAAAACGGCTTCGGGAGAAGCATCCGGGGAAAAACGCAGCAGGAACTGGTTGCAGAAAACCTGATAGCCTTCCCATTCGGACAGTTCTTCGTATGCTTTATTTAATTCGTTTTCCAAATCGGAAAATTCCGCCAGGGCCTCGATCCAGCCGTTTTCCACCCCTGTTCGCGTGTCTTTTATTTGGTTTTCGCCGTCGGCGATCTGCCGTTCCGCGTCGGCAATGGCGTCGGCGATCTGCGTTTCCCCGTCCTCGATCTGCGCCAGCGCGGCGTCGATCTCTTCTTCTCCCGCCCTGATCTGCGCAAAGCCCTCGTCCAATTGCGCCTGATAATCGGCGATCTGGGCAAAGCCTTCGGCCAGCTCGGAAGAACCGCTGTCGATCTGCGCCTGAAAATCGTCCATTTCCCGGTAGCCGTCGGCGATTTGCTGAAAACCCTCGTCCATTTGCCTGAGCCCATCATCCATTTGCGCAAGCGCGTCGTTCAGCAGCGCTTCCCCCTCCTGCATCTGGGCGAGGCCGTCGTTGAGCTCCGCTTCCTTTTCGTCGGCCTGCTTCAAGCCGTCTCTGATCAGCCGCAGGCCATAATCGATCTGCGAAATCCCGCTGTCGATCTGTTTCAGGCCGTCGGTTGCCTGCTCAATGGCGCTGTTAAGCATCGATTCGGAAACGTTCCCTCCATCTGTGAGGCCGCCCGCCAGGTTTTTCAGCTGATTTCGCAGCGCGTCCGCCTCATTTTGAAGCTGATCGGTATCCTGCAAGGCGGAAAGACGCTCCTGCAAGGCGGCGCGCTGGGACTGCATTTCCGCGATAGACGCCCGAAGCTGGGCCAGCTTGCTGCCGATTTCCGCCTCGGATACGTCCACCGCCGCAAGGCCGTTTACGATTTCCTGGCGCTGGGCGAGCAGCTCCACCGTATCCAGGCCCTGATTTTCGGCGGCGGTCAGGGCCGCGTCAACCGACGCCAGGGCGGACTGCGCCTGCTCGATGCGGCGCTTCATCGCTTCCGTATCGGCCAGCAGCCGGTCCAGCTCCTCTATGGCCGCCCGGGTTTGCTGATAAAAGCCGGATTCGGCGGCGATGGCCTCCACCGCCTGATTCAGCCGCGAAAGATACCCCTTGGCAAGGCGCAGCGCGGCAAGCTGCTGCTCCACCTCGGCGCGCTTTGTTACAAGCTGCGATCGGGCGGAATTGAGTTCCCACCGCTTATCCAGGGCTTTCGCCCGTTCCTTTTCCAGGGTTTTTTGGCCCTCCAGCAATTCTTCCTTCGCGCTTTGCAGGGAAGCCAACTGCGCCCGCGCTTCCTCGCGCTGTTCAATGAGGGCGTCCCGCTGCTCCAACAGCGTTTTTTCCGTTTCCTCCAATTCCGCGCGCTTTTCGGCTAATTCCCGCTGCGCTTGCTCCAATTCGGCCTGCTTCGCTTCCGCTTCGGCCCGTTTTTCGTTCAGCTCCCGCTGGCTGCTTTCCGCTTCGGCTGTTTTTTCGTTCAGCTCCTGCCGCGCCTGTTCCAATTCTTCTTTGCTTCGGTCCAGCTCCGCCTGCTGCCCGTCCAATTCCAGGCGCTTTTCCTCAAATTCGGCCTTTTTCTCGTTCAGCTCCGCCTCCGCGCTGTCCAGCTCGGCCAGGGCGTTTTCATATTCCTGCCGGGCGCTTTCCTCCGCTTCGGCCAGCTCGCCGCTTTTTGCCTGCCATTCCGCCAGGGCATCCCGGTGTTCGGGGTTCACTTCCTTCGCAAGCAGCGAACGGGGCGCGTAAGCGTAGCCGAAATCCTCGCTGCTGATTCTCACACTGTCGGAAGGCTCCATGGACAGGGTTTCCGGCCTGGAAACGATGCCCGCTACGGCATATTGCCGGAACTCGCCGCCGACTTTGACGCGCACCGTGTCGCCCGCCCGGATTCCCGCGATTTTCGCAAAATTGTATTCTAAATAAATGGGATCATGGGCGTTTTGCTCCGCGCGCTCCCAGAAATAGAACGTTTGAAATTCATCTTCGTCAAAGGACATGGCCCGGATGGACAGATACCGTCCTTCCCCGTTGACCAGCACCAGATCGCCGATGAGCCGGGCGTTCACTTCCGCAACGCCCGCCACGGCCTTCAGCGCGTCCATCCGTTCGCGTTCGGTCACGTCGGTCGTAACGAGGGCGTCCGGGTATCCGCCTTCCTGGACATAGAAATCCAAGGCTTCTTTCAGCGAAAGGAAACCGCCTGCCAGCCCCGTTAAGGTGGCGCAGCCGAAAGCGGATACCAGCAGCATGGAAAGAAGCAGCTTCCAATATTTTTTGCAGATGGCGCGAAAGAAAAATCCCCTCATGCGTTTACCATTCGATGCGCTCCGCCGGAACGGGCTGATCGTTTTCCGTGATTTCGATGATTTTTCCATCCTTCATCCGGAGCACCCGATCCGCCATTTTCCCGATTTCCTGGGTATGTGTCACGATGACAACCGTTTTTCCATGCTGTCGGGACAAGGCTTCCAACTGAACCAGAATCTGCTTGCCGGTTTCATAGTCCAGCGCGCCGGTGGGTTCGTCGCACAGCAGCAGATCAGACCGGCCCGCCAGCGCCCGCGCGATGGCCGTGCGCTGCTGCTGGCCGCCGGACAGTTGGGCAGGATAGCTGTTTTGCTTTTCCTTAAGGCCCAGCATCTCCAGCGTGTGTTCCACGATGTGTATGTCCTGAGACGTATCCGCCGTTAAAGCGACGTTTTCCTTTACGGTCAATTCGGCGATCAGATTAAAAGATTGGAAAATAAAGCCGATATTTTTCCGGCGATACGCTGTCAGGCCCCGGTCGTTCAGACGGCTGATCTCTTTGCCCCCAAAGCGGATTCTGCCCCCGTCCGGCCTGTCCATCCCGCCTAACATATTCAGCAGGGTGGATTTTCCGCTTCCGCTGCTGCCCAAAACCACAAGCAGTTCGCCCCGGCGTATCTCAAGGCTGACGCCGTTCAGCGCTTTGACCGCGCTCTGGCCCGCGCCATAAATTTTCATCAGTCCTTCCGCCCGAAGCAGAACGTCCATCCCTTTGCCATCCTCTTTCCTCGCGCTGCCCTTTTTAATGAGAAGCTTATGCCGTTATTATAGCATTTTTTGTGCAACTGGACAAGTGGCCGTTCCAGATCGTCACGGCTTTTTGGCGCAAATGGGTTCTCCGTTATATTCTTCTGATATAGCATCCGGCACGATTGGAGCTGTCGGTTGTCGTTCCAATCTTTTCCGGATGATAATCCACAATTTTAATCAACTTCTCCGGCTCTTCTTTTTCCAGCCGCTCAAGTTCCTCAGCATCCTCCTTCGACAATATGAAGCGGGATTCAACAGGGTGTGGCGTACCCACGATCGAAAAATCCGGCTCGATCCCACAAGCAACCTGAATTACCATCCGAACGAAATCATATCCAGTTGAAAGCTGCACCAGGTCGCTGCCGATGCAGTCACCGCCCATCCTTCCGCCGATCTCGATGATCCTGATCGTGCCATCCGCCCTGATCTTTACCTCCGTATGAGACGCGCTGTTTTCGATTCCCAAGGTCGTTAAGGCGTGATTGCATACCTTTTTTACGTTTTCCAGCGTTTCAGCGCTGACTGGGGCCGGTTCCCTATGGCCTGTTTCGATATAATGCGGCGCGCCAGTGGTGTATTTCATAGTAATGGCAAGGAAATGATGCATACCCTTGTATGAAATGTATTCCACGCTATATTCCTGTCCTTCGACGTACTCCTCAATCAGCGCCTTTTTTTCAAATCCGTTTTCTATGGCGGCGCAAATCGCCGGTTTCAGTTCATCTTCCGTTTCGACTTTACAGACCCCGCGGCTGCCGCTACGATCCGTTGGCTTGATGATTACGGGATACTGGAGAGCAAGCCCCTCGGCCTGCGCCGCGTCCTCGACCAGTATGCTCCGTGGACTCGGATCGCCCGCCTCCTCAAAAGCAAGCCGCATGAGATGCTTATTTGTACTTTTCAGGGTTGCCTCCATGGTATTGCCCGGCAGTCCCAGTGCGCTCGCGATATAATTGACCGTGATCGCCGCCAGATCAGAAGCGATGCTGCATATACCGCAAATCCGGATTGCCCTGCATTTTTTCAGGATCAGTTCCTTTTCAACGATACTGATCGGATAGAAATGATCCGCGGCAGCCTCGCCAACATCATTCGCCTTCCAAGCGAACACATGCGTGGTATAACCCATTTCCTTTGCTTTCTCGATCAGGGGGAGTTGCAAATAGCTCGCGCCGATAATAGCAAGATGTTTGCGCATGACAAGGGCACAGCCTCTCTATGTTTCATTCTGTGTCTATCGGGTTAGCTTCATCTTTTATCACATACTGTGGGCTTTTGTTCATCGTCACATAAATCCGACCCACATATTCTCCAACCAATCCAAGCATTATCATGATTGCTCCGTCCAGAATCAGAACAACCGTCATGATGCTTGGCCAACCGGCAGATACAGCGTCTTTTAGGATCAATTTTTGAATAATGATGATCATAGCAAGAACCAATCCAAACAGGGAAATGCAAAAGCCAGAAAAAGTGGCAATACGAAGCGGTTTCACTGAAAAGGACGTCAAACCATTCATCCACAGCCCCATAAGTTTTGCGAAGCTATATCCACTATTTCCTGCCGCTCTCTCTTTATGGACGATATCGACATTGATATATTCAGACGTAGAGCGTAACGCAAGCCCATCAATATACGGGAAAGGATTTTCACATTTTACCATTTCATCAATGATAAATCTTTTTGCCGCGTAGTAGCTTGCAAGATAAAGCTCTTTGGGCTTATTGAGCAGCCATTGCACCATCCAGTCATTGACTTTGCTGCCAAAATTACGAAAGGGAGAACACTTTTTTTGTATATATTTCGCATATACCAGATCCGTCTTTTCATTCAATGCGTCTATCAGCTTGAACATCTCCTGAGGCGGGTTCTGTCCATCATCGTCAAGACTGACGACAATATCTCCCGTCACCTTTCTGTACCCGGCCATAAGCGCTGCGTGCTGGCCAAAGTTTTTTGTGAAGCAAATGCCGTGAATATGGGGATTATTCCGGCATATTTCGCAGATGACTCTCCACGTATCGTCTGGCGGATTGTCATTCACCAAGATTATTTCATACTGAAACTCACTCCGCACAAGCACGGTATCGACGATATCTCGGACAACGTTTCCTACGGTCTGGGCACTGTGATAGCATGGAATGACGAAGCTGATTTTTTGCATGATTCTATCCTCTGTTTAGCTGTTGAAGTACCGCAATGTTTCATGAATGACTGTTTCCGCTTCCTGGTGTTCAATATGATAATATATCGGTAATCGCACCAAACGTTCACTTTCCGGAGTCGTGTATTGCTCTTTCCCGTGGAATCGGCCAAATTTTATGCCAGCAGGCGCGGAATGAAGCGGAATATAGTGAAACACACATTGGATATCTTTATTCTTCATGTGTGAGATAAATAATGTTCTGTCTTCCAAATCCCTGCATTTAATATAGAACATATGAGCGTTGTGGACACACTCATCTGGAACAGTTGGCAACGCAATTCTTCCTGCCTCCTGAAGTGGTTTAAACGCTTCGTAATACTTGTTCCATGTGGCCAGTCTGTCCTCGTTGATTTCATCCGCCAATTCCAACTGCGCCCAAAGATACGCCGCGTTCATATCGCTGGGAAGATAGCTGTCGCCGAAATCAACCCACGTATATTTATCTACCTGACCGCGGAAAAACATGGAACGGTTTGTTCCCTTCTCCCGAAGGACTTCAGCGGCTTCATTGTATCGCGCATCGTTGATCACCAGCGCGCCGCCCTCGCCCATGGAAAAATTTTTTGACTCATGGAAGGAATAACAGCCGAAGTCGCCGATGGTACCCAAGGCCCGTCCTTTGTACGTACTCATCACGCCCTGCACCGCGTCCTCCACCACTTTCAGATGGTGCCGCTTCGCAATATCCATGATGGCGTCCATTTCGCAGGAAACGCCGGCATAATGAACGGGAACGATCACTTTCGTTTTTTCCGTAATGGCCGCTTCGATTTTCGTTTCGTCAATATTCATCGTGTCGGGCCGAATATCCACAAATACCAGTTTGGCCCCGACCAATACAAAAGCGTTCGCGGTGCTGGAAAACGTATAGCTGGGCAGGATCACTTCGTCGCCGGGCTGAAGATCGCAAAGCATAGCTGCCATGTCAAGCGCGGCCGAGCCGCTTGTGGTCAGCAGTACTTTCTGCGCATGGAACCGTTCCTCCAGCCAAGCATTGCATTTCTTTGTGAAGATGCCGTCGCCACAGATTTTATGGTTGTCTATGGCTTGCTTTACGTACGCCAGTTCTTTGCCGGTAAAAGGCGCAATATTGAAATTGATCATCTTCCATCCTCCCATTACTGAAAACCTTACAAATACTTCCTTTTTCTGTCCGTGGTTTCGTGTAAATAAGAGTTGCCCATTATCTGAACATGTACATAGTAAAGGAATGTTTCCATAAAATGCAAGCGGTTTTTACAAAAAAGTCGTGACATTCTGGAACGCCCCCTTTACTTGCCTTTCAAAAGAAGCTATGATACCGAAAATGGATGTAACTGTGCTGGGATTCGCCCGCGGCGAAATACCGTACAGCAATCAATCCGCGTTTCCTGCCGATGAAGAAATGCGAAAGAGCGCGGTACAAGCTGTTCACGGGAGTTTATAGTATTTTTTGTGCAACTGGACAAGAGGCCGTTCCAGATCGTCACGGCTTTTTGGCGCAAACAGCTTGAAATATAAGAAAAGTTTTTTTACAATAATAGCAATACAAATACGCATGGAGGGAATACGGCAATGAAAATCACCAGCTTCAACCCATTGATCGCTACCAGGGACGCGGCGTCCGCCATCAAGCTGTTCGAGGAATTAGGCTTTGAAAGACGCCATACCAAGGAGGGAATCGGCAAGGACAGCGTCACCGACGTGCGCATGAAGGACGCGAACGGCTTCCATTTGGACGTTTCCCAGGGCGACGGCGAATGGATGATGATCCGCATGAACGTGGACAACTTAGAGGAAGCCATCGCCTTCCTGGAGGCCCGCGGATTCCATAAGGCACGGCACGCCGCCGCAAATGAAACCGTGGATACCGGCTCTTCCAAGTTCAACATCATGGTATCAGCCACCGGGTTCATCCTGGCGGTGTCCCAGCACATCAAGGAACACGATTGAAAACGTTCTTGTTCCGCTTTTCCATGCAAGAAGGCTTTAAGTCAATAAAAGCGTGGAGAGTTGAGAGCTGAGAGTTGAGACGGATATAGTTGAAAACAGGGTTCTTTTTCGTTGAACACTATAATATCTCAACTCTCAACTCTGCTCAAAGCTCTCCTGAAGAACGGCGGAACAATTGCGAAATAAAAAAATCAAGGAGGAAACCAAAATGACTATCACTGCTTTCAACCCCTGCATCATCACCAAGGACGCGGAATCCGTCATCGCCCTGTTCGAGGCCCTGGGCTTTGAACGCCGCCACACCAAGACCGGCATCAACGGCGAGGACATCACCAGCGTGCGGATGCGCTACACCGGCGAAGACGGCAAAATTTTCCACGTGGACATCACCCAGGCCCCCGTTCCCAAGGACATCACCGCCATCCGCATGAACGTGCGCGACTTTGACGAAGCCTACAAGCTGCTGGAAGAAAAGGGCTTCACGAACGCCCAGGGCGAAAAGATCACCCATACCGGTTCTTCCATCGCCACCATGATGGTGTCTCCCACCGGCTTTGCCATCAACGTGGGCGAGCACATCCGGGATCACGAATAAGAACACAAGGGGACGGTTCTCTGTGTTCAAAAAAGGACGGAAATTTCAGCACAGAGAACCGTCCCCTGTGCAATTCGCAAAGGAGAAAACGACATGAAAAAACTGATTGCGTTGATGCTCGTGCTGGCGCTGGCGTCCACGCTGACGCTTTCCGCCTTGGCGGAGAACGCCCCGGCTGGCGGCCCGCCGCCCGACAGAACCTTCGGCACGCTCTCCATGCTGAACATGACGGAAGAGGAATACCTCTCGTTGATCTCCGCGCGGGGATTGATCGGCGAACGCCTTGGAGAAGGCGAGCCGCGGGAGGGTGAGCCGCCGGAGGGACTGCCACCGGAGGGTGCCCCGCCGGAGGGACTGCCGCCGAAGAACACAATTGTCTATTATGACACGCTGGACGCCCTGCTGATGGCCCTGAACGCCGGAGACATCAACAATATCGAAATCTATCAGAGCGTCGCCCGGTATCTCTGCGCCACCAACGACAATCTGATGCTTGGCCCCAGCTTTGACACAGATAAAGCGTCGGAAACCTTTGCGCAGCTTGTGCAGACCGGCGTCAACGGCAACGACTTCGCTTTCCTGATGATGGCGGACAACGCCGCCCTGCGGGACGAATTCAACGCCGCCATCGCCGACATGAAGGCGGACGGCACGCTGGATCGGCTGGTGAAGGAGCAAATCGACGATCTGGTGAACGGCGGCGAGATCGAACCCATCGCGCTGCCGAAGATCGACGGCGCGGAAACCGTAACGGTGGCCGTCACCGGCGCGCTGCCGCCCATGGACTATGTGGCCGCGGACGGCACGCCCGCGGGCTTCAATACCGCCGTGCTGGCCGAGATCGGACAGCGCACCGGCAAGAACATCGAGATCGTGGTGGTGGACAGCGTGGGCCGTGCCGCCGCCCTGGCCAGCGGCACCGTGGACGCCGTGTTCTGGACCCGCACCAGCAGCAGAGCCCAAGAGAGGGCTGCCATGACGGAAGCGGAGCGCGAAGCTGTAAAGGCGGAAGAGCAAGCCAGTATGACCGAGGAGGAGATCGCGCTGATGGATGAGGTAAGTGAGAGCATCAATTTCTTGACTTACGCCTCCGCTGATATGCCCGAGGGCACCATCGTCACCGAGCCCTACTTCTTCGACGTGCTTGTGCCGGTCATGCTGGCCCGCTGAGCGCCCCGGGGCAAATAAGCCATACCGAAACCAGAAGGAGGAAAGCATATGAAGATCACAACCTTTAACCCGATGATTATCACCAAGGACGGAGAATCCACCATCAAGCTCTTTGAAGACCTCGGCTTTCAGCAGACCCATAACAAGGCGGAAAATGTGGACGTGGATTTTTCGTCCCATCGGATGAAGAACGAGGGCGGCTTCCACGTGGACGTGGTGGAAGTGCCCGTCATTCCGCAGACCTATTCGGCTATCCGCATCAACGTGGACAATTTCGAGGAAGCGTATGCGTTCTTTATGGCTCATGGCTTCCGGGAATCAAAGAACTTCAAGCCCAGCACCACCGCCAGCAGCAAATACGCCTATCTCATTTCTCCCACCGGGTTCATTATCGACGTTTGCGAGCATATCAAGAATCACAAATAAGCAACAAAAAACAAAAAAGGGCGGTTCTCCGCGGCTTGAAACGAACAATGGTTTCAGCGCGGAGAACCGCCCCTGACATTATTTCAAAAATCCTTCGCTGTTAAACGGATAGATGAATCATCGTTTCTTTTTTGTAAAACATGTTAAGCAGCGCCTTTTCATCATCCGAATGCGATTTGATAAACCGATATGATCAGGGATTCAGCAGGATCATTTATCTTCCTTCCGGCTTAGATCGACGACCTCCTGCCGCAGAGCGTAGAAGAACTTTCGCTGGCGCTCGTTCATGATGACGCGCACTGGCTTGAGCTGATTGAGGGATGCGCCGCGGAATACCATCATGTCGCGGTAGAGAAGCGAAGTCTCCGGCTGGAGGAAATAAACCTCCGGCTTTGCAAGCCAGTTATAGCATTGCTGCCTCCACCGTCAAGCCCCGGCCTCTTCACAGCGATCCGCTTTCCTTTGTCATGGTTCCCTTGTATTCCAGGCACAGCATGGTCAGATCGTCGAACTGCTCCGCGTCCTTCACGAAGCCGTCCACCGCGCGGCGCACGCCCTTGAGCACGCCCTCCGGCGCGGCGGCCCTGACCCCGTTCAGGGCATCCAGCATCCGTTCATTGCCGAACAGGTTTTCATTGGCGTCCGTCGCTTCGGGAACGCCGTCGGTGTACAGGAACAGCTTATCGCCGGGGTTCAGCTGGATTTCGTATTCCCTGTATCGCACGCCTTCCATGCCGCCGACCACTAAGCCGTGGGGATCGTGGAGCAGTTCGCAATCGCCGCCCGCGTGCATCAAAACGGGGCGTTCATGGCCTGCGTTGGCGGCTACGATTTTGCCGGTGCGTATATCCAGGATGCCGAGCCACACCGTAACGAACAGCCCTTCCCGATTGTTGGCGCAGATGGCGTTATTGGCGTCCGTCAGCACCTTGGCGGGGGATTTGCCCAGTATGGTATTGTTTGCCAGGATGATCTTGGAGGCCATCATGAACAGCGCAGCGGGCACGCCCTTGCCGGATACGTCCGCCATGACCAGGCCCAAATGGTCTTCATCCACCAGGAAGAAATCATAGAAATCGCCGCCCACTTCCTTGGCCGGGTCCATGGAGGCATAAACATCAAATTCAGGGCGCTCCGGGAAGGCGGGATAGATGCTGGGCAGCATATCCGCCTGAATGCTGGAGGCCATGGTCAGCTCGGTTTCGATGCGGGAGCTTTCCTTCTGCTGCTTTTCATAGGCTTCGTTCTGGTTCTGCACGATCACGGAGAACAGATAGACCGCCGCGCCCACCGTGGCGAAGATGATGAGCTGAACCCCGTAGAAAGCGCTTTGGACCACGATGGCCGCAATGGGCGCGATCAGATAGACCCAAAGGGCGGATTTGACCCGGCGGTTCAACTCCCTGCAGAAGCGAAGCAGCAGCGCCGCGTCGATCACCAGCATGAACAGCGGGCACAGGTTGGAAAGCACATACAGCGGGGCGCGGTGGTACACGTTGCTTTCGTCAAAGGTGTAAATCAGGCCGAAGCACCAGCCCACGATCAAAAGCACCGTGTGAACGCACAGCAGGGCCGCCAGAACGATCAGCAGCGGCTTTTTGTCTTTGACCCTGGAGACGGACAGCACCAGCATGGACATCATGTGGGCCATGAAGCCCGCCGCCAGCACTTCAATGAACGTGACGATATACAGCGCCGCGCGTATGCCCGCGCCCGCCAGGCCGTCCATGAGCTGCCGGGCCAGGTGGGCGGAGATGTAAAGCAGGAGCAGCAGGAGGAAGATTTGGAAATACTGCCGCACCTCCTTCCGCAGATGAATGGAAGCCGTGATCTGCAAAAAGCACAGGCCGCAAATCCCGATGCCCGCCGCGATGAACAGCATGTTGATGAGGTTCACGATGGTTACGCTGAAAATCATGAGGATTCCTCCTTCCGAATTGTGGGCTGACCGTCTTTTCAGATTGATCTTTTTTACGCCTCGTCCGGGTCAGCAAATTTTTGCCGTATTAAAGATAGGACGCTTGCCCGTTCGGCCATCATGCTTCGATGATGACCGAAACCACGTTCAAATGGTAGGAGTAGCTGTAAACGATGTCCTTCGCTATTTTCTGCACCATGCTGACGCCGATCTTGGAAAAACTCTCCGCTTCCCGTTCAAACACAAGGGGGTTATAGGGGGCGTCGTAGTTTCGCAAAATGATCTCGATTTTCCCAGCGTCGCGGAAAACCTTGATGTCCATGTACGCCTTTTTCCCGGCGTTCTTCATGGCGCTTCTGTGTTCCAGGTAATCCGCCGCGATTTCTTCCGTGCACAGGGCGGACGCATACGCGATTTTGGACGGCGTGCCGTTCTTGAGGAGGAAGCTTTGTAACTGTTCAGAGACGAAGGAAACGTTTTTCGCGTCGGTGGGGATACTCACATCCAGTTCGGTCGTGCGGTCCCCATACTGCTTGAGGGCCAGCAGCTTTACCAGCGGCACGGGAAATTTTCCCTTGTTCACGATCACAAACAGGAGATAGAACACGATAAAGAACGGGATGAAGTTGAACCCCATGGCCAGCCAGATGCCCGTCATGCCGAAAGACTTGCTGAGGATGGGGATCAGCAGCGGATACAGGATGCTGTCCGGCACCACGGCAATCAGCAGGGAAAGCGTCAGGTGCCCGGTTGACTCGTAAACAGCATTAAAGACAAAAGGAAAAACGATCATGATGCTGCTGACGGCAATCAGGATCACGCCCGTATGGGCGTCGGCGTTTTCGGCGATATGGTAAAAGGACAGCAGGGGATTTTTTAACAGGATCAGCACAGCCGCCATGCCCGCCGCGTAGAGAAGGCCGATTTTGAGCGCCGCGGAGAAGACTTTTTTGATGCCTTCATTGTCGCGCCCTCCGTGCAGGATGCCCATGAGCGGTTCGCTGGCATAGAACGCGCCGCGCCCCGCCGTGCGCACGATGTTGAACAGCGTCTTGAGGACGGAAATTAACGCGAGGGCAGCGGTGCCGTCCGCGAAGGACGCTAAAATGATGCGGTTGACAACGGTGCCGCTGACCGAATCCAGCATATTGTCGATGGAGGAGGGCAGTCCCCGCCGCAGCATATCCAGGGAATCCACAAGGTTTTTCCGGTTGACGGGGTAGAATCCAAACTTGACTTGAATCTTCCTGCGGCGCATCATCAGCCGCGCGGAGGCCATCTGCGCCAGGGAACCCAGAGCGGAACCGATGCCCAAGCCCGCAATTTTGGAAGGCTCCGGCAGGATGCTGACAAAAATGACGGATGATACCACGTTGACCGCCACGCATACCACGCTGCAAATCATCCGATCCGTCTGATACCCGTAGGTGGCCATGACGATCTGGAACAGGGAACCGAGGCTGAAAAACAGGATCATCATGCACGCCGTCCGAATGTAAAGACGCCCCATTTCCACAGCCTGTTCGGACGCTTTTGCCGCGCCCGCGATGGTCAGGATGCCATCCGTTCCGAAAACACACAGAGCGATGAAAAACACGTCCGCAGCGAACGTAAAGGAAAGCGTGAGCGAAAAAATGCGCTGATAGTCCTTCGTATCGCTTTTGCCCAATGCGGCCAGCAGCTTGAGGAAACCGCCATGCAGGATCATGCTGGTAAAAGAAATCATGAGGCCGATGATGGGCAAACCCAGCGCCACCGCCGCCACCGCGTCGGAGCCAAGATAATGGCCCGCCACGATGGTGTCCACCATGAACGTCATCATCTGCACCAGTGCGTAGACCATACAGGACGGCATGACCTTCCGGACCGAATTTGACGATAACACATTGGACTGCAATTCTGTGTTCAAAGCTGTTTCTCCTTCATTTTTTACTTCAAAAAAATTATAGTTTATTTTGTGTCAGGAGAAAAGGGGGGCGTTCCAGATTGTCACGCTTTTTTGGCGCGAACAGCTTGCATTTTGGAGGAAAAATCTTTTACAATGATTATGCTGTAAGTTCAACACAACAGGAGGAGGTTTATATGGAACAGAAATTTGACAAGCAGCTGAAGCTCACCCGACGGAGCTTCCTGAAAACCATGGCCGCGGGCACGGCCGCCGCTTCCGCCGCCCTGTCCCTGCCAGGCATCGCCCTGGGTGAAAAAACGGACGCGGTATCTTCCGCCACCCCGTCCAGTATCGCCTTTGCCACGGACAGGCAAATCGAGATCGAGCAGCCGGATGAGACGATAAGGTATGACCTGATCGACAGCCATCTGCATTTTACGGACTTCTTAGAGGATTCGGACGGCTTCCCTGCCCTGTGCCGCGCCATGGACGCGGCGGGCGTGTCCCAGGCCGTGATTTTCGGCATGCCCATCGCCAAGCAATGGGACGCTACCATGGAAACGGCCCCGTCCTACTACCTGAGCAACGACAGCCGGTGCTACTACTATTCCGGCACGGACTTTATTCTGGCCGAAGAACTGCTGGCCCAACCCCTGGAAATCAAGAAGCGGTTCTTCCCCTTCTGCTGCGGCATCAACGGCAACGACCGCTTCGCCGCCGATCATATCCGGCAGCTGCTCCGGCTGTATCCCAACTTCTGGTGCGGCATCGGCGAAATCATGAGCCGTCATGACGACCTGACCGCCCTGACCTATGGCGAAGCGCCCCATGTGAACAGCCCCGCGTTCCTGGACGTGTTCGATCTGGCGGCGGAAGAGGGCTTGCCCGTGCTGGTGCACCATAACATCACCGCCCAGAGCGAGGAAAGGGTGCTGTACCGCAAGGAGCTGGAGGAAGCTCTGGCCCATAACCGGAACTGCAACATCATTTGGGCGCACATCGGCATTTCCCGCCGGGTGGAGATTCAAAATCTGGTGTCCATCGCCTCCGAGCTGCTGGATACCCACCCCAATCTGTACGTGGATATTTCCTGGCTGGTGTTCGACTACTACTTCCTGGACCGCTTCCCCAACAACTACATGGACGGCGATTCCCTGGACGATTGGGCGGCATTCATGAACAGATACCAGGACCGGGTGCTGATCGGCACCGACAAGGTGGGCCACTGGGCCACCTACCCGGCGGAGGTCGTCAAGTATTACAAGCTGCTGGATAAGCTGTCCCCCGACGTGGTGCGGAAGGTGTGCCGGGATAACGTGCTGAAACTGGTGAAACGGAATCATTAAAGTGCCCCCGTTCCAGAGCGTCACGCTTTTTTGGCGTGACACGCTTGAATTCGCGCGCTATATCCGCTAAGATAAAGAAGAAACAAGCAGAATCCGGATGAACAGAATCAGGAGTGACTTTGTATTATGACTGTCAGCTTCGCGGAAAGACTGCGGAAGCTCCGCACGGAGAAGGGCCTTTCCCAGCAGCAGCTTGCCATGAAGATGCTGGTGGATCGTTCCAGCATCGCCCGGTGGGAAAACGGCACCCGCAGCCCGGATATCCTGTTAATGCCCCGGCTGGCGGAATGTCTAAGCGTGGATGTTTCCGACCTGCTGGCCGACGACGCCGGGTCGCCTGTCATTCCCCGGGTCATTCTGGTGGACGATGAAAAGCCGAACCTGGCCGGGGGCCTGCGGGTGCTGACTGAAACGCTGCCCGGCGCGGAAATTACGGGCTTCCTTCGCCCCTCCGAAGCGCTGATGTTCGCAAAGAATAATCCGGTCAACTTGGCAATTCTGGACATTGAATTGGGCAGGGGCAGCGGATTTGAACTGTGCAAAAAGCTGACTGCCATTCATCCCGAAACCAACGTGGTGTACCTGACCGCCTGGCCGGAACACGCGCTGGAAGCGTGGAAAACGGACGCCTGCGGTTTCCTGGTCAAGCCCCTGATGCCTGGCGATATTATAGAGATCATTCCAAAGCTCAAGCATCCGATACAAGGCAATATTTTCCAATCGGTAGGAGGGAATGAATAAGCCATGATGATCGGCTGGATGGATCTCGTCAATCTCTCCATTGGCATCACGGGGCTGACCTTGTCGCTGCTGGGTCTGCTGGTGACGCTGATCTACCGGCCCGTTGACCACGTGATGCGGCAGTATTTTATTCTTTTCTTTTCGCTGCTGATCGTTTACACCGGGTCGATCTTCGTCGGCCAGATCGTTGCTTATTTGGAGAACCCCGGCCTCGTCATGCGGGGGAGCGTGTTTTTTGAATCCCTTTCGTCGTCCATGCTGATGCCTCTGCTCACCGCCTACCTGTTGCACCTGAGCGGCGAAAAATGGCGGAAAAGCATCCTGTTTGACGCGATCGCGGGGCTGTGGTCCGTCTACCTTGCGCTGCTTGTGTACACCCAGTTTTCTACCGCGATTTACACCATTGACAGCGCGGGCGTCTACGAACGGGGCCCCTGGTATCCCATTCTTCTCGTGCCGCCCGCCCTGATTTTGGCGATGAACCTTTGGGGGCTTTTGCGCCGGTGGAACAAACTGGACAGAAAGCAGCGAACCGCGCTGCTGATATATTTGGTGGTGCCGCTGCTCTGCACGGTGATCCAGATGCTTTTCTACGGTCTGCTCACCATCGCCATCGGCACGGTGGTATCCGCTCTGGTCATGTTCCTGGTGCTGCTGAGCGACCAGCAGGAAATCTTTGTCCGCCAGACCGAGGAAAACGCGCGCAAGGAATTTGACATCCGCATCCTGCAAATGCGCCCGCACTTCATCTACAACGCCCTGGCGAGCATCTACTACATCACCCAGGGCAACCAGAAGCAGGGCCTGAAGGTGATCCTGGATTTCACCATCTACCTGCGCAAGGTGTTCAATTCCGTCACCAAGCGGGAGCCCATCCCCTTTGAGGAAGAATTGGAGCACACCCGCGCTTACTTAGCTGTGGAGCAGGCCCGGTTCGAGGACAAGCTGAACGTGGTCTTCGACACGCCTCAAACGGATTTCCGCCTGCCGCCGCTGACCCTCCAGCCCATTGTGGAAAACGCTGTGAAGCACGGAATGGACCCCGAAATCGACCGCCTGACCGTTACCGTCCGCACCCGCAGGGTGGAGGGCGGCAGCGAAATCATCGTGGAAGACGACGGCGCGGATTTCCATCCCCCCGACGACATGGAGGAGGGCGTGGGGCTGACCAGCTCCCGCATTCGCCTGGAACGCATGTGCGGCGGTACACTCAACATCGCGCCCCGGAAAGGCGGCGGCGTGGTGGCGACCCTGCGCATCCCGGAAACATCGAAATAAAATTGCGTTTGCAAATGTGATTTTATAATATATGAAGGAGGCATTTCTATGACCAGGAGGATCCTTTCCATAGCGCTCATTGCCATGATGCTGGCAATGTTCATTCCCGCGATTGCCGTTGCGGACGGCGAATGGACCATGTATGTGTACACGGACAACGGCGGCACGCTGAACGTGCGGAACGAGCCGATGAAGGGCGATAACGTGGTCGGCACCCTGAACTACGGCGATGCCGTATCGGTCCGGATGACGATGGCCAACGGTTGGGCCGCGATCAACTGGGTTCACGCGGACAATTTTGTGGGCTATGTGCAGAGCCGCTTCCTGGTGAACTACAAGCCCGCTCCCAAGCCGTCGGGCGGATCCTCCAGCAAGACGCCCACCGATACCACGGACGCCCAAAAGGTGCTTTCCCAGATGAACGCGGAATTCTCCGCCGCGAAAAAGGTGTCCCCCTATACCGTGGTGGCCCGTCCTTCCCGCGCTTCCGGCTGGGTGAACCTGCGCTGGGCCCCCTCTACCGAGATGGAACGCATCGCCACCTGCCCCCAGGGCAAAGAGCTGACCGTGCTCGCTGAGCTGAAAAACTGGTATCAGGTGCAAGACCCCGCCACCGGCATGATCGGCTTCATCAGCAGCCAGTATGTGACGCGCAAGTAACCTGTCAGAGCGTCAGGACAAAGTAAAGGAGGAAAGAAATTATGAAAAAAACCATCGCTGTGATGCTGTGTCTGTCCATGCTGCTGGGATGCTTTGCCGCCCTGGCAGAATATACCAACATTGGCACCGTCAATGTGAACGGCGCCTTTGAAGTCCGGGGCGTACTGCCGGAAGGCTATACCCTGGAAACGAGCGAGGCGGATAACGGCGGACTGATCTGCATGATCACGTCCGAAGACGCCGCGAAGCCCTTGCTGATCCTGTCCATCATGTTCGACGATATGTATGCCGGCGTGAAAAAACTGAACGACCTGGACGCTGAAGCGCTCGCTTACATTGAATCCACCTTCACGGATGAATACGACGTGGACATTTCCTACACGGAAACCGCTTACGGCACCAAGCTGCTGGTGGCGAAAGAACTGAACGGCGA
>JAFSKN010000073.1 GCA_017448975.1 Clostridia bacterium
CGCCGTTTACCGATAGCGACAGTATCCGTGTTAATTGCGGTTACACAGAAAACGACTACACCTGCAACGCAGTGTTTGACCGCCAAGGCAATCTATTGGCGCTGCACAACGGCTTGACCGACCCGGACAACCTGTACGGCGTGAATCGTTACTCCCTGACCGAGGAAGAACAGCAAGCGCTGGGGGATGATCTGCTCGCCTTCCTGCGGGCCGTGAACCCGGAGGCGGCGGCAAAGGTGAACCATATCTACCAATACAGTGAGAGCTTTATGGACAATCAGCGGTACGCCTATTTCACCTTCTGGCAGGATGAGCGTGGTCATGACAATTTCTCAGACCATGTGGCGGACATCATCGTGGAAATATCGCCCGCCGTGCGCATCGTGCATTTCGCTGTGGGAAGCACCGCCTTGGACGGCAACGGCTGACAGAAACAAAAGATACGATAGAAAAGCAGGGGGTGAGTCCATGGAACCGACAGGGAACGCCGCCTGTGCGGATATCGATTCCCGGGAGTCCGTTCTTTCCTGTTGGTACGACGCTTACGGCACCGACGTGCTCAGGCTGTGCTGCTTCTATCTGGGCAGCAGGGCCGACGCGGAGGATGCGACGCAGGAAACGTTTCTGAAAGCCTGGAAGCATATGGATCGTTTTCAGGGACGCAATCAGTGCACGCCCAAAACCTGGCTCATGAAGATCGCCTGCAATACCTGCCGGGATCACCTGCGCCGGGCTTTCCGAAAGCATGAAGTGCCCAAGGCCGATTTATCCTCCTTGATACAGACCGATTCTGATGATCGGGAACTGATTTTAGACGTGATGAACCTGCCTGAAAAGTACCGGGCTGTCATCCTGCTTTTCTATCTGCAAAGCATGACCGTGCGGGAAACCGCCCGGGCGCTGCATATCAGCCCATCCACCGTATCAAGACGGCTGGAAACGGCCAGGGGGTTGCTGAGAAACTGAAACACAAGGATTCACAGAAGGAAGGTGAATGTATGTTCATAGGAAAAAGAAAAGGGGTATTGACCCTTGCTCTGGCTTTATTGCTGCTGTTTTCCAAAACTTCAGCGCAGGCCGTCAGCATCCGGGAATTTGCCGAAGGATGCCTGACGGAGGTGCTCGGCTATACGGAAGAGGAAGTAAAGGATTTCGTGTTTGAAGAGCGAGAGGGCGGCGTGCTCGCCTATTGGCCCAAAGAGCATCGTTCCTGGGTTTATACCACCCTTTACAAAAATAACGTTCCCTTGGAATCCACAACACCCTTCGATACGGGCTATACCGGCTTCTGCGGGGAAAACGCCGTGCGGGAGCTGCTGCGAACCATGAAGGAAAAGGGCTGGATTTCCGAATGGAGCGAAGAAAGCAAAAATGCGCTCCTGGACGCCTGCCTGGAAAACAACGTGCGGATCAGCACGGAAATGTACCTCTCCGAATCTGCGGCTCAGGGCTTGCAGGGCTTTTTTGAAAGCTGCTACGGCCCTGCGGCAGGCTGGACGGACGCGCTTTTTGAACTGCGGGACAGCGTGTTCGCGGAGTATGGCTTGACGATGGAAGAATTACCCTTCCACGTACTGGGCGTGCGCAGAATCAGCCGCCGGAATATCTACCAAAGCGATTTGACCCGCACCTATACGCTGTTTGACGGCGGCGAATACCCGGACGAATTGAAAGCGGCGTTTTCCGATCCCCATCTGACTGGCTGGACGTGCCACAGCGGCGCACTCTCCTTCGACGAAAGCAGGGAAAAGCCGGGCAAAGGAACCGGCAAAGGGTTAGCGGCCTTTGAGAAGGACGGAAAAAGGCAGTTGGTGCAATTGGTTTTTCAAGACGGGCAATGGACGGTTTATCCCCTGGGGACGAATGCCCTGTATCCCACCGGAGATTACAGAGTGACCTTCGACACCCAGCAAAACGCCTTCGCCGTGCAGTACCTTTTGAGCGACGATGAAACCGCCGCGTTTTACCTGTCGTGCGGCCAGATCAAACGGGATGATGTAATCCTGTCCTGTACCACCATCAACAGCTACGAGCGGGTCAACCGGAAAACCGGGGAAGCAATCTGGATCGGTGTGAACAGATCCGGTATGCCCACCTGGCAAAAGGAACTGACGCCGGACGGTATGCCCTATCCTGTGGCGAATTTCCCCAGTTACCTGGGCGTGACGCCCATCACGGAATTTCCCACCACATTGGAAGCCGCCCGGCAGTCCGTTTTTCCCGGGATGCCGGAGGGTTATGTTTATTCCGTGGAGGTGAACCTGCGCACCCAGCGAAGCAGCCGTTCCACCTCCCACGGCGTGCTGAACGCCGGAACGCTGCTGCCCGTCCTGGAAAGGCTGCCCGGCGATCCCAGCGAGTGGATTCGCACAAAAGTGGGCTTCCTGGAAGGCTTCGTGGTGGATACCTATGTGCATGACGGACAAACCCAGTCAGCCAACTTAAGCGCCCTTCCCACGGTGGAAGCGCAAAAGGATATTCCGCTGAAAAAAGGCACGGGCCTTTTCGACGGAACCGTACAGACCCTGCCCGCCGGAACGAAGATGCACGTCATTATCGAAAACGGCGATTGGCTGTATGTGGACGTGCCGCAGGGAGAAATTGAGTTCCTCATGGACGTAGACGGCGCCTTTGGCTATGTGCGCAAAGCCGACGTGACCTTCCTGTCCATCATTCCGGGACTGGATTGGGCGGAATGACATAAAGGGAGAGGCGCATTTCATGAAGCGATAGTTTGCATTGCTTCATGAAATGCTTTTAATTTTCGATACAAAGTTCTTGTTTATCAATTTGTTTGGATTACCATCGATATATGTCATATTCGCTTCGTCTATATAAGTGTAAGGGAGGTGATTGCACGATGGTGGCTGTCAAGGACCCAGGCAGCGGACGCAACGAAGCCATCGAAAGATTGGTGAAAGAATGGCAGTTGCCGCTTCTTCGCCTTTGCTATATTCAGCTGCATGATAAAGCGCTGGCAGAGGACGCGGTGCAGGAAACCTTCGTCAAGGCATTTCGTGGATGGACTCAATTCCGAGGTCAAAGCAGCGAAAAAACGTGGTTGACAAAGATCGCTGTGAATACCTGCACAGACCTGCAAAGAGGCGCATGGTTCCGGCATACGGATCGGCGGGTAACGCCGGAAATGCTGCCGGAAGCGATCATTCAGCCAACAGAAACCAATCTGGATTTGACCCTGGCCGTCATGAATTTGCCCAAGAAGTATCGGGAAGCCATCATGCTTTACTATTACCAGGACATGGATGTAAGCGAAATTGGAACGGTATTGGGCATTGCCCAATCATCCGTATCCAACCGATTGAAGAAAGGCAGAGAAATGCTGCGAAAAGCGTTGGAAGGGAGGATTTGACATGAGTGAAAAAATGGATCGGAAAGCGTTTCATACAGCCATCGACACGACCCTTTCTGGGTTACAGGAGAATCCTTTTCTGTACCAGCGCGTGATCGCGCAGGAAAGCAGAAAGGATGGAATCATTGTGAAAAAAAGATTATCGGTTGGCCTTGTGATGGCCATTGTGTTGATGCTTATTACAGTAACGGCCCTGGCCGCCGGGATCATCTTTGCCAAGCGAGTGCCCGCCACAGAAATTGCGGATCAGGCGTTGCTCGAAACCTATGGGATTACCGCCCAGATGCAATCCCTGTTCATACGGGAAACCGCAGAGGGAGAAAGAGGAACCATCGTTGTAACGTATGAAGGAAGAGAGAGTCTGGCTTATGTGCTGGGCAAGTATACAGTGATCATTGATGGCCAAACCGTGAAAAACATATGCTGGAGCCATGATGGGGAGGAAACAAGCGGCGGGCTGGAAGCCTCCGCCTGGGGGAAGGATCAGCTGGAGGAAATTCTGCGCATCGACCCGGAAACCGGAGAGGTGGCCCAGCTGCTTACATTCAATCCTTACATAGACCGGATCAACCGGGCGCACGGCTTTGACTACCAGGCGTACTGGAAGGAAAATATGGATGAAAAACATGAAATCGTTCTGGAGGGGGAAGATATTGAGAAAGCGAAGGAGAAACAAGCTTTTTCTGCGCATGAGTTCGTCCAGATCGCAAAGGAAGCCGTCGGCGTAAGGTATCACTTGACTCCCCAGCAGATTTCTTTGATGTCCATCAACGTGGATGAGAATTGGGCCTATGTCCTGCTGGACGGAACGCTCTGTTATTGTTGCCAGATCTTCGTGGGGGAATTGTCTGATGAGGAAACGGAGCAGGATGGTACTTACACCGTTTATCTGAACCTGGAAACCGGCGTTGTGGAGGATATCCTGTTCCTGTCCGAGCACGGCGGCGGAAATGGATGATGGTAAACGCAAACTTTGGATCAAGACATAACAAATGTCTGAAACCAGTTGCGTTAGTTTTGTGCACAATTCAAAAAAATGTTGATACAGGAAGGGAAAGAGAAATGAAAAGAATTGCGGCTTGTTTCTTCGTACTATGTTTGCTTCTATCGGTCTGTTCCGCTCATGCAGACAGGTATATCCTCCATTCTCCCAAAAGGGGGCAACTAAAATCGGAGGAAGCGGTGGCTATCGCCAAGGAATACCTGCTTTCCCTGTGTCCCGCTTTGCGGGAATCCCATCTGCCCGAGGCCAAACCTTTTTCCAAAGATTATCAGTTTGGCCCCGGCTGGCAGTGGGAAGTTGATACCGAGGATGACGTATGGGTGTTGCCCATGCCGGACGCCTATGCCGTTGTTCATGGAACGACAGGGGAAATGCTGGATTGGCGGTTCACCTATCCCACGCAGGAGAACTGGTATGTGCGGTATGAAAACGTGATGCCCGAAAAAATGGATCACACGGCGGCGATTGATCGGGCCATCCAAATTGCGGAAGATAAGGCGGGCGATGAAAAAGAATGGACGCGGGATATGCTGTACGCCAACGCGCTTTTTTCTTACAAAGAGGATGGACGGGTATCCCAGCCGGAGGACGGAGCAATCCTCGCCTATCCGATCCCGCTATGGGAGGTCGAATTGTCTTATTACGTTCCGGGAGAGAATCAAGCCCGTTTCGTGGCCGGGTATATGCTGGATGAGGATGGAAACGTCCTGGCGGAACGGGACCCGGAAACCAGAGTATTTCATTAAAACGATCTTACTGGCCGGTTTTTCTGCGCTGCCGTGGCTATGCGGCGGCGCTTTTGGCTTCACCCTTTTTATCAGGCTTCATTATTTACGATTTTTTTATTTTTCTTTTCAGATTCCCGTGTTATACTGAAAGGGTAACAAGGAGGTGATGAACCATGAAAAAGTGCGCCCTGCTCCTGGCGCTCGTGCTGATGACGGGCATGCTTTCCTCCTGCGCCGTATCGGAAACGGACGGCGGAGCGGCCGCGCGGCTGGTGTGCCTGAACATCGGCAAGGCGGACTGTATGCTGCTGCTGTATCAGAACGAAGCGTATCTCATCGATACCGGGTACGAGCAGAGCTGGCCCGCCCTGGAAACCATGCTGCGCCAGTACGGCGTGACCCATTTGAACGGCGTGTTTTTAACCCACTGCCACGAGGACCACGAAGGCGGGCTGCTGGCGCTGGCCCAAAGCGACATAGGGGTGGACGCATGGTACGCTCCCCGCATTTATTACGGCATCAATGAAAACCTGCATCCTGCCGTGCGGGCGGCGGCTGTGCGCAAGGAAAATGTTTCCTGGCTGGAGGCCGGGAACAGGATCACCGTGGGCAGCGACGGGGCGTTTTCCGTGCTGGGGCCGCTTTCCGTGGATGTCACGAATGAAAACAACAATTCCCTGGTGATGCGCTTTTTCTGCGGCCAGGGCAGCATTCTTTTTGCCGGCGATATGAAGGAGGACGAGGAATACGAGCTGCTGCAGGCCGGTGCGTTTTCCTCCTGCGACGTGCTCAAGGTGGGCCACCACGGGGACAACAAAGCCACCGGCAAGAAAATGCTGAAAATCGTGCAGCCCGACGTGGCGGTGATCCTGACCGATTCCCGGGAGGAGCCGGACACCCCCGCTTCCTCCACCCTGAAACGCCTGGATAACGTAGGCTGCGTTTCCTGCATTTCCCAGGATTTCAGCGACGCGCTGGAAATCACCCTGAAAAAAGGCCAGAAACCGGCGGTAACGGACGTGGTGTGGGACAACGTGCCCAAGCGGGCGGAAAACATTTCCCTGTCCATGGACGCGGAGAACGACACCTTAACTGTATACAATCAGGGCAATGAAACGCTGAACCTTTCCGGCTGCATGGTCTATTCCACCAAGGGCAACGAGCTTTTGACCCTGCCGGACGCCACCGTGGCGGCGGGCGGGCAGATCGTGATCGGCACCAAATCCACCGACAGCGGCGCGGACGTGTATCTGAACGCCAAAAAGGTCTGGAACAAAAAGAACCTGGACCGGGCCATTTTCTACGACGCTTACGGCCGGGTGCTGGCATGCACCGATAACGGACTTGCGGAATAGAATGGAATGAACCCCAAGGAAGGGAGGTTCCATTCATGAAAAATCCATTGCGCCCCTCCCCCTGCGGCTGCCGCCGTCCCCCGCCTCCCCGTGAGGAGGAATCCTGGGGCCGCGTGCCGCCGCCTGCCCCGCCCCCCTGGGGAGGCTATCTGATGCAGCGCGTTTTCGCGGCGGGCACCCTGCGCCGCCGTGTCTGCCATTCTCTGTGCTTAGAAGGCCTGCCGGAACAGGCGCAGCCCCCGTTTACCGTCATCGATGCATGCCTGTGCGGCCCACCCCGCTGGGAGGAAGCCCCCTGCCGGGACCCCCGGGGCCTGCTGCTGCGGGTATCCATTCCCGTGCAGTTCCAGGTGCGGGACGCCCGAGGCTGCACCTACTGCCTCACCGACGAAATCGAAGAAAACCTGCCCCTGCGCGTCAACTGTCCCCCGGACAATTGCTGGCGGGGCCAGCCCTTCGTGCAGGCCGCCGTGCGCATGGCTGGCCGGGCCACTCCCTGCGGTTGCCGCTGCGACGTGCCCCTGGACGTGGTGATCGAAGGCTATATCCTGGTTCCCTGCGTCATGGGCCGCCCCGACGCGCCGCCGCCCTGTCCCCCCAGCCGGCCCTGGTATCCCCAGCCCCTATACGATCCCTATAACTGAAAAGACGGCGTGGATGTCCTGCGGGATCAGCAGGCTTCCACGCCGTCTTTGAAAAATGGATAAAAAAGTGGCTTTCTCGGAAAGGGGTACGGGGGAAACCGCTCTTTCAGCATGAAAGAGCGGTTTCCCCCGAAATTTTTATCTCACACCAAGGCCAGCTCCAACAGAAACACCGCCCCGCAGGCGCACAGGGAAACGAAAATCAGCCCTTTGCCCTTATAGCTCAAAACCGCCGCCGTCAGGAATCCCGCCAGCCCCGACCAGGGCGAGGACGTGGCCGACAGAATGGCGGGAAAGGTCATCACCGCTAAGGTCACATAGGGCACGTAGTACAAAAAGGACTTGATGAAGGTGCTTTTGATCCTTTCCCGGATCAGGGTCAGGGGCAGCATACGGATCAGGTAGGTGACCAGCGCCATCACCAGGATATACACATACACGTTTCCGCTCACGGCGCATCCTCCTCCTTTACGGGCCGCAGCCACGCCGCCAGGGCGGCGATCGCCACGGTGAGGATGATCACCCGGGTGCCGGAGGAAATATCCTTGAGCAGCGGTGCGAAGGTGAACGCCACGCTGGCCCCCATGGCGCACAGAATGATCACCGCCAGCACCTTGTTTTTCCGGGCGGGGGGAATGATGATGGCGCAGAACATGGCGTACAGCGCAACGCCCAAGGCGCTCAGCACCCTGGGCGGCAGCACGTTGCCCGCCACGGCCCCAAGCAATGTGCCCAACGTCCATCCGGGGATGGCCACGGTCATTTGCCCGTAGGTATAATAGGGCGACAGCGCCCCGTGGGTGGACACGGACAGGGCGAAAATCTCATCCGTCACGCCGAACGCCATGAAAAAGCGATGGAAAAAGGGGGCCGCCCGATCCACCTTCTGGCTCAGGCTGGCGCTCATGAGGCAATAGCGCAGGTTAATGATCAGTTGGGACAGGGCCAATTCAATATAGCTGCCAGAGGCCGCGATGACGGAAAGGGAAGCGAACTGCCCCGCGCTGGTCAGGTTCAGCGCCGAAATCAGCACCGACTGCCCCACTGTCAGCCCGGAACGCAGGGCCAAAATGCCAAAAGAAAAGGACACCGCCAAATAACCCAGGCCGATGGGAATGCCGTTTTTGCACCCCCGCACCCACTCCCTGAAAGGATCGCTCTTCATTCGTCCGCTTCCTTCTCGCGGCGCAAATCTCCCCCGCGCGCCGCAAACGGATTCATTATATTCGCTCCGCCTTTTTCTGTCAATTCCCGCGCGCCATATCACGCATGAATGAGGAATCGATGGAGAGGGTTACCCTGGGCGCTCCGCGCGCCCAGACCTGCGCCAGGGAGGTGACCTCCCTGGACCCTCGCTTGCAGATATTGCCTGACCTGGAAAGAAAACAAGCTCCCGCTGCTGCTCGGAAGAAATGGTCAGCTTGCCGCCGTTGGGCTTCTGGCCCGGCCGCCGTTGGCGGCCAACCCGGATGCTTTGCATCCGGGGAAAGCCAGGGAATAATCCCTTAGGAAAAAGCGAGCTTTTTCCCTAAGGATTTTCCCGGCTTTCTTGGGCCAGAAGCCTTCTAACTTTCGCAAACCCCAGCGCGGTATGAGGCGTCCGTTTGTTTTTCCCCACGAAGTGACTTCGCTTAAAGGAGTCCAGAGGTCGAAAACCTTTGGTCAGGGGTTTGGGGGCGGAGAGCCCCCAAGGTCTTGCAATTCATGCGTGAACCATGAGCCACTGGCATTGCGCTCTTGACTTTCCCATTTTGGGGCCTTATAATGGAAGAAAAAAGGAGGTCGATGCCCCCATGCAGTCCTTCATGGATGAAAATTTTCTCCTGAGCACAAAAACCGCACAAGTCTTATATCACGAAGCCGCCAAGGATATGCCGATTATCGACTATCACTGCCATCTTTCCCCCCGCGAAATCGCCCAGAACATCAAATTTGACAACATCACCCACCTGATGCTTGGCGGGGACCACTACAAATGGCGCGCCATGCTGAGCTGGGGCGTGGATGAACGCCTGATCCGGGGCGACGGCGACCCCAAAGAAAAGTTCATCGCCTTTGCCGACGCCGTTTCCCACGCCATCGGCAATCCCCTGTATCACTGGACGCATCTGGAATTGCAGCGGGTATTCGGCATCACCACGCCCCTCAGCAAAGAAACCGCCGGGCAGATTTACGATCAGGCCAGCGAAATGCTGCAAGGGGACGATTTCCGCGCCCAGTCCCTGATCGACAAATTCAACGTGGACTACCTGTGCACCACCGACGATCCGGTGGACGACCTTTCCTTCCACCAGACCATCGCCGCCGGGGACGGCCTGAAAGCCAAGGTCTACCCCGCTTTCCGCCCCGACAAAGCCATCAACATCGACCGGCCGGGCTTCGCCGATTACATCCGGCAGCTTTCCCGGGTGGCGGGCATGGAAATCAATTCCACCGCCGACGTGCTCACCGCCTTAGAGCGCCGGGTGGAATACTTCCACGTCTGCGGCGCCCGCATTTCCGACCACGGCATGGACACCGTACCCTGGGGCGAGCCCTCCTTCAAGCAGGCGGACAAGGCGTTCCACGCCGCCATGGCTGGGGAGGACATGAAGCAGAAGCATATCGACAGCTACCGCACGGTGCTATTGGCGGGTCTCGGCGGCATGTACGCCCAGCGGGGCTGGGTGCAGCAGTACCACATCGGGGCCATGCGCAACAACAACACCGCCATGTTCCGCCGCTACGGGCCGGACGTGGGCTTTGATTCCATCATCGACAATCCCATCGGCCATAACCTGTCCCGCCTGATGGATTTGCAGGATTCCCAGGGCCAGCTGCCCAAAACCATCCTGTACTGCCTGAACCAGGCCGCCAACCACACCGTGGGCACCATGCTGGGCAATTTCCAGCAGAGCGGCGTGAAGGGCAAGATTCAGATGGGTTCCGCCTGGTGGTTCCTGGATCAAAAGGAGGGCATGCAGGAGCAGATGAAGACCCTGGCCGCCCTGGGCGTGCTGGGCGCGTTCGTGGGCATGCTCACCGACAGCCGTTCCTTTATCAGCTATCCCCGCCACGAGTATTTCCGCCGCATCCTGTGCAATCTCATCGGCCAGTGGGTGGAAAACGGCGAATATCCCAACGATATTGAATTCCTGAAATCCATGGTGCGGGACATCAGCTACAACAACGCCAAGGAATACTTTGGCATTTAAAAATACAGAAAGCGGAGTGGATGGAAAAATGGAAAAGTTGAATCAGGCCTTGGTTCCCCAGGTGAAGCGGCCCCAGAACATCCGGGTGATGCAGTTCGGCGAGGGCGGCTTCCTGCGCGCCTTCGTGGATGAAATGCTGGACAACCTGAACACCCAGTGCGGCGGCGACTTTGGCGTGGCCATCGTGCAGCCCCTGGAACGCGGCATGTGCAAAATGCTCCGGGATCAGGACTGCCTGTACACCGTGATGCTGCGGGGAAGGGAAGAAAAAGGCGAGGTGAAAAAGGTGAAGGTCGTGGGCACGGTGCTCACCACCGTGGAGCCCTACGCCGATTTCCAAAGCTATCTGGATTTAGCCAAGATCGACACCCTGCGCTTTATCGTCAGCAACACCACCGAGGCGGGCATCGTGTACACCGGCACGGACCAGTATGACGACAGGCCCCAGCCCTCCTACCCCGGCAAGCTGACCCGCTTCCTGCATGAACGCTTCCTGCTGGGCAAGCCCGGCTTCATCCTCCTGCCCTGCGAGCTGATCGACGATAACGGCTATCACCTGAAGGACGCCGTGCTGAAAACCGCGAAGCAGTGGGATTTGGGCGAAAAATTCCTTGCCTGGCTGGAACAGGACAACATTTTCTGCTCCACCCTGGTGGACCGCATCGTCACCGGCTTCCCCCGCAAGGAAGTGCCCGGCGTGTTCGACGAACTGGGCTACGAGGACCAGCAGCTGGACACCGCCGAACCCTTCGGCCTGTGGGTCATCGAAGGCCCGGAGCAGGTGAAGAAGGAAATCCCCCTGGACAAGGTGAACCCCGTGATCTTCACCGACAACGTGAAGCCCTACAAGCTGCGGAAAGTCCGCATGCTCAACGGGGCCCACACCACCATGGTGCTGGGCGCGTATCTGGCCGGGCTGGACACCGTGGGCGAGTGCATGGCGGATAAAGACGTGCGCCCCTTCTTAGAGCATGCCCTCAACGACGAGATCATGCCCAACGTGCCCCTGCCCCAGGACGAGGTGAAGGCCTTCGCGGACGCGGTCATGCTGCGCTTTGAAAACCCCTTCAACCGGCACGAGCTGCTTTCCATCGCCCTGAACAGCGTGAGCAAATGGACGGCCCGGGTGCTGCCCACCCTGAAAGATTACCAGAAAAAGACCGGGGAAATCCCCGCCTGCCTGGCTTTCGGCCTCTCTTCCCTCATTTGCTTCTATACCGGCATCAAGCAGAACGAAGCGGGCGAATATGAGGGCCTGCGGGACGGCAAGCCCTACCCCGTCAAGGACGACGCCCACGTGCTCGCCTTCTTCTCCGGCCTGAAAGCCCCCGACGCCCACGCGGTGCTTTCCAACGCCGCCCTGTGGGGAGAGGATTTGACCGTCATTCCCGGCCTGGAAGAAAAGGTAGCTTCCCAGCTCGCCGACATTCAGAACGGCTGCATCCGCTGCGCCATGCGGAAGACGTGGGAGAAATAATATGAGCGATTATATCAAACTTCACGAGTTGGACAACGTAGGCGTGCTGATCACCGCACGGGAGGGCATTCCCGCCGGGCACAAGATCGCCCTGCGGGACATCAAAGCCGGTGAAAAGGTGATCAAATACGGCTGCCCCATCGGCACCGCCCAGAGCGACATTAAAGCCGGGGAGTGGATTCATTCCCACAACCTGAAAACGGCCCTCAGCGGCGAAAAGCATTACACCTACGATCCCCAGCCCATCCACCGGGCCGCGCCCTTCACCGGATCCTTCATGGGCTTTGAGCGGGAAGACGGCAAAGTGGGCATCCGGAACGAAATTTGGATTTTACCTCTGGTTGGCTGCGTGAACCACACCGCCCAGCGCATCGCGGAGGCGGGCGGCAAATTGGGCCCCGCCCCGGTCTTTACCTTCCCCCACCCCTACGGGTGCAGCCAGTTGGGCGACGATCACGCCCGCACCCGGGAATTGCTCTGCGCCCTGGTGCGCCATCCCAACGCGGGCGGCGTGCTGGTGCTGTCCCTGGGCTGCGAAAACAACACTTTAGATGCATTCAAGGAGCATTTGGGCCCCGTCAACGAAAAGCGGGTGAAATTCCTGGTCTGCCAGGAGCACGAGGACGAGGAAGCCGCCGCCCTGGAGCTCATCCGGCAATTGCAGGATGAACTGAAAAACGACCGGCGCACCGAACAGCCCGTTTCCAAGCTGGTGATCGGCCTCAAATGCGGCGGCAGCGACGGTTTTTCCGGTATCACCGCCAATCCCCTTTTGGGCGCGGTCAGCGACGGCATCTGCGCGGCGGGGGGTACCGCCCTGCTCACCGAAGTGCCGGAAATGTTCGGGGCGGAAGAACTGCTCATGGCCCGGTGCAAAAATGAAGAAGTGTTCCGAAAAACCTGCGATCTGGTGAACGGCTTCAAAAAGTATTACCAGGACAACCACATGCCGGTGTACGAAAACCCCTCCCCCGGCAACAAGGCGGGCGGCATCACCACCTTAGAAGAAAAGTCCTTAGGCTGCACCCAGAAGGGGGGCCTTGGGGAAGTGCAGGACGTGCTGCAATACACCCAGCCCGTCACGCACCCCGGCCTCAATCTGGTCTGGGGCCCCGGCAACGACATCTGCGCCGTCACGTCCCTCACCGCCTCCGGTGCACAGCTGATCCTGTTCACCACCGGCCGGGGCACCCCCTTAGGCGGCCCCGCCCCCACCCTGAAGGTGGCCACCAACGCGGCCTTAGCCCAGAAGAAGCAGGGCTGGATCGACTTTAACGCAGGCCAGCTTTTGCAGGGCGTTTCCATGGAGGACGCGGCCAGGCAGTTGTTCCAGTTGGTGCTGGAAACCGCCAGCGGCAAAGAAACCAAGGCCGAACAGCACGGCTACCGGGAAATCGCCATTTTCAAAAGCGGCGTCACGCTGTAAAGGGCGGTGATCTTATGCGCTGCGGCTGTCCGCGCTGTGAGGATATGGAAAGCTATATGATCCATTCGGAACGGGACAATTGCTGCATCTGCCCCCAATGCCTGTACCGGTGCTACGCCTGCCAGGGCGACGGCCAGGCCCTGAGCCGGGAAGCCATTTTAGCCCTGAAAAAGGAAAACCCCGATATGCAGGCGTTTTTCCTGCGTCAGCACGCGGCGGAGGATGCCGGAGACGCCGCCGAAACCTCCCAATGGTTTCCGGAGGACTAATTTTTTCTCTTGCTTCTTTTGCAAAAATCGGCTATAATGTTACCAGAAACAGGAGGGTAAAGCCCTCCGCGCAAGGAGGAAACAGCATGGAAAAGTACGAGTGCCCCTGCGGTTACATCTATGACCCCGAAGTGGGCGATCCGGAAGGCGGCATCGCCCCCGGCACCAAATGGGAAGACATCCCCGAGGATTGGGTGTGCCCCATCTGCGGCCTGGGCAAGGATTCCTTCTCCCCCGCCTAAAGCACCGCTTCCCGAAAGCCCCGCTGATTGGCGGGGTTTTTTATTGGAAGAAAACGGAGTTCAGTTATTAACTTCAAGAACGCTTTAAGTCACAAGGAAGCGAGGGCCTGTGCGGCCCTCGCGCACCTGCACCAGGAGGTTTCACCTCCTGGACCTCTTACCCGGAAGCCGCTTGAAAGGGAAAAGGAAGTTGGTTCCCGGTGATGCATGAAAGGA
>JAFSKN010000015.1 GCA_017448975.1 Clostridia bacterium
CCAGGTGCCCGGCGTGTTGCCTTGCGGGTTGGAAAGCGTCACGTTCGCCAGGGTCTGGCCGTAGGTGGCGGTCAGCCCGGTGGGGGCGTTGGCAATGGGGTCGGCCTTATTGACGTTCACAGTCACGTTCACATTGCTCTTGCTGTTATAGTTGGCGGTGTCGTTGGGGGTAAAGTTGGCCGTGAAGGTATGGCTGCCCGCGCTGCCAACGCTGGCAGTGCTGTCCGCCCAGGCCCAGATGCCCGCCGTGTTGCCTTGCGGGTTGGAAAGCGTCACGTTCGCCAGGGTCTGGCCGTAGGTGGCGGTCAGCCCGGTGGGGGCGTTGGCAATGGGGTCGGCCTTGTTAATGGTGTAGTTCACGCTGCCGGTGGCCGTGCCCACGGTGAAGGACGCGGTATAGGCGCCCGCTTCGGTGGGCGTACCGCTCACGGGGCTCCCGTTCTTGGTGTAGGAAATGGAATAGGAACCCGGGAAAGCCGTGGTGTTATAGCCCGTGCTCAGGCTCGCCGCTTTTCCGTTCCCGTCATAGGTGAGCGTGCCGGACGGCGCGCTGATGGTGATGCTCAGGCCCTCGGTGATATCGCAGCCCTGGCCGCAGGAGGCCGTCACGGTGGCGCCGTTGGCCTGATAGCTCCAGGAATGGGTGTGGGGTTCGGTGAGGATGAAGCTCACGGAACCGGTCGCGCCGCCCCAGGTGAAGGACGCGGTGTAGCCGCCCGGCGTGGTGGGCGCACTGGGTATGATTCCACCGTTCTTGGCGTAGGAGATTCTGGAGTGCGTTGCCAGCCCCAAACCCTCGGGAATCGTGCCGGAAATTGCAGCCGCCTTGGCGTTGCCGTCGCAGACCAGGTTGGAGGGGGCGTTGATGGTCAGGGCGATGCCATTGGTTTTATAGTCACAATCGCCAGCTCCCGTGCAGGTGGCCGTCACGGTGGAGCCGTTGGCCTGATAGCTCCAGGAATGGGTGTGGGCGGGGGCGGTGAGGGTGAACTGCACGGAAGCGGTCTCGGTGCCCCCCCAGGAGAAGGACGCGGTGTAGGTGCCCGGCGTGGAGGGCGCGGTGCTGCCGCCCGGATTATAGGTGATGCTGGGCCGCGCGGCCAGACCCTCGGGGGCCGAAGCGGGATAGCCGGAAATCCAGGCCGTCTTGGCGTTGCCGTCGCACACCAGGCTGGAGGGGGCATGGATGGTCAGGGTGATCCCATCAGAATTATATCCATCCGGGCAATCATCAAGCGAATAGCATCTGGCCTCGATTGTGTTTTCATCACTACCATAACCCCATGCATGGTGGTGGGCAGGGGGGTTAGCGGACGGTTCATCAAAATCTGCAAAACAGTTGTTGCATATAAAGCAATCATCCCAATCAGACCAATAAAAATCCTGGCTGCCGCAAGAGGGGCAGTAGCCATCCGCGTGCGCCGTGGAAAGCATCCCCGGCAGCAGGCCGACGGCCATCGTCAGCGCCAGCAGGACGCCGAGCAGGGTTCTCATCGTGTGTTTCATCGAGATTCTTCCTCCTTATTTCGTGCCGCTCGCCGCGGCTGTGGTTCTGTGTAAAATTGTCATTACGATTTAACGTCTTTTAGGGTTGCATTTTCCCGCAATTCGGGATAGAATAGAAGCAGGAAAACGAAAAGGGGGATTTTTATGGCACATGCAGCCAACGTCCTGAACAGTCTCGTGCCCATCACGCAGTTCAACCGCGGCCAGGCGGCGCGCATCTTCGACCGGCTCCACAGCGAAAGCCAGCTTGTGGTGCTGAAGAATAACCAGCCCGCCGCCGTCATCCTCTCCCCGTCGGAGTTCCAGCGCCTCAGCGAAATCGAGGAGGATTACCTGCTGCTCCGCGAGGCAATGGCGCGCCTGTCCGCCAATACAGCGCCCGCCGCAGCCATGGGTGATGTGATGCGGGAGCTTGGCGTCACCCAGGAGGAGCTTGACGCCGCTGAGGACGTGATGATCGAATGAGCTGGAGCGTCGAATTCCTGGAAGAAGCCAGGCGGGATATGCGGCGCCTCGACCACAGCGCCCAGATTCAGGTCTTGAAGGGCATCCAGAAGGTCGCGGGCAATCCCGTATCCATCCACGAGGGCGGCTATGGAAAGCCCCCCGGCAACCACAATGACAGCAGCCTGAGCGGCCTGTTCAAGATCAAATTCCGTGATCTCGGGCTTCGCGTCGTCTACAAGACGGAAATGGTCGATTCCATCATGAAGATCATCGTGGTGTCCGCCCGGTCAGACGATCAGGTGTACCGCGAAGCCGCCAGGCGGCGAACGAAGTATGATCTGTGAGCCTCCCAGTGCCGCGAGCATGAACAGCAAAAACCGCCGGGCCGGACAGGGGTTGCTTGCCCCCGTCAAGCCCGACGGTCATCCATCCCGAATGAAATGTTCCCTTTTTGCGCACCCCAAAAAGGCGCGGTCAGCCCGTGCTGTGCTGTTCCGTTCCGTTCCGTTCCGTGAAGATCGTAGCCTTATCCCGCATCGCTGTCAAGCCCCTTTGGGTTTTTTCGTGCTTTCTGAATTGACAAAATTGCCAAACAGGCTTCTCCTTTCCGCCCATGCGGCAATCAATTCGTGCTACATTTTACCATCTTTCCCAGTGCAAATCAAGGGGGTGTGACAGAATGTCACACCAGGATTTACCAATTTCCGTTACCATTCACGTATCTAATCGGCAAACAAGGTATGGGACTACGGGGGGGGATTGTCAAGGGGGTACTCCCCCTTGACTGTAATCCGCAGCGGCGGCGTGTACGCCGCGAGGACGGAAAATTTCAGACGGAAACGAAGATGACCAGATGAAATTTTCCTTCTTTGCGGTTTTTCCGCCCGGAAATCCCGCAGGGATTTTAGGAAAAACCGTTGGGGGTTCCCGCAAGGGGGAAGGATTCCCCCTTGCGCGTTACCATTCAGCGATAGCTGAATGGTAACCAATTTCCGTATAGGGAACGGTCTGCGACCCGTGTGCTTTTATCAATTGTCTTGCAAATCGCAGGCGTATCGGGTATAATAGAACCGTAGAGTACGTTTAATACGATTGGTATGGTTCGGCAAGTCCTTTTCGTCGTATACACAGAACGCCGGGAAAAAACCCGCATTATCTCCGCCAGAATAGCAACGCCTACGGAAAGGAGGATGTACTATGATCGCAAGCTATTCCATTACTAAGAATCAAAAGCCGACGCCTGAACAGATTGCCGAAATCCGCGAAGCCGCCAAGCGCCCCATCGTGTTCGACGAGGACTGCCCCGAAATGACCGACGAGCAGCTTCGGCAGTTCAAGCGGGTGCATCCACGCCCCGCCGAAAACGCATCGGTTCAGACCGTAAGTTCGGTTGACCTTTTTCTGTCCAAAGCGCCTTAACGGGCGCTTTATTCTTTTTGCAGCGGAGCAACTCATGCGTTTCCCCTGCCAGATTGTCACCCTTTTCCTATTTTTCCGGCACCAGCTCGGATACGCCGAAGCCCGTAATGCTGGTGGTATGGCGCAGCTCCTTGGTGGAGCGCCAGTTCATGATCTGCCCCATGAACACCAGGGCGGTGGTGCCGCCGCCGTCCAGGTTCATGCCCTCCACCACGCCGTGGGAAAGCATGTTTTCCGCAAGCCAGGTGAGGTACACGCCTTTGGAATCCGTGGATCGGCCCTTCACGATCAGCAGATAGTAATGATAGGGCTCGATCATGCCGATGGCGCACCGGGGTTCGCGGTACGTGTAATAGCTGTCCAGGAGCATATATTTGCTCAGTTCGCCGTTCTGGATCAGGATAGGCCCGAAGGCGTAGGTGTTTACCACGCCCATATCGATGTATTCCTGGGCCGTATGGGCGTCGCTGGCGAAGGTTTTCATGCTGCCGTCGTTAAAAAGCGCCAAAATCTCCAGATTGGGAAACTTGCCCTTGCCGTCCGCCACCGTTTTTTCCTGGATGATCTGCCCGTTGCGGACGATCACGCCGGTTTTGCTGTTGCCGTTCCAGCGGTCGCCGAAGTTATCGTCGGCAAAGGCCAGCACCACCCGGTTGAGCCTCGCCAAATTCACGGGAGAGGCATACGCCTTGCCCTGATACTTTTTGCCCTGGGTAAGGTAGGCGGTCATGGGCGATTCCGGGCTGGCCTGAATGTCCGCCTCGAACCAGACGATGGGGTACGATTTATTGCTTTTGTCCTCGTACCGCCTAAGGTCTATGGCCAAGGAGGGCGTGAGATAAATCCATATGCCCTTTTCCTCGTCGGCGTACAGAAACTCGTCCTTTTCCGCCTCCGGGGCCAGGAAGCCTTCCTCCGTGCGGGGCGGAAGGACCTTTTCCGGGTCAAAGGGCGGCTCGGGCGTAGGCGCGGGGGTGGGCACGGCCGAAGGCTTGGGGGCGGACTTGGTTTTCACCGCGCTGCCGGAAAAAACCAGCTCCTGCAAAGCCGCGTCGGCAATGCCCGTTTCCTCCAAGCCGTTGTTTTTTTGCAGCTGGCGCACCCGTTCCGCCGTTGTTTTGGTATAGTTGCCGTCCAAATTGTCCGTGGTGAAATAGCCCAGCCAGTACATGGCTTTTTTGAGACGCTGCACGTCGTCGCCCTTCATGCCCTGCTTCAGTTCCCGGTATTCCTCGGAAAGCGCGGGCAGGCAGCACAGGCAGAGCAGCAGGGCGATCAGCCCTGCCGCGATCCAATTCTTTTTACCGGGCATTTTTCACCTGTCCCCAGAAGGAATTATAGATGGTGAGATAATTATCGGGAATATCGTGGAAGAATTCGCAGCGGTCGATCACTTCCTGGGGCGGGTTGATGGTGGTGTTCTCGGTGTAATCCTCGCCCATGTTCTCAATGGCGGTCTTGTTGGGGGAAGAATACCAGATGTATTCGCAGTTCATCTGGGCGATGTCGGGGCGGCAGAGGAAGTTGATCAGCTTTTCCGCGTTTTCCTTGTTTTTGGCGGTGGCGGGGATCACCATGGGGTCGATCCACACGTTGCTGCCCTCCTTGGGCACCGCGTAGTCCAAATCCTCGTTCAGCTCCATGGCGTACAGGGCGTCGCCGGAATAGACCACGGCCAGGGCCGCTTCGCCCGCCACCATCATATCCTTGGTTTCATCCACGAAATAGGCCTTCACGATGGGCTTTTGCTGGATCAGCTTGTCGGTGGCGGCTTTCAGCTCCACCAGGTCCCGGGTGTTCATGGAATAGCCCAGATATTTCAGGGTGATGCCCATGGTATCGCGCATGGAATTCATCATCACGATGCTGTCGGCGTACTTTTCGTCCCACAGGATGCCCCAGGATTCCACGGGCTCGTCCACCAGGGTGGTATTGTACAGGATGCCCACGGTGCCCCACATGAAGGGGATGGAATACTTGTTTTCGGGGTCGTAGCCGGGATTGATCAGGTTGGGGTCGATGTTCGCCAGATTGGGCACATTGTCAAAGTTGATTTCGGCCAGCATGTTTTCGGCGATCATGCGCTCTACGCAGTAATCGGAGGGGAACACCAGGTCATAGGCGCCGGGGCTGACGCGCACCTGCACCATCATATCCTCGTTGGTGGTGAAATACATTTTGTTCACGTGGATGCCGGTTTCCTGCTCGAAGATTTCAAACACGGTTTCATCCATATAATCGTACCAGTTGTACACGTTCACCACTTCCTGGGCGGCGAAAGCACCGTTCAGGGGCAGCAGGGAAACGCACAGGACCAGGACGGAAACCAGGCATACGATTTTTTTCATGGGACATTTACCTCCGTTTTTTATTGATCGCGCCGTTGGGCGCGGGGGTAATGAAGTGAGGGTGGAGTGTGGAGAGTGAAGTGTGGAGTTATATACAGCCGTGCAGAAAGAAATAATTCCCATTCTGCTTTCTTGGAAGGGGGCCTGGGGGAAACCATTCTTTGGCATCCAAAGAATGGTTTCCCCCAGCTTTTCCCCAGCTCAGGCGTCTTCCTCTTTGGTGCGGCGGTTGACCACCAGCAGCAGCACCAGCAGCGCCACAAACATCAGGGCGGAAAGCGCGTTCATGGTGGGCTTGATGCCCTTCCTGGCCTGGGAGTAAATGAGGGTGGACAGGTTCTGCACCAGGGGGTTGGTGGTAAAGTAGCTGATGGTGAAATCGTCCAGGGACAGGGTGAAGGCCAGCATGGCCCCGGTGATCACGCCGGGCATGACCTCGGGCAGGATCACGTGGAACAGGGCGTACATGGGCGTGGCGCCCAAATCCAGGGCCGCTTCGTAGCTGTGCTTGTTCATTTGCTTGAGCTTGGGCATGACGGACAGGATCACGTAAGGCACATCGAAGGTGATGTGGGCCAGCAGCATGGTCACAAAGCCCCGCTCCACCTGGGTGAAGATGAACAGCAGCATCAGGGAAATACCGGTAACGATATCCGGCATGGTCATGGGGATGTTGTTCAGCGTGAGCATCAGGTTCTGGGGCCTGCGCTTCATGGCGTGGATGCCGATGGCGGCGAAGGTGCCCAGGATGGTGGAAAACAGGGCCGCCAGCACGGCGATGGACAGGGTGATCACCAGGGCGTTCATGATGTTGGGATCGTGGATCAGTTCTTCATACCAATGGAAGGAAAAGCCCTCCCACTTGGCGCGGCTTTTGCCCGCGTTGAAGCTCTGCACGATCAGCACGATGATGGGAATATACAGGAAAAAGAGGATCAGGCCTAAATATACCCGTTTGAGCAGCTTCATATCATACCGCCCCCCTCTCCTTCGGGATCGACCTTATTGAGCAGGCCCAGGGAAAGCAGGATCAGGATCATCATCAGCAGAGACAGGGCGGAGCCCACGTTCCATTCGTTCAGGCTGGTGGACAGGAACTTGGCTTCGATCAGGTCGCCGAAGAGCTGCACCTTGCCGCCGCCCAGCAGGCGGGAAATGTAGAAGGTGGTCACGGCGGGCATGAACACCATGGTGATGCCGCTGACCACGCCGGGCACGGACAGGGGCAGGGTCACCTTGTAAAACACGTGCCACTTATCGCAGCCCAAATCCATGGCGGCCTCGCTCAGCTTGTAATCCATCTTGTTCAGCACGTTGTAGATGGGGAACACCATGAAGGGCAGGAAGTTGTACACCATGCCCGCCTGCACGGCGGCGATATTGTTGAGCAGCTTTTGCCGCCCCACGCCGATCCATTCCAGCACGTTGTTGATCAGGCCGTTGTCCTCCAGCAGGCTCATGAGGGCGATGGTGCGCAGCAGGAAGTTCATCCACATGGGCACCACGAACAGGATGACCAAAGTGGGGCCCAATTTGAATTCCCGGTCCGCCATGATGTGGGCGGCGGGGTAGCCCAGCAGCAGGCAGATCACCGTGCACAGGAAAGCCATCCACAGGGAGAACACCAGGGTGTCGATGTTGATGGAATCCCGGCCCAGGCCCAAATCATCCAGGGACAGGCCCATGGATTCGTACAGGGCCAGATCTTCGGGGCTCATGGCCTTGCGGGCGTTGAAGTTGCTGTCCCAGAAGCTTTTGAAGTTGTCCAGGGTGAAATTGCCCTGGGGATCGGTGAAGGAAAAGTAAGCCACCAGGAAGCAGGGGATCACGGTAAAGATCACCAGCCACAGCATGTAGGGCGATGCAAAGATGGGCCGCCGGAAGCCCCGGTTTTTCCGGATGTAGGCGATCAGCAGGCCGATAAAGGCGGCGAAGCCTAAGCCCATCATCCAGTAGCCCCAAACGGGCACCTGAAAATTGGTCATTGGGCTTTTTCCTCCGTCGGCTTTTCGTCCTCCATGGGGTGCATGATGTGGATGTTGAAGGGTACCACGGCCAGACCCACCCGGCTGCCTTCCGGCTGCATGGTGGTGGAATGGACCTTCCAGATGGAATGGCCCGCGTCGATCATCATTTCATAATGCACGCCCTTAAAGAGCACGGACTTGATCACGCCGGTCACCTGACCCACGTCCTCGCCCACCAGCAGGATGTCTTCGGGCCGGATCACCACGTCCACGGGCTTGTCTTCCCCAAAGCCGGAGTCCACGCAGGGGAAATCCACGCCGCAGAAATGCACCAGCTCGTCCCGCACCATAACGCCGGGGAAAATGTTGCTTTCGCCGATGAAATTGGCAACGAAGGCGTTCTGCGGCTCGTCGTAGATGGATTTGGGGGTGCCGATCTGCAAAATCCTGCCCCCCTGCATCACCACGATGGTGTCGCTCATGGTGAGGGCCTCTTCCTGGTCGTGGGTCACGTACAGGAAGGTGATGCCAAGGCGCTGCTGCATGGCCTTCAGTTCCAGCTGCATTTCCTTGCGCAGTTTCAAATCCAGCGCGCCTAAGGGTTCGTCCAGCAGCAGCACCTCGGGCTCGTTCACCAGGGCCCTTGCGATGGCGATGCGCTGCTGCTGGCCGCCGGACAGGGATTCCACGGAGCGCTTGTGGTAGCCTTTCAGGTTTACCAGATCCAGCATGTAATCCACCTTGCGGGCGATCTCGTCCTTGGGCATTTTCTTGAGCTTTAAGCCGAAAGCGATATTGTCCTGCACGTTCAGGTGGGGAAACAGGGCGTATTTCTGGAACACGGTGTTCACCCGCCGCTTGTAGGGCGGGATGCCGGAAATGTCCTTGCTGTCGAACATCACCCGGCCGGAATCCGCCGTTTCAAAGCCGCCGATGATGCGCAGGGTGGTGGTCTTTCCGCAGCCGGAGGGGCCCAGCAGGGTCACGAATTCCTTTTTGCGGATGTACAGGTTGATATTGTCCAGCACGGTCACCCCGTCGTAGTGCTTGCTGATGTTTTCCAGGGAAATCAGGCGCTGTTCTTCCATCATGGGGCCTCCTGTTTAAAAATTTGGCGGCGTGGACACCCAGAGGAACTGGGCCCTGCGTTTGCCGGTGTTTTCGATCCAGTGGGACGCGCCGGGGTGCAGGCAGAAGCTCTCCCCCGTTTTGATCTTATGGCTGCCGCCGTCCAGGTGCAGCGTCACGGTGCCCTGGAGCACGTAGCCGAATTCCTCGCCCTCGTGGGGCGGCATTTCCTGGGTCTTTCCGCCTTCGTCCAGTTCCACCAGGATGGGTTCCATTTCGTTTTTCTGGGCGCTGGGCACCAGCCAGGTGATGCTTCCCCGCAGGGATTCGGCGTCCTCCTTTACGAACATATCGGCCCGGGTGAACACCGTTTTTTCCTCGGTATCCGTTTCCGAAAAGAATTCCTTCAAATTGCTGCCTAAGCATTCCAGCATATCGGTCAGCGTGGCGATGGAGGGCGAAGCAAGATCCCTTTCCACCTGGGAAATGAAGCCCTTGCTCAGCTCGCACCGATCGGCCATTTCCTCCTGGGTCAGGTTCCTTTGCAGGCGCAGGCGGCGCAGCTTATCGCCGATGTTCATGTTCCCTTCCCCTCCTTTCCTGGAAACAGGTTTAGCAGAACTAAACCGAAAATCATTGCCGTCGGTTTAGAATTGCTAAACTTCAAGGCAGGAAACATTAAACCACAGCCTTTCGCAAATGTCAATAGGCTGAACGGAATATTTTGTCGAAAGGCATTGCCTTTCTGGTCGATAATCGCTTTAAATCGACAAAAAATGAAAGAAACCCAAAAAGAAAAATTCCCGCGTTTTTGCCGCGGGAAACCGGAAATACGCGCATAGCAATTCTGTCGATTTTTTCATTCCTGCTGCAAATAGCGGGTCACCATATACCCCTCCATGCCCTCGTAATTGACGCGGCTCCACCATTCGTCCCATTCCAGCAGGGTGACGGGGCTGCCGCTTGGCACCTTGCAGATCACGTTGGCTTTGCTGTCGCTGGTGCGGGTGGCGCGGAGGTATACGAAGGAATCGTTGGGCTGACGCACGGTCAGCACGGAATACGGGGCCGGTCGGGGCGTGGAGGCGGGCGCGGGGGCTGACAGTACCGGCCGGAGGGAGGACAGATAGGCGTTCATCATGTAGCCCCCTTTCCCATCCACGTTCACATAGGACCACGCGCCGTAATCGGCGAACACCGCCACCTGAACGCCGTTTGCGTACAGGCCCAAAGACCGGGCGTTCCGGCTGGCGTATTCCCGCAGGTGCAGCCGCCCGGAATTGCCCGTGCGCACATACCGAATGGACGGATAGGCATTCGGCGCGGTTCGTGGCGCGGTGGCATTAAGGTATCGCGTCATCATATAGCCCGTTGCCCCGTTCACGCTCACATACGCCCATGCGCCCAAGTGTAAAATCACCCGCACTTGCGTACCGTTGGCGTACAGGCCCAGGGACCGGGCGCTCTGGCTGGCAAATTCCCGCAGATGCAGCCGCCCCGAATTGCCGGTGCTGACGTACAGAAGTGCGCTGCAGAAAGCACCCTCGGCCCCGGCCGGAACGGCGGTCAAGAGAACCGAAGCAGCCAGCAGCAGCGCGCAGGCAAACGCGAAAACGGACTTTTTCATGATCTTTTCCCCTTCCCCCGGCATTCGCCCCCAGGCGATTTCATTATATGCGCGGGATTCCGGGAAATATGCCTGCCCTTCGGGCCATCATCGCCGCAATTCCGGCGGAACAGGCGCAAAATTGTTTCAAAATTATTAAACAATGCGTCAAAAGCCTACTTTCTTTGAAAAAAACGCTTGCAATTCAAATAAGGATATGCTACAATATTCAAGCTGTCAATGAGGGCTGTACCGCGGATTTCCGCGTCACCGAATGACCAATTCCCCCGTGGAGGTAATGACAATGGGCAAGTTTTGTGAAGTGTGTGAAAAGGGCTTGATGACTGGCCACAATGTGAGCCATTCCAACCGCAAGAGCAGCCGCACCTGGGCTCCCAACGTGCAGCAGCTGCGCGTTGTGATCGGCGGCCGTCCCATCCGCGTGAACGTGTGCACCCGCTGCATGCGCACCATGCGCAAGAACGGCATGTCCTTCACCGCCCCCGTTGCGGAAGCCGCCGGCGAAGAAGCCTGATTTTCGTTCGCACCGCAATAAGCCGTCTGAAACAAGGCGGCTTTTTGCGTACCCTTTTTTCTAATAGAAAAGCGCCCCGCGATGGAGGCGCTTTCGTTATTTTTCAGTTTTATACACTGAGCTTGCGTTCCATGATCTGGGCGGTGACGATGTACATGATCACCGCAAAGCCCAGGTCGATCAGGCCGTTCACCACCAGCATGGTGGTGGAGGCGGTGATGCCGGCGGTGATCTTCCCCGTTGCCCAGCTGGTAAGCCAGGTCAGGGCCAGGAACACCGCGAAGCTCAGCAGGCCGTTGTATTTCTTGCCGTTCAGCAGGGCGGCGCTGACCACGTCGGCCAGGTATGCCATGGTCACGATGCCGATCCAGCCGGTGAGCAGGCTGAAGGTGAGGGCGGCCATGATTTCCGCGTTGATGGTCAGCGGGCGTCCGTTGATGGTGAACTGGCTGATCACGTTCTGGATCATATCCCACAGCTGGTTTAGCTGGCCGGATTTGGCGAACAGCAGAGTGATATCCATCGCGCCCAAGGCGAAATAGAACGCGCCGGTGATCAAAATCGAAAGGCCGCATTCCAACACCTTGGCCCCCAAAATCTGATAGCCGCTGTTGGGGGTCATGAACAGCATGTAGCTCTGCTTGGTATTCATATCCCGATGCAGGGTCAGCACGCTTTCCAGGCCGATCACCAGCACGCCGAAAACGGCCAGCATCGTCAGCAGCATGACGGACACGCTCAGCGGCCCCTCCTTTTCGGTGTAAAGCCCGAACAGGTAAACAGCTTCCGCCACAGCGGTGACGCCCAGCAGGATCAGTTTGGTGATCCAGGTTTTCCGAAACTCGTATTTCATCAGCTTGAACATGCTTATCACCCCTCCGTATGGCCGTAAATCTGGCGGTAGCGGTCCGCCATGGATACGCCCTGCTCGTCCCGCATGGTTTCCAAATCGATGTTTTCTACCAGCTTGCCTTCTTTAATGAACACCGCCCGGTCGGCCACCGCTTCCATTTCCTCCACCAGATGGCTGGACATGAGCAGCAGCTTATTTTCCGTGGCGTATTGCAGAATGCTGGCGCGGATCTCATCCCGGGCCAGCAGGTCGATGCCGTTGAAAGGCTCGTCCAGCATGTACACCTTGGCGTCCCGGGCCATAGTGACGGCAATTTTCAGCTTGGCCATCATGCCGGAGGACAGGGTTTTGGTTTTCATGTCCTCGGTCAGCTCCATATGCCGCAGCAGTTCCTGATAGCGGTCATAGGAGAAATCTTCAAAGAAATCGGCGTAGTATTTGCCCACGTCCCTGACGGTCATCCAGGCGTAGAAATACGGCTCCGTGGACATATAGGCCACGTACTTCCGGCTTTCGATGCTTACCGGCGCGCCCTCGAACAGCACTTCGCCGGAGGTGGGCTTGATCAGCCCCGCCGCCATCTTCATCCAGGTGGTTTTGCCGCTGCCGTTGGGGCCCAGCATGGCGTACACATGGCCCTTTTCCAGCTTCAGATTCACGTGATCCACCGCCGTTTTCGATCCGAAAACCTTGGTCAGCTCTTTACTTTCCAGCATCTTCCCTTATTCCTCCTTCAGGATCATCCCCACGGCCTCCTGCCGGGTGATGCCCAAGCTTTCGATTTTTTTGAGAAACAGCTCCACGGCCTGCCGTGCCAGCTCCTCCCGCAGGGCGTCGATGCGCCCCGCGTCCGCGGTGACGTAGGTGCCCATGCCCCGCCGGGTCTCGCACAGCCCCGCCTTTTCCAGTTCCTGATACACCCGGGCGGCGGTATTGGGGTTGATGCTGTAAGCCACGGCCAGCTCCCGGCCTCCGGGCAGCTTCTCCCCCGGCTGACGCGCGCCTACGGCGATGGACGTTTCAATTTCCCCCATCACCTGCAGCCAGATGGGCCGCATGGGATCGTACTGCATCCGTCCGCCTCCTTCCGAGTGATTTAGTGAACTATTCATATAATACACTGATGCACTCAAAAAGTCAAGCCCAAAACGAAAAAAAAATGGGGGCTGTTGAAAAAGCATCAGCCCCCGTTTCTCATCACTTCATGTATTGCAGATATTTTTCCGCTTTCCGGCCCACCACGGCATAGGCGCGGGGTCCGGTGAACATCCTTTGGGCCACGGCCATAGCGTCATCCACGGTCACTTTCTCGAGGGCGGCGATGGTTTCCTCCGGGGAAATGACGCGGTTCAGCAAAATCTGATTGTGCCCCTGGGCGCTCATGCGGTTGTAGGCGCTTTCATGCCCAAGGATGAAGCTGCTTTTCAGCTGGGCCTTGCTCATGGTAAATTCCTTTTCGGTGATCCCGCCCTCCAGCAGCTTTTGGATCTCGATATCGATCTGCTCCAGCACCATTTTGGCGTTTTTCGGGTTGGTGGCGGCGTAAATGGTAAATTCGCCGCAGTGGGGATAGGTGCTGGGGCTGGAATAGACGGAATAGGCCATGCCCAAATCTTCCCGGATGCGCTGGAACAGGCGGGAGCTCATGCCGCCGCCCAGCACGCTGTTCACCACTGCCGTGGGGTACACGTCCGGGCTGCCCATTTCATGGCTGCGGAAAGATATGCACAGATGCACCTGTTCGGTATCCTTGTCCTTCGCCAGCTTCCGGGTTTCCTGGATGGCGGCGGTTTTGGGGAATTCTTCGCCCGCCGCGCCTTTCCACGCGCCGAACTTTTCTTCCATCAGTTCCCGAACTGCATTGGCGTCCACGTTGCCCGCCAGGGACACCACAGCGTTTTTGGGACCGTAATGCCGTTTGCGGAAAGCCCACAGATCGTCGGCAGTATAAGCGGCGATCTTTTCCGCCGGGCCTAAAATGGTCTGCCCCAGGGACTGGCTGCCAAAAGCGGCCTGGGCCAGCACATCGTACACCACGTCCTCGGGGGAATCTTCGATCATGGAGATTTCTTCCAGCACCACGCCCCGCTCCTTGTCGGTTTCCGCCGGGTCCAGGGCAGGATCGCACACCATGTCCGCTAAGATGTCCGCCGCCAAGGGCAGATTTTCATCGATGACCACGGCGTAGTAGTTGGTGCACAGCTTGCTGGTGGAGGCGTTCAGGGAACCGCCCACGGCGTCCATTTCCTCAGCAATCTGCCGGGCGGTGCGCTTTTTCGTTCCCTTGAAGGACATATGTTCCATGAAATGGGAAAGCCCGTTTTCCGCCGGCGTCTCCAGCATGCTGCCCGCCTTCACCCACGCCCCGATGGATACGGAACGCAGGTAGGGCATGGGCTCCACAAGCACGGTCAGGCCGTTGTTCAATACAAATTTCTCCATGAATTTGGTTTAGCTCCTTTTTTACGAAAAATCTCCAATTTTGCCCAGCAGCTTCCCGATACTGTGATACATGCCGGAATAAATCACCGGGTCAAGCCGGGTCAGGTCAATATCGAAGGTATCCTCGCACGTCAAGTCCCCGTCCATCTGCACATTCCTGATCCGGCAGAAAAACGTGGTGGAAGCGCCTGTTTCCACAGCCTGTGCCACTTCACATTCATAGACCCAGCGGCTTTCGTCCAAAACCGGCACGTCAATCACAGCGCCCCTACAAACATGGTAGGGCATCTGATCCTTTTTCCCGTCCTTGGCGTGGCGCGTACCGAAATAGTCCATCAGCGGAAGCAATTCCCTGCTGACGAGATTGACGCTCAGTTTCCCCGTCCGCAGCACATTTTGTTTGGTCGTCTTTGTGCCGAACATGCTGATCACCAACAAATAATCGTCATCTTTTTCGTTGGTGACGCTGACCCAGGTGATGGGGGCGAAGTTATGGGTTCCGTCCGCATTGTTCGTGCCGATGAGAAAAGCGGGCTGCACGCACAGGGAAAACTGGGGTTTCACGGATTTTCGATTTCCTGTGGTCATATTCGATTCGCCTCCATAAATGCGATGGGCGCATCTATCAAAACAGAGGGGAAACTATATTAGTTTCCCCTCTGTGCTGTGTTTTATGTTCAGCCTTTCCAATACAGCACCTAAAACAAAAAAATATAGCTTTCTTGGAAGGGGGTGTGGGGGAAACCATTCTTTGGCTCCCAAAGAATGGTTTCCCCCACATAATCTTTCCTTATCTCCTTCCATCCCGGCGGGGCGGACGAGCGCCAGCGGGAGCGGAACGGGTGAAGTTGGGATTATCGTAGGTGATATCGTTGCGGATCAGGTTGATGCGGCCCTGGGCGTCGATCTCGCAGACCTTCACTTCCAGCTCGTCGCCGATATTGACCACGTCTTCCACCTTTTCCACGCGCTTGTTATCCAGCTTGGAAATGTGGATCATGCCGTCCTTGCCGCCCACCAGTTCCACGAACGCGCCGAAGTTCATGATGCGCACCACTTTGCCGGTGAACACGTCGCCCACTTCAATATCCTTGGCGATGCCTAAGATGATGGACTTGGCCTTGTCGGCGGCGGCCTGATCGGCGGTGGATATGAACACGCGGCCATCGTCCTCGATATCGATCTTCACGCCGGTCTCGTCGATGATCTTGTTGATCATCTTGCCGCGGGGGCCGATGACCTCGCTGATCTTTTCGGGGTTGATGGAGAAGGTGATGATCTTGGGGGCGAACTTGGACAGGTTCTCACGGGGACGGCCAAGGGTATCCAGCATGATGCCTAAGATGTGCAGGCGGCCCTTCAGCGCCTGATTCAGGGCGCGGCTCAAAATCTCGCGGTTGATGCCCTTGATCTTGATATCCATCTGAATGGCGGTGATGCCGTTCATGGTGCCCGCCACTTTAAAGTCCATATCGCCTAAGAAGTCTTCCAGACCCTGGATGTCGGTCAGCACGGCGATATCGCCGGTCTCGGCGTCCTGGATCAGGCCCATGGCAACGCCCGCCACGGGAGCACTGATGGGCACGCCCGCGTCCATGAGGGACAGGGTGCTGCCGCACACGGAAGCCATGGAGGAGGAACCGTTGCTGCCCATGATTTCAGAAACCAGACGCAGGGCATAGGGGAAATCCGCCTCGGAGGGGATCACGGGCACCAGGGCGCGCTCGGCCAGCGCGCCGTGGCCGATCTCGCGGCGGTTGGGGCTGCGCAGGCGGCCCGCTTCGCCGGTGGCGTAGGAGGGCATGTTGTACTGGTGCATGTACCGCTTGCTCTTTTCGTTGGACAGGCCGTCCAGCTCCTGGGCTTCGGAAATCATGCCCAGGGTGGTGATGGTCAAAGCCTGGGTTTCGCCGCGGGTAAAGACGGCGCTGCCGTGGGTGCGGGGCAGCACGCCCACTTCGCACCAGATGGGCCGCACTTCGTCCACCTTACGGCCGTCGGGACGGATGCCCTGCTGCAAAATCTTCTTGCGCATGACCTCTTTGCCCAGATAATACAGGGCGTCGGCCACTTCGCCTTCCCTGCCGGGGAAGATATCGGCAAAGTGCGCGGCCACGTCGGCGGACACTTCCGCGTCGCGAGCCTGACGTTCCTTGCGCACATAGGTGGAATAGATGTATTCGCACTTTTCCAAAGCGTATTCGCGCACGGCGGCCTTCACGTCGTCCCCGGTGGTGATCAGGGGGAAGTCGCTCTTAGGCTTGCCGATTTCGGCGGTGATCTTTTCCTGGAATTCCACCAATTGCTTAATGAAGTCATGGCCGTACAGGATGGCGTCCATCATGGCGTCCTCGGAAACTTCCTTGGCGCCCGCTTCCACCATCATGATGGCGTCCTTGGTGCCCGCCACGGTGACGTGCATATCGGAAGCGGCTTCCTGGGCCTCGGTGGGGTTGATGACGAACTGGCCGTTCACCCGGGCCACCACAACCGCGGCGGTGGGGCCGCCCCAGGGGATGTTGCTCACCATCAGGGCAATCGAACTGCCCAGCATGGCGGGGAATTCCGGCGGGGTATCGGGGTCAACGGACAGGGTCTGGGCCACCACCTGCACGTCGTTGCGCATGCCCTTGTTGAACAGGGGGCGCAGGGGACGGTCGATCAGGCGGCAGGTGAGGGTCGCCTTTTCGGTGGGGCGGCCTTCCCGCTTGATGAAGCCGCCGGGGATTTTGCCCACGGCGTACTGCTTTTCTTCAAAGTCCACAGTCAGGGGGAAGAAATCCACGCCCTCCCGGGGCTTGTCCGACGCGGTGGCGTTTACCAGCACGGCGGTGTCGCCGTAGCGAACCAGGCAGCTGCCGCCAGCCTGCTGGGCATACTTGCCGAATTCCAGGGTCAGGGTGCGGCCCGCAAATTCCATTGAATACACTTTGTAGTCCATTTTCTTTCTCTCTCTCCTCACACACTCACTATCCGCCGACCCGGTCGTGCGGATGATATAAAAGGCTATCGGCTGAAACCTTTCCAGCCGATAGCCCCCATGCGCGTTACTTGCGCAGACCCAGCTTGGCAATCAGTTCACGGTAACGCTCGATATTGGTCTTTTTCAGATAGTCGAGCAGGCCGCGGCGCTGACCGACCATCAGCAGCAGACCACGGCGGGAATGGTGATCCTTCTTGTTCAGCTTCAGGTGCTCGTTCAGGTGGTTGATCCGTTCGGTGAGCAGGGCAACCTGCACTTCGGGAGAACCGGTGTCGCCTTCGTGGCGGGCGTAGGTTTGCATGATCTGAGCTTTCAGTTCCTTATCCATGGTGTTTTCCTCCTTTGGGGCGTGGCGGCCCCTGCTTCAATCGCCGCGGGCTAAGAAGGGCGTTGGAGTATCGCGCTTCCTGGCAGGCGGTTCTAAAAACCACGTCTGCTATTGTAACATGGCAGACGCGATTTGTAAACCATTATTTCAAATTTTCCCGAAAAGGATCGAGTTGATTGGTTACCATTCAGGTAGCAAATAAGGTAGATACATGTAAGCAGGGCCCAAAAGGACGATAAAATCCCAAGAAAAACCAAAAGGATATTTGGAAAAGACGTCGAACAAGGAAGGAGAGAGAAGATCAAGGGAGGCGCGGGAAACGGGAGCAAGGCACACGGACAGAGACTTATATCCGGTTTCTGTTCGTAGGCTCCTCGGCTTTGCTGCTCCGCTTCCTCCCCCCTTGACGTTGCCGTCAACGGCTTGCAGTTCGCTACACTTGGCGATAAATACCCGTGGCAGGACTTCCGCCCGCAAGAATTGCGCCGTGCCCGGCACACATGTAAAAACCGCCAGAAAAATTCCGGCGGCTTCGGCCTCTCCGATGGCCGTGATATGGCGCGCAAAATCTTCTCCTTTTTTGAAAGCTGCAAACGACGTTCCCTTGATGTTTTTGACGCTGTTCGTTCTGCATTTCGCTTTTAACGGCTACTTGTTACCTGAATGGTAACGTTTACCCCTTTGGTTGTTCCGGCTGTATCTGTTCAGTTGTCGAACTGAAGCACACTTGAAGGAAGTGTGGAGTGTGGAGTTATAGATTGTGAATCTGTTCTGACCATTGAATTTACAACGTGAAAGCGGAAACTATAAAAATCTCCACACTCCACACTGATTGAAAGTGTCCACTGCCACCCCCGACCGAACAATTACTTTCCGGCTTTTTTATGGTGTAACGGCTTCATCGCCCGTATCGCTTTCCGCGTCCGGTTCCGCGTCGTCATCCGTTTCCGGCCTGTTCATCAGCGAAAGGAATTCTTCTTCAGACATGTTCGCTCTTTGCGCCGCGATGTTCACCGTCAGCAAATCGTCCCGAACCAGACCGAACAATGTTTTCAACGCGCCCTCCAATCGGCCTTCCTTCCGGCCTTCCTTCCGGCCTTCCTTCCGGCCTTCTTTCCGCTGTGCTTTTAAGCTCTGGTTTACCGCGTATTCCTGATCGAACAGCATGATCATAATGTCCATGACCTCCTTTTTCCGATCCTCTAAATAGTCGGCCATCACGCCGCGGTCCTGACAGATGCGGATGGCTTCCTCCGCCGCCTCTCTCGTGTAGCCAAAGCGTTTGACCTGATCATCCAGCACCCGGCAGAAAATAATATACTGGCCGATGATGTCCTTTGTCTCGGCAGTGATTACCTTCGCCCGCAGGTCCACCGTATCTTCCGCCCCTTCAAAAAAAGCCTCACGAAGGGAAATCACCTCCGGCGCGGCGTCCTTTCCCGTATAGATGACGTAAAACTCCGGCTTCGGCAGATCGATTTTCCGGCTCCTGTGGATGTCTATGCTTTTCGTTTGCAGGTATTCCTGAATCGTATCGGCCAGATACAGCAGGATGCGGATCAGTAAATTGACGGACCACGTGGACTGCGCCTCCACGAACACCATCAGCCGGTCATTTACCAGAAAAGCCATATCGTTGTATTGGTGTTCCGTGACCACCTGTTTCAGCGTAAGCGTGGTAATATCCGCCGCCGTCACCTCCGGCATTTCCGGGTGCAGGGTCTGGAAAAGCTGCAGGCGGTATTTATCCTGCCCAAATAAGTCGATGAATACCGAATTTTTATACTCGCGCCGGATCGTCCGTTCCATGGCGCACCGCCCCCATTCCGGATATCGCCCGTCCGCGCCCCGCGGGCGAACGGCTGTTTTTCCCTGACACAGTTAGATTATACCTTCTTTTCGCAAAGAATACAAGAAAAAAGTGAGAGATATGCGGGCGAGTGCGGGCGAACGTGTTTCCATATGCAAAAGCGCCAGTCAAAGGGATGCTCCCCCTGGCTGACGCTGAAAGCCTCACCCGTGCGGATGGAAAAGCGCCATGCTCACGTCCTCACAAACGTATCGTAAATCGCCTTGACCGCCGCCTCGAAATCCTCTTCGTCCACGCCCACGATGATGTTCAGCTCGCTGCTGCCCTGGTCGATGGTGCGGATGGAAATGCCCTGGGAGGAAATGGCGGTGAACAGACGGGCGGCGGTACCGAAAGCGCGCACCATACCCCGGCCCACCGTGGCGATCAGGGCCAAGTGTTCGGAAACGGTGATCTGGTCGGGCTGCACCAGCTCCCGAATGCGGGCCAGCACTTCGTCCTTATGGGGAGCCAGTTCCTTTTCGTTCACCACCACGCACATGGTATCGATGCCGGTGGGCAGATGCTCAAAATTGACCTGATATTCCTCAAAGGCCTGCAGCACCCTGCGGCCAAAGCCTAATTCCGCGTTCATCATATCCTTTTCGATGGATACGATGGTGAAGCCCTTGTGACCCGCGATGCCGGTAATCACATGATTCTGCTCGTTGGGGCCCGCATTGGCGCGGATCATGGTGCCGGGATGCTTGGGATCGTTGGTGTTGCGGATGTTGGTGGGGATGCCCGCCTTGCGCACCGGGAACACCGCTTCCTCATGCAGCACGGTGGCGCCCATGTAAGAAAGCTCCCGCAGTTCCCGGTAGGTCATGGTGGAAATATACTGGGCGTCGGGCACGATGCGGGGGTCCGCCATGCGGAAGCCCGTCACGTCCGTCCAGTTTTCGTATACGTCGGCGTTCACCGCCCGGGCCACCAGCGCGCCGGACACGTCGCTGCCGCCCCGGGAGAAGGTACGCACTGCGCCGCTTTCGTCCGCGCCGTAAAAGCCCGGCACCACCGCCCGGTACAGATTGCGCAGGCGCTGGCCGATCAGGTCGTTGGTTTCTTCCTCCAGCAGGCGGCCTTCGGTGTCAAACCGCACCACCTCGGCGGCGTCCACAAAGGGAATGCCCAAATACTTTGCCAGCAGCTTGCCGTTCAGGTATTCGCCCCGGCTGGCGGCGTAATCCGGCGTGGCGCCCTTTTCCAGCTCCCGGGCGATCTGGGCAAACTCTTCCTTAAAATCCATGGACACGTTCAGTTCATCGGCAATTTCCTCATACCGGGCCTGAATGCGCTCCAATAAATGCTTGAAGGGCTTCTTCCCCTGCGCGGCCCTGTGAGCGGCATACAAAAGATCGGTGATCTTATCGTCGCCGGGACCCCGCTTGCCGGGGGCGCTGGGCACCACATATTTCCGTTCGCTGTCCATATCCAGAATGGACTTTACTTTCTTAAACTGAGCGGCGTCCGCCAGGGAGCTGCCGCCGAACTTCGTTACGATCATGCACTGTCACTCCTCCTGAGATTCACGCATTTATTTTAACCGCTTTAGGCGGGAATGTCAAATAAAACCACGGGATTTTCTTCCCAAAACCATCATATTCCGGCAATCGGCGGATGGTGCGGCTTGCGGCGGGCGCGTTTCTTTGTTATAATCAGGCAGCGGCACGGGCACACTGGCCTTTGACGGAGGTGGGCACGGGCATGCTGGAGGAAAGAATGGACCGGTTTTTACGGGCGGCGGAGCAGATGCGCCTGGCGGACTATGTGGCCTTTGCTTCGGACCGGAAGCGGCGGCTGCTGGACGCGTTCTGGCAGGGCGTGGCGCGGGGCCTGGGCATCATGGTGGGCTTTTCGGTGCTGGGCGCGGCAGTGCTGTTTATTTTGCAGGATTTAGCCAAGCGAAACCTGCCGGGCATCAGCAATTTTGTGGCCCAGGTGGTGGCGCTGGTGCAATTGCGGCTGCAATGAAGGGAAATGAAGGCATGAACAGGAAAGAAGGATTCCGGTGGGTTTGGCCCGGTCTTCTGGTGCTGCTGCTGGACCGTTTGGTGAAATGGCTTCATCTGACGGTTTCCGAAAATCAGACTGTGCGCAATTCGGGCATGGCCTTCGGCATGTTCCAGGGAAATTCCCTCGTGATCCTGATCGTTTCGGTACTATTGCTGGCCGCTTGCTTTTTCCTGCTGCGGAAATCGCGGCCCAGCGGCCTTGCGCCCATTGCCCTGTCCATGATCGCGGGCGGGGCCTTGGGGAATATGATCGACCGGCTGCTGCACGGTTATGTGATCGATATGTTTCCCTTTTTCGGCTGGTTTGTGTTTAACGTGGCGGACGTGGGCGTGGTGGCGGGGGCTATTCTGTGCGGATGGAGCCTGCTGTTTCGCCCCTCGGATTGGAGCGCGAAGGAAAAATGACGCGGGAATACACAGGAGACGGGGAACGGCTGGACGTGACCCTGTCCAAAGACGGGGAACTGAGCCGCAGCCGGGCGGCGGCGCTGATCAAGGACGGCTGCGTCACCGTGGACGGACGAACGGAAGTAAAGCCCTCCTTTAAAGCGGAAAGCGGCGCGGCTATTTTGTTGGATATGCCGGAAGCAAAGCCCGCCAGGGCGGAGGCCCAGGATATCCCCCTGGAAATCCTCTATCAGGACGAGCATTTGGCCGTGGTGATAAAGCCCTGCGGCATGGTGGTGCACCCCGCCGCGGGCAACGGCGACGGCACCCTGGTGAACGCCCTGCTGTTCCATTTGAACAGCCTGTCCGGTATCGGCGGGGAAATGCGCCCCGGCATCGTGCACCGGCTGGATAAGGACACCAGCGGCCTGTTGCTGGTGGCAAAAAACGACGCCGCCCACGCCGCCCTGTCCCGGCAGCTTTCCGACCGGGAAATGGAAAAGCATTACCGGGCCCTGGTGTACGGCAAAATGAAAGCGCCCGACGGCGTGATCGAAAAGCCTATCGGGCGCAGCAAAACGGACCGTAAGAAAATGGCGGTGGACGAAAACGGCCGCTGGGCCAAGACGGAATGGAAGGTATTGAAGGAATACCCCGACCGGACCCTGCTGGACGTGCACATCATCACGGGCCGCACCCACCAGATCCGGGTGCATATGGCCTCCGTCGGCCATCCCGTCCTGGGCGATGTGCTGTATGGGCATAAACGCATGCCCGACGCGCCCCGCCTGATGCTCCACGCCTATTCCCTGGCCTTCACCCACCCCATCACCGGGGAAAGGATGGAATTTACAGCGCCGTGTCCCTTTTGCGAAAGCATCTGATCGAAGAACCGAAAAGTGAAAAGTGGAAAGTGGAGATTTGAATAGTTTTCACTTTGTCCGGCGGCGGTTTTTGCGGACTATATATAATTCCACTTTTCACTTTCCACTTTTTATTGTCCCAGTGCCCTCAGCTCGTCCCGGCGGGCAAGGAGTTCACTTCCAAACCGTTCCACGCCCTTTTCATAGTTCCGGACGCGCCACAGGGCCTGATATTCGGGCAGGAGCCGGTCGATCATGTCCGCCAGCGCTTGGGCTTCCCGAATGGATTCCCGGGGATGGAGCTTCACCTTGCATAATTCGCTGCCCAGTTCGATCAAATTCGCGGTGAGGCGAATCTCCCGCTTATGCAGATCGTCCAGGGGCAGCTTTTCGATATCCGCCATGATTTTCCGCACATAGGACGTCACGTTGTCGAAATAGAAATCATCGCCGCTATCCTTCATGTCGAACAGGTGGGCGTAGCGGGTCTGGCTCACGGGCAGAATCAGTTCCTTGGCGCACATGGTGCACACGTGCACCCGCTCCGGCTCCAGCAGATAATAATTGGCCATGCGGTACAGCAGCCGGGAAAGGCCCGCGCCGCCGAAAGCGAACCCATCCACAAAGGCTTCGGCGTTCCGGATGAAGTCCGCCTTGAAGCTCTCCCCATCCTGAGGCGCGCCGGTGTTCCAGGCGTACTGTCCCGCCAGAGCGATGGGGTTCATGCTCCATATCCAGCTTTGGGGATGGCCGCCGTCCCCCCAGTCGGTGAGCAGCAGCCCTTCCGCCCCGTATTCCACCGCCAGCTCCGCGCAGGTGCGGATATTGAAGGTGGTCACGTCCATGCGCCCGGAAAGGCTGCCGTGGGTGTTGGTGGAAGGGCACACGCAGTAGCGCACCCCCGCGTCCCGGTAGGCGATGCAGTGGGCGGTCATCCGCTGGGACTGGATCAGCTCATAGCCCCATTCCAGCGCCACGGCGTCCTTGGGCACCAGATGGTAGCTCTGGGGATAGTTGTAGATCATATCCGCCCAGAACATCACGGTTTTCCCGTAACGCTCCTTGATATGGGCGCTCAGCTTGTTCAGCCATTCCATGAACACGACGTCCTTGCCCTTTTCCCGGCAGTACTCCTCGATCTGGAATTTGCCCAAGCCGTAGGCTTCATCCAGGCCGATGTTTACGTAGCTGCTGGAAAAATGGGGCAAAAGCGATTCGTACAGCCTGCAAATGAAATCAAAGCTCTCCGGAAGCATCGGATTCAGGGTGGAGGGCGTTTCGTCCCCCTCGAACAGGCCCAAATGATGGAATTCCGGCTTTTTCAGCCAGGTATACATGTGGCCGAAGGAATTCTGGTTGGGCACCAGATCGATGAACCGCTCCCGGCAATAGGCGTCCAGTTCCTCGATGTCTTCGGGGGTCAGGCAGTCAAAATCCGCCGTTTCTTTGGGATAAGCGGCGTACTTGAAGCAGTCCCCCTCCATGTACAATTGAAATTCGTTGTATTTCAGCACCGCCAGAAAATCGATCATGCCCTTGATGGTTTCCACCTTGGGCATCCGGCCCCGGCTGATATCCAGCATGTATCCCCGGCGGGCCAGGGCGGGCTTATCCCTGATCTCCGCATAGGGCAGCTTTCCCCCGGTATTGCGGATCATCTGCAGCAAGGAGGTAACCGCCCGGAACAGGCCCTCGTCCGTGGATGCGGAAACGGCAACGCCTTCTTCGCCCACGCGGAGAAGGTATTCTTCTTTTTCCAGCATAGGCGCGGAAATCACGCTGATCCCCGGCGCGCCTTTCTTTACCAGCTTGAAAAAACCCACTAAATCGCCGTATGATTCCTGCATGGGCAGATCGAATACGCCCTCGGAAACCGTTATTTCCCGCGGCTGCGGAAACAGGATCATGACCATCCCCCCTGTATCGTTTTGTTCCTGTATATTATACCCTTTCCCCTGTGAAAGGTCAATCGTGTTTGCGCGGCGGAACCGAATGTGTTATAATGCTGGAAAAGCACTGTGAACGGAGGTATGACCCGTGAAAAAGATCATTGCCGCGCTGACGCTGTCGGTGCTGCTGTGCGCCTGCATCCTTCCCGCGTACGCCGCGTCAAACAAAGGCGCCGACAAGTCGGACGTTTCCTTCGATACCCTCCTTTCCGATCTCACGACCGCTTACGAGGCCACCCAGCGCGTCGACGCGGACGTGGAAGCGCTGAACGACGCGGTCGCCGCCTCCATCGCCGCCCACTGGAAAAAGGTATATTTGGACGATTACCGGCTGTACCTGTACGGCCAGGACGATCCGGCGGAGCTGCCCATCACCGGCAAGCACGCCTTCGTGGTGCTGGGCTACGAGCTGAAAAACGGGAAAATGACCGATGAGCTGAAGGGCCGGTGCGACGCGGCGGCGGCGGCGGCAAAGGCGTTCCCGGATTCCATTCTGGTGTGCTCCGGCGGCGCCACGGGCGAAAACAATCCCCACGGGAACACCGAAGCGGGACAGATGAAAAAATACCTGGTGAACACCTGCGGCATCGCTGAGGAACGTATCTTTACCGACAAAAAAGCCATGACCACCACGCAGAACGCCGTCAACACCCTGAAAATCCTGCGGGCGCAGGGCGTGGAAACCATGACCATCGTCACCTCCTCCTATCATCAGCGCTGGGGCCAGGTGCTGTATAACGCCATGGCCGCCAAGTACAAACAGGCCTACGGCTATTCCGTGGAGATCATCGGCAATTACTGCTTTGATACCGCGCCTTCCAATCCTATGTTCAAGTCGGACGCGCAGATTGCCATTTCGCAGCTGAAAAGCATACTCGCCCTCAAGCTGACGGGAAAATAAACGCTTGTTTCCGAAGCATACGGCGCCGTACCCCGGCGCTGTTTTTGTTTCTTCCGCATAATCCGCCCAAACCGGGAAATGATACCCTTTGACAGGGCCGCTTTCCGGCCCAGCGAAGGAGGAGGAACAAATTGACGGTAGGGCTGATTTTGCTGGCCGGAGTCTCGGCGCTGGTTTTATTCGGCGTGGCCCAGCGGGTGCTGGACCGCATGCACCTGACGGACCGGGCCGCGCTGCTGATCGCGGCGCTGATCTTTTTGGGCGGTCTCCTGCCGGATATCCGCGTGGGGCAGGTATCGGTGAACTTGGGCGGGGCGGCGGTCCCCTTGGGCGTATGCGTGTGGCTGCTGGTGAAAACGGACACCCGGCAGGAAGTGGTCCGCGCCCTGTGGGGCAGCGCGCTCACCGCCGTGATCGTTTTCCTGACCGGCAGGCTGATGCCCGCCGAGCCGGAGCAAATGACCATTGATCCCCAATACCTCTACGGCCTGGCAGGCGGGGCCGTCGCTTATCTGCTGGGGCGCTCCCGCCGGGCGGCCTTCATCTGCGGCGTGCTGGGCGTGATCCTGGCCGATATCGCCGTGGCGGTGATTAACTGGCAAAACGGCATTGAAACCACCCTGCGTTTGGGCACTGCCGGGGCCATGGATACCGTGGTGATTTCCGGGCTGCTGGCCGTGCTCCTCAGCGAGCTTGTGGGCGAGCTGCTGGAACGGGCGGCCCGTGCCAATGGCCGGGAACCCAGCCCCACCGTGGAAACGCCCTTCCGCAAAGGAGGGAGCCGCTCATGAAAAAGCTGATTTCCGTCCTTTTCATATCGCTGCTTCTTTTGCCCTTCGCCGCCCTGGCCCAGGAGGACGAAACCGAGGACGTGTACCGGCTGCTGGACCCCCTGGGCGAAACCGTCACCTTCTTTTGCGGCACCCCGGAACCGGGAGATGAATACATTTCCGGAGACAACCGCCATTTCCGGGTTGTGCAGATCGACCCGGCGGCCAAGGCTGCCCGTATGGAAGATTTGGGCTCCTTTGCCCTGCCCGACGTGGCATGGGCGGCGGAAACCGCTTTGCCCGTGTCCGCCGTACGCCGCGCCGTGGCCCTCTACTGCACCCACAGCGATGAAAGCTACGAGCCCACCGACGGCAAAAGCAGCATCGAAAAGCGCGGCGGTATTTATGACGTGGCGGAAAGCCTGAAAGCCAGCCTGGAAAAGCAGGGCGTTATCGTCTATTACAGCGACGAAAACCATTATCCCCACGACGCGGGCGCATACCGCCGCAGCCGCGCCACCGCCGCTTCCCTGGCCGAGGAAGGGGTGGACGCGATTTTCGACATCCACCGGGACGGCATCCCCGACGCCAGCCAGTATGAAAGCACCGTGGACGGCGAAGACGTGACCAAGGTGCGCCTGCTGGTGGGCCGCTCCAACCAGAACGCCGACGCCAACAAGCAGTTCGCCGCCCAGATCAAGGCCGTTGCGGACAAGGTGTATCCCGGTCTGGTCAAGGATATTTACGTGGGCAAAGGCACCTACAACCAGGACCTTATGAGCCAGGCCGTGCTCCTGGAATTCGGTACCCACAAGAGCGATAAAAATGAGGTGCTGGCCTCCACCGCCCTCATGGCCGACGTGCTGAACCGTACCCTCTACGGCGGCGTCACCGGCGCGGCTGGCGGCGGAAAAACGTCCGCCCCCAAGAACTCCGGCGGCGTTTCCGGCATCGCCTGGGTCATCGGCCTGCTCGTCGTTGGCGCGCTGGTCTACGCTTTCGCTGCCACCGGCGACCGCAGGCTGGCCTTTGATCAATTCAAGCGCACCTTCCGCGAAATGACCGGCGGTCTCCTGGGCGGCCGCAAGGACGGAGAAGAAGAATAAAGAATTCTGGGGAAAACCATTCTTTGGCCTCCAAAGAATGGTTTTCCCCAGACCCCTTTCCAAGAAAGCCGTAAAATATTGGTTTTCCCTGTCTTATCCTATTATTCCGGCTGTACATCGAAAGAAGTGAAACATAAAAGACCTGTGTTTTCAGCTTTTGCCATTGCAAAGCACTTTTCCGGATCGGTTTCATCCAGCAGCCGCAGGGTGAAGCGGAAGGTGTGGAAACCGCCCAAAGAAGCCTTGAAATTGGTCTCCCAGAAGTTATTCATCACCCAGGCGTACACCGGAGCCGTATTGCGCAGTTCCGGATCACCAGCCAGGCGAATGTCGTGGGGCAAAAGCGTCCCCATGCTGATCATGGGCGCGTCGGGCATTTCCACCAGCACGGCGCCATCCTTTCCGATCCAGCAAACGCCATTTTGGGTTTCGTAAAAATCCGCGCAGGTGCCGGGGAGCTGATCGATCCGTGGCCGGAAGACGCAGCCCGTCTTATCTGCCCAGAACACAGCGTCTTCCCGGGCAAAGGGCAGCGCCAAATACACGTTTTCCGGCTCTATGCGGCTTTCCTTATGCAGGCGGTAATCCACGTCCAGCCGGGGAATATCATGATAGGCTGTTAAAATCAGTTCGGCGGACAGGCTGCCCTTCACCTCATAGGTCAAAACCACGCGGCTGAACACCGGGCCAAAATCCGTCACCCGCGCGTCCGTAAGCCTGCCAAAATCCCGCTTTGTATGCGGCGCTTTCCGGTTCCTGCCCATGCTCCGGCGCTCCGTGCAGGGGTCCGTGCGAATGGGCGTGATTTCGTAAATGGGTTCAAATGCCGTTTCTTCCCCCGTGATCAGCTCCCGTCCGCGCTTTCGGTCGAAAACGGAGGTGATTCCAGTCCCCGTTTCCCACTGGATGTGCAGGAAAGGCGTGATCATTTCAAAGGGCGTGCAGGCCCAATCCGGGTCCCGCAGGCGGTCATACGCAAAATCATGCACCCCGTCCGCCCCGTAATCGCATTGCAGGCCGATCATGGCAGGGGCCTTAGGCGGGTTTTCCTCCAGCCGGTACACGGCGTGTTCCAAGGGCTGCAAGGCCGCCAGCAGATTGAACTGCCAACCCCGGGCCACCCGGGACAGCTGATAGGGGATTTCCTGCCCCGTTTGCTCGTTCACGATGCGGAAATCTTTGTGCCGGAACAAAATCTCCAATTCCGTCCGGGCCACGGCCACAACCGGCACGGGATTGGGATTGACGGCGTGCAGGCGGTAATCCTTCCAGATCACCATGGGCGTTTCCCCCATATTTGCGCACAGGGCGTCCACACACAGGCTCACGGCTTCGTGGGCCTTGGCGGCGTACAGGGTCTTGCGCATATCCAGCAGGTTCACCATGGGATGGGCCGGTTCGGACACGCTGGAGGAAAAGCCCCAGGTATGCTCGGCGTACAGCATCAGGTTATATCGGGCTTTTTCCATCCGCTTCTTGGAAATCACGCCGCAGTCCGGGTCCAAATTCCGGCAAATATGGTATTTCCGCACCGCCTCCCGGTAGTGGCTCACCGCGTCGGGAGTGGAGCAGGTGCCGTCCGCCCACCAATCCGTCCAATCCCCCCGATAAATGGGAAGCTCTTCCGCATACTTCTCCACTTCGTCGAAGAACTGATCCAGGGTGGTCATTTCCAAAGGAATCTTTTCCCCGTTTTCCGCGTTCCACCGGTGGACGAATGCTATGATGCCGGGGCCGGGCGGCGAATTGTCCGTGCACAGGCCGGACACCAGAATAGGGCAGAAATCAAAGGGGAACCCGTCCGCTTTCAGCTTTTCGGCGTAGGCGAACAGGCGGCGCCTGGACAGCTCCCAGTTGGTAAGACCCGTATTAGCCAAGCCGTCCTGAATCATGTATCCGTACTGGCCGGACAATTGGTGAATGTTGATTTCGTTGCCCAAATGGTAGTGTTCGCTCTGCCACACCAGCAGCCTTTGCCCGTCGGGCCCCTCCCACCGGAAGGGCATTTGTTTTTTTCCGGCGGCGTAATGCCCGTGGTGGGTATGCACCGCCGACAGCAGCCGCCGGACGCCCGCCCCGGCCAGGATGGAAGCGAAGCCCCAGGGATAACCGTTGATATCGGCGGTCATGGCGCTTTTGAGCTCGATTTCCTGTTCCGCCGCCGTCCGGCGGCATTTTTCCAGCGTTTCCCGCAGCACCGTTTCGTCCGTCAGGTCGGTGCCGTTGAGATAGCTGCCGGACAGGCCGATCCTGCCCGCCCGGACGAACCGCCAGAAATCCCCGATGTACGCGCTTGTACTGTTTTCCAGAAACCTTTCCAGCATCCAGAAGGTTTCCACGTTCCAGCAAAAGCCCGCCCACTGGGGCTTCCTCTCCGCCTCCCGCAGGATATCCACCACGCTTTCCAGGTACTTCACGTGGTTCCAGGCGATTTTCTCCTGCCGGTCCGTATATCCCACGTCGGTGTGGGCGTGATGAATGAGATAAAACTTCATAGGCGCGCCTCCTTCGCAAAAGAAAAAGCAGCGCGCGGCTGCTTTTGGAGCATCAAATCAAACCGGTGGTTTTCATGGCGAACACGAAAAGGAAGGTGGAAAAAATGCATAGGGCGCTGGTGATGGCCACGCACTCGGCGGCCAATTCGCCGTCGCCGCCCATGCTCTGGGCCATGGGATAGGAGCTCACCGCCACAGGCGCGCCGAAAGCGATAAAGGCGCAGGCCAGCGCCACGTCCCGCATGCCCGCCGCCACGCAGATCGCCATGCCGATCAGGGGTGAAAGGAACAGCTTCCAGGGAACCACGATAGCAAGCTGCCGGATATGGGCTTTGGCACTGGAAAACTGGATGGCTCCGCCCAGGGTGAACAGCGCCAGGGGCGTGGCCACCTTGCTCAAATCGCCCATGGAGGTTTTCAGGAAGGCGGGGGGCTGGAAATGCAGCAGCCATAAGGCGAAGCCCAGCAGGGAGCTGATGATCAGGGGATTTTTCAGGATGTTCAGCACGATGCGGCCGGGCTTAATTTTTCCCTGACCCCATACGCTCAGGGCGATCACGGAGAAAACGTTGTAAAAAGGCACCGTTACCGTCACCAGCAGCGCGGCCAGGGACGTATCCTGACCCGGAAACAGCATGGCCACCAGGGGGATGCCGAAAAAGGCGTAATTGGCCCGGCCCATGGCCTGAATCATCACGCCGATCTTTTTCGGGTCTTTTTCCAGCCGGGGCACGAACAGGAACAGCAGGCCGAACTGCGCGGCGAGCAAACCGGGGATCAGCAGGAAAGTGATGCCCGAAATGTGGGTGTCATAGGGCGTGTTCATCACGCTGTAACACAGGTTCACGGGCAGAAACACCCGGAACACCAACTGGTTCACGTCCTTCACAAGCTGCTCCTTCAGCAGGCCGATCCGGCGGCAGAACCATCCGGCCGTCATCAGCGTCAGCAGCGGCAGAACCGTGTTCAGGGCAAAGAGAAAATCATCCATGGCGGTTTCCTTTCTTTGCTAAGGCCGTTGGGTGACAGGGCTGTTTTTCAGAATCGTCCGCACGCGGGTCAGCGCCCGCTGCATGACCTCCTTCTGCTGGCTGCTCATTTCCTCCGGGGCGGGGTCCGCGCTGCACAGCACACGGTATTGCACCGCGCCGTTCACGCTCTGCCGCCAGATATAGGTGGGGGTGTACTCCGTCTGGAACTGCATGCGGCCCTGGGCGTCGCTTGAAACGGTCAGATGCAGCAGCACGCCGGAAATATCGTAGCCCTCCCGGGATTCGGTGAGCAGTGTGCCCAAAGAGTAGGCCACAAAGGTGTCCCGGGCTTTGCCGTCCTCCCCCGTGCAGGAAATGATCTCCATGGGCAGCACCCTGCTGGGCCGCGTTCCCAGGATAATATCCGCACCCATTTGGGCCAGGGCCAGGGCCGTTTCGCGCTGGGCACGGGTCACGTCGGTGGCGTTGGCTTTGCCCCAGTACAGGCACACGATCACGCACCGCGCTCCCTGGCTGCGGGCCCAGCGGATATCCGCCCGGGCGGCTTCCAGGGAGAAGGGCTGCAAAGCTCTGGTTGTTTCCTTCTGCGCGTTCTTGCTTTTGGCGGTCAGCACGTCCGTATAGGACAGCAACGCCACCTCGCCGCCGTTGAGGGGGATCAAACGGCGCTGGGACGCGCCGGATATGTTCACGCCGGTGCAGGTGAGGCCCCGGGCATTCAGAGCGTTAACGGTGTCCGCCGCCCCCTGCACGTTCTGATCCAGGATATGCTCGCTGCCCACGATCACCTGATCCATCCCCAAACCGTGCACGGCGTCCGCCGCCTCCGACAGGGCGATGGCGTCCCCATACTTGCGGTCAGAGACGTTGAGGAGCTGGGGCAGGGTGACCAGATTCAGGTCGGCGTACACCTTGCCGCTGATCTGGGCAAGAACAGGGCGGTAATCCGCCGTTTTATCCGCTTTGCTGTATACGGAATCGGTAATATCGCTGTGAAAGGAAAGCAGGCCCCCGGCGGTCAGGGTAAAGGTATAGGGCGGCAGGGCGGGGGTCGCCTCCGCGGGCGCGGGCGTATTCGCGGGCGCGGGCGTATCGGTAGCCGGAGCCGCGGTGGCAGGCGCGAGGGTTACCTTCACGGTGCGCACCTGATTCTGGGCCGAGGTCGGAGCCGGGGTGGGGCCCTGGAACGCCGAACTCATCAGCCCGATCACGCGCCGGGCGTCCATCTGCGCGTCGGTGTCCTGTCCCCGCATCCTGCTGAACATGAACAGACACCCCGCCGTCACCGCAGCGGTGAGCAGCAGGGTCAATATGGTGCCCATGGACCAGCCTGGCTTATGGTGCTTCATACCCTTTTCTCCGAAACGCCTTAGATCATTTTGGAGCGTGGCGTGTGGCGTTTTTTGGGTGTTTTCCGCTTTGTACCCGTAAAGCCAGCAAGCTCAAAACACCCACTATATAAACTCCACGCTCCACTCTCCACACTTCACGCTTCGCGCCTCAACGTGCGCTTGAAGATTGTGCCGCAGAATAATGCTCTGCGTCCTTACGCCTTCGCTTCCACCCGGATCATGCTTTCCACCCGGGCGTCGCGGGAATCGATGGCGGCCAGGGCCTTGCGGATGGAACATTCCCCGGCGTCATGGGTGATCAATACGATCTGGGCGCGTCCGTTCACGGCGTCGCGCTGCATGAGGTTGCGGATGCTGATGCCCTCGTTGCCGAGGCACGTGGTGATGTGGGCCAGCACGCCGGGCCGGTCGCTGGCCTCTAAGCGCACGTAGAAGCTGCACCGCCAGTCGTTGGTGACGGTGAGGCCCTCGGCCAGCTTATCGGAATTGCGGAAGGTGGGATGCCGGGGCGTTTCCCGGGATACGGCGTACAGCATATCGCTCACCACGGCGCTGGCGGTGGGCGCGCTGCCCGCGCCGCGGCCGAAGAGCATCATATCGTCGCAGGCGTGGCCGTGAAGGAAAATGGCGTTGAAGGAACCGTTCACGGAGGCCAGGGGATGGCTGTCCGGAATGAAGGTGGGATGCACCCGGGCGTCGATCACATTGCCCTGACGCTTGGCAATGGCCAGCAGCTTCAGCGTATAGCCCAATTCCTTGCCGAAGGCGATATCCGCGGCGGTCACCTGGGTGATGCCCTGGCGGTAAATCACATCAAAGGGCACCCGGGCGTGGAACGCCAGGGAAGAAAGGATGCTCAGCTTGTACGCCGCGTCGAAGCCCTCCACGTCGCTGGTGGGGTCCGGCTCCGCCAGGCCCAAGCGCTGGGCGTCGCTGAGCACGGCGGCGTAATCGCTGCCCTCCTGGCTCATGCGGGTCAAAATATAGTTGGTGGTGCCGTTCACAATGCCCATCATTTCCTCGATGCGGTTGCTCATGAGGGAATCCACGGTGGTGCGGATGATGGGGATCGCACCGCAGACGGCGGCTTCGTAATACAGGCCGCTGCCGTGCTTTTCCGCCGCTTCCTGCAAAATATGCCAATTGAGGGCCAGGGCCATTTTGTTGGCCGTGACCACCGTTTTGCCCATTTCCAGGGCGCGGAGCATGTAGCGGGTTGCGGGTTCCTCGCCCCCCATGAATTCCAGCACCATTTCGATGGCGGGATCGTCCGTCACCTGGGCGGGGTCGGTAGTGAGCAGATTCTCAGGCACAACGGCGTCCCGCTTTTTGTGCACGTCCCGCACCAGGATGCGCTTGATATCGAACACCACGCCGCTGCGGTGCAAAAGATCGTCCTTAAACTCGTTCAGCAGCTTCCACACGCCGCAGCCGATGTTGCCGCAGCCCAAAAACCCAACCGTTACCGTACGCATTTCGTTTTCCCTCCGTTACGCCTTCATCTGATTCTTTTCATAGATCAGCCGCAGGCCTTTTAATGTAAGCAAACCGTCGATATGATCGATCACCCCGGATTTCTGGGCGATGAGCCGCGCCATGCCGCCGGTGGCGATCACCTTGGCTCCGGGGCAGCCCATTTCCCGGCGCATTTCGTTCACCAGATAGATCACCTGGCCCACATAGCCGTTGATCACGCCGGACTGCAGGTTGGCAATGGTGGTCCTGCCGATCACCTTTTCCGGCATGACCAATTCAAAGTGGGGCAGCTTGGCCGTGCCGGACACCAGCGCCTCGCTGGTGAGCTTGATGCCGGGGCAAATGCAGCCGCCCAGCAGGGAGCCCTTGGCGTCCAGCGCGCCGAAGGTGGTAGCGGTGCCGAAATCAATGTACACGCAGGGGCCGCCGTACAGAGAAAACGCCGCCAAGGCGTTGCAGATGCGGTCGCTGCCGATTTCCCGGGGGTTTTCGTACTTGATATCAATGCCCGTTTTCACGCCGGGGCCCACCGCCATGGGATCCATGCCGAAGTATTCCCGGCACATGTGCTCCACGGTGAAATTCACCGTAGGCACCACGGAGGACATAACGATGCCCGTCACCTGCTTTTTATCGATCCCTTCGTGATCGAACAGCTGGGAGATCATCACGCCCATCTCGTCGCTGGTATATTTCCGGGTGGTGGACAGGCGCCAGTAGTGCACCATTTCCGGCCCGTCGAACAGGGCGGTTTTGATGTTGGTGTTGCCCACGTCTATCGTAAACAGCATGCCGGTTTTTTCTCCTTTTTTCAGATCAAACGCGCCTTTTTCAGCGCCGCGCCCACTGCGCCGGTCACTGCGGCGGCCACGATCATTTCCACCACTGCGTTGATGCCCACGGAAGCGATGATAAAGGCGATCACACCGCGGCCCGCCATGAGCCCCTGGATGTATTCCGTATTGCCGAACAGCAGCACCAGAGAGGACATGAAAAACAGCGTGTTGAAAAATGCCGCCGAGAAGCCGGTGATCATGCAGCTCAGGTAAGCGTTCATCCGCTTGTACAGCGCCCTGTAAACCAGGGCGGCCAGCACGCCTACCAGCACGCGGGACACAAACCTTTGAATAAAGCACAGCACCGGGCTGATACCCACCAGCACGGCTCCCATGCCGCTGAAGCCCACCAGACCGAAGCACTGCAGGAAGCTGATCAGGCCGAACACGCCGCCCATCAGCGCGCCGCCGCCCAGGCCGATGGCGATGGCGGCAATGGCTACCGGGATCATATTGAAGGTGATCGACAGCCCGGCGGGCTGGGGAATGTTCACATAGCCCAGCACGATCAGCAGGGCGGTGAGCAGGGCAAACAGGGTCAGCTTGACCGTGGTATCACGGCGATTTCCGGTTTTCATTTTCTTTTCCTCCGTTCAAGTTCTGTAAAGATACCTGACGCAATGCAGGGGTACGTTTTTGCCCGCGTCCAGCCCCGGAACGGGTGCCGGCATTGCAGGCCCCCTCATTATACCAGAGGAAACAGGGATTGTCAAAAAACCGGATAAAAAATGCAGGGAAGATACAGCCGGCCCGATGGAGGGGCTCACTGCCGTTCTTCCCTTTTCCGGTTTTCGTTTTTTCATCGGGCGCTTTACCGCGCCGCCGCCTGTTTTGCGCGGAGCTTGCGGCCCTTCTTGTCCTCATACAGCTTTTCGTCCGCGCGCTGGATGCAGCTCTGGATCGAATCCCGATCATTTCTCAATTCATCATATCCGGCGCTGACGAAAAGGAGATAGGGGATGCCGCCGTCCACACATTCCCGGCGGACCTCTTCGCGGATCACCCGGATCAGCCGGTCGATTTCGTCCTTGCTTACAGGATGTGCGATCAGGATGAATTCATCCCCGCCGTACCGGCCCAGGAAGGACGGAATGCCAAACCGGCTGACCGCCTTTTTCAGGGAAGTGGCGACGGTCACCAGCGCCCTGTCCCCCTCGGCGTGGCCGTAGTTGTCGTTGATCGCCTTGAAATCGTCGATATCCATCATGACCATATAGGTCTTCCGCCCTTCCTGATGGAGATTGGATTTCTGCGAAACATAGCGCATCAACTGGCCCCGGTTGTTGAGGTTTGTCAGGGGGTCCAAGGAAACACGGACCTCGATGGCCTGGATGTAGAACACCAGCATGAAAATCAGACAGGTGAAGCAGTAGATGGGCAGATGCGGGAAAAACAGCGTCTCGATCAGGCCGCCCGTCATGACCACCAGGGGGAAAACCCCGATAAAGATGTGCTTCCGCCTTTCCAGGGGGTTTTCTTCGTTTTTAGCCTTTCGCATCGTATAAATGAGCGTGGCCACCATATAGATGTCAGGCACCACGAGCATGTAAACGCTGAAAGCCAGCGTGCTATCATGCGATTCATCAATGAGCGTCTGCGGGGCGATCAGATAATGCACGATCAGCGCCGCGGTGGATACCAGGAAGGGAAAAATCACGGCGAAGCGGTTGATCGAGCGGTTTCGGTGCGGGGCCTGCACATAGGCCATGACGTAGTTGAGCCAGTTATAGATGGTGGCGCCCATGAGGATGTAGATCAAAAAGATGTTGGCGGCTACGGTGAACCGGGTTTTGGGAATCAAATCCGCCGTGATGGCGGCCCAAAAACAATCCGCCAAGAAATAAAGGATAAAGGCGTTCAGCACGTGATCGTATTTGATTTGTTTTTCCTGCCTGTCCAGATTGAAATGATTGTGAATCAGCAGAATCGAGAATACAATGATGCAAATGATGTTTGCTTCGATATAATAGAGGGCGAATTCACTCATCAGTCGATCCCCTTTCCCGGAAACGTACCCTTGGTAAATCCTGAAAAATACATCTTGGCATCCTGTTCTTCCAGTAGTATGTACGAATGAGATCATCTATATGATAGCTGACGGATATGATTTTATTGTCGGCGTCATAAAAATTTGCATTTTCTCCTCCCTTGCGGGAGCGGCGCTGTATAGAGTTTCCATTGCGTTTTTTTGCGGAAAATGCTAAAATACTGTATATCCCGACAAAAGCAAACAGCCAAACCCCGAAAGGAGGATGCTTCCATGCGCCGAAAGATCACGCGGCGGCTGATCCCGCTGCTGCTGACCGTTTCTCTGCTGCTGTGCTTCCTGCCCGCCCAGGCGAAAGCGGACTGCGGCCTCACCGTGTACTTCCCCAACTGGAACGCGTATTCCGACAGCCAGAGCCAGGTGAAATACCTGCCCTGGGACCGCCTGGGCTGCGTGAACCACGCTTTCTGGAAAATCGAGCCCCAGGACGGGGGCTACCCCATCGTGTCCACCGATCCCTGGGCGGACACGGACGAAAGCAACCCCAAGGCCCATTTTCCCCAGTACGCGGAATACGCGAAAAAATATCCCAACGTAAAAATCCTGCTTTCCATCGGCGGCTGGACCTGCTGCGGCTACTTTTCCGAAATGTGCCTGACCCGGGAAAGCCGGGCCACCTTCATTGAAAGCTGCCTTGCCACCCTGGAAACGTACCCCTTCTTCTCCGGCCTGGATATCGACTGGGAATACCCCGGCGAAGCCCGGAATGGCGGCGGCGGCGATGAAGGCAACCCCGTCAGGGGCGACGACAAAACCAATTATACCCTGCTGCTCAAGGAACTGCGCGCCGCCCTGGACAGCCGTTTCGGCAAGGGCGAAAAGCTGCTGACCGTATGCGCCAGCGGCTCTGTCGGCACCCTGTCCCGGCAGGATTACGCCGCCCTTTTCCCCTATGTGGACCGCGTCAACCTGATGACCTATGATCTGGCGGGTTCCTGGAACAGCACCACCGGCCATCATACCGCCCTGTACGGCAAAGGATCGGCGGACACGGCGGTGAAGTATTTGCAGCAGCAAGGCGTGCCTGCCAGCAAAATCGCCATCGGTACGCCCCTGTACAGCCACGGCTGGAAAATGAAAAGCCTGAATGGCGGCGCCGTGGGCGCTCCCGCCCAGAACCTGAGCGACGATGAAAAAACCTGGCGTTCTCTCCACACCCTGGAACAGAAAGCGGTGGACGAGGGCACGCCCGGCTGGCACGCGGGCTACGACGAAGACGCCCAAGCCGCTTACCTGTGGAACGACGACTCATCCTCCAAGGATTATCTTACCTTCTACACCTACGAAAGCGCCCGGTCCCTGGCCGCGAAGCTGACCTACATCAACGTGCACAGCCTGGGCGGCCTGATCGTGTGGCAGGTGCACGGCGACAGCCCGGCCCTGGGCTGGCCCATGATTACACAGATGTGGAGAGGACTGCAATAAAAGGAGTTGAGCGTGGAGCGTTGGGCGTTGAGATTAAACAACCATGCAGCCATCCTATCTCAACTCTCAGCTCTCAGCTCTTAACTCTCAACTCTAATACGGTTCTCTGTCTTACCGGTCCTTCACATACCCCAGGGTCTTCAAATCCTCTGCGGAGTCCCTCCAGCCGGGGCGCACCTTCACCCACAATTGCAGATTCACATGGGTATCCAGCAGGGCTTCGATATCGGCGCGGGCTTCCGCGCCGATTTTTTGCAGCATGGCTCCTTTTTTGCCGATGATGATGCCCTTATGGGAATCCCGTTCGCAGTAGATGGTGGCGTCGATTTCGGTGAAATGATCGTTGAGCTTCTTCATGGCCATCATTTCCACGCCGATGCCGTGGGGCACCTCGTCCCGCAGGTTCCGCAGGGCCTTTTCCCGGATCAGCTCTGCGCAGATATCCCGCTCCGGCTGGTCTGTGAGCATATCGTCGGGGAAATACTTGGGGCCAACCGGCAGGTGGGCTGTCAGTTCCTTTTTCAGATCCTCGATCCCGTCCCCGGTGCGGGCGCTGACGGGCAGGATGGCGTCGTAAGCCGCATCCTTAAAGGAATCGATGATGCCCAGCAGGCTTTGGGGCTCCACCAGATCCGTTTTGTTCAGCACCAGCACCTTGAACACTTTTTTATGGCTCATTTCCTCGATGATGCTGCGGTCATGGGGGCCGATGGCGGTCACGTCCGCCAGCACCAGCAGGGCGTCGATGCCCTCCATGGCTTCCTCGATGGACTGCACCATGAATTCCCCTAACTTGGTGCGGGGGCGGTGGATGCCCGGCGTGTCCACAAACACGATCTGGCAGTTGTCCCCGCTCATGACGCCCATGACCCGGCTGCGCGTGGTTTGGGGCCTGCTGGAGGTGATGGCGATCTTTTCCCCCACCAGGGTGTTCAGCAATGTGGATTTGCCCACGTTGGGCCTGCCCACGATGGTGGCAAAGCCGGAATGAAAGCTTTTTTCCGTCATAAGTATTCCTTTCTGTGGCTTTATTAGAGTGGAGAGTAGAGAGTGGAGAGTGGAGAGTTTATATTGTTTTTACAGGTAAAACAAATTCGATTGACTATATCAATCTCAACGCTTCACTCTCAACGCTCAACTCTCCTGCTGGTACGGAGCAACAAAGCAATTACTCTTTCCCCAGTATGTCCAGCATGCCGCTTGCGGGCCCGAAGCCGTGGGGCAGCAGATCGGACAGGATGGCTTCCTCCCGGCTGTCGCCGTAAGCGACGATCACCCGCAGATCAGGGGCAAATTCGTACAGCGCCTGGCGGCAGATGCCGCAGGGCCAGGACATGGATTTTTCCGCCGTAACAGCGATGGCCGTGAACTCCCGGGCCCCTTCGCTGACCGCCTTGTACAGGGCGGTGCGCTCGGCGCAGCTGTTGACCCCGTAGGCGGCATTTTCGACGTTGCAGCCCTTGAATACCCGGCCGTCCTTGGCAAGCAGCGCCGCCCCCACCGGGAAATGGGAATAGGGGGAATAGGAAAACGCCATGGCCTCCCGTGCCATCGCCACCAGTTCGTCGTCCGTCACGCGGCCGATGCCCGCGCTGTTCAGCGCCTTTTCCTCCATGGCCCTCATCCTTTCTTTGTCTTCATCCCTCATATGGTCGTAGCCCATCAAATGAAACAGGGCGTGGGCTGTGAGATACGAAAGCTCCCGTTGCAGGCTGTGGCCGTATTCTTTGGCCTGTTCCTGTGCCCTTGGCAGGGAAATGATGATATCGCCAAGAAAACAGCGGCCCGTTTCGTCCTGTTCCCGCAGCAGCTTTTTGGGGCTTGTCCCCAAGGTTTTTTGGGGATTGCAGTCCGTGGAGGGGAAGGAAAGCACGTCCGTGGCCCGATCCACGCCCCGGTATTCCCGGTTGATTTCCCGGATTTCTTCATCCCCCGTCACGCGCACCTGGGCGCAGGCAGGCAATTCGACGCCCTCCGCTTTCAGGCACGCCCGCGCCGTTTTTTCCAGCAGCACTTCCGCTTCCGGCATGGGCGGGGCGTCCCAGGCAAAATCCAATATGCCTCTCATGTCATATCCTCCGGCTGGATGACCCGCTCTTTTTCCCTTTCTTCCCCGTCCAGGGGGATCTGGCCCTCCATCTTGGCCATCAGCTCCCGTTCCATTTCCTTGGTGGGCATGGGCTCGATGACCACAAGCTCATCGATGGGCACGGGCTTGGCCGCCATCAGCGGCTGCACTTCCTCAATCTTCGTCCCCGTTTCGATCTCCACCCGCTGGGGGGCCTTGGGGGCGGTCAGCTCTACGGTTGGAGCGGAGCCCACTTCCGGTTCCACAAAGGCCACCGCGTTTTCCGCCTCGATATTGGCTTCCTCCACCGCCAAATCGGTCTTGGCGGCGCGGGCGGCGCGGCGCTTGATATCGTCCATATCCGGATATTCGATGCGCTCGTGGAATACGCCGGCCAGCACCTGGGTGGCGGCGGCGCAGATCCGGTCGATATCCCGCAGGGTCAGGGGGCAGTCGTTCAGCTGGCCGTCCTCCAGCTTGCCGCGCACCAGCTTCACGATGAACTCCTCGATGCCGTCCATGGTGGGGTTTTTCATGGTGCGCACGGCGGCCTCAATGGTATCGCACACCATCACGATGGCCCCTTCCCTGGTTTTGGGCGGATTGCCGTCGTAACGGAAGTATTCGATATTCACCGGATTGCCGCCCGCCATCTGCAGGGCTTTATGGTAAAAATACATCACCGGCGTGTTGCCGTGGTGCTGGGCGATAATATCCTGCACAGCGGCGGGCAGGCGGTACGCCTTCGCCAGCGCCACGCCGTCCCGGGTATGGGAGGTAATGATGGCGGCGGACACGTAAGGATCGGTATGCTCATGCACGTTCACTCCGCCCATCTGGTTTTCGGTAAAATAGGTGGGGCGCTTCAGTTTGCCGATGTCGTGGTAATAGCCGCCCACACGCGCCAGCAGGGCATTTGCCCCGATGGCCTGGGCCGCCGCTTCGGCCAGATTGGACACGATGGTGGAATGGTGATAGGTGCCCGGTGCTTCCAGCAAAAGCCGCCGGAGCAAAGGCTGATTGGGGTTGGAAAGCTCCATGAGCTTCATGGGCGTGGGCAGGTTGAAAATCATTTCCAGCAGGGGCTGCACCGCAATGCACAGCAGCGTGCCCACAGTACAGCCGCCCACCCGCCAGGCCGCGATCGTCACTGCGCCGGAAAGCTCGTTGTTGGTCATGAGGCCCAGGGCCATGATGGCGGCAAAATCTACCGCGGCCCCCACCAGGCCGGACACCAGCACCCACAGCCTTGTGCCCTTATGATACATCACCATGGCCCCCGCCGTGCCGGACAGCAGCCCGGAGGCCAGCAGCAGCGCCATTTTTTCCGCATATTCCTCGCTGCCGCCCGCCGCCAGCGCCGCCACCAGGATGGTGAGCGCGGCGTTGCAGACCATGCCGGGGGCCAGCCCCAGCAGGGCCGTGACCAGCAGGGCGCACATCATGGTGGGCGCGAAGTAGGAATTGGCAAGCCTGCCCAGCACGCACACGCTCAGGCTCATGGCCATGGTGGTGAGCATCAGCAGCAGCCTGCCGTTATCATCCATTACGTGAACATGGGGAAAATGGCGAAACAGCAGCAGCATGCCCGTCATGACCACCACCACCAGCACCGCGGCGCCCACGTAGATGGTCATGTCCGCTTCCCCGTTGCTCAGCAGGCCCAGGGTGGACAGCATGGCCAGCTGATTGGCCGTGATGCGGCCCTCGCCCCGCACCACGATGTTCTGGCCCTGCTTGTACACCACCGGTTCCACCGCTTCCCGGGCCGCTTCCCGGGCGGTCTCCGTGGCCTCCTGATCGATGAGCATGTTGGCCCGGATACAGGCGTTCAGCACGGCGGGCACCACGTTCTGGCCCAGGGGGATGGACACCCGATAATTCACGATCTGGCGGATATTGTATACGGCGGTGTTTTCCTGCCCCTCGGTCACGTGCCCCTGCATGGTGCTCTGCAGCGCCGCGTACAGCAGGGTGTACGCTTCCTCCAGTTCCTCCTGGCCTGAACGCATGAGACTGGTGAGCTGATAATCGCTCAGTTTGACCAGGGTGATCAGGCTGTGGGCGTATTCCAGCTCGTCCTTGGTGAATACCCGCACGCTGGAATAGTCCGGCAGTGTGGCGGCGTATTGGCGCGCGGTGCGCAGCTGGGCGAAGATCTGGTCAAAATCGTTCATGACCGTCTCCGTCACGCCCTCCTGAAAGCGATAGGTGGGCGTCACCTGGGCCGCGGCTTCCTCCCGCTTTTTCTGGGTGCTCAATTCGTCCACCACGTCCTTGGTGGCTGCGATGGTGCTGGTGGGCACCATGCCCACCGTCAGGTTATACCGCATGGGCACGATGGCCGCCTCAAACAGCGCCATGATCACCGCCGCGCCCAGCAGGCAGATCAGCGCGCGGGTGGCCGCGGACGAACCGAAAAACTCCTTGAGGGTGCGTTTTTCACGTTTGCCGGCTTTTGCGGCTCTGGGGCTCATGCTTCTTCCCCTTCTTTCATTTCATAGGCTTCGTAAGCCCTTACGATCTTCTGCACCAGTTCGTGGCGCACCACGTCCCGGGCGGTCAGTTCCACGATGCTGACGCCCTCCACGTTCCTGAGCACTTCCATGGCTTCCGTGAGGCCGCTTTTCCGGCCCTTGGGCAGGTCGATCTGGGAAATATCCCCCGTCACGATGCAGCGGGAGGCGGCCCCTAAGCGGGTCAAAAACATTTTCATCTGCTCCGGGGTGGTGTTCTGGGCTTCATCCAGGATAATGAAAGCATCGCCTAAGGTGCGGCCCCGCATGAAGGCCAGGGGAGCCACCTCCAGGGTGCCCCGCTCCACCAGCCGCTGGTAGCTTTCCACGCCCATGATTTCATACAGCGCGTCGTACAGCGGGCGCAGGTAGGGGTCCACCTTCTGGGTCATGTCCCCCGGCAGGAAGCCCAGCCTTTCCCCCGCTTCCACAGCGGGACGGGTGAGCACGATGCGCTCCACCTCTTTGTTTTTCAGCGCCACCACCGCCATGGCCATAGCAAGATACGTTTTGCCGGTGCCCGCCGGGCCCACGGCGATGGTCAGTTCGTTTTCCCGAACGGCGGCCACGTATTCCCGCTGGCCCAGGGTTTTGCACTGGATGCGGCGGCCCCGGTGGGTGATGGCCACCACGTCGCTCAAAATTTCTTCGATTTGATCCAGCCGCCCTTCCCGGGCCAGGGCCACCGCGTAGCGGATGCGGGCCGCGTCCACGATTTCGCCCTTGCGCAGCATTTCGATCAGCTTCCCGATCACCTGCTCCGCAAGGAAAATGTTTTCCCGATCCCCCTGAATCTGAATTTCCTGGCCCCGCAGGGAAATCATCACGTCCAATTCCTGCTCCAGGGCCGTCATGTTCCTGTCGTTCATGCCAAACAGCGACAAATAGGCTTCCATGCTTTCAAGCGATAGCTGCAAAAAACCGCATCTCCTTTGGCTGTGTTTCACGGGGTATTCCGCGTACGAACCCGGCCGATCTCCCTTTCGATTTCCGCCGTGGCCGCTACGATCATATTATCCCCCTCTATCATACCGCAATTAAGCCATTTGTCAACCATTTCATGCGGGTACACCGCTTTTTCCAGCGCGTTTAAAGCGGCGGTCTCCCCTTCCGCCCGCACGGCGTCCGCGTCCCTTTCCCGTTTTTCCAGCCAGACTTCCGTCCGCTGCTCCCGCGTGAGCGCAACGGGCAGCCACGCACCGCCCAGGGGCAGGCTCTCGCGCGACATTTCGCAGATCAGGTAATCTTCCTCCGGTTCCGCGCAGAAGCTGCCCGCCGGGGTTTGCAGGATGCGCCGTTCCTGGCTTCTGCCTGCCGGAAGGGACACGTATTCTACCGCCGGGACCCGCACCCGCACCGTGATCCAGGCCCGGGCGACGGCTTCGCCCCGTGCCCGCACAGGCACCGTTTCCCCGCTTTTCCCCCGTTCCTCCCCCCGGATCAGCACCTGCCCCTTTTTTACCAGGTCTCCGGCCTTGGCCACCGGCGTGCCCGCGTATACCGTCAGGCGTTTGAGCACCCCGTCTTCCGCCGCCACCACGTCCCCTATCCGGTCTTCTTTCATCTCCGGCGGCGGCGTGCCCTCCTCCACCCTTAGGCGCAGGGTCACTCCCGCCCATTCCGCCCGCACCCATTTCACCTTGGGCAGGCGCCATTCCAAGCTTTCCCGCAGGGCAGCCAGGTCCACTTCGCTTCGGCGGATGCCGGGGCGGATGCCGTTTTCCGCCAAGAACAGCCGGATTTCCCCCGCGTACGGCCCGGCGTTTTCCACATTGATCTGCCAGATATACCCTAAGCTCCAGACCAGCAGCGCGGAAGCGAACAAAATGCCTGTCCAAAGGCCCGCCCGGCGGGACAAGCGCCTGAACAGTTTCAGCAGGCCCAGCGGCTCCGCTTTTCCTGCTTCATAGCCCATTTCTCCGGCCAGGGCCTGAAACGCCCCATAATCCCGGGGCGATAGTTCCACCGTCAGCGCCCGGTTTTGCTCCCGCCGCGCCTTTTTCAGCACAAGGCCCCGCTTCCGCGCTTCGTTCACCAGCTTTTCCACGTTCAGGCCGGTGACGCGGCACCGTACAGCAAAAAGACCCTTCATACGTTTTCCCCTTCCAGGGCCACCGCATGCACACTGCCCCGGATCAAAAGATCCTCCGGGCCGAAATGATCGATGAACAGCCCGTCTCCCGTCACCGTCCATAATCCTTCCCGGCAGCGCACCCGAATGCAGCGGGTTTCATATGAAAAAAGGCCCCTGTGCCCTTCGATGATCACCTCCCGCCGCCCCGTCCAAAGCGCCCGGCTTTCCCCCGCCGTCCCGTCCTTGGGGACGATTTCGTTCAAACGCATATGCTTCACCTCACGGCAGTATATGACAGGCCGGAAGAGAAAAAGAACTGCGGCGAAAGGATGTTCCTTCATGCAAAAAGTGAAAAGTGGAAAGTGAAAATATAAAAAAGCCTGCAAGCTGATTAGGCGCAGCGGCACATGCCAGTTTTCCACTTTCCACTTTATAAGAAATGGCCGCCCGCGTTTTCACACGCGCGGCAGCCAAGGTTTATTCCGTTTTCAGGCTCCGAAATACCGTTTGGTGCGCCGATACGCCGATCACGGCGCAGGCGCAGGCCATGAGGCCGTATATGCCCCAAATGGGCAGCTCATGCCAGATTTTGTCGTCAACGGCAAATTCCAGGGCGATGATCAGGCCCACGGATGCGGCTGCCGCCAGCCAGCGCATCAAAAGTCCTTTGCCGGTCATGCGCCTTGCATCCTTCCGGCGTGCCCAGCGAACCGTAGCCGCCGCCATCAGCATCACGATGACGATCGCCGCCGTCAGCTGGCTCACCTTCACAAACAGCCAGCGAAGATAACTGTCCCGCCGCAGGCTTTCCAGCAAAATCTGGCAGGCGCTGTACAAAAGCAGGAACAGCCGGGCCGTATCGCCCGCTTTCCGCTGCTTCCGCAGCAGCGCGGCCAGGATCGCCAGCGCCGCCAGGCCCTCCAGCATGAAAACGGCCCATTTCCATTCCTCGTAATAGCCGTCGTACACGGCCAGGGGGAAGAACTGGAACGCCTCATCCTCCACGTAAGGGCCGCAGCCCTCTCCGCTGAAAAACTCCCCGAACCGGGCCAGGGCGATAGTCAGCGCCCCGGCGGGGGCCAGAGCGTCCAGCAGGGGGGCCAGGGGCTGTTTGCCGCATCGGGTCCCAATCACCGCCGCCAGCGCCGCGCCGCCTGCCGCGCCCCAAAGGGCATAGCCTCCGTCCCAAAGACGGAGCATGTTCTCCAGCCCGATTTCTTCATACAGGGAAAACCGCGCCAGACAATAGAACAGTCTCGCGCCCAGCAGGCCCAGGGGAAGAGCCAGCAGGGCCGTACCCCAAAGCGCGTCCGTGTCGAGCCTGCGTCTGCTCCCCCGATAAAGGAACAGGCCCAGACCCGCCGCCGCCGCCAGGACCACGCACACGGCGTAGCCCGTCACTGGCATCTGAAACAGATAAAACCAAATCCGATCTTCAAATTCCATGGAACATCCGCTTTCTTATCTCACGGCAGGTACGCGCTGGAAAAATAAATGATGTCCCAGTGACGGCGTACCTTGGGATTGTTCAGGCCGTTGATTTTCTCATACTTCCCGTCGCGCTTGAAAATAACGTTGCAGGTGTTGCCGCCGTCCAGGTTGTAGGCGTTCTGAATGTCCTTGAAGGAGGAAACCAGCTCCGCAAACTGCTCCAGGGTCAGGCCCTTGCTGCCCTTGTTTTCCGGGCCTTCGCAATAAATGCACATGTACTCCAGGGGACCCACCTGGGCGATGCACATCCGCTGAGCCAGTTTCATAGGCACCTGGGGCTTGGCGTCGATGAAATCCGTCTGCCGCACCCCGTCGATCACCAGGGCCGGGCCGAACGTAAAACCGTTCACAATGGTGCCGGAAAAGGCTTCGATATCGGCGTTGGTGGCTTCCTTCAAAATGTGGAAATCGCCTTTTTCGTCAATGATCAGCACATCCAGACGGTGGTCGGCCGTATAGGTTTTATCGCATTTGGTGCGGTAATTCTTTCCCTGTCGGGTCACGAGGCCAATGTTGCTCATCTGGCCCACCACGCTGTCCCCGCTGATGGCGAAAACGGCCGAGACCTTCTTGGCCTGGGTGCGGCCAAATTCCCCGTCCCCCAGGTTGGTGTAATTGCCGGACAGGGCGGCGCGAATTTGGGTGGCGTTGGCGATTTTGATCCGCGCGGCCAGATAGGTGGTATCGTACATCCTTCCTTCCTCGATCTTCACGGAAATGGAAGGGTCCTCATATTCCCAATCCGACAGATAGCACTGGTCGTAGGGGGCGATCAGATCGTCCTTTTTGGCGTCTATGGGAAGCTCGATGATTTCCGCCTGTCCCACCAGGGCGCCGGAGGGCACCAGCAGCAGCAGGCTCAGCAGCAGCAGAGCCAGCGCCATCGCGCGCAGTACGTTTTTCATTGGGATAGCCTCCTTGCCCCGTCAGGGCAGCATTTGTCCGTTTTCAAACTGAATGATTCCGCTTTCCAGGAAGGACGCGGGGGGATTCTGGGTGCCCTTGTATTCCCGTTTGAGCACCAGCTTGCTGAACACCTGTTTTCTGGCCGCCGGGTCGGTCAGCTCAAAGGGCCGGTAATCCGGGCTGCCCTGGGTTTCGCAGGGGATCACCCGAAGCTCCTTCAGCTCCGCCTTCCCTTCGGTTTTTTCGTAGGTGAGCTGGAAAATGCCGGTGGAGGGGTCCACCTTGCTCATGGTGCCGAAGGTGAAATTGCCGGTGGAATACAGGATGGGCTTGCCCTTATAAAACTGGATGGGCTGGAGCACGTGGGGATGATGGCCCCAGATGGCGTCCGCCCCGGCGTCGATCACCTGCTTGGCATAAGAGATCTGCCAGTTTTCCGGGGTCATGTAGGTTTCCCGGCCCCAGTGCAGGCTGACGATCACCACGTCGCACCCTTCTTCCTCCTTCAGCTTTTTGATCCGGGAAGCGATGCGCTTGACGTCCGAATCCTGAGGATAGGAAAAGCCCACGAAGCCAAAGCGGATGTCCCCCACGTCCCGCACGCCCAAATCGTCGTGTCCTTCGGGCTTGTTGGGGTAGACGGTGCCGAAATAGGCGACCCCCGCCTGCGCCAGGGTGCTCAGGGTGTCCTGATAGCCCGCGTCCAAAAAGTCCATGCAGTGGTTGTTGACCGTGTTCACCATTTCGACGCCGCCCTCCAGCAGAATCTGCACGTGATCCGGGTCGGCGATCATGTTATACATCTTATCCGAGTGCTTCGTCCGTCTGGTGAGCACCACTTCCAAATTGGCCACGGTCCAATCGTCGTTCAGCAGGTAATCGCTCACCAGGGAAAAAGGCCAGCCATACCCGTTTTGGGCGACGACATTGTGGTAGGAGTTGGCGACCTGCCTGCTCTGATAAGAATCGCCGATGGAGCAATCGCCGATCAGGGACAGGGTGACGCCGCTTTTTTCCGCAGGAATCTCCGTCGTAGGCGCTTCCGTGGGCGCTTCCGTAGGAGCCGCCGTCAGCGCCGCTGTGGGTTCCGCCGCGGGAGCAGCCGCCGTGGCTGCCGCGGAGGTTTCCGTGAGGGCCGCTTCGGGAAGCGCCGGTGCGCCGGCAAAGCGCGGCACATAGGGATCGCTTTGCGTTCCCGTTCCTGATTGAATATCGATCAGGGAAAGATCCAGCCTGACCGCCAGCCGCAGGCCGCCCACCTTGATATTGGTGTAAGCGCCCCAGCTGATATGGCCGTTATACCCCACCAGGCCGAATTTGTAATCCGTCGCGCCCTTGATCGCCACGCACCAGTAAGGGCTTTTTTTGTTTCTGGAATCCACGTACAGGTTATGGGCGGCGGCATAGGGGGTGCATACGGCCTGATGCGAGGGGTAAGCGTTCAGCGCCTCGCCCCACCGGCCATTCTCAAACCCGTAGCTCTGGTTCAGGTAGTCTTCGTCCCGCAGGGGATACAGGAAGCCAAGTCCCGGCTCCTCCAGCACCGCGCCGCGCAGGGGATCGTCCCCCAGCAGGATATCGATGCCCTCGGTGTTCAGCCACGCATACAAATCGCTTTCATCGTAGGCGGAGATCCTGCGGAAAGCGTGCTTTTCGATCACCTTCTGGTCGTTTTCAAAAATCACCTGCTTGGCGTCGAGAATATATTCCGTCAGCAGCAGCGCCTTGCCGTCTTCCACGCTCAGCACCCGCCACAGCACGGGCTTTGCCTCGCCTTCCTTCGTATAGGGATAGCTGCCCATGGTTACATAATCATAACCCCGGTTTTTGTCGTAGCCCTGCAATTCCGCGCTGGCCAGCGGCATGATTCCCAGCAGCAGAAGCATCAGCATCCCTATCGTCAGCGGTTTTCTCACAGGCGTCCTCCTTCGTGCCGCGTTTTCCCAAAAATCGCGGGCAAATATCGCTTGTCATTCTATGCTTCAACGGTTTTCTTTGCAATACGGCTTAGTGGAATTACCCCTCCGCGCCCTTCGGGGGCACCTCCTCTCTTAGGGGAGGCATTACGCCTCCGGCGCTTCGCGCCACCTCCCCCAATAGGGAAAGCATTGTGGCTCCCCTGACAGGGGAGCTGTCGGCGAAGCCGACTGAGGGGTTTGGAAGCTGAATCTTTGCAACCGCCCCTTCAGGCCAGTTCGCTCGTTATTATATCGTATCAAACGGATGCGTGTCAAATCAAATTCATCAGCGCTTTCAATTCGGCCGGAAGGGGCGATTCCGCGCCTGTTTCCTTTCCCGTAAAGGGATGCGTGAACCGCAGGCCGCTGGCGTGCAGGGCGAACCGCCCCGGCAGGCGGCTGTCGGGCTGGCCGTACACATAATCCCCCGCAACGGGGCAGCCCAGGGCCGCCATGTGCACCCGAATTTGGTGCGTGCGCCCTGTTTCCAGCCGCAGCCGCACCAGGGAATACGCTTCCGTTTCGCTTTCCACCCGGTAATGGGTCACGGCCCGCACGCCGTCCGGCCGCACTTCCCTTTTTACGCCGTCGCCCCTGGCAATGGGCAGATCGACAGTCCCTTCCGTCTTCGGCAGATGCCCCCGGCAGACGGCCAGGTATTCCCGCACAAAAGAATCGGTGTGCAATTGCCGCTGCAAAAGCTGCTGGGCGTGGGCGTCCCGGGCTGCGGCCAGCAGGCCGCTGGTGCCCTTGTCCAGCCGGTTCACGGGCCGGAATACGAAATCATCGGGGCAGCCAAGCCGGGCGTACAGGGCGTTTTCCAGGGTGGGCCCCTCCTGCCGCGCGGAACAGAGGGTGGGCAGGGGAGCGGGCTTGTCGATGATGAGGTAATGCTCGTCCTGATACGGAATCTCAAAGGGCAGCGCGTACGGCGTAAGGATCAGCGCCGGTTCTTCCTGCCACCGGGCGCAAAGCGCCTGCCCCGCTTGAACCCGCGCGTCCGCCCGCACGGGATTTCCGTCCAGGGTCAGGCCGCCGGAAAATTTGAGGCTGCTGAACAGGCTTCGGGATAGGTTCATTGCCCCCAAAGCAACGGATTTCACCGTCCGGCCCGCTTCCTCCCCGGAAACGGTATGGGTCAGCTCCGGCAAGCGCGTTTCCCCCTTTTTCCAAAATGGCGCGACGAGCCGCCGCCCGCCGCGCCGCCGTTTTGATATCTGATTAACGATCCATCATGGCCAGCATCTGATTGCGCAGATCCCTGCGCTCCTTCAAATTGGGCCAGAAGCGGGTCAGCTTATGGCTGTCGGTCACGTAATCCCGGTAGGTCACCTGATTGCGAACGAACAAAAGCACGTTGGTATCGCCGTCCAGGTCCCCGGCAATGCTGATGCTTTGGCCAAAGCGGAAGCCCGGATCGCCCATGGTTTCAGGCTCCACGTTGGTTACGCTCCTGAGATCGTGGAAAAAGGTAAAATACTCGGTCAGGGTTTGGGTATTGCCGCCCTGGGCCTCGTAAAAATTGTGATACGTCACCCGCACGGTATCCCCGTAAACGTCCACGTATACTTCGCCGATCAGATACAGATTGCTGGCGATGTATTCAAAGGTCTGCGTGCCCTGCCGGGTCAGGTCAACGGGGGTGAAAAGATACCATTTATCGGTCAGCCCGGGGCGCACATCCCGGAACGCCGGGCCAAAGCTGCACGCGGTATTGTCGGGATACCAGGTGCCCTTTTCCACGGTCACGGTGCCGCCGTTTTCTTTGGAATAGGTGTAATACAGGCTATAGGTATAGGTTTTTCCGTCCAGCAGGAAGGAAGCCCGCAGCTGCCTCACCGGTTTTTTCGCGGACATGTCCTTATCGTAGTACGGCACAGTCCACTTGATTACCTGGCCCGCGGTCACGCCGGTTTGGGTTTCCGTGTACACCACGGTTTTCTTGGCCATATCGGTCAGGGTATACACCACCGTGCCGTCCCCCGGTTTGCGGATCCTGGTAGACAGGATCTGGGCGGTCTGCCCATGGATCAGGGTGGCGGGGCCGGTGTAAGAAATGGTCAGGCCGTTGTTCGCGGCCATAGCTGAAGCGGAAAAAGCCAGCGTCAGCAGCAGCGCGAGCGTGAGCGCCCGAAGGCTATTTTTCATGGATCGTTCATCTCTCTTTCTCTTCCGGTAACCGGAATCATTGTACACTGATTAGACGATGAAAACAACCGTTTTGTTTCCTCTTTTTTGGAAAAAATTTCGATTCTTCATTCCTCACATCCCAGCGCTTTTCTTTTCTCTTTTTTTATGGTAAGATATTCCCGTGAAAGCGAGGGAAATCCATGATCGTTGTGGTTGCGGAAAAGCCCAGCGTGGGGCGCGATATCGCACGGGTGCTGGGGTGCTGGGAAAAAGGCGAAGGCTTCCTGAAAGGGGAAAACCACCTGGTCACCTGGGCCGTGGGGCATTTGGTCACGCTGTGCGAACCGGACGAAATAGACGAAAAATACAAAAAATGGCGCATGGACGATCTGCCCATGTTGCCGGAGCACATACCCACCAAGGTGATTTCCAAAACGAAATCCCAATATTCCATCGTGAAAAAAATCATCAACGACAAGGACACGGAAAAGCTGATCTGCGCCACCGACGCCGGGCGGGAGGGGGAATTGATCTTCCGCCTCATCTATACCCAGGCCAAATGCAAAAAGCCCGTGGACCGGCTGTGGATCTCCTCCATGACCGACGAGGCCATCCGGGAGGGCTTCGCCAATTTAAAGCCCGCCCAGGAATACGACGGTCTGTACCGCAGCGCCACCTGCCGGTCGGAGGCGGACTGGCTGGTGGGCATGAACGCCAGCCGGGCGTTCACCCTTAGGTTCGACGCGCTTTTGTCCATCGGCCGGGTGCAGACGCCCACTTTGGCGATCTTGGTCAAGCGATATCACGAAATCGCCGATTTCAAGCCGGAGGAATACTATACCGTCACCGCCGATTTCGGGGATTATACCGGCCAGTGGTTCGATGAAAAGGTGGCGGACGAAAAAAAGGCCAACCGTATCCCCGATAAAGAAAAAGCGGAGGAAATCGCAAAAGCCGTCAAGGGCAAGGCCGCGCGGGTCAAGAGCGTAAGTGCGGAAGCCAAAAAGGAGCTGCCGCCCCAGCTGTACGATTTGACCTCCCTCCAGCGGGAGGCCAACCGGAAATTAGGCTTCACCGCCGACAAGACCCTGAAAATCGCCCAGGAGCTCTATGAAAAGTGGAAGGCCATCACCTATCCCCGCACGGACAGCCGGTATCTGCCTATGGACATGATCCCCCGCACCAAGCTGACCCTGCAAAAGCTGCCGGAGGAATACAGGCCCCTGGTGGAAAACATTCCCTGGAAAGAGGACGGCAAGCTGCCCATTTCCAAGCGGTACTTCGATAACGAAAAAATCTCCGATCACCACGCCATCATTCCCACGCCCCAGACCGCCCCGGTGGACAAGCTGCCCCCCGACGCGCAAAAGCTGTTCGATATGATCGCCCGGCGGCTCGTGGCGGTGTTCTATCCCGCCCACGAGTACGACGCTATCAAGGTGATCACGGAAAGCCAAGGGCATCTGTTTAAAACCACAGGCCGGGTGGTGAAGGTCAACGGCTGGAAGAACGTCTATCCCGCCGATAAAGGTGATAAAGAGGAAGAAGCGGCGCTGCCAGCCTTGCGGGAGGGCGACGGGCGCACGGTGAGCAAAGCGACCGTCAAAAAAGAAACCACCAAGCCCCCGGCTCCCCATACCGACGCTTCCCTGCTGGCCGCTATGGAAAACGCAGGCAAGGAATTGGAGGACGAAAAGCTGCGGGAGCAGATGAAGGGAAGCGGCCTGGGCACCCCCGCCACCCGGGCGGCCATCATCGAACGGCTGATTCAGGTAGGCTACGCTTCCCGCCGGGGCCGGGCCATCAGCGCCACGGAAAAGGGCGTTTCCCTCATCGCCATCGCGCCGCCGGAAATCGCCTCCCCGGAAACCACGGGCAAATGGGAGCTGGCCCTGGACGAAATTGCCAAAAACAAGCGGGACACCGGCCGGTTCATGGAGGGCATCCGCAGGCTGTCCACGTTCCTTGTGGAATACGCCAGGGACACAAAAACGGAAGCCTCCTTCCCGGAGGAAATGCGCCGGGGCAAGGGAAAGAGAAAGACTAGCACCGTCAAACCCATTGAGGGCGTCAAATGTCCTCTGTGCGGCAAGCCCGTGCAGGAAAACAGCAAGGCCTTCGGCTGCTCCGGCTGGCGGGAGGGCTGCCATTTTACCCTGTGGAAGGACGGGCTCAAGCGCGGCGGCGGGCCGGAGCTGAACGAAAAGTTAGTGAAGCTGCTGCTGGAAAAAAGCGAAGTCAAGGGTTCCACCGGCGTAATCGCCTTAAAGGACGGAAATTTTTCCTTCACGCCCAACGGATCGGAAGCGCCCAGCGCATCTTTTCCCATGGTATACGAGAAAAAATGAGAAACATAAGGGCAATTTGAGTAAACTGTCATTGGCTTCTCATGATTTTCTAATGATTTTCCTCCTTTTCCTCTCATTTTCTTTGGTTATGATAGAACCGTTCCAAGGGAACAGAACAAAACACCCAAACGACAGGCGAAACGCCGAGGAGGAAATACAATGGATCATTTTGAAATGGTAGAAAAGCTGCGGGCCAAGGCCAACGTGAGCTACGAAGAAGCGAAGGCCGCTCTGGAAAAGAGCGATTGGGACATGCTGGACGCCCTGGTTCTGCTGGAAAACGAGGGCAAGGTGAAGGACGCCCCCGAAGCCAAGGAGTACACCACCCAGGAGAAGAAGGAATACAACTGGAACACGAAGAACGGCGAAGTCAGGGTGACTTTCTCCAGCGCCATGAGCAAATTGTGGGCATGGATCAAAAAGATGTTCCAGAAAGGCAACGCCAATTACCTGGTGATCTCCCGCAGGAACCGGTCGCTGCCCTCCCAGCCTCTCGAAGAGCTGATTTCGGTGCCCCTCACCCTGCTGGTGCTGGTGATCTTCTTCCTCTGGCATTATATCATCTTTGGGATCGTGCTGGTGTTCCTGAGCGTGGTCTTAGGCGCGCGGTACAGCTTCCGGGGCCCGGACATCAACACCAATGTGAACGCTTTCATGAACAAGGCCCAGGATAAGGCCGCCTCCGCCGTGGAGATCCACGTGGAAAAGAACGAAAGCAAGGCCGCTGAAAACGAGATTCCCGCCGACGAAGGCGAAAGCAAGGTAGAATAACTCATTAAACCCATTACAGCGGACGCAGGGAGGGGCCGGCAGCGGCCTCTCCCCCGTTCCGGTTAAAGGAAGGCAGCCTATGACGAAGATTCTGCTGGTAGAGGACGAAGAAAAGCTGGCCCGGTTCGTGGAGCTGGAATTGAAGCACGAAGGCTACGCCGTGGACAAGGCCTTCGACGGCCGCACGGGACTGGAAATGGCCGAAGGCGGCGATTACGATCTGCTGCTGCTGGACATCATGCTGCCGGGCCTCAACGGCCTGGAGGTGCTGCGCCGCCTGCGGAAAACGAAACAGACCCCCGTCATCATGCTCACCGCCCGGGACGCGGTGATGGACAAGGTGACGGGCCTGGACATGGGGGCCGACGATTACGTGACCAAGCCCTTTTCCATCGAAGAACTGCTGGCCCGCATCCGCGCCGCCCTGCGCAAGCAAAGCGCCCAGAAGCAGGATTCCGGCCTGCTTTCCTGCGGCGGCCTCACCGTGGACGTTTCCCGCCACCGGGTGACCCGGGACGGCAAGGACATCGAGCTGACGGGCCGGGAGTTTTCCCTGCTGCAATATTTTATGGAAAACAAAACCATCGTGCTCACAAGGGACCAGCTGCTGGAAAAGGTCTGGGGCTACGAGTATTTGGGCGAAACCAACGTGGTGGACGTGTACGTGCGCTACCTGCGCGGCAAGATCGACGACGGCTTCGACCAGAAGCTTTTGCAGACCGTGCGGGGCGTGGGCTACGTGCTGAGGGATGACGCATGAAGGATGAAAGAAAGGTCACTTCCATTGCCAAACGCATCAACCGCTACTGGCTGCGCCGCACCCTGCTTTTGATGGGGCTTATCGACGGGGTGCTGGGTGCCATGATCGCCGGGGGCTGGATCACCGTAGCCGCTTCCTCCTTCTGGCCCGCCCTGGCGGGGGTGGAAGTGCTGCTGATTTTGCTGCAAGGGCGGGTGGGCAAGGATAAATCCCAGCGGCTGATGGAACCCCTGGAACGCATCGCCCAGACGGCGGAGGAATTAAGCCGCGCCCGATTCGACCCCGAAAAGCTGCACCATTTGGAGGACGCCATCGGCACGGTGTCCCCCCTCTCCCCCGACGCCCATGTGTACACCGGCGACAAGGAAATGCAGGGCCTGGAAACGGCCATCAACAACATGCTGGCCCGCACCCAGGAAACCTACCGGGAGCAGAGCCGCTTTGTGTCCGACGCCTCCCACGAGCTGCGCACTCCCATCGCCGTGATCCAGGGCTACGCCGATATGCTGCACCGCTGGGGCAAGGACGATGAAACGGTGCTGGAGGAGGGCATTTCCGCCATCCAATCCGAATCCACCCACATGAAAAAGCTCATCGAGCAGCTCTTGTTCCTGGCCCGCGGCGATAACGGCAGGACGCAGCTCACCCTGGAACCGGTGGACATTTCCCAAATGCTGGCCGAGGTGTACGAGGAATCCAAAATGATCCACCCGGACCGGGAATGGCGCTTGGACGCGGACACCTCCATTTTCGTCACCGGGGACGCGGATATGCTCAAGCAGACCGCCCGCATTTTGGTGGACAACGCGGTGAAGTACACCAAGGAGGGGGACAAAATTTCCCTTCGCACCCGCGTGAAGGACGGCTCCCCCTGCTTCGAAGTGCAGGATAACGGCATCGGCATCAAGCAGGAGGACCTGGCCCACATTTTCGACCGTTTCTTCCGTTCCGATCCCGCCCGCGCAAGGGCTACCGGCGGCACGGGCCTGGGCCTGTCCATCGCCAAATGGATCGTGGAACGCCACGGCGGCTATTTCGACGTATTTTCCCGGGAAGAATTCGGCACCCGCATCGGCGTGGTGCTGCCCCAGAAGGAAACGGCCGCACAAGCCGAATGAAGTTTTCTGGGGGAAACCGCTCTTTGGAGGCCAAAGAGCGGTTTCCCCCAGACCCCCTTCCGAGAAAGCCATAGGAGGTATTGGGTTTTTTACAATATTACGAATGCTCTCGCTAATAAATCATCTAAAGTTTCTTTGTAAAACAAATAATTCTGTTCGCTTCCTGAAAGCCCAAAGAAAGATGGAAGTTAAGGCTCCCGGTATTGGTCAGCTCGCAGTCGCTGGCAAATTCCCGGCAGCCTTTTTCTTTCGCCCAGCTTTCGCAGGCGGAAAGCAATTGGGCGGCGTACCCCCGGCGGCGGCAGGCTTCGTCCACTTATACGCCCTCCTAATAGCCTACGGGGCTGGATTCCGTGCCCTCCACGTAATCATGGCGCAGGCCGCACTGGGCAAAGCCCACGATCTGCCCCGATTCCTCCGCCACAAACACCGCCCCTTCCCCGGCGGCGTCCGCTTCCGCAAATCCCTGAGCGAGTTCTTCGGATTCGTGCTCCCACATCCGGGCCGCCAAGGCAGCCGCGGCGGGATAATCTTTGGGGTCCGCTTTCCGAATCATGTCTTGCCTCTTTTCTCAAACAAAAAGCGGGCAGGAATCCCCACCCGTAAAAAGTCACTGATCGTTCTCCGTCCGGAATTTGAACAGCTTGCGCTTCACCCGCTGCAAAGCGTTGTCGATGGATTTCACATGGCGGCCCAGCAGCTCGGCGATTTCCTGATAGCTTTTCCCGTCCATAAACGCTTCCAGCACCTGCCGCTCCAAATCGGAAAGCACCTCGGAGATTTGGGTCTGGATGCGGGCCAGATCCTCCTGGCTGATGTACAGATCCTCCGGGTTGGTCACCCGGCCTTCGATCACATCCAGCAGGGTGCGGTCTGATTCCTCGTCGTACAGCGGTTTGTTCAAAGAAACATAGCTGTTCAGGGGCACGTGCTTCTGACGGGTGGCGGCCTTGATGGCTGTGATGATCTGGCGCTTCACGCACAGCTCCGCAAAAGAACGGAAAGAAGCCAGGCGGGCGGGCTGGAAATCCCGGATGGCCTTGTACAGGCCGATCATACCCTCCTGCACGATATCCTCGTGATCCGCGCCGATGAGGAAATAGCTGCGCGCCTTGGAGCGCACAAAGTTTTTGTACTTGTTCAGCAGATACGCCAGCGCCTGCCCGTCGCCATTTTGGGCCAGCACCACAGCGTCCTCGTCCGTCATGGACAGGAACTGTTCAAATTCCCGCTGTTCGTCCACACTGGGAAAATCAGCCATGGAGTACCTCCAAAGGCAGTATTTTTATCCTTCTCGCCCGTTGAGCGCGGCATACATCAGGATGCCCGCCGCCACGGAAGCGTTCAGGGAGCCCACGCCGCCCCGCATGGGCAGGCTCACCTTATAATCGCAGGCTTCCAGCACCAGACGGCTGACGCCTTCGCCCTCCGCGCCCACGATCAGGGCCATAGGGCCGGAGAAGCTCACCTTGCGGTAATCCTCGCCGTCCATATCGGCGGCGTAGAGCCAAACGCCCTGCTTTTTCAGCGTTTCCAGGGTGCGGGTCAGGTTGGTCACCCGTGCCACCTTCACGGTTTCGATGGCCCCGGCGGAGGCCTTCACGGCAGAGGGGGTCAGGCCTACGGCCCGGCGCTCCGGCACGATCACGCCGTGGGCGCCCACACAGGCGGCGGTGCGGATGATGGCCCCCAAGTTCTGGGGATCGGTCACCCCGTCCAGCACGATCAGGAAGGGCGCTTCGTTCTTCTCCTGCGCCTCGGCCAGCATGTCTTCCACGTCGTAATACCGGTAGGCGGAAGCGAATGCCAGCATGCCCTGGTGGTTTTTGGTGATCTCGTCCAAGCGACTGCGGTCCACCGTCTGGATGGGGATGTGGCGATCACGGGCCATGGCGATGATTTCCTTGGCCGTGCCGGACAGATCGCCCCGGGCTACCAGCAGCTTTTCGATATCGCGGCCGCTCTTGATGGCTTCCCGGATGGGATTGCGGCCGGACAGCAGGTTTTCCGGCGGCAGGAAGGCTTCATCCTTAGGCGGTTCGGGCCGGAATTCCTTTTTGGGCGCGGGCCGCTGTTCGGGCTTGGGGGCGGGCTTGCGGGGAGCGGGCTTTTCCTCATAGCGTTTGGAATATCCGTCCTTTTTCGGCGCGCCCTGATAACCGGATTTTTCATAGGGCTTGCCAAAGCGGCCTTCCTTCTTATACCCGTCCTTAGTGTTTTCCCGGCGCTGTTCCTCCGATTTCGCGGTGGAACGGCGGTAGCGGGTGCCCTCTTCTTCCCATTTGCTCTCGGCCCGCAGGTGATCCTTCCGGGTCATTTTCTTTTTGTTGAAATCCTGATAAAAAGCCATGTTCTTTCTCTCCTATCCCGGATAAACCGGAGAAGTTTTCTGGGGGAAACCATTCTTTGCTGTCCGGGGCCTTCCGGCCCGGCCTCCGCTGAAAATCTGCCCAAGGGCAGATTTTCCGGGCGCTTCGGCCCCAAAGAATGGTTTCCCCCAGCCCCCCTTCCAAGAAAGCCATAAGGGGCTCTGGGTTTTTTTGCAGCTTTTCAAAAATGCCGCTTATAAGTGGGAAATATCAAAGGATTTTATAAAACTCCCGCATTTCCGCCGCTTTGCCGCAGCTTCTGGCTCCTTCTGGGCAGGGGCCGGAAACGCAGCCGGGGCCCGCGTTTTCAAAAATCACGGGAGAAACCCGCTTGCACAGCCGCAGCATTTCCCGGGCCAGGGCGCGAATTTCCCACTGGGCGCGGTTGCAGCAGCGCAGGGAGAAGAAATGCAGCAGCTCCCTTGCGTTCATGGTGACCGTAATGTGGGTTTCGCAGGCGTTGGGCAGCACGAAACGGGCGTCCTCGTTGCCGCCCTCCCCCTTGCCCAGCTTTTCCTGCCAGGCCACATACCATGCCTGCATCTGCGCCATCTGCGCTTCAAATTCTTTTACCGCTTCTTCGCCCAATTCCTTGATGCGGGGCGGCACGATGTAGCCAAAGCCTTTGTCCAGGCTCACATAGCGCTGGCTCTGCACCGAAAAGCTGGCGATGCGGTGGCGGGTCAATTGGGCCAGCAGCGCCCGGCTCACCCCGGACACGCCGAAGGTAAAGGAAGCGTGCTCCAATACGGACAAATGCCCCGAGGCCACGATGCGCCGCAGGAACGCCGCCTGATCCTTTTCGTTCACCAGCGCTTTCAGTTCGTCATATTCCATGGCGGAATAGCACGTCCGCGCCGCCAGAGCGCAGGTCTTTTCCGGTTCGGGGGTAAAGGCCAGCAGCTCCACTTGCAGTTGTTTTTCCGGCATTGCTTTATTCTTCTCCTTGAAGGTAGGGCTCAAGTTCCCTGATTCTCCCGCTTTGCCCGGTCAGATACAGATACCCCAGCAGGGCTTCCAGGCCGGTGGCCTCCGCGTATTCCCCCACGGAGGCGGACTTGGGGGCTCCGTGATGGGGATGGGCGTTGCGCCCCCGGCGCACAATGTCCGCTTCCTCCTGGGAAAGCAGCGGCAGCAGGCGGGCAAGCTCCCTTGCCTGGCTCACGGCGCTGACGGCCTCGTTGGAAGCGCGGTGCATGTCCCGCACCAGCAGGTTCTTTTGAAGCAGATGCGTGCGCACCAGCAGCGCGTGCACGCTGTCGCCCACATACGCCAATTGCAGCGGCGACAGCATCCGGGCTTCTTCCGGCGCAAGGGCCGGCGAAAAATCCGTCATCATTATTTCAGGGCGGTCTTGCTGTAGGCGGAGGGGCTCATGCCCACGATGTTTTTAAAGGTCTTGGAGAAGTGGTAGGGATCGTTCATGCCCACTTCGATGCCCGCCTGGCGCACGGTGTAGCCTTCCTTGAGCAGCACCTTGGCGCGCTCCATTTTGCAGAACAGCTGATAGCTCTGGGGCGGCATGCCCACTTCGCTTACGAAGCGCTTGCGGAAGGTTTCCACCGGCATGCGGGACAGGGCGGCCATGTCGTTTAAGGAGAAGCTGTCGCGGTACTGGTTTTTGCGCATGGCGTCCACCACCTTGGCGATCTCATGGGAGAGCACCGCGTCCATGGCCACGGGCTGGCCGGAGTGGGAGGCCAGCATGGCCCATAAAAGCTGCTGCAGCTGGGCGCTGGAAGCGTCCTCCGCCGCCGCCACGCGGACGGTGGCCTGCACGATATGCTTGGCCAGGTTCAATTGGCTGGGCAGCGCGCCCTGCTTCATGATCCGGCGGGGCAGCGCGCCCATCCGCTGCAAAAACGCGCCCGCCAGGGCGCCGCCCACCATGATCCACAGCACGCGGGCCTCCTGGTTCACATCCAGCATCACGCCCTGAGAGCCGGGGGGCAGCATGCAGCAATCGCCGCTGCGCAGGCTCAGGGACACGTCCTCATTTTCCAGTTCCATGGCGCCGTTTTCCACCGCCAGCCAAAGCCAGTGCTCCATGGCACGCAGGTTCTGCACGCCGCTTTGCAGCATGGCGGAACCGGATGCGGCAATATATACGCCGCTGGCACCCGCCAGGGCGTCCGGGATATGCGCGCCTTCTACCAGCACGGCGGGCATATCGCTGTCCGATTTATTTTGAAATAACAAAGAATCTGCCATAGCCATACCTCCATTCCGTGTTTACGCCCTTATTTTACCTCCCAAATCTGACATTGTCAATAGAGGTCACCGAAATTTACATAGTATGCATGAATCCATCCCTCACAAAATGGTGAAAACATATAGAAAATGGCTGGAAATCGTCCCAATCATTTCTAACTGTCAAACCATGGACAAATCCGTGGGAATATGGTACACTGCAATCGATTCAAAACTCGTTACAGTCCGCCGCACATTTTCACCGCCGGAGGAACCCCACGATGTACAAACGCCTGCCCGCGATCCTGCTGATCTGCGCCCTGATTTTCGCCTGTCCGCGCCCGTCCCTTGCGGATACGGCACCGGTCAGCGCGCCCATGACGGCGGGGAACGCGCAAAACGGCATGGTGCGCGTGCGCCTGTCCTCCCTGGGGAATTTTTCCTCTTTGAACCTGACCATTTGCGGCAGTTATTCCGTCAGCGGTTCTTCCACCCAAACCCTGGGCGGCGGCGCGGCCGTTACGGTCAAATTCAACAGCGCCTCGGGCCGGTTCACCCTGGTCAGCGGAGGCGCGTCCGCCGATATGGGCACGTCCTTCCGCCTGTGCCGTCACGCTACGGACGGACAGAACGGCGTCAAAATCGCTCAGGGCGGCCAGCCAGGCAATCTGTACCCCGGCGATTTTCAGTTCGTGGCCCGGAGCAGTAACGGATCTTACGTTCCCTGGGTGATCGCACATATTTTTATGGAAGATTACCTGTACGGCGTGGTGCCCTATGAAATGAACGATGCTTCCGGCACGGAAGCGCTGAAAGCCCAGGCCGTGGCGGCCCGCACCTATACCATGCTGCGCATGAGCGCCGCGGGCGGCGCCCTGTACGACGTGGTGGACACAACTGCCGATCAGGTATATGCCGGCACGCCCTCCGGCAGCGCAAACTGCAAGGCCGCCGTGGACGCCACAAAGGGCATCGCCCTGAAAAACGGCGCTTCCTTTACAGCCACCTACTACACCGCCTCCAACGGCGGCCAGACCGAGTCCATCAAAAACGCCTGGGGCACCGCCGGACTGGATTATTTAGGGGTGAAAGACGACCCCTACGATCTAAAGAACCCCGATTCCCGGAAGGTATCCTTTTCTGTGAGTACGTCCGGCGCGCAAAGCGACAGCCGCGTGAGCATCCTGCTGAACCGGAAAGCGGCCAGCCAGTTCGGCGCGGGCTCGTCCGTCACCGCCGTGACCGCGGTCTATGCCCACACCCCCAAATACGCCGCCCCAAGCCGTTTGTATACCAAATTATCCTTTGACGTATTGTATACCCGGAACGGGCAGACGGGGGCCGGGACGCTGACCTTCGATATCTTTAGCGAATTGGAAAGCGCTCTGTCCATGAACCTCACTTCCGGCTCCAACGAGCTGTGGTCGGTCACCCAGGAATACGGGTGCTTCACCGTGACGGCCCGCCGCTTCGGCCACGGCATCGGCATGAGCCAGCGGGGCGCCATGTACATGGGGCAATTGGGCTATACCTACGATCAGATTTTGGGTTTTTACTATGAGGGCTGCACAAGGGTGGCTTACACCCTCACCCGTTCCATTTTGAGCCCCGCCGTGCCGGGACAAAAAAGCCAGGAGCAGGTGATCACCGAGCAGCCCGTGGTCCTTGAACCGTCTTCCACCGGCCTGCGGGCGAGGGTGACCACATTAAGCGGTTCCCTGAACCTGCGGGAAACGCCCAGCGCGGACGCCCGGGTGCTGCGCACCATCCCCCAGAACGAAACGATTCCCATTTTGGAAAAAAGCGCGTCCTGGTGCAAAACGCGATACGGCGGCGATATGGGCTACGTGATGACCCAATTCCTCACCTTCTTATCTTCCACCGCCCGGGTAGCCACCCAAAACGACGCCCTGAACCTGCGGGAATTGCCCAGCACGTCCGCCCCGATCCTGGGCGCTATCCCGCGAAACGCCGCCGTTTCCGTGCTGGAACAGGGCGCGGAATGGTGCCGGGTCTCCTATAACGGCGTCACAGGCTATGTGATGGCCCAATATCTCTCCTTTTCCGGCGGCAGCGCGCCCGCGGCGGAAGCCGAAACCGCCCTCACGCCCCTGGAAACGCCCGTTTCCGCCTGGATCATGCCCACAGCGAGCACCCTGAACCTGCGGGACGGCTGTTCCCTGTCCGCCGAGCTGCTGATGGAAATGCCCAAGTATGATATGCTCATCGTCACCGCCATAGGGGATACCTGGTGCGCCGTCGTTTACGAGGGCCGCTCCGGCTACTGCATGACCAAATATCTGGAGTTCATTGATGAATAACGAAGAAACCGATCTGCTGCTGCCCGGCGAACGCATCGACGACCTGCAATGGAAAAACCTGCACGTCATTCAATCGCCGGATGCCTTCCGCTTCGGCATGGACGCGGTGCTGCTGGCAGATTTTGCCCAGGTGCGCCCCCGGAGCCGGGTATGCGATTTGGGCACCGGCACGGGCATCCTGCCCCTGCTGCTCTCCGGCCGCGATGCGGATATGCTGTGCGACGCCATCGAAATACAGCCGGACGCCGCGGACCGGGCAGAGCGCAGCATGCGCTTAAACGGCCTTTCCGGCAGGATCACCGTTCATAACCGGGACTTGAAAGAGGTTCGTTCCTTTCTCCCCCACGCCGCTTACGATCTGGTGATCTGCAATCCGCCTTACAGTCCGGCCCAGGCGGCCCTGCACAGCCCCAAGGCGGCCCTCCGCGCCGCCCGTCAGGAAACGGAGTGTACCTTGGATGATGTCGCCGCCGCCGCCGCTTTCCTGCTGCGGGACCGGGGGCGCTTTTCCCTGATGCTGCCCGCCGCCCGGCTTACCGACGCCTTTGACACCCTGCGCCGCCGCCGGCTGGAGCCCAAGCGCCTGCGCCTGGTGCACGCAAACGCGGCCCGCCCCGCCCGGCTGGCCCTGATCGAAGCCATGCGCAGCGTGAACCCCGGGCTCATCATCGAACCGCCCCTGATCGTCAAAAACCCAGACGGCACGGATACGGCGGAAATCGCCCGCATCTATCACCAGGAAACGGGTGAGGAATCATCCTGCCCGCGCACAGTTTGAAACAGCGCCGCCGCGTTTTTGCGGCAGCGCTGTCCTTCTTTATGCGTTTTTACTGCGCGGCTTCCATGAAGCTCACGTCGATGCGGGGATAGCTTTTGATTTTTCCGTCCTCGCTGATTTCGCTGAACGTACCGGCAGCCAGGCCATACACTTTCACATTGTCCCCCTCCGCCCAGGCGGGTTCGTCCCGGCAGATCAGGTACACGATATCCTTGTAACCGCTGCTGGTCTTGGTCAGGGCGAAGGTGACCACCCATTCGTCGATGTTCTTTTCGATGCTGGTGATATAGCCCGTTTCCACCACGTATTTGCCCCGGTTCTCCGCCTTGGGCAGGTTGGCGTAGGTCATTTTTTTCGCCTGGGAGCGAACCTTTTCCTCACGCTCGGCGTCGGTGTAGGAGCGCACGGCGGTGAAGGTGAACGACCGCTCCTGCATGCCCTTCTTGGTCACGCTGAGAACGAACTGATAGGTGCCTTCCGCACTGGTATCTACCTTGAAATTGAATTTCGTTCCGGTCACGGTTTTGCTGTAATTGATGGGGCCGGAAACGGCCAGCTGTGTCTTGGCGCCGCTGGCGGTGGTGCCGGAAAAAACGGTTTCATCGTTCAGGGTTTCTCCGGGATGCGCTACCAGATCCACCGGCAGCACGCCCTGCTGAAAATTGACGGAATACAGGCGCTGGGCGGTAATGCTCCCTTCGGCTTCGGCGGTGAGGGTAAGCGAGTAGACCCCCTGGGAGGGGAGCTGCACTTTGATGGAAAAGTTGCCGCTGCCGTTGGCGGTGGTTTTGAAGGACTGGCCGCCCGCGCTGCCCAGGGAAAACACGGTGGCGGTCACGGTGGCCTTGCGGGCCGTGCTGCCCTTGATGGTGAAAGTGCTCTCGCTGGTTTCAGCGGGAGGCGCGGTGGAAACCGTCAGCTTCACGGGCAGCTCGGGCATGGGCAGAATTTCCGTGAAAGTAAAGGTTTTCATCACGGTTTCCAGGGCGGCGTTATCGGCGTCCTTGGCGTTTCGGTCCCGCACCTGCATATCCAGGGTGATGGTGAAGCCGTTGCGGATGGTGCGCCGCTGGTAGCCGCTGCACACCAATTGGCCGTTCTGGCGCAGGGTGTACTTGGTTTGCAGGAAGCGCAGGGTCACTTTGCCGTAATTGGCCCATTTGGCGCTGGAATAGGTATAGCCTAAAATGCTGTATCCCGTTCCGTTGGTGTGGGATTTGCGGAATTCCTTGCGCATGTCCTCGCTTTGGTTATTCAGGTCGAAATAGGTTTGGGCGTCCGTATCCCGCAGGGCGGAAATCACCAGGGTGCGATTGTTTTCCGCGTCGATGGCCTGGAGCAGGATGCCCTCGGCCTCAAAGCTGTTGGCCAGGGCGTCCACATCCAGGCCCTCGCTTACGAGCCAATCCGCTTTGGAGCTTAAGTTATAGGGCGTGAGCACCGTTTCATAATCCGACGGGATGTCCACCTGGGCACGAATATCCCCGAAAGAATACGTTTCCGCGCTGGCGACAGCCGCCACAGAAATCAGCAGCAGCGCCGCGGCGAAAACCAGAAGCATTTTACGCAACGTATTGCGCCTCCCTTCCTCCCGGCGGAAGCGAAAGACCTTCCAACCGCCGTAAAAAGATTGTAACATAATTGTAATTATTTTTCAACCGTTGAAAAAAGAGTTTACAGCCTGTTCAAACTCATTTCATGGACCATGCAACGCGCAAATCCTATTTTCAATAAATATTTATCGTTTTTCGATAAATTATTGTTGACAAATGAAAAACATTGGCATATAATGGTCATCAAGGAGGCGAGAAAAATGGAGCATCGCAAGGTGAGCCGGCTGCTGATGCTGGCCGGGGCCGTCGCCGTGCTAGGCGGCGGATACCTGTTTTTCGTGGACGCGCCCCTGGCGGCGCTGCGATACAGGGCGCTTATGCCGGAATACGCCTATCTGTTCATTCCCGCGCTGGTGTTTTTATGGGTGATCGGGCTGATCTACCTTTTCGCCATGGCGGATTATTTCCGGGTGTGCCGCCGCATCGGGCAGGACCGTTCCTTCTGCCCGGACAATGAAAAAAGCCTTTCCCGCATCGCCCGCCTGCTGATCGGGGCGGCGGCGATATGGCTGCTGGGCATCCCCTTAGGGCTGCTGCTGGGCCTTTCCTTCGGTATCTGGACGGCGGCTTTTCTGCTGGCGTCGGCGGCCAGCGCCGCCATGGGCATGCTGGCGCTGGGGCTTTGTCGGCTGCTGAAGCGCGCCACGGAAATCAAGGAAGAAAACGATCTGACCGTGTAAGGAGGGCTGCCCGTGATCCGCATTGATTTGGACGTGATGCTGGCCCGCCGGAAAATGAGCATGACGGAACTGAGCCAGCGCGTGGGCATCACCATGGCCAACCTTTCCATTCTGAAAAACGGAAAGGCCAAGGCCGTGCGCTTTTCCACGCTGAACGAAATCTGCAAGGTGCTGCGTTGCCAGCCCGGTGATATTTTGGTGTACGAGGAAGGAGAGGATCAGGATGGAGAATGATGTTTCCCGTTTTGAAAACGAAGTGACGACCGATATGGAGGAGAAGGCCATGTCCTCTCCCCCTGCCTGGGGCGCGTGGGAATGGATTTTCCTGTTTTCGGCCTTGCTGGCCGCCGGGTGTTATTTTTTTGCGCATTTTCCGGGTATTTTGGAAAGAAACGGCCATCTGCCGGGGGTGGGGCTGACGCTGACCCAGTGGCTTTTGGCGGGCGTTTCCTTATTCGCCGCGCGAAAGAAGGGCAAGCTGCGCGGGAAAAGCGCGGCGGGGGGCTGGTTCCTGCTGGCGATCGCCCTGGCGCTGGGCTTATGCTATTCGGTCTTTGCCGACGACGCCATGCGGCTGATGAACCTGCCCGTGGTATGGACGGCCACTGCCCTGGCCCTGTTTTCTCTCACGGGCGTCAATCCCCTGCCCGCCTTAGAGGGACGGGGGCTGCGGCTGGGCCTGCGCCGGTTCCTGCCCTCCTTTTTTACCCGGTGGGCGCTGCCGCTGAAAGCGCTTAAAAACTTGCCCCGGCCCGCGAAAAATGAAAAGCTCCGGGGCCTGGGCGTGGGGGCGCTGCTGGGGCTGCCGGTGGTGCTGCTGGCCGCCGGGTTACTCTCCAGCGCCGACCCCATGTTTTCCTCCCTGCTGACAACCGGCTTCCAATCCTTGGATCGCATCGACGGGTCTTTGCTTCTGAGACTGCTGTACACCCTGGCCGGGGGCCTGTGCCTGTTTTCCTTGCTGTCCGCCGGGACGGCAATCCCCTTTGCGCCGGAGGAACCCAGGGAGCGCCGCGCTTCCCCCGTGATCCTGTCCACGGTGCTTGCCATGCTGGCAGCGGTCTATGCCCTGTTCGTATACGTTCAGTTCCGCTATCTCTTTTTCGGTTCGGAAGAAGCCATCCGGGAAATCGGCTACGCGGAATACGCCCGAAGCGGCTTTTTCCAATTGGTGCTGCTGGCGATCCTGACGCTTACGCTGATCCTGCCCTGCCTGTCCTTGGGAAAAACCAGCGCCCCCGTGCGGCTGCTGTGCGCCTTTGTGGCGGCGCTGACAATCGTGATCGATTATTCCGCCTTTTTCCGCATGCGGCTTTACATTCAGGCTTACGGCCTGAGCGTGCTGCGGGTAGTCACCCTCTGGGGTATGCTCATGATCCTGTGCGCCCTTGCCGCCTGCCTGCTCAAATGCGCCTCTCCCTCCGCGCGAGTCTGTCCCGTCCTGACCGCGCTGGCTCTGTGCACCTGGACGGCGCTCAATTACGGCAACGTGGACCGGCTGATCGCCCGGTATCAGGTGAGCGTGTACAATGAGGGCACGCTGACGGATTTGGACGCTTCCTATTTGGTTTCCCTCTCCCCCGACGTGCTGCCGGAGCTGGAACGCATCGAGGACGGTATTACGCGCGATCGGGCGCTGGAAAAAGCCCGTGTGACCTTTTCCGAGCGTTTCCCGCGTCCCTACGATTGGAGCCTGTGCTGGCTGAAAGCAAACGGCCCGCAAGCGGAAACCGCCTACGGGCTGGATACGATTCGATAATGAAGCCGGTTTATTTCCCCACGCTCTCAATGCCCCTCAATATCTCCGGTTCCCGCACGTCCCGCACGGTGGTGAACACCTTGCGGGTAAGCAGGGCGCCGCAGCGGTACCACATGCAGATGAAGGGGCAGTCCTGGGCGAACTGATCCTGAATCTGCCACAAAAGCTGCTGGTAATTGTAGAAATCTCTTTCCTCCCGCAGCTTCTTAAACAGGTTGTCCATGGCGGTGGATTTGTAGCCGCAGTAATTGCCCGTGTTGCCGCTCATGAGCAGGAAGCCGGGGTCCGGCACCACGTCCATCTGGAAAGCGGCGATGGCCATATCGAAATTCCGGGCCTTCAAATGCTCGGTCACGCTGGCAAAGCTTTGGGTTTCCACGTGCACATTGATGCCCACGGCGGCTAAATAATCGGCGATCATGCCCGCCACCTGCACGCGGACGGAATTATTCTGCTCCTCGTACACGTACAGGCCCAAGCGCAGGCGCTTATCCACCTGCTTGCCTTTTTCCTCCACCACGGTATGGCGGATGTTGTTGTCCGCGGCGCTGGGCTTCCAGCCCGCTTCGTCCAGCAACTGCCTTGCCTTGTCCGGGTTATAGGCGTAGGCGCTTTCGTTGTCCTTGTACATCCAGGTACCGGCGGGCAGGGGGGTGTCCGTCCGGTCGGCCATGCCCATGTAAACGGAATAAGCGATGGCGTCAAAGTCGATGGCGTAGCGGATGGCTTCCCGAATCTTCGGATCGTTCAGCGGAAAAGCGCTGGAGCTGTTGTTCAGCAGCAGCGTTTCCAGCTGGCGGGTGCGGTAGGTGATGTTCAGGTTGGTCAGGCCCGTCTGATACTGCCCGGCAGACGCGGAACGGGTAATGGCCGCGTCCACGCGGTTGTTTTCATAGTCCGAAATCAGTTCCCGGTTGGTGGCGCGGAAGGATACGTTGATCGCTTTCACTTCGGGCGTGCCGTTCCACCAGTTTTCATTGGCGGACAGGTACAGCTCATTGCCCGGCGAGAATTCGTCCACCTTGTAGGGGCCTGTGCCCGCCGGCATGGAGGACTGCACCTGATCCCGGGGCAGTACGGGGAAGGTAAAGGCGAAGTACACGCCGTAATAAGGGCGCTTCACGGTGATCTGCAGGGAATCGGCGCTGTTTACCGAAACGCTGCTGACGATGTACTGCAATTGGTTGTACTGGCCCCTGCCCTCCTGGGCCAGGCGCAGGATCTCGTTGATGGTGGCTTCCACGTCGTAAGCCGTGCAGGGCGTGCCGTCGTGGAACACGGCGTCCTGGCGCAGGCGGATGGTCCAATGCTTGCCGTCGGAGGTGTAATTGCATTCCTTCGCCAGGCAGTACTGATACTTATTATCGTCGTCCAGGGAAAACAGCCCTTCGTAAATCAGGGCGGTGAGGGACTGGAATTCCCTTTCCTCCGGCGTCAGGGGATTGAGGGACACGGTTTTCACCGAAATCATGCCCAAAGACAGGGTCTGATCCATGGTGGCGGCGAAGGCGGCGGAAGGGCAAAGCAGCGCCAGCGCCAGACACAGCGCCAACGCCCGCTTAGTAATAATGCTGCAAATAGATCGCATAAGAATTCAACACCCTTCCCGCGTACGTCCGCGTATCTGATTTGGGGATCTGGGACACCTTGAGGGTCTTGCCGTCAGTGGAATAATCCTTGATCCAGGAGGGCACCGTGCCCCAGCCCGCGTGATAGGCGCAGGCCACCAGCACCGGGTCGTCGCTGCCGATTTTGCGGCAGATATAGCGCAGCAGATAGCAGCCCATTTTGATGGCGTTTTCCGGCTCGTACACGGCGCTTACGTCGTTTTTGCTGATGCCGCAGTTGGGGGCCACCCATTCAAAAGTATCGGGCATGAACTGCATCAGGCCCATGGCCCCCTTGCTGCTGACAGCCCGGGGATCATAGCCGCTTTCCTGCATGATGATGGCGGAAACATAGGCGGGATTCAGGCCGTATTCCGCGGCGTACTTTTCGATCAGGTTCCGGTAGCGCACCTGATGGTTCCGCACCGTCTGCTCATATTTTTCCTGGGCGGCCCGGCGATCCTGGCGGAGCTTGGTCAGGCTGCCGTCGGCTTTATGCAGCTCTGCGCAGGCAATCAGCAGCCCGCAGGCCAGCGCCGCGAGCACCGCCCACTGCCACAGGGCAAAGCCCTTTTTTCTCTTTCTTCGCGCGGGCGCCCTTCCCGAACGGCGTCTGCGCGGGGGCGGGGCCTGAACAGGGGCGGGAGAGGGAAAATCATACATGCCGCTTGCTTCCTCCGGTTTCCGCGGCGCGCTTCACCGCGTCCTGCCACAGGGAAAGGGCCGCGCGGCCGCTTTCCTCCTTGGTGCCCGTGGTGCGGATCATATGATCCGCCCGCCTGCGCTTTTCCATCACCGGCATTTGGGAATGGATGCGGCGCAGGGCTTCGGCATAGGTGATCTCCCCCCGCTTGCGCACCCGGCGCACCTGCTCCTTCTGCGGGGCGTAGGCGCACCAGATTTCATCGCACCAGGAATCCATGCCCACCTCGTACAAAAGGGGCACGTCCATCACCACAGGGCCGTCCGTTTCGTCCATCCGGCGGTGGATTTCCGAAAGCACCATGGGGTGGATGATGGCGTTCAGCGCTTCCCGGGCGGCGGGATCGGAAAACACGATATCGGATAAGGCCCGGCGGTTCAGTTCCTCCCCGTCGAACACCTTTTCGCCCCATTTTTCCCGAATGGCGGGCAGGGCGGGGCCCCCGGGGGCCGTCAGGTTCCGGGAAATCTCGTCCGCGTCGATCACCGGCACCCCCGCCGCCTTTAAAGAACGGGAAATGTTGCTTTTGCCGCAGGCAATGCCGCCGGTCAGGCCGATAACATACTTACTCATTTCGTCTCAAACCAGCTTTCCCCCATCTTGACTTCCGCCACCAGGGGCACCTTGAGGGCGTACACCTGCTCCATGCACTCCTGCAGGATGCGGGCCACCGTTTCCGCTTCTTCCTGGGGTGTTTCGATGAGCAGCTCGTCGTGCACCTGCAAAATCAGCCGGGCTTTCAGGCCCTCTTTTTTCAGCGCGCCGTGCACCCGCACCATAGCCAGCTTGATGATATCCGCAGCCGTACCTTGGACAGGGGTGTTCATGGCGGCGCGCTCGCCGAAGTTCCGCACGTTGGCGTTGCCGGATTTGAGCTCCGGCAATTGCCGCCGCCTGCCCATCATCGTGACGGCGTAGCCCTGATCGTAGCCTTTTTTCACCGCCTCGTCCATGAATTTCTTCACGCCGGGATAGCGCTCGAAATACCGGGCGATAAAGTCCCCCGCCTGCTTGCGGGAAACGCCGATGTTCCGGGCCAGGCCGAATTCGCTGATGCCGTACACCAGCCCGAAGTTCACCGCTTTGGCGCTGGAACGCATTTCCCGTGAAACCTCCTCCATGGGCACGCCGTACACCTCCGCCGCCGTGCGGGTGTGGATATCCTGGCCTTTTTGGAAAGCGTCCACCATGGCGGCGTCCCCGGAAAAATGGGCCATGACCCTTAGCTCGATCTGGCTGTAATCCGCGTCGGCCAGCACGCAGCCGGGGGCCACGATGAACGCCTTGCGGATCTCCCGGCCCATTTCCGTGCGCACGGGGATATTCTGCAAATTGGGCTCGCTGGAAGAAATGCGGCCCGTGGCCGTGCCGGTCTGGTCAAAATATGTGTGCACCCGGCCCGTCGCGTCCATCTTGCGCAGCAGCGCGTCGATGTAGGTGCTGTTCAGTTTCACTACCTGGCGGTATTTGAGAATAGACGCGATGCAGGGGTGCTGGTCGGCCAGCTTTTCCAGGGTGTCCGCGTCGGTGGAATAGCCCCGGCTGGTCTTTTTGCCGTGGGGCAGCTTCAAATCCTCAAACAGCACCTTGCCCAACTGCTGGGGGCTGTTCAGGTTGAAGCGCTGTCCGGTGAGGCGGAAGACTTCTTCTTTTAATTCCTCCGCCTGTTTGGTGTATTCCGCGCCGAGGGCGGAAAGCGCCTGCCCGTCCACCCGGAAGCCCGCCTGCTCCATATCAAAGAGCACATACAGCAGCGGCAATTCGATTTCCCGCATGAGGAAAAGCATGCCGTCTTCTTTCAGCTGCTTTTCCTGGGCCTGCGCCAATGTGAGCACCCCGGCGGCGTCCTCCCGGGCAAAGCCTGCCAGGGCGTAGGATTTTTCCTGGGGATTGCGCAGGTACGCCCCTAACATGGTATCCCAGGCAAATTCCGGCAGGGGCAGGTTTTGATCCGCCAACACATGGAGCAGGGCCTTGCCGTCATGGACGTACAGTTTTTTGGATAACAGCGGCTTCAGCGCCTGCCAGGCTTCCTCCGGCAGCAGCCCTTCCGACAGCATATCCTGCTGCAGGGCGATTTCCGCCAGCCTGCCGGGGATCGCCGCCGTCATGCGGGTGGGCGTCACGTGCAGGGCGGTGGGCTGATTTTCCGCCGCCTTGATGAACGCGGCGATGTCCGCCGCTGTTTTCAGGGTTTCTTCCGCAAAGGTGATTTCCTCCTCGATGGTTTCCAGTACAGGCGCGGCGTCCGGGGACATCTTTTCCAGCCGTCCCGCCACGCCATTTAATTGATATTTCCGCAGGACGGGCAGCCCCTCGGCCATGTGAGAAACGTCGAAGGCGTTCAAATTGAATTCGATGGGGGCCGTGGGACGGATGGTGGCCAAATCCTTGCTGAATCGGGCCTGTTCCTCGTTATCCCGCACCTTTTCCCCTAATTTTCCCTTGATCTCCGCCCCGTGGGCCAGCACGTTTTCCAGCGTGCCGTATTCGCTCAGCAGCTTCACCGCCGTCTTTTCCCCCACGCCGGGGATGCCGGGGATGTTGTCGCTGGTATCGCCCATGAGGCCCTTCCAGTCCGTTACCTGCTCCGGGGTGACGCCGAAATATTCCTTCACTCCGGCGGAATCGAACAGGGTGCTTTCCGTGATGCCCTTGCGGGTAAACAGCACCTTGGTGCCGCCCCCCACCAATTGCAGGGCGTCCTTATCGCCGGTGAGCAGCACGCAGTCCAGCCCCGTTTCCCGGCATTTTACCGACAGGGTGCCCAAAATGTCGTCGGCCTCGTAGCCCTCCGCCGTCAGCACGCCCAGCCGCATGGCCCCCAATATTTCCTTGATGACGGGAAACTGGGGCCGCATTTCCTCCGGCATGGCCCGGCGGCCCGCCTTATAATCCGCGTAGGCGGTATGGCGGAACGTGGGCACTGGCAGGTCGAACGCCACGGCGATATACCGGGGCGATAAATCCTGGATGGCTTTCAGCAGCATGGATAAAAAACCGTGCACGGCGTTGGTGTACACGCCGCCCACGTCCATCAGGGGCAGGGCGTGAAAGGCCCGGTGCATCAGGCTGTTGCCGTCCACGGCCAATAAGGTTTCCCGCATCGCTTCCTTCACCTCGTCAGGCCGGACAGTTCCCCAGCCCGTTCAATTTCTTATTCAGTATACCACACACAAACAAAATTGAAAAGAAAATGTTTCGGAATCGTTGCAATTTTTTTACATTCTCAATTTATACAAAAATGGAGCGCCAAAGCAGGCGCTCCGCATCATAATGATTTCGGTCACTTATATACAGGCACAGTAAACGTAAAATCGAAGGGGATTTCCACGGTGGTATACATCTCCCGTCCATCCGGGGCATCCAGTAATATGATCGTGCCGTCCTCCGCCTCCTGCCGCCAGATGACGGATAAATAGCGCAGGCGCATCAAGCCGCCCGTCACCCGCATTTCATAGCCGTTGGAAAGGGGCCTGACCACGCATTCCGGTTCTTCCAGTACGGTGACCTGGGGCTGATCGGGAATCGCGCTGGATTGGATGGAGATGAACCGATCCTGATAGTTCAAGACCTGTTCGCTCTCGGAAAAATTCACCAGCCGCAAAACCGCCTGCTCCTGGATGCTGGCCTCAAAATGATCGGCCTGCAATTCCCATTCTTTTTCCGTGCCGTCCGCTTCGATGTAATGATGGGTAATAGGCGGCAGCTCCGAACCGAAGGTTTCCACCGTGTGGAAATTCAGCGGATTCATGAGGCGGAAGGTGAAATCGTAGGGGTATTCGCCCTCCGCGTAATCGGCGTTGGTCAGATACACCGAGGACACCGTAAACTGCCATATGCCGGAACCGGTCTGGTGGTAAGCCTCCGGTGAATAATACAGATCCGTGGGGTACTGCACCCGGAATTTGCCACCGGAAAAGCGCACGGTATAAGCATCCTCCTGATAAGAAACGGTTACGTCCGGCTTCTCCAGCTGCTGAAAAGAAATAATTCCTCCGTCACTGGTGGAAGACGCTCCCAGCAACAGCAATTCGTAATCCGTTTCCACCGGGCCGTCCTGCTTCCCAAAATCCGTCAGAAGCTCGAATTGCTGCCTGTTGAAATGGGCGGTCATGTTCGTGCATTCATCGTTGAAGGCTTCCAGCGGCAGCCCGTTTTCGCCAGTATAATGAAGCGTGTAGGGCGCGCCGAACAGCAGCGTGTCATAGTATTCGGCGTCCGGGGACCCGCCGTATTGCAGGCCGACAGGTTCCGGCGTGGCCTGCGGCGTCATTCCAGCCACAGAGATGGGCGCTGGCGTTGGAGGGATCGTCTGCGCCGCCGCTTCAAAGCAGTTTTCCGGCAGCGTCCCGTTGTCGTCCACCAAGCCAAGACGTATCACCATATCATCCTGCACCGTCCGCACGATCTGACCCTGTTCGTTCAGATACAATTCTTTTATATAGGAGACCGTAGCCCGATACTTTGTAAAATCAAGCTTGTACTCATGCCATTGATGTACAGAAAAATCACAGGATCCGCCGTTCAGCTTTCCGCTGATGAAAAGATAAGGCGCGAAAGGGGTCAGGGCCTGATTCTTATCCTGCTGGTCAGCGCCCCCTATGAAGGAAATATCAGGCTCCACCGTCCAGGTTTTATCCGTTCTGTAAAGCATGGTATAGCGATACTCCACCTGCGCCACCTGGGGCGTCAGATCAAACGCGCAGGTTTCTTCCCCGGCGTCGTTCACCACATGCACCCGCACCGGCGCGTATACCGGTTCGATCACGCGCCGCTGGATCACCGTGCCCTCCGCTTTGTTTTCCTCATTCCCGGTGCCTGAAGGCTGGGCGACGCGGTCAGGCAAGCCGTTGGCAAAATAATCCGATATACCGGGCCAGTTTTCCGCCAGCACCGCCGTGACGGCCAGCATCACCGTCAGGGCCAGCGCAAGGCCAAGAGACATCCTCTTTTTCACTTTCTTTTCCCTTCCTTCATTCGCGATGATCCGCCGGGCTAAATACGGGTCTTCCCGAAGGCCGGACAGCCGATGATCCACCGCGCTTTGAAAGCGCTCAACGTCTTTGGGGTCAGGCGCGTCCCGCAGCATCAAGAATCCCTCCCTTCCAGGACGGCGCGCAGCTTTTTCCGCGCCCGTCCCAATCGATCCGATACGGATGAATGCGATATGCCCAGCGTTTCCGCGATTTCGTTCACATTCATACTCTGATAGTAGTACAGAAGCACCGCTTCCCGCAGCTTGGGCGGCAATTGCATCACCTGGGTGATCAGGCTTTCTTCCTCCGCCGTGAACGGCACGGAAGCGGGCGGCAAGTCGTCCGGCGTTATCCGCCTGTCCACATGCCGGAACCAGGCGGATTTCCGTATATCGTGACAGGTGCGCAGGGCGATTTTCATGAGCCAGGTTTTTTCGCCGCTTTCGCCCCGGAAGGAGCGCCATCCCCTGTACGCCTTGAAAAACGTTTCCTGCACTGCGTCCCTGGCCTGCTCCTGATCCCGCAGGTACAGATAGCAGTAACGCAGCAGCGCCGGCTGATGCTGATTCACCAGCCGTTCAAACGCTTCGTTTTCCTCCGGAAGCCTGTCCGGGCCCTGGACGTCTTCCATACGGCTCTCCCCTCCTTCCATTCATATAGACGAGACGAGATGGAAAAATGTCGGTTAAGGATTAAAAAATGAAACCGCGGAAGCGTTACCCCCGCGGTTCACGACAAATTGAAATGAGACTATTTCGCTTTCTGTCCGATCTTGTTTTCCGTGCCGTTTTTGAGGCGTTCCAGGTTGCTGCGGTGGCGGTACACGCCCAGGGCCAGCAGGATCAGGGCCCACACGCCTGCGGGCCAGAAGGGCTGGGTGAACAGGATCATCACGGCGAAAGAGGCCAGCATGGTCAGGCTGCCCACGGAAATATAGCGGCAGATCCAGATCACCAGCAGGCACAGGGCGGCGGCAATGAGGCCGTATAGCGGAAACAGGGTGATCAGCACGGCGGCGGAGCAGGCGATGCCCTTGCCACCCTTGAATTTGAAGAACACGGGCCAGTTATGGCCCAGCACCACGCACAGCCCGGCGATCATGCCGCCCTCCTGCCCGGCGATGGCCTTGCCAATCAAAACGGCGGCAAGCGCTTTCAGAAAATCCCCCAAGAAGGTGAGCGCCCCGCCCTTGAGACCCAGCACCCGCAGGGCGTTGCTGGCCCCGGTATTGTGGCTGCCCTCCTCCCGCAGGTTATGGCCGGAGTTTTTGGCAACCAGGATGCCGGTGGAAATGCTGCCCAGCAGGTAAGCGATCACGGCGCACAGGATATATTGCAGAATCATGGCCTCGCATCCTCCTTCTTTTTCTCCCGCAGCACGAAGCGGATGGGCGTGCCCTCAAAGCCAAAGGCCTTGCGCAGGCAGTTTTCCAGATACCGCTGGTAGGAAAAATGCATTAGTTCTTCCGCGTTGATGAACAGGGAGAAGGTGGGCGGGCACACGGCGGACTGGGTGCCGTAATAGATTTTCAGCTTCCTGCCGCCCATCATGGGGGGCTGCAGGGCCATCTGGGCGTCGCCCAGCACGTCGTTTAAGGCCCCGGTGCCCACCCGCCGGCTTGCCTGCTCCCATACCTTGTTGACCTCCGGCAGCACGTTCTGCGCCCGCTGGCCGGTGAGGGCGGAAATGAACAGCACAGGCGCGTAGTCCATGAATTTCAGGTCCTCGATCACCTGTTTTTTGAACTTTTCCAGGGTGCCCGTTTCCTTTTCCAGGGCGTCCCATTTGTTCACGATCACTACGGCCGCCTTGCCTTCCTCATGGATCATGCCGGCGATGCGGGCGTCCTGCTCCGTCACGCCCTCCTGGGCGTCGATGAGCAGCAGCGCCACGTCGCACCGGCGGATGGCGGCAATGGAGCGCAGCACGCTGTACCGCTCCAGGGATTCGTCCTCAATGGCCCGCTTGCGGCGGATGCCCGCCGTGTCGATGATGTTGTAGCGCGTGCCGTCGGGGCCTTCAAATTCCGTGTCGATGGCGTCCCGGGTGGTGCCGGGAATATCGGACACCATGGTGCGCTCCTGGCCCAGCAGGCGGTTGGTCAGGCTGGATTTGCCCACGTTGGGGCGGCCCACCACGGCCAGCTGGATCACATGGGCTTCCTCTTCGTCTTCCCCTTCTTCAGCGGGAGGCAGGCGCTTGACGATCTCGTCCAGCAGATCGCCCAGGCCCAGCATGTTGGTGCTGGAAATGCCCACCGGGTCGCCAAGGCCCAGGGCGTAAAACTCGTACAGGGAATCGTTGAGTCCGCCGTGGTCCAGCTTGTTCACGGCCAGGATCACGGGCTTGCGGGTCTTGCGCAGGAGAACCGCCACTTCCTCATCGTCCGGGGTCAGGCCCGCCCGGGCGTCGGTGAAAAAGCAGATCACGTCCGCCATGTCCATGGCGATTTCAGCCTGGCGGCGCATCTGGGACAGCAATACGTCCTCGCTGCGGGGATCGATGCCGCCGGTATCAATGAGGGTGAACTTCCGGCCCGTCCATTCCACGTCGGCGTAGATGCGGTCCCGGGTCACGCCGGGGGTATCCTCCACAATGGCGATGCGGCGGCCGGAGATTTTATTGAAAAAGGTGGATTTTCCCACGTTAGGCCGCCCTACGATAGCGACCAGGGGCTTGGCGGAAGGCATTATAGCACCCCTCCCTTATCATCAAAATATTCAAAGTGGAAAGTTGAAAGTGAAAAGTGAAAATGTAATGTGGAAAATGAGAACAAACTAAATTTTCACTTTTCACTTTTATCGCCTAAGAGTGCCCGGAACAGGTCCGCCCCAGTATTCGCCACCATGGTAAGCCGGGGCTTTAGGGCCTTGCGCACCTGTTCCAGGGAAACGCCGTCCAGAAACAGGTCTCCTTCGGCCCGCAGGGTGTTGCCGCAGAGCAGGATCTCGTCCTCGTCGGCGTCCTTTAATTGTTCCATCAGGTCGCCGCCGGTGATCAGGCCGGTGACGGTGATGGTCTCCCCGAAAAAGGTGTTGCGGATGGGCTGAACGGCCACCTGTACGCCCGGAGGGCCGTAATCCTTCACCCACCGCTCCATGACCGGGGCGATGGACGAGCCGCAGGGGATGCGCACCCGGCGGGGCACGGCGGGCAGGGTGTTTTCCAAAGACGCGGCACGAAGCGCGTCCTCGAATTTGCGCAGCAGGCCCACGCCGTTTTCCAATTGAGGATAGCCCTCGTATTCCTCCTCGGGGGGCAGAGGTTCTTCGGCGATCAAATACATTTCGTCGGCGGGGAATACGAACCGGGTGCCCGTTTCTTTCAGCATCTTTGCCTGAAACACCCGGGCGGTTTCCATGACGGCCCGGGCTTTTTCCCGGTCGAAGGGGGTAACAGGGGCCAGCCCTTCCCGGAATTTGGTCAGGCCCACCGGCACCAGGGCCGCCGACTGGGCGGCAGGGTACAGGGAGCTCAAATCGGTCAAGGTCTTTTTCAGCGCTTCCCCGTCGTTATAGCCGGGGCACAGCACGATCTGGCAATGGAAATGCAGCCCGGCGTCCGCCAATGCGCGCAGACGGTCCATGATCAGGCGGGCATTGGGATTTTTCATCATCCGCACCCGCACTTCCGGGTCGGTGCTGTGCACGGAAATATACAGGGGACTGGCTTTCCTTTTCAGGATGCGCCGGAATTCCTTTTCGTCAACGTTGGTGAGCGTGATGTAATTGCCCATGATCAGGGACAAGCGCCAGTCGTCGTCCTTCACATACAGGGTTTCCCGCATGCCGGGGGGCATCTGGTCGATGAAGCAGAACACGCACTTATTCTTGCAGGGATAGGGGTGGCAGGCCAGGGTGTCGGCCACACGGAGGCCCAGAGGGGCGTCCTTGGCCTTGATGACGCGCACGTTTTGTTCCGTTCCGCCCGCCCGGCGCACCAGGATATCCAGCTTCTGCCGGTTGGTGAGCGCCTGATAGTCGATTTCGTCCAGAATGGGTTCGCCGTTGATGGAAATGATGCTGTCCCCGGCTCTGAGTCCCCGCCGGTACGCGATCCCGTGGGGCTGCACTTCTTCGATCAGGTGCGCCATGGCCTTCCCCTCCTTTCCCTCTGGAATATAATGATTAAAGGTGTCCTTCAGACCAATACGGCTGGCCGGATACTATTATCCTTCATCCTTCCCCAAATGTCAAGAATCACAGGTTGTACCGCTCCCAAAGGGCGCATTCCCCCAGCCGCACGGCGTGACAGTAGCCCAGGGAGCGAAGCAATTCCTCCGCGTCCTCAAACCCCGTGTCCAAATACCGCATGTCGTGGCAGTCCGAATTGACCATCACTTCGCCGCCCCACTCCTTCCAGGCTTTCAGAAGGAAGGGGGCGGGATAGGGCGTGGTGAGATACCCCCGGGCGATGGCCCCGGTGTTCACCTCCAGCAGCGCGCCGGTCTCCGCCATGGGGCGCAGGGCGTCCAGGGCCATCTGCCGGTAAGCCGCGCTTTCCTCGTCATACAGGCGCAAAGCGGCGTTGTTTTTCCGCACCAGATCAAAATGGGCGATGATGGGAGGGCGGAAAGAAACGGCATAATCCCGCAGCAGGGCGAAATACCGCCGGGCCATTTCCAGGCCGTCCCCGCCGCAGAAGGTATCCACATAGCGCTTCAAATCCTCGGGTTTTCCGTCGATGGGGGTATGGTGCCCGTCCGGCCCAAGGAAATAATGCACGGCAGCCAGGTAATAATCATACCCTTCGGGAGAAACGCAGGCGTACAGATCGCGTTCGATTCCCAAATAAATGGGCATGCGGCCTTCATATTCCCTTTGCAGGGCGCGGATCTGGGCCTTGTATTCTTCCTCCCTTTGCGGGTCGATGCAGCAGGGAGGATCAAAATGCTGGGGCGCGTGGGAAGAAAAGCCCAGGGATACGAAGCCCTTTTCATACGCCGTCCGGGCCATATCCGGAGCGGGGGTTTTGCCGTCGCAGAAGGTGGTGTGCACGTGGGCGGAGGATAAAGTCAGGCTCATGCAAGCGCCTCCTTTATAATCTCCAGGGCCGGGCTTTCGCACAGGGCGTTGGCGGCCAGCATGCCGGAGGCCCCGTCATAATAGGGCGCGTCGTGGCCCAGGGAACGGAACACGCCCCCCGCCTCCGTCACCAGCAGGGAACCCGCCGCCACATCCCAGGGCCGCAGGCGCAGTTCAAAAAAGATGTCGGAACGCCCGCAGGCCACGTCGCACAGGTCGAGGGCGGCGGAGCCGCTGCGGCGCAGGTCCCCCGCCCGCAAAAGGAATTGCGCGGCGGCTTTCATGGTGCGATTTGCCAGCTCGGCGTCATAGGGCGAGGTGCCGAAGGACACCATGGCCTGATCGAAGGGCGCCCCGGAAACGGTGATTTTCCGCCCGTTCAGGAACGCCCCCTTGCCCGCTTCGGCGGTAAACATTTCGTCGGCGTAAGGGTTATAAATGACCCCCATCACCGGGCGCTTGTTTTCCAGCAGGCCGATGGACACGGCGGAGGCATTCCGGTGGCGCATGAAATTCAGGGTGCCGTCGATGGGGTCCACCACGAAGGTGGGCGCGTCCGTCAGCGGGTCGTTTTCCTGCTCCTCGGCGAAAAAGCGGCTGCCCGGCAGCAGGGAAAGCAGCTCCTTTTGCAAAAACTGCTGCACCTTTACGTCCGTATCCGTCACGTAATTGAAATGGCCTTCCTTCTGATGGATGGCCGCGTCCCGGTATTGCAGCATCATGCGCCCGGCCTCCCGGGCGGCGGAAACGATTTTTTCAAGCATCCGCGTGATCTCCTTGCGTACAATCGATGGAAAAGCGCATGGCTTTTTTCCATATTCTATTTTATCATGAAAGACCTGTTTTTTCAATCCGGGAACACGGGCGGAACAGGGTTTGCGCATGAATTACGAATTGGGATTTATGGTGGAGAGACCCAGCGGGGCTTTGCCCCGTACCCCACCAGGGCGGTGACCGCCCTGGACCCACTCCTGCGGAAATTACTTGATACGTTGAAAAGACAGGCTTCCCGCTGTTGCTTGGATAGAAAAGCAAAGCTTGCGTCCGTTTTGCTTCTGGCCCGGCGGCTGAAAGCCGCCAACCCGGATGCTGCGCATCCGGGGAAAGCCGGGGAATAATCCCTTAGGGGGAAAGCGAGCTTTCCCCCTAAGGATTTTCCCGGCTTTCTTGGGCCAGAAGTCTTCATGCTTTCATGACCCCCAGCGCGTCAGGCGGTGCTTGTTCGGAATACCCATACAAGTTCTTTCGCCAAGTGAGGGTCCAGGGGCGTCACGCCCCTGGCGCAGGTCTGGGCGCGCGGAGCGCCCAGCGTCTCCTGCGTCAAATCCCAATTTGTAATGCATGGGGAAAAGAAAAAGGAGAAGGCAGCCCAAGAGCCTTTCTTCTCCTTACTTTTACAGTTGTACTAAATCGAACGCGGCGGCCCGGGCCATGCGGTTCATCACCGCCAGGGCCTTGCCCTCCGGCTGCCAGCCCTGGGCTAAGATCAGGCTGCAGCCCGCTTCATCCATTTCCCGGAGGCGCTGGAACAGCAGGTGCGCCCCCTCCTCCGGGGTATCGCCAAGGTCGAACACCCGCCGGTCGCCGTACAGCGGCATGGCGGCGGTATGGGTCAGAATGGCGGCGTTTTCCGCCTGATCGTACCGGGCGCAAATGGCTTCCGCCACTTCCCGGTCGCCGCCGATGTACACCGTCATTTTGGCCTTGGGCGCGTAGTGCCGGTGGCGCATGCCGGGGGACGGCGCGGCCTCCCCTTCCTTCAAGGGGCGCATGACGCTTTCCGCTACGGTGCAATCCCCCACGATGGCGGCGATGTCCTCCGCCGTCACCGCGCCGGGGCGCAGCACGCAGGGCACCGGGCCCGTTAAATCCGCCACGGTGGATTCCACGCCCACCCGGCAGGGGCCTCCGTCCAAAATCAGGGGGATGCGGCCCGTCATATCCTCGTAAACGTGGCGGGCGGCGGTGGGGCTGGGCCTGCCGGAACGGTTGGCCGAGGGGGCGGCGATAGGCAGGCCGCACGCCCGTAGCAGCGCCAGCGCCACCGGATGATTGGGGCAGCGCACCGCCACGGAGGGCAGGCCCGCCGTGGTGACGGCGGGGATATTTTCCGTTTTTTTCAGCAGCATGGTCAGCGGCCCCGGCCAGAAAGCGTCCATCAGCTTTTCCGCCGCTTCCGTCACTTCGCACAGGCCCTCAAGCTGGCTTCTGTCCGCCACGTGCACGATCAGGGGGTTGTCCGCCGGGCGTTCCTTGGCGGCGAAAATAGCGCGGACGGCATTTTCATCCAGGGCGTTGGCCCCTAAACCGTACACCGTTTCCGTGGGAAAGGCCACCACCTGCCCCTGCCGCAGCAGCTCCGACGCCTGGGCAAGGGTCTGCGCCTGGGCGGGCACACATAAGGTATCCATGGAAAAAGCTCCTTTTATATCCAAATATTGTATATTCAAGTCATGAATATTCATGCCCGGCAGGCCGGTTTTGCATGAATCTTCGGTTTGAACCGTACAATCATAGGCGCATCACCGGCATTTGTCAAGTATTTTCTTGCTTTTTCTGTTTTTTCTCTGGTTCTTGCCTTGTATAATCTTGCTGAATATGGTAAGATGAATATGCAGAATGGAGGTATTCCATGCGACCATCCTTCTATTTCTATGCAAATCCCTATCAGGCGCGGGGGGCGGACGCCGCGCTGGCCCTGGCCGGGGCCGTGCGAAACCGGGGCGGTGAAGTTTTCAGCGATCCGTGGCTGGCGGAGCAAGGCGTGGGAAAGGCTTGCGTTCTTTCCGATTTGCCCGATGATCTCCGGGCCCTGGTGGCTTTCGGCGGGGACGGCACCCTGCTGCATACCGTGCAGGAAACCCTGGGCCGCGATCTGCCGCTGCTGGGCGTCAATACCGGCACCGTGGGCTTTTTGATGCACGGCCGGGCGGACGACCCGGAGGGCACGGCGGACAGACTGATGACCGGCGCGTATACCGTGCGGCAATGCCCCCTGCTCCGCATCCGGTACGAAGGGAAAGACTACTTTGCCTTAAACGACCTTTCCCTCACCCGGGGCGAGCATCCCGGCGTGATGGAGGTGCAGGCCCTGGCGGACGGGGAAGAAGTGTTCATCGCTCACGGGGACGGCGCGGTGGTGTCCACCCCCTTGGGTGCCACGGCCTATGGGCTGTCGGCGGGGGGGCCTGTGATCCGGCCGGACGCCGCCTGCCTGCTGCTGGTGCCCCTGTGCGCAAGAGAATTGCTGCTTCGGCCCGTGATTTTGCCCCTTGGCACGGAAGTGACCCTGCTGGCCCACGGCCGGGACAGGCGGCGGCTGCAATTGGCCATCGACGGCCAGATTTTGCTGCCCGTGACCCAGGAAGCCCAAATCCATATCGGCCTGGCGGAAAAACGGGTGCGGCTGATTCAATTTGAAACAAACAGCTTTTTCGATACCCTTCGGAAAAAGCAGGCGGTTTGGAACCAACAAGATTGACAGGAGTGAACGGAACATGAAAAACGCGCGGCAGACGGCCATTCTGAGCATCATCGAGCAGTACGACGTGGAAACTCAGGAGGAACTGGCGGGACGATTAAAGGATATGGGCATCGTGGTCACCCAGGCCACCGTGTCCCGCGACATCAAGGAACTGCGGTTACTCAAGGTGCTGTCCGGCTCCGGCGGCTATAAGTACGCCACGGCGGACAAGGCGGAGCACGGCCTGAGCGAACGGTTCGTGCGCATGTTCCGGGATTCCGTGCTGTCCATCAATTTCGCGGGCAACATCGTGGTGGTGAAAACCCTGGCGGGCAGCGCCAACGCCGCCGCCGAGGCCATCGATTCCATGCACCTGCCGGAAATCTTGGGCACCATGGCCGGTGATAACACCATTTTGGTGATCGTGCAGAACGAGGCCGAAGCCGCACAGGCGGTGAAAAGGTTCCAGGACATGTTAAAGTGAGTGGAGAGTTGAGAGTAGAGAGTTGAGATATTCGCTATATCTATCTAAACTCTCAACTCCCAACTCTCAACTCTTTTTCGCACTCTGCGGCTGTTTAGTTACAGATTAGGCGTATTTTCGCGCCATGATGAGGTTACCATGCTTTTGTCTTTAACGATCCGCAATATCGCGCTGATGGATGAAATGCAGGTGGATTTTTCCTCCGGCCTGCACGTGCTCACCGGTGAAACCGGCGCGGGCAAATCCATTCTGGTGGACGCCATGACCCTGCTGCTTGGCGGCCGGGCCCAAAAAGAGCTGATCCGCCACGGAGAGGAAAAGGCCCGGGTGGAGGGCGTGTTCGATTTAAGCGACTGCCCGGCGGCCCTGAATCTGCTGAAAGAGCAGGAATTGGACGACGGGAACGAGCTGATTCTGAGCCGGGACATCACGGCGCAGGGCCGTTCCTCCTGCCGGGTGAACGGCGCGCTTCTGCCCCTTTCCCAGTATCAGCAATTCACCGCCCTGCTCATGGACATTCACGGCCAGCACGAGCATCAATCCCTGATGGACGAAAAGCGGCATTTGGGCTTTCTGGACGCCTCCGGGGACGACGCCCACCGGGCTTTATTGGAGAAAACCCGCGCGGACTTCGAGGCGTGGCACGAATGTGCCCGGAGCCTGGAAAAGCTGAAAAAGCAAAGTGCATCGGCGGGCGAACGGATGGAGCTGCTGCGCATCCGGCAAAAGGAATTGAAAAACGCCAAGCTGGTGCCCGGCGAGGAAGAAGAGCTTGCCAGGGAGCGCGACCGGTTCCGGTACGCGGAAAAAATCGAAAACGGCCTGCGGGAAGCTTACGACGCCGTATACAATGGCACCGACCCCGCCGTGGAGGCCATCCGCACCGCCGTTTCCGCCCTTTCCCCCATTGAGGAACTGGATGAAGGCTACGCCGCCCTCCGCGCCCGGCTGGACGAAATGTATTATGAGGCGGAGGACATCGGTCTCACCCTGCGGGACCTGCTTTCCAATTTGGACAGCGACCCGGACCGGGCCGAGGCCGTGCAGGCGAGGCTGGACCTGATCCGCCGGCTGAGCCGCAAGTACGGCGGGGCCACCACCGGGGAAATGGCGGAAAAACTCAAGGAAATTGAAAAAGAGCTTGCGGGTTTTGAGAGCTTAGACGACGATCTGGACGCCCTGACGAAACAGGAAAAGACCCTCCATGCCCGCTATGAAAAAACGGCGGCGGAGCTGACCGCAGCCCGCCAGAACCTGGCCCGGAAATTTGAGCAGGAAATGGAAATCCAGCTGCGGGATTTGAACATGGCGGGCACCAAATTCCAGGTATCCCTGCCTGCCTGCGCCCCCGGCTCCTTGGGCAACGAAACCGCCGCTTTCCAGATCGCCCCCAACCGGGGCGAGGAAATGCAGCCCTTGAGCAAAATCGCTTCCGGCGGCGAGCTGTCCCGCCTGATGTTAGCCATCAAATCCGTGGCCGCCAAGCGGGAAGGCGTGCCCAGCATGATCTTCGACGAAATCGACACCGGCATTTCCGGCCGGGCCGCCCAGGTGGTGGGCGAAAAAATGGCGGCCATCGCCAAGGAACGTCAGGTGCTGTGCGTGACCCATTTGCAGCAGATCGCCGCCCTGGCCGATCACCATTACCTGGTGGAAAAATCCTTCGATGGGGAACGCACCCGCACCCGCTTAACGCCGCTTTCCGGCGAAGCCCGGGTGGCCGAAATCGCCCGGATGCTGGGCGGCGACGCGGACAGCGCCCGGAAACACGCCAGGGAAATGCTGAAAGGGAAAGAGAGTTAAAAGTTGAGAGTTGAGATAGTATAGCGCAAAAAGCTCCCAGGGTTCACCATTCCTGGGAGTTTTTTATTCTGAAACTATATAATCTCAACTCTTCACTCTCAGCTCTGATTACTTCTTGCTCCGCATGCTTCCAAGCAGCATCCCCGAAAGTCCGCCCGCGGCCACGCCCATGAACACGTCGATCAGATACCCCTGCCAGGAAATTTTCTGCTGGGTGAGCAGGGCGTAAAGCAGCACACCCACGCCCATATACACCAGCCCCAACAGCGCGCCGCGCCGGATGCCGTTTTCGTCTCCCCTGGGCACGATCACCTTAACGCCTAAGAACACCGCCGCCGCTTTGATGAGCTGGTTCACGATCCGGATGAAGCCGTCGCTCATGTCCACAAAGCTGATGATCAGGGCGAACACGATCACCGCCGCCGCCGTCGCCAGCACCGATACCGCCAATCCCCGCCAAAATGCCGTGGGCTTTCCCCCGCCGCGCCTGAATTTCCGAACTGCCTGCGTCATAGCCAACTCCTCCCATTCGTTTTTCTATGGGTATGCGGCGGCAGGCGCGTTCAGAACAGTTTTGTCATTTTTCTCCCGCCCGGTTTTTCAGCGCCTTCAGCACTTCCTTCTGCGCGGGAAAACGCTCCCAGCGCTTATAACGGGCCGCGTATTCCTTTTGAAACGCGGCGGCGGTTTCGGGCGCGAGGAAGGGGATCAGGGGCAGGGTGTGGCGTTCCACGGCGCGCAGCATCCACTGGGCCGGCTGGGGCCAGCCGTCAGGATCACAGCGCAGCAGCAAAGCCACTGCCCGCGCCGCGTCCTCCGGGGTGGGCGAAGCTGCGCAGACGCCGTCCACCGCTTCCTTGACGCGCGCGTCGAATTGATCGTGGCAGGGTTCGTTCTTGAGGGCCCGGCCAAAGCCCAGAAAGCCGTCCATGGGCTTGCTCGTCCGGGCGTAAGTTTCCAGATCCTGACGGTAAAGCTCAAAGGCCGCGTCCAGGGCCGCCATGCTTTCTTCCATCGTTTTCCTCCTGCAAAGCGGTCAGTTCCCCAGGGCTTCCAGCAGCACCTGGAGATTTTTCCGCATCACGTCCTCATAGGCGGTTTTCGCGCCGTCCCCGGTCACCAGGGGATCCAGTTCGTACACGGGCGCGCCGGTTTCCTGGGCCACGGTGCGCAGGGCGGCGCTTTCATACTGGGGCTCGGAAAACAGGGGCGGATTGCCCGCCGCCCTGACCTTTTGGATCACTTCTTTCAGCATACGGGGAGAAACGGGTTCGTCCGGCTCCAGGGCCACCACCGCCTTGACCTCCAAGCCGTAGGCACGGGCGAAGTAGGGAAACGCCTCGTGGAAGGTGACGATTTCCTTGCGGGGCAGGGGTTCGATGGCGGCCCGCAGCTCCGCGTCTAAAGCGGTCAGTCTTTCAATATAAGCCTCGGCGTTTGCGGCAATGCGCTCCGCCTGACAGGGCAGCAGGGCGGAAAGCCCGTCCCGCAGGTTTTTCACCATTTGAATGGCGTTTTCCGGAGCCAGCCAGATATGGGCGTTAAATTCCCCGTGATCGTGGTCATGATCGCCCTCCCCGTCCTCTTCCTCCGCGATCAGCTCCACGCCCATGGAGCAGTCAATCACGGTGAGACCGGGAAACTGGCCCGTCACGTCGGGCAGAAAGGCTTCCATGCCCGCGCCGTTGATGAGCAGCGCCTGGGCCTTGGCCAGGGCGCGCATATCGCTGGTGAGCAGCTGGTAATCGTGGAGACAGCCGGTGCTGGGGGGCGTCATGGAGGATAGGGTCACGCCCTCCACCCCGTCCAGCACGTTTTCCGCTAAAACGTAAACGGGATAAAATGTAGCCATCACGGAAATATCTTCGGCAACAGCGCCGCAGCCGGACAGGGAAAGCAGCAGCAGGGCCAGCAGGAGACCAAAACATTTTTTCATAAAGATTTTCCTTTCTAATCTGAACGCTGAACGCTTTTCGTGCGTCAAATGGCTGAACTGACCTGTTATCATTCAGGTTTTCTTTCTCCCTCCGAGCAGGCCCTTTTTCAGGATGGCCCGCTTGGTGAAATAGTTCCACACCATCACGATGCCGATGGAAAGCACATTATTGACCATGTACATCTTTACCGTAAAGCCGAATAAGGTCAGAATCGCCTGATCCTCTCCGAACACGTTTCCGAATATGTACATCAGCAGCTCATTGAGCAGCAGGCCCATCACGCTGGTGACCAGAAAGCCCAGCCGGGCGGCGTTTCCCTGATCCTTTGCCCCGCCGAACACCCATTTGGCGCACAGCAGGTAATTGGGGATCACCGAGATCAGAAAAGCAATGGGTTCAGCAAGGAGCGTATTCATCCCGCAGACGTCCCGCAAGAGCACCAGGGCTGCGAATTGCACCAACGCGCATCCTCCGCCGGTGACAATAAAGCGCAGGCCCTCCAGCAGGCCGCTTTTTTTATTCATGCGCCTTTTCCTCCTGTTCCCAAGCGGCATATTTCAGGGTGTCCCCGTCGTCTCCCCGGGCGTAGGAAACGGACAGGATGGCGTCCATGGTTACCGTCACGGGCGTTTTCCGGGCCGCCGTATGGTAGGTGACCCGGTCTTCTTCTATGCTGTCCACCCGGATATTCTGATATTTCATGGTTTCGGCGAACAGCGCTTTCACCGGGCGTCCGTGGCGCTGGGAATAGAGCAGGAAACGCCTTACCATTGGGACGCCTCCTGCAGCTTTGCTTCAAAGATGACCACATTCTGGTATTCGCTTTGGTAAACCACCGGGAACAGGCGGCGCAGGGCCTGTTCGTTCACCGTCATGCCGCCCCGCTCCCAATCGCCCACAAGAATATATTCCACCCCGTATTTTCCCAGGATGTCCAAGTGGCCCACGGGATCGGCGTAGAAGGCTTTCACATCGGCGTGGCGCTCCGAATTGTCATAGCCGTGGAAGCTGAGCCACAGGTCAGGGCCGCAGACGATGCGCCGCCCGGCCAGACTGCTGACGAAATTGCGGTGCTGGTCGCCGGTCATGAACATGGCGTGCTGATCGGTGTTGTTTTCCACGTATTCCGCCGCCGCCACGTCGGCAGCGGAAAAGATTTCGTAATCGCTGTTGGCTTCCCGGGCAACGGCCAGCACGCCGGTGGAGAAGAAAAGAATACAGCACAGCACGGCGACCACGGGCCGGGCGCGCATGCCTTTCAGTTTATCCAGCAATTCAAAGCCGTAATCGGCGGCGATCACCGCGCAGAGCATGTACCAGATATAGAACAGCTTGTTGTTGTCGTATTCGTTGGGCTGGAACTGAATGAACTCCGCCGCAAGGAAGATCATAAAAGCCCCGGCGGCGATAAAGCGGCGCTTCCGGTTCTTTTCCAGCAGGGCAAGCAGGATCAGGATAAAGGGCAGGCCGATATTTTTGATGTAGAACCAAAGGTAGCCGTCCCGCAGGCCGGAATAATTGTTGTTGACCCAATTGAAATGGATTTTGAGGAAATTACTGTTGCCCACCGCCTGGCTGAACGTCCAGGTGAAAAGCTGGGGCGCGGCCAGGGCCACAGCCAGTCCGCCAAAGACACACCAGAACAGCAGGGCCTTTCCCCTTTGTCCCCGGCTGTGAATCAGGTCCCATACCAGCCAGCCAAAGCACATGAGGCCCAGAGCCAGGAAGCAGTGGGTGTTCACCATGGGCAGCATCCCGGCCCACAGGCCCGCCAAAATCAATTGCCGCCAGGGGACGGCCCGTTCAGCGGAATCTGTGTTTTCGGGAAGCAAAGCGTCATAGAGCAGGTAGATGCAGGGGATCACCTGACACCAGCCGCCCAAGGTGGTGCGCTGGGGCACCATCATATCCACGATCACGTTGCTCCAGCGCAGGTTGTAGGTGGAAAATTCCCGATGATTGGCGGGAGTCTGGTACCAGCCGTTCAGAACGGACTGGATGCGGTTCCACAGGCCGCGCACGGCCTGCAATTCGTTGTTTTCATAGCTGCCCAAGATTTCGCCCTTCATATCCACCAGATAGAAGAAACCTAAGCCCCCGTTCAGGAAGAAGAACAGGGCGGCGAGCACGGCGGCGCGGCGGCTGTCGGCCATGCGGTCGGCCAGGATCAGATACCCGGCGAAGGTCAGGCCCGTCATGAGGATGCCGGGGAACAGAATGGCCCAGCGCAGGGAAAAGCCCAGGAGCATAAAGGAGGTGGAGAGGGAATCGGTGAGGAAGGGATAAGCAAGGAGCGCGCCGGGCAGGATGTTGTAATCCGGCGGGAAGGAAGCGTCCCGCAGGCCGGAGGCGATAGCCAAATGCAGGCACAGATCGCCGTAGGTGCTCTGGCCCACGTGCATGGCCCCGTCCACGGGGTTCAGGTTATGGGTCCATTGCAGATAACCGCCCACCAGGGTCAGGGGCAGGGCAACGAAAAGCAGGGCTTTCAGCAAGCGCCTGTCCCGGTCGGTGATTTTCGCCCAGGGCTCCCGGCTGCGGAGAAGCACCGCGCCCAGAGTAAGAAGGAGCAGCGGAGCCATGGCGAGGGCATGGGCTGTTAAGGAAAAATCCAGGAAAAAGGCGCACAGGGCGGGCAGCCACATCATCAGGATCAGGCCTAAGCAAAGCCCTAACCATATCCGCACCACCGGGGATTTTTTCGGCAGCAGGGAAAAGGTAATGGCTGTGCCGCAGAGCATATAAAGCAGAAAATAAATGATTGCCATTTGGGTGTTCTCCGTTATTGGATGATAGTTATACCGTCAATTGCCAGCGAGAGAGTGGAGCGTTGGGAGTTGGAAGTTGAGAGAGATATATAGTGATTACGTTCCGTCCACTGGATTTATAGGACGAAAGTGGAAAACATCATAAATCTCAACTCTCAGCTCCCAACTCTCCACTCTGGCCCAATGTGTCACTGAAAGCACAGATACAATTCAGTCCGGTTTCAAGTCAGTTCGGCTTCCAATCGCACGCAGCGGCCCACGAAGGTGAGCTCGTTGTAGTTTTTCAGCTCACTTTCAAAAGTATCGTCGTACTTTTGCAGCATGGCCTGATAATCGTTGTAGCGCTTCACTTTGCGCAGGACGCGGCCCTGTGGGGTCTGGAGGAGCATAATGGCCCCGTCCACGGCGGCCTGGGCGGGAACGACCAGCAAAAGGTCCCCCCGCTGGACGCGGAAGCCCCTTAGATCGTTGTCCGGGGCCATGAAATAAAACACCTTGTCCGGGCTGGCGCCCTCGATCTTGCCGTTGGTGATGGGCAGGAGGCGATGGCCCACTTCTTTCATGACGGCGTTGTATACCGGCACATGCTTAAGCACGCCGGAAAGGGCGTCCAGCCAAATAGAGCCCGCAACGCCGGGATCGGATTCCGTTTTGGCTTCGGATTTTTCCGTTTTCACGGGCTTCTTGGCTTCCACCGCTTTGGACAATTGCGGCACGGCGGACTGCAAATCCACGGTGGCGGCGATATCGTCCAGTGTGAAATCGCTTTCGGTCTGCTGCGTCATGCCCATGGCTTTCAGGATGCGCCGGGCCTGATCGTCGGCGATGATGCGGGTGCCCGCTTCCACTTCCATCAAATACTTATCGCTGACGCCGCATTTCCGGGCCACCTGCTTGTGGGTCAGGCCCTGGCGGGTGCGTTCCAGGCGAATCAAATCTCCCAATCTGCTCATAAGGTTCCTCCCATTTTAGTTTTCTCCATAATCGCCGTTTCCCGGCAGCAATTTGATATCCAGCCGGGGATTTTCCGCGGCGGCGTCAAAAAACACGGCCAGGAAGCCGGACCATTTTTCCATTTTTTCGCTGGCGGCAGCGCAGTGCTCGATCACCAACTGGGTGTCGGCAAGCTCGGTCAGGCAATCGTGAAGCGCGTCTAAGTTTTTCCCGTAGTATGCGGGAAAATCCAGCGCTTTGGCAAGATCGGCGTGGGCTTTTTCCGGGGTGTCCCACCCGGCTGCGGATAATTGCACGCGGTTCATTTGGCGCTTCCCTCCCGGGTAATGTCCTCAAAGGTGCTGTAATGATCCTCGCTATAGAAGATCAGGCCGTCGGAGCTGTAAATGATGCGCTTGGCGTTGCGGTACTTGCCGTCAAAGTCTATGTCACATTCAAAATACTTCCGGCCCTTGGCGTCGGGCAATTGGCCCTCGTAATTGCCGAAGCGGTCGCCGCCGATGCTTTTGCCGGGGGCCACCTTCCACAGGTTCCCCTGACTGCTGACCCAGCCAAGGGCTTCGGCCTCTTTTTTGGTGATGTAGTTGGGCGGAAGCTCCTGAAAGGCCCGCAGATAGGCGGCTACGTGGTCTTTGTCGCTGTATGCCTCGCCGTAGACCACGAAGGATTCGTCTTTCCTGGGAAGGTCTGTTGCGGCGGGTGCGTCGTCCCTTACGTCCTGAGTGATCAGCTCATAGGTGTCCTGATCCAGCGCGCCGGTGACTTTCAGGCCCCAATCCTGCTGAAAGGCGATCACGGCCTCCTCAAAGGCCTTGCTGAAATTGCCGTCGGTCTTGCCGCTGTAATAGCCTAACTCCTTAAGGGCAGTTTGTGCCTTGCGCACCTCCGCGCCGGAAGAGCCCTTTTTCAGGGTTTTCCATTCATCCGCAAAAGCGGAGGGCAGCCAGGACGAGGCGTTTTTATTCAAGCTGGGATATACGAAAGCAAAGATGCTGCCGCCAATCACGGCCAGGGCCGCAAGAAGCGCCAGCAGCCGCAGAAACCCGCTCTTTTTCTTTTGTTCCATTTATCCTTCCTCCTGAAGCCACACGCTGCGATTGCCGTACACGTCGGAAATGAAAATAGCGGGCTTGCCCCGCAGCTGGGGCAATTGAAGCGATTCCTGCAGGGTGGGCGTTTGCTTGCGCCGGGCAAAGCTTTCCTGGCTGCGGAACACGCCGTCCAGATAAAAGCCGACCGACCACTGATCCACCGCGTCCAGACCCGTGATTTCGCAGCCTTCCGGGGATCGGTAATCCAGCAGCCGCACGTCATGGAACGCGATTCCCGGTTCAAATTCGGCGGTCATGGCCGCGCCGGGCGCGCCGCAGGGGGCGGAAACGGTCATTTCCGTATCCAGCAGCCGCTTGCGGCTGACGGATACGGCCAGGGGCGAAGAATCGGCGGAAAGAAAGCGCCTGCCCGCCTGCTCGGCGGCGGCGGCGGTGGTGCCGGAACCGGCGAACAGGTCCGCCACCAGATCCCCCGGCTGGGTGGAGCAGCGGATGATGCGGTTCAGCAGCGCCAGCGGCTTTTGGGTATCGTAGCCGGTGCGCTGGGGATCCTTCTGCTGCAAATGGCTCACGTCCGTCCACACGTCGCCGGGGTACACGGGATCGTCGTCATAATAGATATAGGTTTTGCCGCCGGACTGGATGGAGCGGTAGGGCCGCCCGTTTTCGTCCACCGCCCGGCGCATGTGGTTGGAGCGGTTTTCGTTGCGGGGCAGGGGAACCGCCGTGATGTCAAAATACTGTGCGCGGGATTTGCGGTAAAACAGGATGGTGTCGTGCTTGCGGGAAAAGCGCTTCATGCTGCGCCCGCCGGACTGGTAAGCCCAGATGATTTCATTCACGAAGTTATTTTCACCGAAAATCTCGTCGCACAAAAGCCTTGCGTATACGTTCATACGGCTGTCCAGGTGCAGGAAAAAGGAGCCGGAATCCTTGAGCAGCGCCTTGGACGTTTCCACCACGGGCCGCAGCAGATTCAGAAAATCCTGCTTGGTGGCAAAGCGGTCGGTATACGCGGGCAGCACCAGGGGATTTTTGCCCGTGGTCCAGCCCTTTTCGCCCACCCGCATGCGCATAAAAAAGTCGTCCCCCGTCATAAAAGGCGGGTCCAGATATACGCAGGAAACCTGCCCTGCCCAGCGGCTGAAATCGCCCCGGGCGTCCCGAAGCAGCAAATCTCCCTGGCGGCCGCTGCCGTGCGTTTCCTGTTTGCAGTCCGTTTGTATCCAGGCCATGGGCAAGCCCCTTTCTTAAAGCATTTTCAGCTGTTCGTTGTAAACGTGCAGCGCGTCCAAAAACGCGGCTTGGGCAGGCTGATCGTACAAAAGCCGCCCCGCCTGGGCGACCGCCTCCACAAAACGAGGGTCCAATCCCCGCTTCCCGCTTTCCATCAGCGGGCAAACGGCCCAGGCCCGGCGGTCCATTTTAGCTCCCGTGCGGGTGGGCAGCAAGGGAAACAGCCGGCAGGACAGGGGGCGCGTGGCTCTATCGCATCGCCCGTCGCAGATCAGCAGCCGCCCGCCCGGCGTTACCGCGTCGTCTGGTTCGATGTGCCAGCCCGCCGGAAGAACGGCATACAGCGCTTCTTCCCCCGGAAACAGCAGCATGCCGCCCTGGCCGTCCTCGTCGCTCTGGCAGCAGGCCGCGCCGCAGGCACGCCCGCAGTCCCGTTTCAGCGGGGTCACGCTTTCCAGCAGCGCTCTTGCGGCGATCACCGTTTCCAACGGTTCCATGGGCCGTCTTCCTCCCCCCGTTTGCGCGCGTTTCTATCTTCGATACGTTCTATTTTATCACGAAAGGCCGGGCTTGACAAGGCGAAGTTCAGCGGCGCACGGGGGTGGAAACGCTTCAAAATATGCCGGAAAGTTGCCGATTTTTGCCGATTTTCTTAAAAAACTTTTAAAAAAGCTCTTGCCACGTCCCTGATCTTGTGATATAATCGGCCTGTTGTCACAAACGGGCGGTCCGCTACCGGCAGGAAGTGCCGGCATGAACGTCTATGAGGGAAGGAGGACACCATTCCATGAGCGAAATCATCCGTTCGATCGAACAGGCGCAGCTCCGTACCGATTTGCCCAGCTTCAACGTTGGCGATACGCTCCGCGTATTCGTGAAGGTTGTAGAAGGCAACCGCGAACGTCTTCAGGCGTTTGAGGGCACCGTGATCGCCAAGCGCAACGGCTCCAGTCGCGAGACCTTTACCGTTCGCCGCGTATCTTACGGTATCGGCGTAGAACGCACTTTCCCGCTGCATTCCCCCCGTGTGGATCATATCGAAGTGATCCGCCGCGGTAAGGTTCGCAGGGCGAAGCTGTACTATCTGCGCAATTTGCAGGGCAAGGCTGCCAAGATCAAGGAAGCCGGCCGCCGCTGATTTTTCTGGAAAGAACAAAACTGGCTTTGGGGAGGATTTGCTCCGCAAAGCCTTTTTTGTTGTGCAACCGATCCTTCGGCAGGGCAGGAAAGTGGAAAATGAAAAGTGAAAAGTGAAGATTTGAATAGCCGGCGCCTTGCCTGACAAGCGTTCTCGCGGCCAACGTAAAATTTCACTTTTCACTTTCCATTCTTCACTTTTTCTACAGTCCCTTTTCCCTGTCGAACGCCTGCCACAGAGGCGCGTAGATGGAAACGGCCAAATCATGCTCCGCCTGGGTGCGGCTGAAATGCAGCTCGCCGGTATTGGGGTCCTTGGAGCAGAAATAGAGGTAGCCGTCGGCCATGAACTGCTCGTCGGGATACAGCGCCGCCTGAATGGCCGCCGCCGAGGGGGAGCAGATGGGCCCGATGGGCAGGCCCCGGTTGGTGTAGGTATTGTAAGGCGAATTGACCTTCAAATCCTCATTGGTCAGGGCCATACGCTTGACGCCGCTGGCATATTTCACGGTTACGTCGCTGCCCAGGGTCATATTTTGTTTGAGGCGGTTATGGAATACGGCGGAAACCTTGGCGAAGTCCGCGTTCTTGGCTTCCTTTTCGATCATGGAAGCCAGGGTGATCACCTGATCCATGGTCATATTCAGCTGATCCGCCCGGTCGTGGTATTCTGTTTTGAACACCGCTTCCGTCTGGCTCAGCAGCTTCTTGATGATGTCCTCCACGGTGGCGCTGGTGTAAATTTCATAAGTGTCCGGAGCCAGATAGCCTTCCAGGGCGTACAGGCGGGAAGAAGCGTTGGGCGTCGCCAGCACGTCCGCAATATAATAGTAGGCGGAAAAATCCTGGCCGGAGCGGCACAGGGACAGGAAAGCGTTTTCGTCCTCGATGGCCCCCTGGGTTTTCAGGTAGGCCGCGATATCCTGCACCGTCCAGCCGGGAATGATGGTGATGCTGCGGGTGATGGGGTTGCCGTCGCCGGTAGTGAGCAGATCCATGATCTGACGCATGCTCATGCTGCGGCTCACCTTGTATTCCCCCGCCTGAATCTTCTGGCCGTAGCCCAGGAAATCGGCGTAATACTTGAACACCGTGCGGTTCTGGATCAGCCCGGCGTTTTCCAGGTTATTGGCCACCCGGGTGAGGCTGTTGCCGGAGGACACCACAAACAGCGTTTCGGTATGATCCTCCGCGTCCACCGGGGCGAAAAAGCTCCGTTCCACCCAGTTCCAGCAGCCCATAACCACCCCGGACACCACCAAACATACGCACAGGGCCAGCATCACGGGCCGCAGGATATTCCACAGCCAGCTGTACCAGAACAGGCCGTATTCCCGTTCTTTGCGCAGTTTTTCCGGGGTATAATCCTGGTCATCCTGATATTTTTTCAATGCTTCCTCCTAACACAGTTCAACTGAAAGAGCGTGGAAAGCTGAGAGTTGAGAGTTGGGAGTTGAAAGTTGAGATGAAATAATGTCGGAACATCATGTTTTGTTTTCACTAACTATATCTCAACTCTCCACGCTCAACTCTCCACTCTTTTTTGCTCCGTTAGCCCGGCATGGGAATATCCAGCCCGGATGCCTGGGTGATGATGCCGAAGATTTCGGCCATCATGCGCTGCATTTTCATTTCCGCCATGAGAAAGCCGGAGGTGCGGCTGTCGGCGAACAACAGCATGTTCAGAGAATTGAAGCGCTGGGTTTCGTCCCCGTCCATACCCTGGCCGGAAAGCATCCGCATCTGCATGGACGTTTGCAGCCTGCGGTATTCCTGGATCAGGCCCTTGATGCCGGAGTCTCCGTCGATTTCCTTTTTGAGCGCGCTGTATTCCCTGTATTCCGGGGTTTCCTGGATGGCTTTCGCCAGTTCCCTGGCCGCTTCCATGGCCTGCATAGTGTTCCCTCCCACATATTCAACGATACGGAAAGACGGTTTCTTCCCGCGCAATATTTTTCAAAACGCTTATGTCGCCGCTTCTTCTTCCTTGCCCATCAGCGGTTTGGGGATAAAGCCCCGGAAGGCGGTAAAAATCTCGTTGCTTTCCACAGTCAAATCCCCGCCCTCGCTGCGCATGGTTTCCCGGGCGATATGCAGGCCCATGCCCCGGCCTTCGCCCTTGCCGGAAAAACCGGGCTCGAAAATGGAGTTCAGGTGCTTTTCGGGGATGGCGGGGCCGTTGTTTTTCACCTCAAAGGAAAAGCTCTTTACATCCTCGTTCAGGGTGATCAAAAGCCTGGGGGCGCTTTGGCTCTCCAAAGCGTCCATGGCGTTATCGATCAGGTTGCTCAGCACCCGGCACATTTCCCAGGCGGGCAGAGGCAGGTTTTCCCATACGGCGTGTACCGACAGCTCCACGTCGATGCCCCGCTGCTTGGCTTCGGCCATTTTCGCCCGGAGCAGGGCGTTCACCGGCGCGCTGGCGGTTTTCAGCGCCTGGCTGACGGACTGGATATCGCCGTACACCTGCTCGATATAGCGGTTGGCCTCCTCATATTCCCGCATTTCGATCAGGCTGTACACCACCTGCAGATGATTCAGGAAATCATGACGCTGCGCCCGCAAAGCCACGTTCAGATCGCTCATCTGGGACACCGTTTCATTCAAACCATGGAGCTTAAAGGACAATTTGCCCGCCCGGTACGCTTCCAAAATATCCACCACCGCGCCCCAGGACACCACCACGGCCAGCAGCAGAACCACCACGTCGCCCAGAGGGCCTTGAAGGGCGGAATTGACGCCGTCGGCCAGGATATATACCGCCAGCGCGGTCACGGCGATGATTTGCAGGGCGTTGATGATGATGGAATACATGGCCGCCTTGCGGACGTTCACTTGGCGCTGGATTTTCATGGTTCCGGGGTCATCTCCTTTCGCAGGGCGGCGAGGACGCGCGCTTCCATGCGGGAAATCTGCATTTGGGTGCGGTTCATGCGTTTTGCCGTCTCCCGCTGGCTCAGCCGCAGGGTAAAGCGCAGACGGAGCATTTCGCGTTCGGTTTCGTTCAGGGTGTCCATGGCGCGGCGCAGGTCTTCCCGCTGCTCCGCCGATTCAAAGCCCGTTTCCAGGGCGGGCAGGCGGTCCGCCAGGGATAACCCGTCTTCATCCTGGGCGTTCAGGGACAGGACGGTGCCCGCAGTCTGCGCCCCCAGGGTGAAAAGCACCGTTTCCAGGGGCCAGCCCAAATCCCGGGCCAGCTGCCGGGGCGTGGGTTCCTCATGGCGCAGGGCATAATAGGCTTCCCGCGCCTGGGAAAGCCGGGCAGCCCGTTCCCGCAGGGCCCGGGGCGTGCGCAGCAGGCTTTCCTTGTCCCGCAGATGATTGCGCACCGCGCCGGTGACGGTGGGCGTCACGTAGGTGGTGAATTTATAGCCCCTCTCCGGATCAAAGCCCCGAAGGGCCTGAACGCAGGCCAGGCACGCGGTCTGAAAAAGATCGTCGTATTCCCCGCCCCGATAAGAAAACCGCCGGGCGATGAGCGCGCACAGGGGCAGGGCCGCGTCCAGCGCTTCCTCCAGCCGCTTTTCCGTTTTCTCCTGGGCATACAGGCACGCCAGGGCGTGCATCCGCTGGGCGTCCATGGTCATACGTTCGCGGGCAGGGTCATGCGCACGCAGTGCACGCCCGCGTCGTCCCGGTCCAGGGTCACTTCACGCACCAGGGTCTGAATGATCAGCCGGGCGATTTCCGGATCGGCCTTTTCCTCTTCCGCGCGGCGGGTGCGTTCCCGGGCGGTCAAGGTCACGTGCAGGCCGTCGGGCCGGGGTTCGCAGCACAGGGTCAGGGTTTCGGCGGTATAATCCTGATGCAGCAGCAGATCGCAGCTTTCCTCGATGGCGGTGTTCAAATCCTCCATCACGTCCACAGGCACGTCGAACAGGGCGCTTACGCCGCTGAGCGCCATGCGCAGCACCAAAACCCATTCTTCCCGGGCGGGAACCGTAAGCGTCATGGGCGTCATGCTTTTTCCACCACCTTGATATCGGGATCGCCCACCAGATACAGCAGGGTGGAATGGGCGTCCCTGGCGTTTTTGACCCACAGGGAACGGGGGCACAGCAGGGTGATGCCCTCCTCGGGCAGGTTGAAATATACGGGGATGTTTCCCGGCATACCGGACAGCAATTCCTGTACTTTGGGCATTTCCGACCGTTTCAGCCGAACATAGATCTTCGTTTTCGCTTCTTTGGCAATTTGGGCGTCGGTGCGCATGTCCTTGGCCTTTGCGCCGGGGTTTTCCAGGGGCTCCACCGTGTCCGCCAGGAGCTTGATATCCTCTTCCTCACGCACGGACAGGCGGCCCGTCACCAGCACGGCCTGATCTTCGGAAAGGCTTCGGCTGTATTTTTCGTACACCTTGGGGAACATCAGACATTCCACCTGCCCGGTCTGATCCTCCAGGGTGAAAAAGCCCATCATGCCGCCCTTGCGGGTCACCTTGCTGTGGCTTTCCACGATGATGCCGCCCATGGTCACCCGCCGCCCGTCGTCGGAAAGGCCCTGGTCCGGCGCTTCCGATAATTCCTGCAAATAAGCGGTGTTCACCGGCAGCTTTTTCAGTGCGTCCTCGTACTCGTCCAGGGGGTGGGCGCTGCAATATACCCCCGTCATTTCCTTTTCCTGGGCCAATAATTCCTTTAAGGGGTATTCCGGCAGCTCGGGGAAGGTTTCGCGGGTCATCAAATCCTCGGCGGGCTGGCCGAAATCGAAGAAGGATACCTGGCCGGTCACGTTTTGTTTGCGCTGGCTGGCCTGGCTGTCCATGGCGGATTCAAACACGTTTATGCACTGGGCGCGCTTGGCCCCCAGGCCGTCAAAGCAGCCCGCCTTAATAAGGCTTTCCACGGCCCGCTTGTTCACGTCCTCCCCCGCTACCCTTCGGCAGAAATCGAAAATATCCCGGAAGGGGCCGTGGTTGAACCGATCCCGGACGATGGCCTCCACCGCCTTCTCCCCCACGTTTTTCACGCCGCCCATGCCGAAGCGGATGCCCCGCTTGCCGTCATCCAGGGTGTCCACCGTAAAGGGGCGAAAGGAAGAATTGATGTTAGGCGGCAGGATGGGGATGCCCTTCTGCCTGCAATAATAGATGTAGCCAGCGATCTTGGCGCTGTTGCCGGTGACGGAATTCATCAGCGCGGCCATGAATTCGGCGGGGTAATGGTATTTCAGATACCCCGTTTGCAAGGCCACCACGGCGTAGCAGGCGGCGTGGGGCTTGTTGAAGGCGTAAGAGGCGAAGGAGGTCATTTCGTCGAAGATGGATTCCGCCACCTCCGCCGATACCCCCTTGGACACCGCGCCGGGGATGTGGTCGTCCTCCGAGCCGTAGACGAAGTTTTTCCGCTCCTTGGCCATAACGTCCTTTTTCTTTTTCGCCATGGCGCGGCGCACCAGATCGCTGCGGCCGTAGGAATAGCCCGCCAGATCGCGCACGATCTGCATCACCTGCTCCTGGTACACCATGCAGCCGTAAGTCACGTCCAGAATGGGGGCCAGCAGGGGCGTTATGTACTGCACCGTTTCCGGGTGCTGCTTGCCCCGGATGTAGCGGGGAATGGATTCCATGGGGCCGGGGCGGTACAGGGAAATGGCGGCGATGATGTCCTCAAAGCTCCGGGGCCGCATGTTGGTGAGGAAGTTCCGCATGCCGCCGCCTTCCAGCTGGAACACCCCGTCGGTGTCCCCGGCGCAGATCATGTCGAACACGCCCTCGTCGTCCAGGGGGATGTCCTCGGGCTTGAGATGCACGCCCCGCTGGGCGATCATATCCAGCGTGTCCCGGATCACGGTCAGGGTGCGCAGGCCCAAAAAGTCCATTTTCAGCAGGCCTAACTTTTCGATGATGCCCATGGGGAACTGGGTGGTGATCACTTCATCGTTCTTTTGCAGGGGCACATACTTGACCGCCGGTTCCCGGGTAATCAGCACCCCGGCGGCGTGGGTGGAGGCGTGGCGGGGCATGCCCTCCAGGGTAAGCGCCGTGTCGATCAGGCGCTTCACCCGGTCGTCCGTTTCGTACATGTCCCGCAGCTCTTTGTTCTGCTCCATGGCCTTTTCCAGGGTCATGTCCAGGGCCATGGGCACGGCTTTCGCCACCGTATCCACCTCGGCGTAGGGGTAGCCCAGCACCCGGCCCACGTCCCGCAGCACGCCCCTTGCCGCCATGGTGCCGAAGGTGATGATCTGGCACACGTGGTCGTGGCCGTACTTCCGGGCCACGTAATCGATGACCTCCTGCCGCCGCTCGTAGCAGAAATCCACGTCGATATCGGGCATGGAAACGCGCTCGGGGTTTAAGAAGCGTTCAAACAGCAATTGATATTTCAGGGGGTCCAGCATGGTGATGTTCAGGCAGTAGGCCACGATGCTGCCCGCGCCGCTGCCGCGCCCCGGCCCCACCATGATGCCGTTGTCCTTGGCGTACTTGATAAAATCCCACACGATGAGAAAATAATCCACATAGCCCATCCGCGTGATGACGGAAAGCTCGTATTCCAGCCGTTCCCGGGCGGTTTGATCGTCCGGGGCGTAGCGCTTGGCAAACCCTTCCTCGCACAGGCGGCGCAGCATGGAATCGGGGGTCTCCCCCTCCGGCACGTCGTACCGGGGCAGGTGGACGGTGTGGAAATCGAACTCCACCTGGCAGCGCCTGGCGATTTCTTCCGTGCGCTGAATGGCATCGTCCAGGCCGGGGAACAGGGCGTGCATTTCCGCTTCGGATTTTACGTACAGCTCCGGGGTGTGCTGCCGCATGCGGTTATCGTCCTCCAAGGTCTTGCCCATCTGGATGCACATGAGCACTTCCTGGGCGTCCGCGTCCTCCCGCCGGAGATAGTGGCAGTCGTTGGTGGTCACCAGGGGCACGCCGGTTTTTTTGCTCATTTCGATCAGCCGGGGCAGCACGGTCTTTTCCTCCATGAGGCCGTGATCCATGAGCTCGATATAGTAATGATCGGGGCCGAAGAGCTCCGCCATGTCCCGGACGTACTTTTCCGCGTCGTTATACCGTTCCTCCAGCAGCATTTTGGGCAGATCGCCGGAAATGCAGGCGGACAGGCAGATCAGGCCCTCGTGGTGCTGCCGGATCAAATCATAATCCATCCGGGGGCGGTAATAAAAGCCCCTCGTGAACGCCTCGCTGACCAGATACATCAGGTTCTGATAGCCCGTTTGGTTTTCGCACAGCAAAATCAAATGGCTGTATTCCCGGCTCAAAACCCGCTTGTCCTCCATATCGGGGCACACGTAGGCTTCGCAGCCGATGACGGGATGAATGCCCGCGTCCCTGCACGCCTGGTAAAACTCCACCGCGCCGTAGAGTACGCCGTGGTCGGTGATGGCGCAGGCGTCCATGCCCAGCTCCTTCACCTGCCGCACCAGCTTTTTGATGCGGCACGCGCCGTCCAGCAGGCTGTATTCCGTATGCAGGTGCAGATGCGCGAACGCCATGGCGTCTCCCTCCTTTTCCGGCCCGATTTTTGATTGTTACATTATAGCGCAAATTCCATGGAATGTAAATGAAGAAATGGGGGTCTTGTGTTTTCCCCGAATTTCGGCTATAATCAAGGGCGTATATAAATGGAAGGAGATCAAACAAACTTGGGCATTTTATCCGCCTTGCAGAGCGATCCCCGGGGTACGATCATTATTTTGCTGTACCAGATTCCCGCCATCCTGATCGCCCTGACGCTGCACGAATTGAGCCACGGCTATGTGGCTTACCGCTGCGGCGACCCCACGGCCCAGATGATGGGGCGGCTGTCCTTTAATCCCTTGAAGCACCTGGACCCCATCGGCACCCTGTTCATGCTGCTGTTCGGCTTCGGCTGGGCCAGGCCCGTGCCGGTGAACCCCCGGAATTATAAGCACTTCCGGCGGGACGACCTGCTGGTGTCCATCGCGGGCATCACCATGAATTTCTGCCTGTTTTTCATGACCATGCTGCTGCTGACCGGCATCAATCAGATTTTATGGAAGCCGGAGCTGTGGACCCTGGGCAGCCTGACCACGCCCCGGGAATTTTTGAGCTTTCAGGGCATGAATTTCTATGCCGTATTGAGCGGCGATAACACCGTCATCGTGGCGGACGCCACCCAGTACGTGCGCAGCGTCAGCGGCTCTTCCGTCTATATGAGCCTGCTGACCCCCGCCCAGTTTCAGAACATAAGCATCGCAACCGACGGCGCGGGGGCGTATTACTTCGCCATGGAGGGCTTATCCGATTACCTGCGCTCCCCCTGGCTGATCTACGTGCAAAAGTTCCTGATGTACTTTGCCCGCATCAATCTGAGCTTAGCCGTTTTCAACCTGATCCCCATTCCGCCCCTGGACGGCTACCATGTGGTGAACGATATTTTCCTGCGGGGCAGGCTGCATATCCCGGCCAAGGTCATGAGCGTCCTGATGATCGGCATGCTGGCCCTGTTCTATTTCACCAACATTTTCTCCACCGCCATCAGCACGGCGGTATACTTCGTGCAGGGCGGCGTGCTGAACGCCATCCTGTGGGTATTTGGATTGGGGTAAAAGATGGCGCTTACATTGCATTTAAGCCAGTTTGACGGGCCGCTGGACATGCTTTTGTTTCTGATCGGCAAGGCGAAAATCGACATCAAGGATATTTTTGTTTCCGAAGTGACGGATCAGTATATCCAGTCGGTGCAGAACGCCCCGGACCTGGACATGGACGACGCCAGCGCCTTTATTTCCATGGCGGCCACGCTGCTGGAAATCAAAAGCCGGGCCCTGCTGCCCAAGCCGCCCAAGGAAGAAGAGGAAGACCCGGAGCAGGCCCTGATCCGTCAATTGGAGGAATACCAGCGGTTCAAGGAAATCGCCCAGAACATGCAGGGCTTTGAAAAAGCGGCGGCGCTGATGTTTGAAAAGCTGCCAGAGGAATATCCCCTGCCCCCGCCCACGCTGGAGCTGAAAAACCTGACCATGGAAGGGCTGCTGGCGGCTTTCGCCAGGGTCATGGCCCGGGTGCCGGAGGAAGAGGAAGAAGCCGTCCACGCCGCCCGGCGCATCGTGCGGGACGAATACACCGTGCCCCGGTGCACCGCCCATATCCTGAAACGGCTGAAAAAAGGCCCCGTGCGCTTTGAGGAACTGTTCTCCCCCGCCCCCTCCAGGGACGAGGTGGTGACGCTGTTCCTGGCCCTGCTGGAATTGCTTCGCCTGGGCCGGGCGGCGGTTATGCAGGACGGCGTTTTCGGGGATATGGTGCTGGAGCCCCGGCAGGGAGAACCCACGGAGGGAGAAATGCAGATCGATGGATATACCTGAACTGGCCCATGTGATCGAGGCCATTCTGTTCGTGGCCGGGGAGCCGGTCAATGTGAGGGAAATCCAGCGCGCACTGGACGTGACCGAGGACGAGACCCGGCAGGCCATCGACGCCCTGGAAAGCGATTACAGCTATCACCGCCGGGGCATCACTCTGAAACGCTTCGGCCAGCACATCCAGCTTTCCACCCGCGCCGAATACGCGCCGTATGTGGAGCGCCTGTTGCAGCCCATCCAGAAGCAGAGCCTTTCCCAGTCCGCCCTGGAAACCCTGGCCGTTGTGGCTTATAAGCAGCCCGTCACCCGATTGGAGATCGAGGCCGTGCGCGGGGTCAAGTGCGATTATTCGGTGCAAAGCCTGGTCAATAAGGGATTGATTGAGGAAGTGGGCCGCAAGGAAGCCCTGGGCCGCCCCATCCTGTACGGCACCACGGATAAGTTCCTGTCCCACTTCGGCCTGTCCTCCCTGGATCAGCTCCCCGCCCCGCCAGAGCCCAAGAACGACGAAGCGGCGGAAAACGACCCGCTGGTGCCGTAGTTACCATTCAGCTATCGCTGAATGGTAACGCGCAAGGGGGAATTCTTCCCCCTTGCGAGAACCCCCTACGGTTTTTCCTGTCGCTTCGCTCCCGGGCGGAAAAACCGCAAGGTAGGAAAATTTCCTCCAGTCGTCTATGCTCCTTACGCAAATTTTCCGTCCTCGCGGCGTACACGCCGCCGCTGTGGATTACAGTCAAGGGGGGTGCCCCCTTGACAATCCCACCGTTGGTTCCAACCCCGTCCACGTATCAGATACGCGATTGGTAACAGATGGTCTTTTTCCAAATTTTGAAAAAGTGGCGATATGTCGCCACAAAGGGATAACATTATGGACTACATCAAGGAAATCCGGCCGCTGGTGGGCCACAGAAAAATCATCCTGACCGCCGCCGGGGCCATTATCACCAAGGGAGACCAGATCCTGTTGCAGCGGCGCAGCGATAACGGCAATTGGAGCCTGATCGGCGGCCTGATGGAACTGGACGAAACCTTCGCCGAGACGGCGATCCGCGAAATACGGGAAGAAACCGGGCTGGAAGTAAAGCTGGATGATCTGGTGGGCGTGTATCACAACCGCCATGCCCAATGGCCCAACGGGGACAAAGCCCATGTGGTGTGCGCTGTGTACAAGGCCAGCATCCTTTCCGGGGAGCCCCGGATCGACGACGAATCGCTGGAGCTTCGGTTTTTCGATAAAGAAGAATTGCCCGAGCTGCCCTCCGAGGACTATCGGGAAGCGCTGCGGGATTATTTTCAGGGCGTAAGGAATCGGGTATTATAAAGGAGGAACCACCATGAAGCGCGTTATCTGGATCGTACTGGACAGCGTCGGGGCCGGGTATCTGCCCGACGCGGCGGACTTTGGGGACGAAGGGGCCAACACCTTGGGCCACATCGCCGAGCGAATGGATCTGAAGATTCCCAACATGCTCTCCATGGGCTTAGGCCAGCTTCCGGGGCTGAACCTGCCCCCGATGTACGGCAGCGGGGCTTACGGCCGGGCCCTGGAAAAATCTGCGGGCAAGGACACCACCACCGGCCACTGGGAAATGGCGGGCGTTACCGTGGAGCAGCCCTTCCCTCTGTACCCGGACGGTTTCCCCAAGGACGTGATCGACGCTTTTGAAGCGGCCATCGGCACCAAAACCATCGGCAATAAGCCCGCCTCCGGCACGGTGATTTTGGATGAATTAGGCGAAGAGCATATGCGCACCGGTTATCCCATCGTGTACACCTCCGGGGACAGCGTGTTTCAGATCGCCTGCCACGAGGACCTGTACCCCCTTCCCAGGCTGTACGAAATGTGCGAGATCGCCCGGAAGCAGTTGCAGGGCCAGCACGGCGTGGGCCGCGTGATCGCCCGGCCCTTCATCGGCACCGGCAAGGGGCATTTCCAGCGCACCGGCGGGCGGCGGGACTTTTCCCTGAAACCCATCGCCCCCACCGTGCTGGACGTGCTCAAGGAAGCAGGCTATGAAACCTTGGGCGTGGGCAAGATCGAAGATATTTTCGCCCACCAGGGCCTGACCGGCAGCAACCACGCCGCCGGAAATCCTGCCTGCATCGACGCGGCTCTGGAATACATGGACAAAGATTTTGACGGCGTGCTGTTCGTTAATCTGGTGGACACCGATTCCATTTACGGCCACCGGCGGGACGTGGAGGGCTACGGCAAAGCCCTGGAATACTTCGACGAAAAGCTGCCGGAGTTCCAAAAGAAAATGAGCGGCGACGACCTGCTGATCATCACCGCCGACCACGGCTGCGACCCTGCCTTCAAGGGCACCGACCACACCCGGGAATACGCGCCGCTTTTGATCTGGAAAAAGGGCCTCACGGGCCAGCACCCCATCGGCACCCGGGAGACCTTCGCCGACACCGCCGCCACCATCTGCGAATATTTCGGCCTGCCGGAGCGCTTCGGCGCGAAATCCTATCTGCATGAAATCGACGCGGGGTGCGAAGAAGAAATGCGGCGCATCCAGCGGGCGGCGGACGCAGTGGAAACGGCCCTGGGCCGGGCGGACATCGCCGTGGTGCTGGGCAGCGGTTTGGGCGATTTCGGCAACGATCTGGAAAACCCCAAGGAAATCAGCTACGCCGATATTCCCGGCTTCCCCCGGGCCACCGTGGCTGGTCACGCGGGCAAATTCATCATGGGCACCCTGGCGGACAAAAAGGTGCTGATGATGAGCGGCCGGTTCCACTGCTACGAGGGCCATCCCTTAGAGGACGTGGTGCTGCCCATCCGGGTGATGGCACGCCTCGGCGTGAAAACCCTGATCCTCACCAACGCGGCGGGCGGCGTGAACATCGATTTTAGGCCCGGCGTGCTGATGCTGATTTCCGATTTCATCAACCTGACGGGCAAAAACCCCCTGATCGGCCCCAATTTCGACGCGTTCGGCCCCCGCTTCCCCGATATGACCGACGCATACGACCGGACGCTTCGGGAGCTGACCATGCACGCCGCCCGCCAATTGGACATCGACCTGCGCCGCGGCGTGTACTGCTGGATGAACGGCCCCACCTACGAAACCCCGGCGGAGGTGCGCATGGCCAGGGTCCTGGGCGCGGACGCCGTGGGCATGTCCACCGTGCCGGAAACCATCGTGGCCCGGCACTGCGGCATAAAGGTGCTGGGTATCAGCTGCATCACCAACATGGCCGCGGGCGTGTACCGCGAACCCATCAACCATGAGGAAGTGATGGCCATGGGCCGCCATGTGCGGGGCGAATTTGCCGCGCTGCTCACCGAAACGATCAGAAAAATGTAACAGGATGAAAGATTAAAACTCCATCGTGACAGATTTCATTGCCCCGGAAACAGATTCCGGGGCAATGCTTTACAAATCCAGGAAAGTATTGTATATTATAATCGGTTGCGGCCCGGAACACCTTTCAATACCAAGCGCGGAGGTGCTGCCCGATGGAAAAGAACACCTACATCCCAGCCGAACGGCAGAAGAAAATCATGGAATACATCGAAGCCAATACCAGCGCCCAAATCCATGAGCTGGCGGAAAAGTTTCATGTATCCGAAGCCACTGTACGCCGTGATTTAGACGATCTGGATCAGCAAGGGGCCCTGCGCCGCACCCATGGCGGCGCCATCAAGGTAGACCGCAGCACGTCATACGAATCCATGTACTCTGAAAAGATCAGCCTGCTGCTGGATGAAAAGCACCGCATCGCCGACGCGGCGGCCAAGCTGGTGCATCCCGGCGACACGGTGATGATCGATTCCGGCACCACCACCTTCTATATCGCCCAGGCGCTCTCCCACCACGAAAACATCACCATCATCACCAACGACCTGTACATCGCTTACCAAACGCCCCTGCACCCCTCCAGCACCCTGGTGGTCACCGGCGGCACCCGCCGCCAGGGACGGCAGGAGCTGGTGGGCACCGTCACGGAAGGCTTTATCCGGGACACCCATGTGGACGTATCCTTTATCGGCGTGGACGGCATTGACCTGACCGGCGGCGCCACCAACGCCAACTTCGCCGAGGTGGGCGTGAAGCGCCTGATGCTCCACAGCGCCGCCCGCGGCGTGATCGTGGCGGATCATACCAAGTTTGGCCGCGTGGCCCTGGCGCGCATCTGCGATCTGGCGGACGCGGACATGATCCTGACCGATTCCGGCCTGGACGGCGATCTGGCCGCGCGGCTGAAAAAGTTAGGCGTGCCAATGGAGCTTGTGTAAACCGATCGACACGAACGCGGACCCGAAAATGCCGGGTCCGCGTTTTTCATTTTTTTATATATAAGGGATTTGCGCGCAAAACGGCGTCAGACGCTCCTGTGCCTTCTGTTTTTGACCTTGCACCGATACATCCTTTCGTCCGCCTCGCTCAGCGCGTTGTCAAGGCTGATCTGTTTGTAATCAGAAAACACGGCGCAGCCGATGCTGGCGGAAATGGTATACGGCTTGCCCGCGCGCCGGGACGCCGTTTCAACCGCTTCCGAAAACGCCTTCGCCCTTTCCGCCGCCTCCTCTTTGCCATAGGAACCGATGCCGATCAGGAAGAATTCGTCCCCGCCGCTGCGGACGCAGATTTCCCCGTTTTTCATCACGGACGCCAGGGCCGCGCATACGGTTCTGATGCCGTAGTCTCCCTCGCCGTGGCCAAAAGTGTCGTTCACATACTTCAGCCCGTCCATGTCCACCACGCTGACGAACAGGGCCTCCCCTTCCCGGGCTTGGGACAGCATTTGCCCATACATTTCGTACATTCCCCGCCGGTTATAGGCGCCCGTCATTGAATCGCGCACCGAGAGGGTCTGCAGGCGTTCCTTCGACCGCGTCATTTCCAGCGCGTTGTTCAGATACCTTAGCCAGTTCCGATAGACCACGTTGACCACCGGCTGGCTGCAAAGCTCCCTTTGCAGCACCGCGTACCCCAAGAGCACACCGTCAAAATGTACCGGCGAAAAATAGCAGACAGCGGGCTTTTCGTCCGTTTCCGAAAGCTGTGGCAGCATCTCCTCCGTTCGGAAGGCTACGGCGCTTTCCTTGCCGTAAAACATCGCGCCGCCCGCTCCGGAGCTGGCCACATACACCCGCATGGTTTCGGGGTAACCCGCATAGGTTTCATCATCCATGTTCTTCCAGTTTTCTTTCAGACACAGATAAAAATTCCGGTAAGGCCGCAGCAGATCAACATAATCGTAAATATTCCGGAAGCATTCCTCCGATGATTTTGAGGCGGTAAAGCTCTCCAAGGCGTAGCTTTCCATAAAGCGGCCGAGCCCTACCCGCTCATTCAGTTCCTCGTCCGCCTGGTTATAGCTGCTGATATACAGGGAATCCCGGAAACGGTTCATGGCGTACACCGGATCCGTCTGGCAGCCGCAGCTCGCGCCCGCGTGAAAACGCGAGGAAACGTCGCGCCGGAAAGGAATCAGCGCCGCCTCCGGCTCCAGAACGCTCCGCAGATAATCCACCGCGTTGGCGCCCGTTTCCATTTCCTCCGGTTCATAGGAGGCGATGGTCGTCGGATTGATCGCGCCTTCATCGGAGAAATCAAATCCGATCACCAGCACATCCTCAGGAACGCGAATCCCCATTTTGATCAGCCTGTCCACCAGCGCCATGGCCATGGTATCGCTGGCGCAGATGACCGCGTCGGGACGCGGGATCTCGTTTGCGGCGATCCTTCTCGCCAGCGTGTCCCCGCTGTAATAGTAAAAATCGCCGTATACAATATGCTCCGGCAATACGTCGAGCCCATGTTTCCTGATCTCGTCAAGATAGAGGGCCAGGCGCGCTTCAGCGATTTCCGTTCCCTGATTGCCGGTGAGGACGCATATCCTTTTTCTGCCGTGTACCTCGATGGCATGACGGCATTGCTCGCGAAGCGCTTCCTCATCATTGCTCTGGATCAGTTTGACGCCTTCAAGGGGAAGCTCAAGCGAGCACTTGGGCAGCTTTTCGCGGCGGGAAAGCCGCAGGAGCAGTCTTTTGAGAATCTTGTGATCCTGATCTCCCATGAGAGAAACGCTGTCCAGGATCACGCCGTCCAGCCTGTCCAAATTCGCCAGTTCAAAAATGTTTGCCTCTCCGCGCACATAATCGTCATGCGGAAAGGAAAAATGAACGCTGGAAGCAAACACGCACAGGTCATAATCATATTTTTCACATTGACCCATGATGCCTTCCAGGAGCCTTCTTACATGCGTGGTTTCCGGATATGCGGTAAACAATCCGATTCTTTTGCGTCCTCCCATCCTTTCCACCTCCGATATCGCATTGTTCAGGTTTTTATCCGCTTTCTACCATTATATCATATGATAAACGCCGCGTAAATGAAAAGATGAAAAAAATGGAACTCCTTGCGTTTCACGGCCCGAATCCGCAGCTTTTGCGCACAAAAATACCCGAAACCCCAAGGATTTCGGGCATTCAGTGCGCCATCAGGGACTCGAACCCGGGACACCCTGATTAAGAGTCAGGTGCTCTACCAACTGAGCTAATGGCGCACATCCGGTACAGGCGTCATTATAGCGCAAGGCGGGGGGCTTGTCAAGCGCGAATTGACATTTTTTGCGGTTTTTGCGGTTTTCGTTCCTCCACCATCATCCCGGTCAGGGGCGGGACGTTAAAGCGCCGGATGAACAGATCGCATTTGCACAAAAAAGCGAAGAAGACGTGACGGCCCTGACCGGACAGGGATTCATAATTGCCCTGTCCTTTTGCCAGGATCACGTCCGCCTGATCCAGGGCCAGCCGGGCGGGCTCGGGCATCATTTCATACACCGTTCCGGCAATGGCCGCGCCGTTAGAGAGGATTTCCGCTGCGCCGCCAAGCCCCACGTATTCCGCGTCCTGAACCGTCACGTCGTTCAGCACTTCTTCGCCCCGCACCAGCGCCTGAAACGTTAGCCCCGGAAAGCGCCGCCGCAGCTGCTCCAGCAGCAGCTTGTCCAGCACGATTTCCCCACAGTTGTCCGCGATCAGCAAAAACCGCTTCCCCCGTTGGCAGGCGGTTAGAAAATGGCCGTATACTTCTTTTTCCTCCTCCCGCAGGGCAGCGTGATCAAACAGGCGCAGGAAAGTGTCCTCCTCCACGGTATCCATGGCGCCGTAATCGATATAATTCCCCACCCGGGCGAAAGCCAGGGCCGCCGCCACGGGATCGTCCGCCGCCTCGATCCGCGTCCGGATCCTGTCTTCCATGCTCAGCACCAGATCGTTATAGCGGCGTTTGACCTCCGTATAGCCCTTGGACACGCCGAAGCGCCGGGCAAAAGCCTGGTTGAACCGGTACACCAGCACGGGCGACGTATCGTTTTCGCCCCTTCCCTCGATCAGCGCCCGCACCTCGGCCAAATAGCCTTCGTCCGGCATCCGTTTGCGCTGCCTGTCATACAGGCATTGGGCACAGCTTTCCGGTATCCTCACAGCGCATCCCCCTCGATCATCGTTTCCCGGCATGGTTTTGTTTTAAAAGGCCTGTTCCAGCGCGATTTCGCCCCGGAGGCGCAGGCAAAGACCGTCGTCGGACAATTGGATGGTGCGATGGGACTGCAAAGAAAGCAGCGCTTCCTCCCGGGGCACCAGGTATTGCTTTTCCCATTTGAACAGGTATTCCCCGTCGCCCCGGATGCGCAGCCAGGCCCGGACGGCCTCCAGCACCCGCACCGTCACGGACACGCCGGAAAAGCAGTCGTTCCGGTAAATATGGGCAAAGCGCCCCTGCACCTGACCCATGGCTTCCAGCGCTTTCCGGTGACACTGCAAGGCGTGATCCGTCCATAAGCAGGCCTGCAGATCGTTTCCCCGCAGCGCGTGAACGCAGGCTTGGCAAAAGCTGAACAGCCCTTCGCACCCGGTCTGGTGAATGAGGCCGTACAGGTATTCCCGATCCCGGAGGCGGCAGGCGGCGGCGTCCTCCAACGCGTCCATGGCGGTTCGCGCTTTCCGCAGATATGCCCTCCAGGCGGCGACGCCTGGCTTGACGACTGCCGCCAAATGCCGGGCCTGCTGTTCAAAATCCCCTTCGGCGGCCCAGCGCAGGGAATCGATGGGCTTGTCCGTTTCGCCGCAGAGCAGGGCGTGCGCCAGGGCCCGCAGGGGCCAATGGTAATACTGGTCGCCCGCCCGGTCGTCGGCGTGGAGGCCGTAGAAAACGGCGCTTTCCGCATAGCCGGTCAAAAGGTTGGCAAGCCCTTCCTCCCCGTAATACTGCCGGGCGAAATCCTTCGCTGCATCCTCCGCGTCGTACGTCCCCGTTTTCCACATGCGGGAAACCAGATCCAGCAGGAAGGGATGGGGATAAATGGAACCCACGTTGACGTTCCAAAGCGTGTCCGCATGGTGATCCAGGATGGTTTTCAGTTCGTCCGCCACCATTTGCGGCGGGTTCTGCAGGGGCGTGATATGGTTGGCGGCCTGCAAATCATAAAAGCTGACGTGATAATATATGCCGTTTTCGCCGGATTCGTTTTCGGAGGGCAGGGCGTCGGTGCGGGGATTGTCGTTATTCTGGCGGCGGGACACCATTTTGCCGAAGCCGTTGTCTCCCCACAGCTTGATCACGCCCTCCGGCACGGGCAGATGCCCTTCCCGGTACAGGGCCATCATTTCGCCGTACAGGTTGGTGCAGAAATGGGCGGCGGGGTCCTTGGCCCGCACCAGCTGCATCTGCCGCCGCATGACGCGCGCGATGAACGCCCCGCGCTTTTCGGCGGTATCCACTTCCCCGTCGTCCTCCCAGAAGGCCCGGTCCCCCTGGCCCCGGAAGCCCACGGCCCACACGATGCGCTTGCCCGCGTACCGGTCGATGGATTCCTGCCACAGTCCCTCGTATTTGCCCGGGTACAGGGTATAGGAGGGCTGGAGATCGGGATAGACCCGGGCGAACATTTTCGCGCCCAGCAGCTCCGTGTGATGCTGAGTAAGCCACAAGCCGCGTTCCAGGGCCATTTCGTTGAGGGCGTGGCCGTCGAAGCCCCGGTCCGTGCCGGGGATCACCATGTTGCCGCCGCAGCGCAGTACGGCTTCAAACACCCGCTCCCACACCTCGGCCCGGGCGTTTTCTTCGCTGTGCCAACCGGAAAAGAGCACCTCGTCGTTGACGAACCAGCCCCGGAAGCGCACCTTGTATACGGGGCTTTCCCAGCTTTGGCAGGAAACGGCAACCCTTTCCAGCCTTTGGGGCGACAGCCCCATCCACCAGCCCAGGGGCTTGACGCCCAGCAGCCGTTCGCTGACAGAAAGCAGGGCGTAGGCCGCGCCTAAATCGTCGCCGCAGCGCAGGGTGATTTCCTCCGCCGTCACCTGGGCCTTATAGGCTTCCGCCGGAAGCGCCGGGTCGATCCAAAGCCGGATCACGTTTTCCGGCCCGCCTGCCGTCAGGGCCGCGCGCATATCCCGGCGCAGGATATCCGCCGCGTGGCGAACGGCGGAAAGGCTTTCATCCGCCAAAACGCGGGTGGAGAGAGATAAAATAAAGGAAGCCATGTTTTTTCCTCCTAAAGATGAAAGGGCGAAAAGCGCTGATCGCGGGATCACAAGCCTTTCCGCCCCTTCCTGTAATAAAGATGTTCGTTTATTCCTTTCCCGGCGACATGCAGGCCATGGCGATCCCCGCGCCAAGGGGCAGCGCGTACACCAGCATGGTCATGCCCCACGCGGCAGTCCGGACGCTGTCGGTGGAGACAGCTTCCGTGGTGTTCGTGCTGATATAGGATCTGTAGAGGAACAGGGAAAAATCCATGTGTCCATAAAGATAAACATTCGACCCTCGGATTTCGCCAATTCCCAGCACAAGGGCCATCATCGCCACCGCCGCCGCGTTCCGAACGCATGCCCCCATCGACGCCGGTCGGGACAGCGCCAGCACAGCGGCCAGCGCCAGGGTCAGCGGATTCAGAAGCCAGCACAGCGCCACCGCAAAAGCGGTGTCGGCAAGCCCCATCGCGCGAATCAGCATGTATTTGGTGATCCACATTTGGCTGAGAGAAAGCAGCGCAAACACGAAGACAGCCCGGGATACCGCGCCCGGCGCGCCTTTCTTTCCGGCAAGCAGCTGGATAAGCAGGAAGAAGCCGAAGCCCAGCACGCCAGTTATAATCATTTCAGCCAGCGTATTCTTTAAAGCTTCCGTGAGTTTTGCGCTGGAAAAAACGCTGCCGGCGCTGCGGACCGCCAGGAATCCGCCGAGAATGAGCAGGAGCGCCGCGGCAATGCCCGGAACGGCATCAGCGAATTTCTCAGACTTTTTTATTGGATCCTGTTCCGTCCGATTGATCATCGCGGCCAAAAGCGCGATGCCAATTGCGGCGAACAGAAGATTGATCAGGGCCGTCATCACATATCCGGCGGAGCCGACGGAGTATTGACCCATGTATAAGCCGTATTCATACAGGAGGCGATCCGCGCTCATCCCGTTTCCGCCCGTGCCCATGGGATACAGTGAAATGACGCCGTTTGTGCCGCTGAGCATCGTGATAATGCGCATCGCGGGCACGATCAGGGCAGCCCGGAGCCCTTTATCCCCAAAGCGGCATGACAGCAGCGCGCCGGCAGCCAGAGAAAGACCGCACCAGGGAAGCGCGTCGCAGATCGCTTTCGTGAGGACGATGGCGTCCGGATTGATCAGAAGGGTTTCCCAGGCGAGGCGCGGGACCGCCATCAGCAGAAGACCGGCCGCAATGCTTATTTTCCGGACGGCGTTTCCGCTTTTGCCCAGGGCCGCGCCCGCAAAGCCCGCCGCCGCGGCCAGCCCCGCCCCTGCCGCACCGTAGAGGACAGAATTGAGTATGGCAGGAAAATACCTGGCGTTGTTCACTAATGCTTGAACGTTTTTCAGACCCACAAAAGGGCTTCCAAATATCCCGCGGTTCACTCGATAATTTTCCATGGAAAGGATCGTTTCCGCGGCGAAAAACAGCAGCGTAACCGTGAGAAAAACACCGGTCAGGATCCAGATCAGGCCGGAACCCCCGGTCTGGGCGTCCGCCGTTTTGTCAGTCAGCCCCTGTTCATTCCCCTCGGCCGTCTCCCTGCCGGTATCGCGGCAGACGGGAACGCCCGCCGGGCCCACGTACTCGCTTTGCCCAAAGGCCAGGATCGGGTAGAAGATGACGGGCAGAAAAAACAGGCCGACGGTAAAGCCGCCGCCTTTCCCGTAGGAAAGGGAAGCCTTATGGCAGCCGATGATGTACATGATCAAAAGTACAATGGACAGGATCAAGGCCAGCACCTGAATCGACGCCGTCAGCAGCGAAAGAAGGCTTACCGCCAGAATGGCGGCCCAGGCTCCGACGCTCCAGGTCAATTGATACCATACATAGGCGCCGTAAATGGGAATCAGGCATTTCCAGCCCTTTTCACCGGCTTTCTCAAAAAGCTTCCATTGCGCGATGATCGTGGTCACAATCGATGCCAGAATCACGATTACGGCAAGGATCAGCGCGGCATCGCCCGAACCGCTGCTATAATATGAAGAACGCATGCGATCTGCCTCCCTATGAAATGCATGGAATATTCCGGATGCTTATACCGCGTATCCGCAGCGCGCGGCGGCAGCGAAATATTTGTACCCCGCCCGCAGTACAGAAAGAATTCGGGAAACGGTCTGTGTGATGCTGTATGTATATTACACCATGGGCGTTTCATCTGTCAATCAAGAAATACATGAAATGTCCAGGATCATTCCGGTTTAAATTTGGGGCTTGACGATTGCCTTTATAATAGGTATGATATGAAAAGTTCCCCGATAAAGGAGATTACTGTACGAAGGGAGAACCCTCATGTTGAAACTGTATGATTCCGGCGTATATCTGCTTCATGGCCGTGAAGTGGTGACGGACGCGCGGGAAGCGGAAAAGCGGACGGGCAAACCCGTCTGCAAAGAAGAAGCCCAAAAGGGCACCATCGCCTACGGCATCCTGAAAAAGCACAATAAAAGCGGGGATATGGATCACCTGCAAATGCGCTTTGACAGCCTGACCAGCCACGATATCACCTATGTGGGCATCATCCAGACCGCCCGCGCCTCCGGCATGAAGGAATTCCCCATGCCCTATGTGCTCACCAACTGCCACAACAGCCTGTGCGCCGTGGGCGGCACCATCAACGAGGACGACCACATGTTTGCCCTCAGCGCGGCCCACAAGTACGGCGGCGTTTACGTGCCCGCCAACATGGCCGTCATTCACTCCTTCAACCGGGAAATGATGGCGGGCTGCGGCAAAATGATTTTAGGGTCCGATTCCCACACCCGCTACGGCGCTATCGGCACCTTGGGCGTAGGCGAGGGCGGCGGCGAGCTGGCCAAGCAACTGGTAGGCCGTTCCTACGATTTGGCCCGTCCCGGCGTCGTGCTGATCTATTTGGACGGCGAACCCAAGCCCGGCGTGGGTCCCCAGGACGTGGCCCTGCAAATCTGCGGCGCGGTGTACGCAAACGGCTATGTGAAAAACAAGGTGATGGAATTCGTGGGCCCGGGCGTGAAGAAGCTGCCCATGGAATACCGCAACGGCATCGATGTGATGACCACGGAAACCACCTGCTGGAGCTCCATTTGGGAGACCGACGAGGCCACGGAAGAATACCTGACGGTTCATGGCCGTTCCGAAGCCTATCAGCAGCTCTCCCCCGCAGACGTTGCGTATTACGACGGCTGCGTATACATCGACCTGTCCGCCATCGAAAGCACCATCGCCCTGCCCATGCATCCCAGCTACGCCCTCACCATCCGGGAGCTGCTGGAGAATCCCAAGGACATCCTGCAAGCCTGTGAAGAAAAGGCCAACAAGCAGATCGTGGGCGCGAAGCTCGACCTTACGAGCAAGGTCCACGACGGCGGCGTGTGGGTGGAACAGGGCCTGGTGGCGGGCTGCTCCGGCGGCACGTTTGACAACATGTGCGCGGTGGCCGACATCCTGCGGGGCCAGTCCATCGGCAACGGGGCGTTCACCATGAGCGTGTATCCCGGCTCCATGCCCGCTTACCTGCAATTGCTGCGCAACGGCGCGCTTGCGGACATTGCCGCCGCGGGCGCCATCATCCGCGAATGCTTCTGCGGCCCCTGCTTCGGCGCGGGCGATACCCCCGCCAACGGCGAATTTTCCATCCGCCACACCACCCGCAACTTCCCCAACCGGGAAGGCAGCAAGCCCGGCGAAGGCCAGATGGCGGGCGTGGCCCTCATGGACGCCCGTTCCATCGCCGCCACCGCCATCAACCACGGCAGGCTGACCCCGGCCACCGATTTGGATATCAAGTATCAGAAGTATCCTTACGCTTTCGACAAATCCGTGTACGACAAGCGGGTGTATTTCGGTTTCGGCAAGGCGGAGCCGGAGCATGAATTACAGTTCGGCCCCAACATCAAGGACTGGCCCGAGCAGCCCGCCCTGACGGACGATCTGCTGGTGAAGGTTTGCTCCTACATCACCGACCCGGTGACCACCACCGACGAGCTAATTCCCTCCGGCGAAGCCTCCTCCTACCGCTCCAACCCCGAACGCCTCAGCGAATTTACCCTTTCCCGCAAAGATCCCCAGTACGTGGGCCGCAGCAAGGCCGTGCGCCAGATCGAGCGCGACCGCATCGCGGGCAAGGGTCTGCCGGAAGAAGTGAGGCAGGTATACGAAACGCTGGGCAAAGTGGTCAAGGTCGATCCGGAACATACCGACATCGGCTCCACCATCTTCGCCGTGAAGCCCGGCGACGGCTCCGCCCGGGAGCAGGCCGCGTCCTGCCAGCGCGTATTAGGCGCTTCCGCCAATCTGGCCAAGGAATACGCCACCAAGCGCTATCGCAGCAACTGCATCAACTGGGGCATCGCGCCGCTGCTGGTGAAGGATGAAACCGCTTTCGCCATAAATGATTGGGTATTCATTCCCGGCCTGCGCCGCGCCGTGCTGGAGGGCGCGCCGGAATTCACCGCCTACGCCGTCAAACCGGACGGAAAAGTGACCCCCTTCCCCGTCAGCCTTGGGGCGCTCACCCCCGACGAACGGCAGATCATCGCCGACGGGTGCCTGATCAACTACTACCGGAATCATCCTGTAAACGACTGACACCTAATTGCAGGGAGGGTTCGGAAGGAAGCGTTCCTCCCGGACTCTCCTTGTTTTCTGACAGGAGCAGAAAGGAGGAAAGCATGAGCGAATTGCAAAAATATGATGCCGCCGTTCAAGCGATTAAAACGGCTATTCTGCAGAGCCAGTACGATGCTGCCAGATCCGTCAATGAAAAACAGCTGGTGCTTTATTTTGGCATCGGAAAATATATTTCTGTGAATTCCCGGAAAGGCTGCTGGGGAAAAGGCGCAATCGACGCCATTAGTGAACGGTTGGAAAAGGAGCTTCCGGGATTAAGAGGTTTTTCCGCGAGGAATCTGCGCAATATGCGTTTGTTTTATGAGGAATGGACATATCTTGACGCAGCGTTTCAATCCGAAAATGAGGCATGTTTCGGCCAACTTCATTTGGCAGACGATTCTGCCAAAATCGATGCGGGAACGTTCCTGCAAATTTGGCAGAAGCGTCTGCCAAATTCGAGTGCTTTCCCATTGGACGACTTCCTTCATATCGGTTTCTCGCATCATACTCTCATTCTCTCAAAAGTAAAAGCGCTTGGCGAGCGACTGTTTTATATCCGGCGCGCGGCGGATGAAAAGCTCAGCTACGACAGCTTAAAGCGGAGCATAGCCGCTGACGATTATCATCACCAGGGAAATCTTCCAAATAATTTTGTTCGGGCGCTTCCAGCAGCCGATCAGGCATTTCGGGCAATCAGCACTTTCAAAGATGAATACCTGCTGGATTTCATAAACGTGGAAGAATTGGGAATCAGGGACAGACAGGATTTGGATGAAAGCGTTGTCGAAAATGCAATCATCCACAATGTAAAGAATTTTATTCTGACATTTGGTAAAGACTTCGCTTTTATTCAGAATCAGTATCATCTTGATGCATTCGGCGAAGACCAGTACATCGATCTTTTGTTTTTCAACCGCGCCTTAAACTGCCTTATCGCTGTTGAACTGAAAACGGGAAAATTTAAAACCTCGTATTTAGGACAATTGCAGGGGTATTTAAGCGTGCTGGATGGCTTCGAGCGGAAACCCCATGAAAACCCGTCCATCGGTCTTATCCTTTGTAAAGATATGAACAAATCCTTCGTTGACTATGTTATACAGGATTACAGCAAACCGATGGGCGTGGCTACTTATAAAACATCAAAGGATATGTCTGAAGAATTGAGGGAAGCACTCCCGGATATTGAAGACTTGCGGAAACTGCTTGATCGGGAAGAAAATGATGCCCAGAATCCGAATCAGCAGAGGTGACCGCCATGAAGGTGTTAAGTCTGACGGAGCCTTACGCGACACTGATTAAAAAAGGAATCAAAACAATAGAGACCCGTGGCTGGAAAACAAGCTATCGTGGAAAGCTATACATTCATGCCAGTTCTACACGAATACCGAAAGAAACGAAGGTTAATCAGGCGTTAATGTCTCTTGTAAATCCGGAGGAACTCAATTATGGGATGATTGTCTGCTCCTGCGAGTTGGCTGATTGCATCTTAATGGCAGAAGCCTTTATTGATAAAGTGAAGAAGAATCAAAATGAGTTTGCTTCAGGGATATACGCGCCAGGAAGATACGCGTGGATTCTGAAAAACATCATTGTGCTGGATCAACCGATTCCAGCCAAAGGACATCTTGGAATATGGAACTTGGATTGATCAAGCAGCAATCGTCAGCGCCCGGATATTTATTTAGGATATTTATTTAGTCGAATGAAGTATTTTCAGGGTAGAAAAAACGATCATTCTATTATATAATGAGGGCGGACGCTGGGTTTTCCCGTGCCCGCCCTTTCAGTCGTTCCTGAAAAAAGGAGGATTGCCTTTTATGCACTGTATCGCTCTTCCCGATGCCCGTTTTCTGCCCCTGGGCAGGCATGACCCCAAGGAGGAAAGAACCAGCCTGTGGTGGTCCGGCTCCGGCGTGCGGGTGAAATTGGCCTGCAAAACGCTGGAAGCGGAAATCACGGCCAGCGCCCGGGATCACGCGCCCTGGATGGGCGTGCTGATGGACGGCGCGCCTGTGGCCCGGTTTCCCCTGCTGCCCGGCACCCACCGCTATCCCCTGCTGGCGGGGCTGGACGCGGGCTTTGTCCATGAAGTTTCCATCATCCGGGACAGCCAGCCCAGCTACGACGAGGACGGCCCCATTTACCTGAACGCCGTGTATACCGACGGGACGCCGGAGCGCCCGGCGGAGAGGCCTTTGCTGATCGAGTTCATCGGCGACAGCCTCACCGTGGGCGAGGGCTGCTTAGGGCCGGAATCGGCGGAGGAATGGCGGATGGTGTGGATCTCCCATATGCCCGCCTTCCCCACCCTGGTTTCCGAAAAGCTGAACGCCGAAAAGCGGGTGATCGCCTTAGGCGGCTGGGGCGCGGCCCGCAGCTGGGACAATCAGACCGAATCCCGCATCGGACGCATCTACGGCCGGCTTTGCGCCATTACCCCCGGCGGCGACAGGCCCGCCGATTTCCCCGAACGCCCCGCCGACGCGGTGGTGATCAATTTGGGCACCAACGACGCTTCCGCCCTGTTCAAGATGACCGAGGCGGAACGCGCCGCCGCCGAAGAAGAGCTGCGCGTCCGCGCCGGGGAGCTCATGGAAATGGCCCGTGCCCACAATCCCAAGGCCCTGATCCTGTGGGCCTACGGCCTGTGCGGCAGGCAGGTGGAGCCCATGCTGCAAGCCGCCGTGCAGGATCGGCGAATTGCCGGGGATCAAAACGTGCGCTACCTGTCCCTCACCCCCGCCGCTTCCAACGGTTCCCGCATGCATCCCAGCCGGGAAGCCCATCAAAAAGCGGCGGAAGAAATCACGGAAGTCATCAAGAGCCTGCTGGCATGACCGATCAGGAAGGAGTGCTATTTAATGAATAACATCGATGCCCTGTACCAGCGCTGGCTGGAGGAAGCGGACGCTTCCCTGCAAGCGGAATTGAAAGCCATGGACAACGCCAAAAAAGAGGACGCCTTTTACCGGGATTTGGCTTTCGGCACCGGGGGCCTGCGGGGCGTGATCGGCGCGGGCACAAACCGCATGAACGTGCACACCGTTGCCAAAGCCAGTCAGGGCTTGGCCGATTACGTGGTGAAGCGTTTCCCGGCGGATCAGCGGAAAATCGCCGTCAGCTACGATTCCCGCATCCTGAGCGACGTGTTTGCCAAAGTGGCCTCCGGCGTGTTCGCGGCCAACGGCATCCAGGCCATGATCTATCGGGAACTCATGCCCACCCCTTGCCTGTCCTTCGCCGTTCGGGCGCTGGGCTGCGCCGCGGGCGTCATGGTCACCGCCAGCCACAACCCCGCCAAGTACAACGGCTACAAGGTGTACGGGGCCGACGGCTGCCAGATCACCACCGAAGCGGCGGCGGAAATCCTCAGCGAAATTCAGAAATTAGACGTGTTCACCGGCGCAAAGCGCATGGACTTTGAAGCGGGCCTGCAAAGCGGCTTGATTTCCTTTATTCCCGATCAGGTGTACACCGATTTCGTGGAGGAAGTGAAAAAACAGAGCCTGCTGGGCAGCGAAACGGTGGATAAGGGCGTAGCCATCGTGTACTCGCCTCTCAACGGTACGGGCCTAAAGCCCGTCCTGCGCACCCTGCGGGAAAGCGGCTATGAAAACGTCACCGTGGTGAAGGAGCAGGAACAGCCCGACGGACATTTCCCCACCTGCCCCTATCCCAACCCCGAAATACGGGAAGCCATGCAGTTGGGTCTTGAATACGCCGCCAAGCTGAACGCCGATCTGCTCCTTGCCACCGACCCGGACTGCGACCGCTGCGGTATCGCCGTGCGAAACGAAAACGGAGAATACGAGCTGCTTTCCGGCAACGAAACCGGTCTGCTGCTGCTGGATTATGTGTGTTCCCGCCGCCTTGCCCTGGGGAACATGCCGGAAAATCCCGTGCTGGTGAAAACCATCGTGACCACCGACATGGCGGAGCGCATCGCCGCCCATTACGGCGTGGAGACCCGCAACGTGCTCACCGGCTTCAAGTTCATCGGCGAAACCATCGGGAAGCTGGAAGCGGAAGGGCACCCGGAACGGTACGTTTTCGGCTTCGAGGAAAGCTACGGTTACCTGTCCGGCACCTATGTGCGGGATAAGGACGCCGTGGACGCCGCTTTTCTGATCTGCGAAATGTTCGCCTGGTACAAGCAGCAGGGCATCAGCCTCCTGCAAAAGCTGAACGCCCTCTACGGGGAATACGGTTATTGCCTCAACACCCTGCACAGCTACGAATTCGAGGGCGCGGCGGGCTTTGAAAAAATGCAGCAGATCATGCAGTCCTTCCGCACGGGCCAAAAAACCCTGGGCGGGCGTGACATTGAACAGCTGCTGGACTACGCCCCCGGTTTGGACGGCCTGCCCAAGTCCGACGTGCTGAAATTCCGCCTGTCCGGCGGGGCCTCCGCCGTGGTGCGGCCCTCCGGCACGGAACCCAAGCTGAAAATCTACATCTCCGTTTCCGCCCCCAATCGCGCGGAAGCGGCGGCGGAAGAAAAGAAGCTGGCGGACGATCTGGCGAAATTCATGGCGTAACGCCCTTGCACTCAGGAGGATGAAGATATGAAGAAAAGTCTTGCCCTGCTGCTGACTCTGATCCTGCTGCTCACCCTGTGCGTGGGCTGTACCCACGCGGACAGCGGCGCCGTCGTGCCGGACCTGACCATCGCCCGCCGTCCCATTCCGGAAAACGAGGCCATGGAGTTTCTGAAAAAGATGGGCGTGGGCTGGAACCTTGGCAACACCTTTGACGCCATCAAGAACAACTGGAACCGAAGCGCCGATGAAATGACCGTGGAAACCTCCTGGGTGGGCATCAAAACCACGGAAGCGATGATCGAAGCCATTCACGCCGCCGGTTTTTCCTCCATCCGCATCCCCATTTCCTGGCATGACCACGTATCCGGCCCGGATCATGAGATCAGTGAAAAATGGCTGGGCCGGGTACAGGAGGTAGTGGACTGGGCCTACAATCGCGGCATGTATGTGATCATCAACATCCACCACGACGAGGACCAGTTCCTGCCCTCCAGCGCTCATTATGAAGAATCCGCCCATTACGTGGAATGCATTTGGAAGCAGCTGGCGGCGCGCTTCCGGGATTACGATGAGCACCTGATCATGGAATCCCTGAACGAACCGCGCCTGATGAATTCCGCCTACGAATGGGTGTTCGACCCCAACGCCTCCGAATGTGCCGACGCGGCGGATTGCCTGAACCGGCTGAACCAGCTTTTTGTGGACACAGTGCGCGCCACCGGCGGCAACAACGCCAGCCGTTACCTCATGATGCCCGCCTACGACGCAGCGCCAAGCAACGCCGTTCGGGATTCCTTCGTTCTGCCCATGGACAGCGCGGACAACAAGCTCATCGTGTCCGTTCACGCCTACACGCCCTTTGATTTCGCCCTGAATCAGAACGGGAGCGGCACTTTCGGCACCCAGGCCCAGAAGGTGGAGATCGTCAGTTTCATGAACGATCTGTACAACAAGTTCACCGTGAACGGCATCCCCGTGGTCATCGGCGAATACGGGGCCATGGTAAAGGGCGATAATTTGCAGGATCGGGTGGACTGGGCCGCTTTCTACGTGGCCACCGCCAGCGCCCGCAACATGCCCTGCCTGTATTGGGACAACAACGTGTTTTCCGGCACCGGCGAACGCTTCGGCCTGCTGGACCGCAAATCCCTTTCCTTCCCCCACCGGGCCCTGGTGGACGCCATCATCCGCTACGGCGGATGGGAAAAGCTGCCGGAAGCGCAGTAATCACATTATAAAAAGGATGAGCGCACGGGCGGAGCCGTGGCGCGTCCTGCCGCTTCCGAATGGATAAGCGGCAGGCATCCAAGAGAAAGGATGAGCGCACGGGCGGAGCCGTGGCGCGTCCTGCCGCTTCCGAATGGATAAGCGGCAGGCATCCAAATGAAAGGATTGATAACCATGCCCAAGTATACCATGTACGCTCCCGCCCTGCCCAACGTACCCTGGCAGGACAAGCCGGCCGGCCACATCAACAGCCCCCTGTGGCGCTATTCCGAGAACCCCATCATTGACCGCAATCCCCTGCCCGGCGTGGCCCGCATCTTCAATTCCGCCGTCATGCCCTATGAAGGCAAATTCGTGGGCGTGTTCCGGGGTGAACAGACCAACGGCGTGCCCTACATCTACTTAGGCTGGAGCCAGGACGCCGTTCATTGGGACTTTGAGCCCAATAAAATCCCCTTTGTGGACGAGGACGGGAAGCCCTTCATGCCCATTTACGCCTACGACCCCCGCCTGGTCAAGGTGGAGGACACCTACTACATCATTTGGTGCCAGGATTTCTACGGCGCGGCCATCGGCATCGCAAAGACCCAGGATTTCAAGCATTTCGTGCGCATTGAAAACCCTTTCCTGCCCTTCAACCGCAACGCTGTCCTCTTCCCCCGCAAGATCAACGGCAATTTCGTGCTCATGTCCCGCCCCTCCGACAGCGGCCACACCCCCTTCGGCGATATCTTCATCTCCGAAAGCCCGGATATGGTCTACTGGGGCAAGCATCGCCACGTCATGAGCCGGGGCAATACCTGGTGGGAGGGCCTGAAAATCGGCGGCGGCGCGGCCCCCATTGAAACCAGCGAAGGCTGGCTGCTCTTCTACCACGGTGTCACCCAGACCTGCAACGGCTATGTATACTCCATCGGCGGCGCCATCCTGGACATCGACAATCCCTCCATCGTGAAATACCGCTGCCAGAATTACCTCCTCACCCCCGAAGTGTGGTTCGAGGAACGCGGCTTCGTTCCCAACGTTACCTTCCCCTGCGCCACCCTCCACGACCCCGAGACCGGCAAAATCGCCGTGTACTACGGCGCTTCCGACAGCTATGTGGGCCTGGCCTTCGGCAACTTCGACGAAATCATCGACTACATCAAGGACAACAGCAAAGTCACCGAAACCGACACCGAAATCGGCCGGCGGTGATTGTGAAAAAAGCCGATTTGATTTCCGCCACTGGCGGAAATCGGCGGTTCGTCCCCCTCCGAGAAAGATATAAAATAATTCCTATTCAAAAAGGAGTTAATTTTCATGCAGCGATTCAGTTTATCTCCCTTATTCCGCAACGGTGCCGTTCTGTGCCGGAACAAAGAAATCCGCGTTTGGGGCACGGCGGAGGAAGGAACGCGCCTGACCCTGGTTCTCAAAAACGAATGGAATCAGGAATTGGGCCGGGATGAAGTCACGGCGAAAGAGAGAAAGTTCTTTTTCCGCTTGCCGCCCCAGAAAGCGCAAATCAAGTGTTCTTTGACCCTTTCCGACGGGCGGGACAGCGTGACCTATACGGACGTTGCCATCGGCGACGTGTACCTGGCCGGAGGCCAGAGCAACATGGAGCTGGAATTGCAGTATGCCGACGAGGGCAAGGACTTGATCCCCGTTCACAGCAATCCCCTGGTGCGTTACTTCAACGTGCCCAAGTTCGCCCGTTTCGGCCCCGAAGCGGAGGACGCCAACGAAAACGCCCGCTGGCTGCCCGTGGCCCCCGGCACCGCCCGGGACATGAGCGCCGTGGCCTATTTCTTCGCCATGAAATTGCAGCCCCAAATCCAGGTTCCTATGGGGATCATCGACTGCTACTGGGGCGGCACCTCCGTCACCTGCTGGATGGACGAGGAAGCCCTGAACCGCACCGCCGAGGGGCAGCGCTATATCCGGGAATACAGCGCCCTGTGGGCCGGGAAATCCATGGAGCAGTATTTGGCGGAAGAAAAAGCCTTTTTCGACGGCCTGCACCAATGGTCCGATCAGGCCGACGCCCTGAAAGCCGTCCATCCCGAATACACCAATCAGCAGCTCTGCGATGAAATCGGCCCCTGCCCCCCCTGGAATCCCCCGGCAGGCCCCGGCTCCCCCTTCCGTCCCGACGGGCTGGTGCATACCATGCTGGAACGGGTCATCCCCGCTACCCTCACCGGCGTGCTCTTCTATCAGGGCGAGGAAGACACCTGGCGCACCAAGCGCTACGATATCCTGCTTTCCTCCTTCATCCTGCGCCTGCGGGAGCAGTTCCGGGACGATGATCTGCCCTTCCTGAACGTGCAATTGCCCATGTGGATCGACCGCACAGCCGCCGAGGACAGCAAGCTCTGGCCCGCCCTGCGTCTGGCTCAATGGAAGGTATACCGCAATCTCCGCCATACCGGCTTGGCCATTATGATCGACGCGGGCGAATTTGACAACATCCACCCCACCAACAAGCGGGTGGTGGGCGAAAGGCTGTATGAAGCGGCGCTGGATGTGATCTATCAGCGCAAAGCCCGCGTCTCCCCCTTCGCCCTGGGCAAATATACGCGGGACGGCGCACTGCATGTTTCCCTTTCCGCCCCCGTTTTCGACCGGGGCGAAGGAAAATTCCTCATGGAAATCGCCGGGGAGGACGGGCAATTCCAGCCTGCCGAAACCGTGCTGCACGGCGATGAAATCATCCTGTCCAGCCCCGCCGTGCCCCATCCCGTCACGGCCCGCTACGCCTGGACGGATTACGCCATCGTGCGCCTGTTCGGTATGAACGGCCTGCCCTTAGCGCCTTTCTGGCTGGAATAAGCCTTACAAAAAGAAGCGCCCGATGTGAGCGCTTCTTTTTGTGTATGGAATCATCAGAATTTTCCGCTGTGGCTGGTGTGGTGGGTGCCGGAGGAGCCGGTGAAGCCGCCGCCCCCGTGGCCGCCGCCGGAGGACGACGTTTCGATCTTGCGGCGGGTGGTGGTGGTGTACAGGTAAATATCCTGCACCCGGTTCAGATTGAAGGAGCCGTCTTTAATGTAGGACTGGGCGTTGATCTTCCGCCGCACAGTCTTCATCTGTCCTTTCAGGATCAGGGCCACGATCAGGCCGATCACCAGGCCCGCGCCGAAGATGATCACAGCCGCCCGGGTGGTGCGGTTCTTGGGCGTCATGTATTGCAGGCGGGCTTCCACGCCTGAAACGAATTTAGCTAACCCCGCGGAAAAGTTGCTGGCCCGCAGATACGGCAGCATGGCGTCCTCGATTTCGTACATGGCGTCGTCGTCAAAAATCTTTTCGCCCCGGCCCGTGTTGACGATGGTATAGTCCCGGTCGCCCACGCCCGCGCCGGTGACCAAAAGCAGGATGATACCGTCGCGCTTGTCGCCGTAGCCAAAGCCGTTGAAATCGTAGTAATCCGCCGCGTAGTACCGGGGCGTTTTGCCGTCGATGCTGGTTTTGGTGAGCAGCACCACGTCGAACTGGTATTTTTCGCGGATCAGGGTGATGGCCTGCTCCAGAGCGGCTTCGTCGGAGGCGGAAAGCACGTCCGCGTCGTCGATCACCCGGTTGCCGTCCGCCAGGGCGGGCGTGACCAGCAGGAACAGCAGCAGGAGCAGCGCAAGGATTTTTTTCATCTTACAGCACCCCCATATTGAACAGGAAATAGGCCACGGCCGTGCCCACGGCCCCGATGCCCAGGCCCAGGCCCAGCAGCCACCGCCAGAACGCGCCCTTGTCCACCGGCAGATCGCCCACGAACCGGCCGGTCTGGGCGTTCATGGCGAAGGTGTAGGTCTTATCCTGCCAGCGGGTGTTCAGCATCCACACCGGCATGAGCACCTGGCGCACCTTTCCGTGCTGCAATTGAATTTGGGTGTTCATGGGCACCACGGAGGTATAGCCCATGACGGTGCCCCGCATGGCGGCGGCCACGCTGGCGCGGATGCGCTCGTTGGCCCGGGGCTGGCAGGCGTCGGCGTCCACGTCGTAGCGCTGGGCCTGATAGCCGCTGAAATACGCCGTGTTGAAAGCGTCGGCCTTCTCGCTGTCAAAGGGCTCGATGGATTCCATCAGGGTATCGTCCATTTTGCTGGAGCCGTCCACGGGCACCTGATTGAAGCCCAAATGGCCGCCCCGGCGCACCAGGAAATGGGACGTTTTGGTGACCTCGTAATTGCCCTGGCGGTGACTGGAAACCTTGGTGCACTTGTAGGTGCAGTCCGCCTCCGCGTCGGCCTGGAACAGCCAGAAGGGCACGTATACGCCGGTGACCTTTTCGATGCGGTTCTCGTCCATAAAGCCCTTGGGCAGCAGCTTCTTTCCCTTGCAGTGGTTGCGCAGGGCTTCCTGGGCCTGCTTCTTGCTCTTCTGGAAGGGGATCACGCCGTCGGGCCGGTACGCGCCGGAAAACACCTGGGGCATGACGGAGGGGTTGCCGCAGTAAACGCATTCGGTGGCGGCCACGGTTTCATCGGTAATGATCTCCGCGCCGCAGGCCTGGCACCGGTAGGAACGCAGGTGGGCGGCTTCTTCCTCGGTATACCCGCCGCCTCCGGCGTACTGCCATTGCAGCTGATCGTCTGTGGTGTTTTCCACCTGCACGCTTTCCAGCTGCTCGATGGTGTCCAGCGGGAAGGAATTGCCGCAGGACGCGCATTCCAGCTCCTGGCTTTGGCTGCCAAAGGTCAGGGACGCGCCGCAAGCGGGGCATTTATAGTGGCCAGCGGCCTGAGGCATAGGGAATCCCCCTTTCACAAGCTCTCAAATCTCTTTGATTATTCTTTTCCCTCGTACTGCCTGCACAAGGTATACTTGGAAACGGCTGTCTGCACCGCTTCGGGGCAGGCGAAGGACAGCAGATCGCGGATATAGGGCGGCAGCACGCGGTTATACTTTACTTCCAGAATGGTTTCATCGTGGTCCAGCACCGGCACGGTGGGCACATGGGGATTAAACAGGTCGATGCTGTTCAGGCCCGTGCGCACCCGCATATCGAAGGTGATGCGCACCTCCTCGGCCACGTGCACGTAGGCTTCCCGCTCGTAGTCCACGATCACCACGGGATGCAAAAGCCGGGTGCGCATTTCCCGGTACACGTCCCGAAGCAGGCCGCTGCGGGTGTTTTCCAGGCCCGTGGGGTCCGCCGCCATCAACTGCTCGGTCAGGTCCCGGGAGATGCGCACGCTGCGCTTGGAAATCAGGCTGCCCACCTTGGTTTTGCATTCCATGAAAATCACGGCGTCGGACAGGTTGTAAATGCGGATGCGGTACTTGTCCCGATCCTTGACCCCGGCGATTTTGTCATAGAGGGCATCGTCAAAAGCCGTGTCAAAGTACAGCGACCGGATGTGATAGCTGCCGCCGTTCTTTTTCGCGTTGGGGTCCAGGTTCAGCACCCGGCCCACAGTGTGCCGCAGCACCTCCAATTGTGGGCTGGTGATCTGGAATTTCAGTTCATGCCGCAGAGGGAGCGCCATTGTTTACGCCCCCGCTTCGGTCTGGCACGCCACCAGCGTGGCGTCGTACACGCCGTTGATATCCAGCATATCCGTCACGATATTGGCCCCATGGCCCAAGCGGACCTCCACGGTCATTTCCGCGCCGGAACGGGTGATCGTTTTGGAGCGCATGCGATAGGATTTCGTGCTGTGCCTGAGGGTGTTTTCAATATCCACCTTGGCTTCCTCATCGTAGTGCAGCACCAGCAGATAGGCGTCCGGGCTGCGCAGCCGCAGATAGGAGATGCCCAGCAAAATGCCCGAAATGCCAAGCAGCGCCACCACGGCGATCACGTAGGCGTTGCTGCCCACCAGGATGCCCATGGTAATGGCCCAGAACATGTAGGCGGTATCCAGCGGGTCCTTGACCGCGGTGCGGAAACGCACGATGGACAGCGCGCCCACCATGCCCATGGACAGGGCTACGTTGCTGCCGATGCACATAACCACAGGGGTGGTGACCAGGCACAGGAGGATCAGCGTTAAGCTGAAGGAGGGGGAATAAAGCACCCCGCGGAAGGTCGCCTTATACACCATGGCGATGACCGCCCCCGCCGCCAGCGCCACAAGCAGCGCCGCCACCACGTTCAGGGGGGTGAAGGTGGAAAGCTGATCGGCGAACCATTCGGAAAAGGTCGTCCCGCTCAGCACGTCGTTGAAGGTCAAATTCCCGTTCATGTTCATATCCTCCCATATTTTCCTTGGTTATAGTACACTTTTTTTGCTGTTCCGTCAATTCTTTTATTATGCCTCGGGATTGGCGGGACGGGGGCCGAAGTAATGCTCCATCTGCTGATTGCTCAGCTTGAATTCATCCTGGAACAGGCCCCAGAATTTGTAGGGGCGCAGGGTCATGACGTTTTTGAGCCTGTCCACGCGCTGCCGCCAGTAACGCAAAAGGCCGCTGGCGGAAGAGGGCGAGTCCGAATTGATGATGCGGGTATCGGCGTAGCCCGCCCAGCGCTGGAAATGCATGGGCATTTCCGTTTCGATCTGCGCCACGCATTCATCCAGCTGCGCGATCATCACTTCGGTGGTGAGGGTCTGGTAGATCTGGCCGATGCGGACGTAGAACTTTTCCCGAATCTCGTCCGCCTCCAGCATTTTGCGGAAGATCACGTTGTTGATCTTCTGCTGGCCCATGCCCTGCTCCTTCATGTAGGACCAGGGGCTGTTGAAGCCGGACATGTACAGGCCGTAGTCCGTATCGAACAGGAGGCACTTCCATTTGGCCCCTTCCGTGGGCAGCTTGTAGAACATGATGTTGCCGGGGTCGGAATCGCCGTAGAACATTTTGATGGCGAACCAGTCGATGTAGCTGTCCACGTCGATGTGGTCGTAGATGTATTGCAGGTCGGCGGCGTTGGTTTTGGGCGACAGGGTTTTGATGTAGTCCCGCATGGCTAAGTATTCCTTGCTGCTGCCCTGGACCACGGTGCTGTTGCCCTTGATGATGGTCATGTTCTCGTAGATATCCTTGTCCTTTTCCAGGTCCAGCCCCTCGTGCTGGGCGATGGAAAAGCGGTCCTTCCGCTCGCGCAGGTTATAATGGCCCCAGTATTGGCCGTTCAGGTACACGATCACGGGCTTCCAGGCCAGGGTGACCACGTTGGCATCCAGGTATTTGTCCACCAGCAGGGTTTCCACGCCGTCCGCCACCCGGGTCCACACGCAGTCGTTGCCCGAGTTGCGCAGGGTGAAGGATTTGTAGTATTCATAGTCCCGCTGGCCCTCGAAGAGGTTCACGTTGAAATACTTTTCCCCTAAGGCGGCCTGGGCGCGCACCTTGAAGGATTTCTGGGGCATATCCAGGGAATACGCGCCCATCAGATCCATTTTGACCCCCTGGGAAATATAGACCTCGCCGGTGGTATGATCGAAAAACTCCACATAGCCCTGGCGGTCATCCTTGCCGTAGTTACGGTAAACGGGGGTACGGAAGGGCAGGATCAGCTTGCCGTTTTCATCCTGCTTCTGCACCTCGGTTGCGTTGGGGTTTTTCCGGTTGCGGCTGGAATGGTCCGGCTCCTCGGACAGCAGGCCGGTGGTGGGGTTCCACAGTTCCTCGGGATCGCATACCAGGCTGATCACGTCCAGGGTGTGGTACAATTCCATAAAGAAGCTGGCCGTTTCCGTTTCGGAGGGTTGCAGGCCGGGCTGGAACGCCCGGGCGCGGATCACCATGGTATCCACGATGGGGATGGGGCCGGTGTACACCGTGCTGTTTTCCACCGTGGGGATGGAGCCGTCGGTGGTATAGCGGATGACGGCACCCGGTTCGGCGGTCAGGGTCACTTCCAAAGTGCCGTAATACAGGCCGCTGGGATGGTCAAATGCGGGCCGGGCGCTGAACCCGGTAAAGCCCGAGCCGTTGGCGCCTCCGGGCGTTGGCGCGTCATAATAAAAAAAGCCGCCCGCCCCCAAAGTCCTGCCATAGGAAATATCCGTGGGGATTTCCGGCAGATACATCCTGTCCAGGACCGTGCCATTGGCGTCGGACAGGGTCATCATTTCGCCGCCCGCGTGGGCCAGCTTGAAGGAAGCACGCAGCCGGCCGGGGTCCTGGCCCCCGCCGGTGTAGCCGTCCAGCATGATCACCTTGTATTCCCCCGGGGAAATGGACGCTCCCTGAGGGAACGTCCATTTCCGAGGCCAGTTGATATTGTCGCTCAGACCCCACCCGGACAAATCGCAGGTAATGTTGGAGGAATTATACAGCTCCACGTAATCGCAGGGGCTTTTGTCGTCGAATGGCTTGATCAGGTTGGCGGAGGACATGACCTCCGAAATATACACCCCCGTAGGGTTTAAGGCGCGGATGAACTGATCGGCCCGATTGGCCCCGGTCTGGTTGTTGGGGGCGCCGGGCGTGGCCAGGGTGAACACCTGCCAGTCGCCGTTCTCGTTCCGGCCGTAGCTCATATCCCGGGGGATGTTGTTCACCACCACCCGGTCCACCAATTCGCCCACCAGGGTGGAAAGCACGATGGTTTCCTGCTCGTTGTTGAGGGAGAAATTGGTGTGGGGATAGCGGGTATTTTCTTCTGTTTTGTCCTTGCCCGAGCAGAACACGATGTAATAACCCCCGGCGGGGATCACGGCGTCCTTGGGGAAGGGCCACTTGGCGGGCTTCGTTTCATCGTCGGACAGGGCAAAATTGCCCAAATTGATGTCCTTGCTGCCCGCGTTGTACAGCTCCACCCAATCGGAGAAATCGCCGTCCTCGTCCCGCAGGCCGGATTTGGGCGAGGGCACCGCTTCGTTGATCCGCAGCGCTCCCGGCTCCACCACGAAAGCGGCCAGGTAAGCGTCGTGTCCCTCCACTGTGTTGGGATAATTGGGAGAATAGTCGTAGCTCTTTTCCCATTCCCCTTCCGCGTTGCGCATATAGCATTCATCACTGTTCAGGGTGGGCACTTTCACGGTATCGATGGCCACGCCGTTTTCATCGAACAGATACACCGTTTCGCCAAGGGAGCTCAGCTTGAATTTGGCGTGGAACACGCTCCGGGGATCGTCCCGGTTGGTGCCGTCGCAGAAAACGGTCACCTGCCCGCCGGGGGCCAGGTTCACATCCGGGAACAGAAACACGATACGGTCCGACCGGTCGGACAGGCCCACGTTCTTTAAATTGATGGGCGTATCCAGCGTATTGCGGATCTCCACCCAATCGCTGAATTTGCCCGATTCGTCGGGATAGGCCGAAGCGTTATCCGTCATGATCTCCGAAATCACCAACCCGGCGTGGGTGGTCAGATTGCCGGAAGCGGATACGCTCACCGCCTTCACAACGGGCGTTTTTGGCATGATAATGACGAACAGCGCCAGCAGAAAAATCAGCGCGATCAGGAACGGTATCCGCACATCCTTTTTATTCGCGCCGCGGCGCCGGTTTCGCCGTTTATTGGCCATACTTGTGTTCCTCCTTCGGGAAAAACCCCCGTCCGTCCCGGTAAGACCCGCTTCGGCACGGCGGCTTGTCATATTATATCATATAAAGCGGAAAGTGAAAAGTGGAAAGTGAAAAGCCGTATCGTTTATCATCACAGGCTCGCTTCGCGAGACGCGGCCCGTTTCAATCTTCACTTTCCAAATTTCACTTTTTTATTTCGCCCAGGTCATACGCTTGAGCACTTCCATAAAGGCTTCCTCCTCCGCCTGAGGCGTGTACACAGAATAGGCGGCGGATTCATTGCTGAAATACACGCATTTCGCGCCGCCCTTGGTGGCCAGCACGGCGGGATGATTGAGCACCGTCAGGCTGCTCACCATGGATACGGACAATTCGCTCCTCAGCAGCAGCGGGGCGGCGCTGGCGGGCCGCACGGCGGTGATCACCAGTCCATCATACTGCAAAGTGGCCACCCGCACGTTCCGGCCGTCGTGGGTGGTATTCCCCGCCTGGCCCCGGACTTTCAGACTCGGCACCACCGGCAGCGGCGCGCCGAACTGGGCGGCCAGATTCTCGGCATTGTCGATTTGAGCGGGCTGCATGCGGGAAATGGTTTCCGCTTCGTCCTCCACCACAAAGCTGCCCGCCTTGCTGTCCGCAGGGTTCTGGAGCATAACGGCGACCAGATAGATCACCGCCATAGCCAGCAGGGTGCCGATCACGGCAAAGACCTTTTTCATGATCCCTTTTCTCCGACCCTTACCTTGCTTTTCTGGCATGCCGTTTCCGACCCTCCTTGCCCCGTCTCTTTTCCCATTCCTGGCCCGCCGCCGCCCCGATCAGGGACAAAAGCAGGCATACCAGCCCCACCCAGGCAGGGGCCGCGCCTATGATCAGCGAAAACCCGCCCACGGGCAGGCACGCCGCCAGGGGATGCGCGCCGCCCAAGGCCGCCCAGCAGGGCATCAGCAGCGCGGCCAGCGGCAATAAAGCATAGGTGAGCAGCACCATCAGCAGCACCGCCCCATCCCCTTCCATGAGAAACAGCAGCAGATACAGCCCCTGCAAAACCAGCGCAGCCAGCGCCAATACCGCGAACCGCCCCAGCGCTTTTTTCCCGGCGGGCGATAATCCCTTTGCCATACAGTCTCCCATAAAAAGACAAAAATACAGCCGTCCAGGCCCACAGCATATCCTGACGCCCAGCGCTTTTCCATTTGGAAGCGCAGAGACGGCCGACCGCGCTTCGCGCCGGTCGCCTCGTTATTATACCATACCACAGCCGCGCACGGCAAGCAAAGCGCCGTAATTGTTACAAAATGATCAAAAAACGGAGCCGTTCAAACGAACTTCTCCGTTTTCAAGGGCCCTCCCTTTCTTTCTGTTTATCCCTTCACGCCGCCGGAGGTGAGGCCCGATACCAGATGCTTTTCGATGAGCATGAACAGGATCACCACCGGGATGGTGGCCAGCAGGGCGGAGGCGAAGAGGTAATGCCATTCGATCATATTGAAGGACGAAAACTGGGTAATGCCCACGGTGATGGGTTTTTTGCCGGCGGTGGAAATGAGCACGGTGGAAATGGTGTACTCGTTCCAGGCGTTGATGAACACGAAAATCAGCGTGGTCACGATGCCCGGCGCGGCCATGGGCAGCAGCACCCGGATCAGCGCCCCCACAACGGAACAGCCGTCGATGCAGGCGGCCTGCTCCATTTCCGAGGAAATGGACACGAAGGTGCCCCGCAATAGCCAGATGGCGAAAGCCTGGTTAAAGGCCGCGTTGATCAGCATCAGGCCCAGCACGGAATCGTTGAGCTTTATCGTGATCATGAGCTGGGAAATGCCCACCAGCAGCACCACCGGAGAAAACATCTGGCTCATGATGACGAAGCCAAGGAACGCTTTCTTGCCCCGGAACCGCATGCGCGCCATGGCGTAAGCCGCCGGGATGCCGCAGAGGAGGCTGATGAACGTGGCCCCGATGGAAAGCAGCAGGCTGTTGCCTAAATAGGTGAGCACGTTCTTCCTGACGATGTCCTGGAAATTGCCCCACTTCCACTCCACCGGCAGGATATGCAGGAAATACATATCGTTGGTCTCGGCGGGAGAGCGCAGGGCGGTGATGAACATGACGTAATAGGGATACAGGATCAGGATGGACAGGGCGATGACGAAAGCGTACAACAGGCCCCTGCCCAAAGCACTGCTCAACTGCGCGTTTTGCAGCCGCAGCACGCCGCACAGCAGCAGGAAAGCGGCGGGCAGCAGCAGCCACAGCCAGACGGTACAGGTAAAGTCCATACCGGACAGCAGGGTTTGGATCCTCTCCCCCACCCTGCCGCCGTACAGCAGGCTGTCCGCTAAGGCCAGCTGGGCCGATATGTCCGCCTGCCTTGCCCCGGACAGCACCGTGCCGATGTCCCGGGCAAAGAAGCGGGTGATATTCATGGAGAATACGGGCGGGATCAGCAGAGCCACGATGGCCAATCCCACAGCCAGCCCCTGGGCCGCACGGGAGGGCGCGAAGGTCAGCGCGGCGGCCAGGCAGGCGAAAACCAGCAGGATCAGCAGCAGCTTTCCGGCGGGAAGGCCGCTGGCGATCAGCTTCCACCCGGAAAAATGCCCTTTGGTTGAGGCGGTGAAGGTGACCATGCTGCTTTGAGTGCCGTCGGATTTATCCCGCAGGGTGACGGCTTCGTTCAGCGTCACATCGCCGAAGTCTTTGTAATCCTTCAGCGCCGCTTCCACATCGGCCTTCACGGACAGGTACTTTTCATCCCCCACGAAGGTATTGGCGGATTTTTTCGTGTAGACCGTGGTCGTTGCCTCAAACAGCGGCAGGGAGAGAAGGATCACGATCAGCAAGAGCGCGGCGGCGGCCATGACCGTGCCCCATTTCCGGGAACGGGGCCGGGCGTCGGGAGCGAGCTTTTTCATAAATCCTCCTCCTTCCGCATGGAGATCATCATGTAGGCCCCGGCCACGATGCACAGGATCACGAACCCGATGACGCTCAGGGCCGTGGCCGCGCCCTTCTGCTGGTCGTAGAAGGCCCGCATGTAGAGCAGCGTCACCATGGTGTCGGTCTTATTGGCGGGCGCGCCCTTGGTGATGGTATATACGATGGGGAAGGAATTGAACACATAGATAATGTTCAGCACCGTGCTCACGGTCAAGCTGGGCCGCACCAGCGGCAGCGTCACGTGCCGCAGCTTTTTCCAAAAGCCCGCGCCGTCCACGGTGGCCGCCTCATAGTACGCCGCGTCGATGCTCTGCAGGCCGGACAGCACACAGAACGTGACGAAGGGGATGGTGACGAAAATGCCGATGCCGCACTCCCAGGCGAACTCGATCTGATAGGTGAGCCGCCAGTTGACGGCGGTTTTCAGGATGCCTAAGTTCAGCAGCACGTTGTTCAGATTGCCGTACTCGTACTTGATGATGTAGTTCCACACGCTGGCCTGGATCACCAGAGACGTGGCCCAGGGGAAAATCACGATGGAGCGGGCGATCTTGCGGCCGAAGAATTCCGTGTTCAGGGCCATGGCGATGATGAACCCCAAAAGCGTTGAAATGCCCACCACGCTCACCACCCACACGGCGGTGTTCTGCATCACCACGCCGAAGGCCTTATCGTTGAACGCGGCCACAAAGTTGTCCAGCCCCGCGAAGCCGCCGATCACGCCCGCGCGGCTGATTTCGCTGAAGGACAGCCGGAATACGATCAGGATGGGGAATACCACAAAAATCGTCATCAAAAGGATGCTGGGCAGCAGCCACAGATACGGCACCCATTTCTTGCGCACCAGGATCGTATTCATGGCAAAACCTCCTGTACAGAGAATGAAAGAAAGGGCCGGTTCTTACCGGCCCCATGCTGTGTAACGGTTATTTGGTCAGCGAAGCCTGGAGCTCGTCCAGCAGGGTCTTCACGTCGCCGCCGGTCAGGGCGTTCTGTTCCACGTTGATGACGCCCATCTTGATGGCGTCCCAGTTGTCCAGGGCGGTGGGATAGAACTGGCAGCTGTCCAGCACCTTCAGCCATGCTTCAAAGGAAGGATTGGCTTCCACCAGCGCGGCCACGGAGCTGTTGACGGCGGGCAGGAAGCCTTCCATGGAGACCCAGCCCACATAGTTTTCGGGCGCGTAGAAGAAGGTGAGGAACTTGCCGATGGCTTCCTTGCGGGCGGCGTCCTGCTCGGCGGTCAGGCTGTCATCCTTGAAAGCCATCACGCGGTCCATAACGCCGGTAGCGCCGGGGTTCGCGCCTTCGTTGACGGGCAGCGCGGCGGTGGCGAAGTTGATGCCCGCATAGCCCTTCTGCTCCAGGTAGTCAGGCAGCTGGTTGGGCGCGATCACCATGGCCAGCTTGCCCGCGCCGAACATATCCTGCAGGTCATAGCGGGTCTGGGTGGCGGGGTTGGGGTTGGTGTAGCCCTTGTTGTAGAGGCCGATGGCAAATTCGATGGCTTCCACATTCTTGTCGCTGTTCACGGCGATGTTGCCGTCTCAAGGCGTTTTTTTCGTAGTTTCAGCAGAAGTAATTCTTTTCCGCGCGGAACCAAATCCCACGGTTTTTATAGAACAACGCTCACCCTGCTGCCGCCGGTTTTTTCCTTTTTGACGATGATCTGCCGGTCGATTTCCCGGCGGAGTTCCGCCACGTGGGAAATGATGCCGATCAATCGGTTTCCTTCCGTCAGGCTGTTCAGGGCGCGCATGGCCTGGCCCAGCGTTTCTTCGTCCAGGGAGCCGAAGCCTTCGTCCACAAACATGGTATCCAGGCGGATGCCCCCGGCGCTCATTTGGATTTCTTCGGACAGGCCCAGGGCCAGGGACAGGGAAGCGATAAAGGATTCGCCGCCGGACAGGGATTTCACGCTGCGGGTGCTGCCGTTGTAATGGTCGATCACGTCCAAATCCAGGCCGAATTGCTTCTGCATGTTATCGGCGGTTTCCCGGCGCTTCAAATCGTATTTGCCGCCGCTCATGCGCATGAGATGCACATTGGCCCGGCGCAGGATGCGGTCGAAATAGGTGATTTGCACATAGGTTTCCAGCATGATCCGTTCTTTGCCTTTGAGCTGACCGTTGGCCGTGGCGGACAGTGCGCTGACCCATTGCCATTTCTTTTCCAGCGCCGTCATGGCGCCGGCGGTGTCCCGGATATGATCCCGGGCGGCTTCGTTCGTCCGCAAGCGATGTTCTGTCTGCGTATTCGCATGGGACAGCGCCTGTTTTTGATCGGTCAAGGCGTTCTTTTCCACTGTTATTTCCTGTACGTCGATGGTTTCGGCGGTTTTCAGCAGGTCTTCGGACTGCTGAATCTGGGCTGTCAGCCGTTCGATCTCCAACTCACATTCTTTGCGGTTTTGGTTCGCTCTTTCCGCCGCGTTTTTGATACGCGACGCCTTTTCCCGCATTTCCCGGATACTCGCATCCGCCGCCGTCCGATTGGGGAAGGGAAGCTTGGCTTTCTGCTCCGCCAGGTTCTTTTTGTTTGTTTCCAGCGTCGCTTCGTCCGACGCGATTTGAAGCCGCAGGGCGTCCAGCGTTCTTTTCCTGTTCTCCGCTTCGGCTTCCCGCTCCGGAATGAGCTTCTCCAACGCTTCCTTCCGGCGGATGCGGTTATTTTCCGCCGTGATCTGTCCCTTGATTTCTTTTTCTTCCGTCTTTGCGGCTTCCAGCAGCTTCTTTGCTTCATCTTCCGCTCGTTCAGGTTCCCACGCGCCGAGAAGGTTTTCCGCTTTTTCCTGAACGGCCTTTTCCGCCTGCTCCGCTTTTCCCATTGCCGCGCCTGCATCCCCGCTGGCCGCGTTGGCGGCTTCCCGGGCTTCCCGGGCGGCTTTTTCGGCTTTTGTGACTTTCGCTTCGTTCAAATCGGAATTTGATTTGCAGGCTTTACGCGGATGGGTCGTAGAACCGCACACAGGGCAGGGCTTGCCCTCCTCCAGCCGTTCCGCCATGATCCCGGCCTGCTCGCTGTTGAACGCCCGGCGCAGGGCGTCGGCAGCCTGCCCTTTCTGATCCGCCGTCTGTTCCGACTGAATGTACTTTTCCTTTGCCTGTTCGTATGCCGTCTTGAGTGCCGTCAGGCTGTCCAATCCCTTTTGCAAGTCCGTCAGCGCCTGTTTTCTGTCTTTGATCTGGTCCGCCTGGTGTTCAAGCTGGGCTTTCTTTTCTCCCGCGTTTTCAAGGTCCGTTTTTTCTTTGTGCAGGTTTTCCAGCTCTTCCCGCAAAGCCGCATACTCCGCCGCCTGTGTTTCTTCGTTTTTCCTGTTTGCCTGATTGTCGCTTTCCGCCTTCTCGATGGCTTGTCCGCGATGCTCCACATCGTCATAAACGGGCAGGTCTTTTTCAATGATGGCGGCGTCTCCTTCCATTTTTTCCGCTTCGGGAACCTTCGCTTGTTCCGCTTCCAGCGTCTGTGAAAGCCGTTCCAATTCCGGCTTTTTTTCGCTCAATGCTTTCTGCGCGTCATGCAGGGCTTTTCTGGTTTTCTCCTGTTCCTCCGCCTTGGTAATCATGGCGTTCAGGGTTTCTATTTTTCCCTCCGTATCATCCAGTTCCGCTTTGATTTGCGCTTGTATCTGCCCATCCTGATTGATCAGCCGGTCCAGCAGGGAAAGCACGTCCGCCGTCAGCATGTCTCCCTGCTTTGCTTTGCGCACATCCAGGGAAAGGGGATCGTCGTCAGGGCAAAGAATGCCGCCGATGTATTGCAGCATGCTGCCCTTTTCCCTCTCCCGCTCGCCGCTGATTCGGGTCGCTTCCTTTTTCAGTTCCTCTTGAAAGGTTTCATAGATTTGGGTGCGGAAGATTTCCCGGAAATGGGCCTGCCGATCCCTGGTATCGGCCAGCAGCAGCTTCAAAAAATCCCCCTGGGCGATCATGGCGATTTGACAGAATTGTTCCTTATTAACGCCCATTATTTCGATGATTTTCTGGGTAACATCCTTTGTTTTGGTTTCCACCCGCCCGTCGGGCAGGAACAGTTCGGCCCCGGCGAGTTGTTTGGTTTCTCCCGTGCCCCGGTTCTTTTTCCGCGTGTATTCGGGATTGCGCCGGACGGTGTATTCCTTTCCCGCATGGAGGAAGGTTAATTTCACTTCCGTGGGCGTGCCGTCCTCCGCATATTTGGAGCGCAGCATGGAAGCGTCCCGGTTCTGCCCGCTGGGTTCGCCGTACAGGGCGAAGGTGATGGCGTCAAAGATGGTGGTTTTTCCCGCCCCGGTGTCGCCGGTGATCAGATACAGGCCCTGATCGCCCAGTTTTCCCATATCGATTTCCTGGCGTCCCGCATAGGGGCCAAAGGCGGAAAGCGTCAGTTTGATGGGTCTCATAGCGCCGCCTCCTTGATTTTCTCCAGCAGCTCCCGGGAAAACCGCGTTTGTTCCTCGCTCATGGGCTGGCCGTTCTGCTTTTCATAAAACTCGGCGAACAGCGCCATTTCCGTTTTCCGTTCCACGTCCTCCGCCCCGGCGATATATGCGGCGGAACGGGTGCGGGTGTTATCGTAATCCAGCTTCATGAGATTTGGGTAGACGGTGCGCAGCCGGGCCATGGCGTCGGGCACGTCCTCTTCGTCGTTCAAAATCACATGAAGATAATCGTCCACTGCCGTGTGCTCGTAATTGGCTTTCAGTGTCAGTTCATCATAGGTCCCTTTGATTTCCCGCAGGTCGTGCCGGGGCGTCAGGGGCACTGTGCGGAGATTGATGTTTCCTTTTTCCTTTATTTCTGCTATTGTCACGGATTTGATATGGTTCTTTTCCGAGAAGGAGTATTTCAGCGGCGTTCCGCAGTAGCGGATATGACTGCTGCCGATATCCTGCGGGCCGTGAATATGCCCCAGGGCCACATAATCGAAAGGAGCGAAAACGGCGGCGTCCACATTGTCCGCTCCGCCCACGGAAATGTCCTCCGATTCGGACCTTTCCGCACCGGTCACGAACTGATGGGTCACCAGCACGTTCCGCCGCGTGGTATCGACGTTCATATGGGCGATGGCGGCGCGCACCGCGTCGGTATAGGAAAGGATTTCTTCCTCCGGAAAAACGGCGCGCACGTTGGCGGGCTTCACAAAGGGAAGCATATAGAAATCTACCGGGCCATACTGGTCGTTCACGCAAATAGGCGTGACATCCCCATCGTACACCGGCGACAGATGAATGCCGCTGGCATCCATCAAACGTCCGCCGAAAGCGATGCGCTCCGGGGAATCGTGATTGCCGCTGATCACGAACACCCGCAGCTTTCTGTCCGCCAGCCGCACCAGAAAATCGTCGAACAGCTTTACGCCGTCCGCCGGGGGAACGGATTTGTCGTACACGTCCCCCGCGATGACCACCGCGTCGGGCTTTTCCGCGTCGATTACCCCAATGATCTCTTTCAGAATGAATTCCTGATCCTCCAGCATGGAAAACCCATTGACCCGCTTTCCCAGGTGCAGGTCGGATATATGCATCAGCTTCAAGGCAATTCTCCTTTATGCCCGTATATTTTTCCGGCAGGATTCAAGGGAACGGGCCGGTTTTCTTTCGTTTCAGTATAGCACAGGAGGGAAAAAACCGCCAGAAATTTCTTTCGTGGTCGTTATTGCTTTTGCGCGCTTCCAGTGGAAATCCGCCGCGGAATATGTTATAATTCTGTTACGGCATATCCTGTGCCACGCAAACAGAAACGGAGTGATTTTTTCTTGGATACCCCCATCGGCTATCTATTGCTGATCCAGGTGGTGCTGATCGCCATCAACGCCTTTTTTGCCGCGGCGGAAATCGCCGTGGTGTCCCTGAGCGAAACGAAGCTGCGCCACAAGGCGGAGGAAGGGGACAAAACCTCCCAAAAGCTGCTGAACATGATCTTAGAGCCCTCGGGCTTTTTGAGCACCATCCAGATCGCCATCACCTTAGCGGGCTTTTTGGGCAGCGCTTTCGCGGCGGACAACTTCGCCGCGCCCATGGTGAGCCTGCTCCGGGACACCTGGGGCTTTACCCTGCTTTCCGCGGGCACCCTGAACACCCTCTGCGTGGTGCTGATCACCCTGATCCTTTCCTATTTCACCCTGGTTTTCGGCGAGCTGGTGCCCAAGCGAGTGGCCATGAAGGAGCCGGAAGCGGTAGCCCGGGCGGTGTGCGGGGTCATCAGCGTGACGGCCAAGGCCACCAAGCCCGTGGTGTGGCTGCTGACCAAATCGGTGAACGGCGTGCTGCGCCTGTTCGGCATCGATCCCGCCGCCACGGAAGAAGAAGTGACGGAAGACGAGATCCGCATGATGGTGGACATGGGCGAGGAAAAAGGGGCCATCGAGGGCAACGAGCGGGATATGATCGAAAACATTTTCGAGTTCAACAACATGACCGCCGCCGACTGCATGACCCACCGCACCGACGTGACCGCCCTGCAGGTGGATGCCACCAATAAGGAGATCATGAAGGTCATCGCCGAAAGCGGCCTGTCCCGCTTCCCGGTGTACGGGGAGGACCTGGACGACGTGCTGGGCACCTTCACCACCCGGGACTACCTGCTGGCCCTGTCCACCGGCGGGAAAAAGACCCTGCGGGAGATTTTGCGCCCCGCCTATTTCGTGCCCGAATCGGTGCGCACCGACGTGCTGTTCCGGGACATGCAGAAAAAAAAGACCCATATCGCCATCGTGGTGGACGAATACGGCGGCACCAGCGGCCTGATTACCATGGAAGATTTGCTGGAAGAAATCGTGGGCAACATTTACGACGAATACGATAAGCCGCTGCCCCAGGAAATTCAGAAAATCGGCGATCACCAGTACCGCATCGCGGGCGGGACCATGATCGAGGTCATTAACGACGCGCTGGGCCTGCACATTCCCACGGGCCAGGGCTATGAATCCTTAGGCGGCCTGATTTTCAGCCGCATGATGACCATTCCCAAGGACGGCTCCCATCCGGTGGTGGAATGCTGCGGCCTGCGCATCCGGGCGGAGGAGATCACGGACCGCCGGGTGGAATGGGCCACGGTGACGGTGCTGAATCCCACCGAAGAAAAAACGGAAGAAAAGGAAGAAAAAGGAGAGGAATGACGTTATACTGATGAACGAAAAAAACAAGCAGTTCATGATAGAGAGTTGAGAGCGGAGAGTTGAGATCAGAAAAGAGAATAGCGTTTTTATGTTCATAAGCAAAACAATCTCAACTCTCAACTCTGGAACAGTGTTTCGTTTGCATGTATCATGGTCGAAGATTAGGAGGTTCAAATTTCATGAGCGGAAAAAAGATCATTGCCCTGCTGCTGACCCTGTGCCTGACGCTGGCCGCTTATCCCGCCCTGGCCGCGCCAACCAGAGAGTTGCAGGCCATTGAGGCGGCGGACGAAAAGCTGGAATTGCTGGTGAACATCGCCGCGGCGGCCATTCCGGAGGAATGTTACGGCACGGACGCCTGCGAAGTGCTTGAAAAGGATCAGGCGCCCGGCGTGTATCTGACCGTACAGGCCCTGTGGGCGGCGGTGCTGCTGACCCGGGAAACCACCTGGATTTCCGATGAAGAAGCAAAACTATTATTTCAGCAGATTTTTACCAACGGGGCTTTCGATCCGGCGGCGCTGACCGGCGATCCCTTTATGACGGTGAAGGACGGCGGAATGGAAGTGAACCCGGCGGCTCGGGATATCGCCATGAACGGCGCGTATCTCTACGCCGCCGAATTTGACGGGACGGACGTGCTGGTGCAATGTGACCTGTATTACACCGAAGAAGAAGGGGAAGACGTGGACACGGTGCCCGAGACCCTGCTCACCTGGACCAACCACGCGGTGCTGTCCCTGCGCCCCGCCCCGGATACGGAATTCGGGTATACGGTGAACAGCATTTCCCTCTCCCCCTGTTACCGGGACGGCAATTTCGGCGATTGGCGGGAGGCGGACAACGAGGAATTGGAATACGAGGTACAGGTTCCCGGCAGCTTAGAGCTGGTGGACGAGACGCCCGATCATTGGGTGTTCAAAAACATTGAAGGAGACGTAACCCTGACCATCGAAGCGAAGGAAGAAAACCTTTCCTACGATGAAGCCCTGGCAGCTTTCCTGGGGGCGCATCCGGGCAAGGCGGTGAAGCCGGAGCCGCTGTACGACGCTTTCACCCTCATGGAAGCGGGCGAATTCATCATGGTGGTCACGGCGGACGAATATCCCTGGACGTATACCGTCACCCTGACCTTCCCTAAGGAACGGCAGACGGAATACGCTTTCTACGCCGAAATCATCCGCAACGCCTTTGTGGTTTGGGGGCTGTCTCATGGCTAAGCGTTTTTTCTCTTTCCTGGCGGCGCTGCTGCTGTTCGCCGCCCCCGCCCTGGGCGAAATGACGGTGGAACGGAAGACGGGCGAGCAATTCTATCCCCAGGAAAAAAACTGGGTGTATCATTTTACCTACGCCTATCCCCATATCGTGGGCGACGATTATACCTCCGCCCTCATCAACGATACCTATGATATGGCCCTGGACGAATGGGCGAAGCTGATGCTGCCCATGTTCGCCAACGCGCCGGATATGCGCTACGACGGAAAAAACGAGGTGACCCACGATTTCACCGTGGTCTGCAACAACGGCCGGGTGCTGTCCATCCTGCAAACCAGGGTGCAGACCCGGGGCGAGGAAGGCCCCCTGTACGCCCTGGAGCCGCTGACCTTTGACGTGAGCGGCATGTACGCCGGGGAAACCCTGACCCTGCGAGGCGTCACCCTGATCCAGGCCGGGGTGGACGGCGCGCTGTTAGAGGATGTGGAGCCGGAAATGTACCCCGAAGTGGCCCGCGTCATCGACGGTTCCTCCGATGAAATGGCGGAAGCCCTGACGCCCCTGCTGTATGAGCGCTTCCGGCAATTGCAGGCGGACGGCGTAATCGCTCCCCATTGGACGCGGGCGGATTTTGAGGACGCCTTCTCCCCCACCCAGGAGTTTTACACCGACGGGGACGGCAGCATCGTTTTCTTCTTCCCCCCCGCCCTGCTGACCGAGCCTTCCTTCCAGGTGCCGCTTTTCCCCTTTACGCCGGCAGAACTGAACGCTGTCTTGATTGCCGCGGACGAACCGTGATTATTGAACGCTGATTTGACCTTCTATGCTCCATAAAGGGAGGCGCGGAGCATGAGTCCCGCGCCTCCCTTTGTGTTGCGAAGATTTATGACAGGACCCGGCCATGGGACAGCAGCCGCACGATGATCAGCGCCACAAGGCCGGTCACGCTGATATTGCCGGTAAACAGGCCGCCGAACTGGAAGATCATCAGGCTGACCGCATACGCAAAGCCGCATTGATAGGCCATGGCGAACCAGGTCCATTTCGCGTTGTTCATTTCCCGCTTGATGGCGCCAATGGCCGCGAAGCAAGATGCGCACAGCAGCTTGAACACCAGGAAAACATAGGCGACAATGCCGGAGAAGGACGCGGTCAGGTTGGCATAGGTTTCCGTGCCGCCGTAGAGGATGCCCACGGTGCCACGATGTTTTCCTTGGCAATGAGGCCGGTAATATGCCGTCCAGGATCAGGCCTTTGAGCCAATCCGCCGCGTTGATGCTGTCCAGTCCGCTTTCCACCAGCGACGAGCAGAGCGTGATCAGCGAGAAGTACACCGAAACCGAAACCTGCATGAACGAAATGATCGACAAGTTCATCATGGGCGTGGAACCCCTGGATCAATTTGACGGCTATGGGCGAAGGTGGAAAGCATGGGCCTCAAGTTCCAAAAATTTCCAAAAAGAGGAAAATCTGAAAAATATCACACTTGACAAAATCGTCCTGCCTGATATAAAATAATTGTGTGTTTCTTTATGCACACATTTCCCGTCGACCCGAAAACTCACGCCCACGGAGCCTGATCATGAGCGAGTATCGCGACGGCCGCGCGTTTCTGGCGGCGCTGAAGGAAAAGAACCGCAAAGAGCATCAGCGATTCAGCGATTTTTCCCGGTATCTGAACCAAAAAGCCAGAGAAATGGGGATACCGCTGAACGGTCAGTTTGAGCTGACGCCGCTGTGCAACTTCGGGTGTGAGATGTGCTATGTTCGCTTGTCCGAAGCTCAGATGAGCCGGCAGCTGCTCACCCCCGCCCAGTGGAAGGATCTGATTTCCCAGGCGGTGAAGGCCGGCATGCTCTGTGCGACGCTGAGCGGCGGCGAATGCCTGACCTATCCCGGATTCAAAGAGGTCTACGAACACATTCAGCATCTGGGCTGTGAGGCGGAGGTGTTCACCAACGGTTCCCTGCTGGATGAAAGCTGGATCGGATACTTCAAAAAGCATCCGCCCGCAGGGATTCACATCACGCTCTACGGCGACAGCGAGGACGCCTACGAACGGGTCACCGGTCAGCGCGCCTTTGAGCGTGTGCTCCGCAGCATCCGCCGGATCAACGAGGAAAAGCTGCCGCTGTACATCAGCATCACCCCAAACCCGGCATTGGGAGAAGACGTGTTCGGTACCATCCGGCTGGCCATGGAGCTGAGTCCGGCTGTGATGGTGAACCATTCCCTTTCCCAGCCCCGGCAGGAGACTGGCCGGGAGGGAAGCGTACGCGACCTGGATGAAGACTTCTACATCCGGATCATGCGGTATCAGAACGAACTGAAGGGGATTCACACGGAAACCTGCCCGGCGGAGCTGCTGCCTCCCGAAGGCGGCCCGGAGCAGGAGGGGATCCGGTACGGCATTCTGTGCGGCGCCGGGAGATCCGGTTTCAACCTGGACTGGAAGGGCGTCATGATCCCCTGCAACGAGCTGGAAAGCATCCGGGCCTATCCGATGGAAGTAGGTTTCGACGAAGCCTGGCGGCAGATCCGCCAAGCAATCAGCCGTTGGCCGCGGGCTGCCGTCTGCGAAGGCTGCGCTTACGAGCCGGTTTGTGAAAGCTGCATCGGATGCGTTGCCACCTTTGCGGAGCCTGGCACCTGGCCCCATGCTCTGTGCGAGCGTACAAAGAGATTCGTCCGGCAGGGGGTGTACTCTTTGCCGGATTGCAAGTAAACAGTACCCCACAGGGAAGCCTGCGGGAGAAAAGGAGATAATGAATATGAAGAGGACGTATGAAACCCCCAGCGTCGAAAAGCTCGATTTCAACTATACCGATGTAGTGGCTGCTTCCAAGACGCCTACCGGGGAAACGATCATCGAGATGACGAATGTGGATCAGAATATCAATTACTGCTTAGTCTGCAGCGGGACCGGCGGTTACGCGTTTGAAGACAATCATACCTGCCACAAGGATCCTGACAGGTCCAAAAACAAAAAGTGTTACTAAGGACGAGTTGATACGCGGCTTCTCCGCGCCTTAGCGTCACATTTTCTTTTTGCGCTTTCGGAGCACCGCCACTCACGGGGGTGCTCATTCTGTTTCATGACGACATAAAAGGAAAACGGAACAATGAACCAAAATCTTTCTGTGGCAGAATGGCATAAGATGGCCCAGGACGGCAATTGCCTGCCCATGCGCATCCAGGTGAGCGGCATCAGCATGTTTCCGCTGCTCCGCAATCATCGCGATTATGTCACCATCCTGCCGATCCAGGAAACCCCGCGGCAGGGCGACATCATTCTCTTTTCCGATCCGCACCGCGAAAAGCGCTATGTGCTTCACCGCGTCTGGCAGGTCGGGACGGAGGCCGTCCTCACCTGGGGGGATAACTGCTCCGAGCCGGACGGCTGGGTCCCGTTCCCCAATGTCCTGGGGAAAGCGGTTCTGATCGAGCGCGGCAAGCGGAAGATCGAGCCAGACCCCGCCAAAGGACTGCGGCTGGCGAAATACTGGCATGTTTGGGGAAAGGGATACCGTTTCGCCCGAAGGGCGATACGGTGGGTCCTGCGCAGAATCAAAAAGAGGATCGGAACGAATGCTTCCGCGGCAGAATAACAGCCGCGGGCATGCAAGGAAAGGAACTGCTGGCATGTATTACCGGATTGCAGACGTGACCCTCCTGTCAGCGCTGGACCTGCCTTCCTATGCCGCCTTCTCCTGCGCCCCTGAGAAGCCGGACGTGACCCTGACCCTGACGGACGAGGCAGTGCCCGCCGGAAAGGAGATCATATCCGGCGACATCGTTCACCGCGTGCTGCCTGACGGGTGGTTCTGTCACGAGAGGGAAAACGATTCAGAGGGGCTGTTCATCAGCGCCGGTTATTCCTCCCTGCGCTATAAGGGGAGAAATGACGCCGGCGGCGCGCTGTCGGCGGAAAAGTATGTCCGCGTGGCCCTGGAGTGTCTGCTGATCCGCAAGGGCTGTGTGTCTATTCACGCCGCGGCAGTGGCGCTGGACGGAGCGGCCTATGCTTTCACCGGCCCATCCGGCATCGGGAAATCCACCCGAGCGCGTCTCTGGATCGATACCCTGGGCGCGAAACTCATCAGCGGGGACCGGCCGCTGATCAAGCTGCAGACGATGGAGGTCCTGGGCGTCCCCTGGGACGGAAAGGAACAGTGTTTCTCCAATGTCCGCGTCCCCTTGAATACCATCTGCGAAGTGTGCCGCCGCAGCCGCTTCCTCGTGAAACAGCTGCCCCCCTCCCTGAGCCGCAAGCTGCTGGTGCGCCAATGCTTCATTCCCATGTGGGACACGGATACCGCCGTGATCCAAATGCGGAACATTACGGAACTCTCCGAAAAGGCCGAGATCCTGCGCGTATTTGGCGGCAAAGCCCCGGAGGACGCCCTCGCCCTCCATGAAGCCATCCGCAAAAAAAGCTACCTGAAGGAGTAATCGGATATGAAAGCAAAGCCCGGATTTGTCCTGAGAAAAGTCGTCAAAGAGTACATCCTCATGCCCATCGACGGAAATATCGGCACCTACAACGGCGCGGTACTGCTCAACAGCGTGTCCGCGTTCATCTGGGAGCAACTGAAGGATGACATTTCCAGGAGCGCCCTGCTTGCCGCCGTTCAGGATGAGTTTGACATAGACGAGGCCACAGCCGCTAAAGACCTGGACGCGCTGCTGGATCAGCTGAACAGGATGCAGCTCATCGAAGGCGTATGAACGGACGCTGACCGGACTCCCGCCGGACGGTTAGACAGAAAGCAGTCCATACATTCCTTTTCAGCCTTTACGCACAAATCAAACCCGCTCTTGCCTGGCAGCGTATTGCCAGGCAAGAGCGGGTTCTTTGCTTATCAGCGTTTTATGGAATGATTATTCCGCGGGCTTTTCGGCCTTGGGCTTACGGCCCCGGGGCTTCTTTTCGGCGGGGGCGTCTTCCTTTACTTTTTTCGCCTTGGTTTTCTTTTCGGGAGCCGCTTCTTCCTTTACCTTTTTGGCCCGGGGTTTCTTTTCGGCTTCTTCAGCCTTTTCGGCCTTGGGTTTGCGTGCCCGGGGCTTTTTTTCCGCCGGTGCTTCTTCCGCGGGAGCAGCGTCCTTCTTGGGCTGTCCTGCCGTGCCCGCCAGCATATCCCTGTACAGGGACAGGTACATTTCCGCGCTGTGGGACCAGGAATAATCGCCGGTCATGGCCCGGTGCTGCAGCAGCTTCCAAATGTCCTGCTTCTCCCGATAGTAGAACACGGCCCGGCGGATCACATACAGCATATCGTGGGCGTTATAGTTGAAGAAGGTGAAGCCGTTGCCCGCGCCGTTCGTTTCGTTGTAGGAAAGCACGGTATCCCGCAGACCGCCGGTTTCGCGCACGATGGGCAGCGTTCCGTAGCGCAGGGAGATCATCTGGCTCAGGCCGCAGGGTTCAAACTGGGAAGGCATGAGGAACATATCCGAACCGGCGTAAATGCGGTGGGCCAGCGCGCCGTCCATTTTGAACCGCGCGGCCACCCGGCCCGCGTACTGCTGCTCGGCCCAGCTGAACAGGTTCACGTACTTGGCGTCGCCCATGCCCAGCACCACCAGCTGCACCTTTTCATCCATGATCTCGCTGATCACCCGGTCCACCAGGTCCAGGCCCTTCTGGTTGCTCAGGCGGCTGATGATGGCGATGATGGGGGTGTCCGCTTCCACATCCAGGCCCAGCTCCACCTGCAGGGCGCGCTTGCACGCCGCCTTGCCGGAAAGATCGTCCACCGTATACCGGGCGGGGATCAGGGGATCGTTTTCGGGATCGTATTCGATGATGTCGATGCCGTTCAGCACGCCGGACAGGTGTTCCTTCCTGGCGCGGAGCAGGCCGTCCATGCGCTCGCCATAGTAAGCAGTCTGGATTTCCTCGGCGTAGGAGGGGCTGACGGTGGTGATTTCGTCGGAATACACCAGACCGGCCTTCATGAAGTTGGCGCAGCCGTAGCATTCCAGCTTGTCGTTGGTATAGTATTCATCGTCCAGGGCCAGCACGTCCTGCACATCCTGAATGCCGAAAATGCCCTGGTACTGCAGGTTGTGGATGGTAAACACCGTGCGGATGGAGGAGAAGAACTCCAACTGGCTGTACTGGATGCGCAGCAGGGCCGGGATCATGCCGCTCTGCCAGTCGTTGGCGTGGATGATATCCGGCTGGAAGCCGATCAGGGGCAGGCAGTTGAGCACGGAACGGCAGAAGAAGCCGAAGCGCTCATGCTCGTCGCCGCCCATGCCGTAGATGTAGCTGCGGCCAAAATAGTATTTATTGTCCACAAAGTAGAAAATGACGCCGCTGTATTCCAGGGATTCGATGCCGCAGTACTGCTTGCGCCAGCCCAAATCCACCTCAAAGTCCAGTTCGTGCTTCATCTGGTTCACGTACTCTTCGGGGATGGCGCTGTACAGGGGCAGGATCACGCGCACGTCGTTGCCCTTTTTCGCCAGCACGGGCGAAAGCGCGCCCACCACGTCGGCCAGACCGCCGGTTTTTACAAAAGGCACGCATTCGGACGTCGTAAACAGGATTTTCAAAATCGCTCACCTCATTCAAACAATATTTTTCCGCACAGAAGAACGCGGGCGGATGGGGCTTTGCATCCGCCCGCGGAGCAGGAACGGTTATACGGTGTAATTCTTGGCCACCACCACGGGATAGTTCTGCGTTGCCAGCAGGCGGCCGTTTTCGGACACTGTGGCCTGCTTATCCATGATGCAGTACTGCAATTCAGCGCCGTTCATCACTTCGCCGTCCTGCATGATGATGCAGTTGCGCACCACCGCGCCCTTGCCCACGTGCACGCCGCGGAACAGGATGCTGTTTTCCACCGTGCCCTCGATGATGCAGCCATCGGCGATCAGGGAATTCTTCACCTGCGCGCCGCTGGCGTGGCGGGTGGGCATTTCATCCCGCAGCTTGGTGAGTACGGGACGGTCGGCGGGGAAAATATCCTTGCGGGTTTCCTGATCCAGCAGCTCCATGGAGCAGTTGAAATAGCTCTGCACGGAATCCATGGGCCAGGCCCGGCCAGGATTCTCATAGCCGCACACCTTGAGGGTCTGCTTCCTGATGGCGTCCATGAGCACGTCCCGGGTCAGATGATGATAGCCCTTGGACACGGTTTCGTCCACCACCTGGATCAAAAGCTCCCGGCGGATGCAGAAAGCTTCCAGGTAGGTGTAGGGCAGATGCGGGATGGTGGGATCGGATTCCAGGTCGGAAACCCGGCCGTCTTCCTCCACCTGGATATAGCGGCCGTAGCCGTTGCGCCGGGCGCCGGGATCGCGGGTATACATGAGGGTAATGTCCGCGCCGGAAGCCTCATGGGCGTCCACCATGGCGTCGAACCGGGCGGCAAAGAGCATATGGGTGTCGGTGGACACCACATAGCGTTCCTTGCTGCGGCGCAGGTAATGCAGGTTGGCGTGCAGGGCGTCCAGGAAGCCGGTATACACGCCCACGTTGTCGTTATTGGTGAAGGGCGGCAGGAACATGAGGCCCGCCCGCTTGCCGTGCAGATCCCATTCACGGCCGGAGCCCAAATGATCCATCAGGCTGTTGTAGTTCTTCTGGGTGATCACACCCACGTTGCGGATGCCGCTGTCCACCATGGCGGACAGGGGAAAGTCGATCAGCCGGTAGCGGCCGCAAATGGGCACGGCCGCAACGGCGCGTTCCGCCGTCAGCTCCTTGAGCTGGTTTTCCCGATCAGCGGTATAAATAATCCCCATGATATTTTTCACGGTCGTATCCCCCTAATCACTCTTCACCGAATTGTTCGCCGGCGGCCACCTTGCCGCCTTCCGGCACTACAGCGTCCTGGCCCACCACGGCGATCAGGCCGTCGCCTTCCTCGCCCACGATGGCATTGGCGGAAATCACGGCGTTCTCCGCCACCATGGCGCGGCGCACAATGGCGCCTTTTTCGATTTTCGCCCCGGGCATTATCACGCTGTCGATCACCTGCGCGCCTTCCGCTACAATGACGCCGGAGGAAAGGATGGAATGGCGCACCGTGCCGTACACTTCGCACCCCTCGGTGATCAGGCAGTTGTCCACTTCCGCTTTATCCGCCACGAACTGGGGAATCATGCCCAGGTTCCGGGCGTAGATGCGGAACTTTTTGTCATGCAGGTCGATTTCGGGCTGATCGGCCAGCAGGTCCATATTGGCTTCCCACAGGCTTTCGATGGTGCCCACGTCTTTCCAGTAATCGTTGAAGGAATAGGCCACCATCTTCTGGCCGTCGTTAAGCATCTTGGGGATGATGTTCTTGCCGAAGTCGTTGGAGGAGTTGGGGTCCTTTTCATCCTCGGTCAGGTACTTGCGCAGCTTATCCCAGGTGAACACGTACACGCCCATGGAGGCGTTGTTGGATTTGGCGTGCTTGGGCTTTTCCTCGAATTCGGTGATGTTGTCGTTTTCATCGGTGTTCATGATGCCGAAGCGGTGGGTCTCCTCCCAGGGCACCTGGCGCACGGCGATGGTGGCGTCGGCTCCATGGCTTTCATGGCAGGCCACCATGGCGGCGTAGTCCATTTTGTAAATATGGTCGCCGGAGAGGATCAGCACATAATCGGGATTGTACTGCTCGATAAAGGAAAGGTTCTGGTAGATGGCGTTTGCCGTGCCCTTATACCATTCGCCGGTAGCGCCGGTCTGATAAGGAGGCAGCACGAACACGCCGCCGTTGACTACGTCCAGATCCCACGGAGCGCCGCTGGCAATATAGGCATTCAATTCCAAGGGGCGGTACTGGGTCAGCACACCCACTACATCGATACCGGAATTGGCGCAGTTGGAAAGCGGGAAATCGATGATCCGGTACTTTCCGCCGAAAGGAACCGCAGGCTTGGCCATGTGCCGGGTAAGAATGCCCAGACGGCTGCCCTGGCCCCCCGCCAGCAGCATGGCTACACAGCGTTTTTTGCGAAGCATATGAAACACGTCCTCCTTATTGAATAATCCTTTGTACGCAAAAATCCTTTGCGCATTGATTCATTCTTATTTTATATGATTTGGCAGATTCCTTCAATGGATATTCTATGACCAATTTATCAATCCTCAATTTTTCTGACCCGGTAATATACCGTCGCAAGGGGCGGCACACAAACGGACGCGGAGCAGGGCAGATCGTTATAGGGCGCGTTCTGTGCCCGGACGGGCCCGGGATTATACTGGTTGCTGCCCGCGAACTCCTCCCGGTCGGAATTGAGGATTTCGGTCAATTCGCAGGGATAGGGCAGGGCGATCCGGTATTCGCCGTAGGGCTGGGGGGTGAAATTGGTCACGGCGGCGATGACGCTGCCCTGGCCGTCCATGCGCAGGAAAGCCACGATGCTGCGGTCCGCGTCGTTTACGCTCAGCCACTGGAAGCCGTCCCAGCTGTCATCGATGCTGTGCAGAGCCGGTTCATCCCGATAAAGGCGGTTCAGCGCCTTTACATACCGCTGGAGCCGGGCGTGGTTTTCATAGTCCAGCAGCATCCAGTCCAATTGCTCCGCGTCCCGCCATTCCACGAACTGGCCGAACTCCCCGCCCATGAACAAAAGCTTCTTGCCCGGATGGGCCATGTAATAGCCGTACAGCGCCCGCAAGCCCGCGAATTTGCGCCAGTGATCCCCCGGCTGCTTATCCAGCATGGAATGCTTGCCGTGCACCACCTCGTCGTGGGAGAAGGGCAGGATATAGTTTTCGCTGAAGGCGTACATCATGGAAAACGTGATCTTGTCGTGATGGTACTTGCGGTAAATGGGGTCCAGCGCGATGTAAGACAGGATATCGTTCATCCAGCCCATGTTCCACTTGAAGCCGAAGCCCAAGCCATCCTCCCAGGTGGGGTGGGTCACCTTGGGGAAAGCGGTGGATTCCTCCGCCACGGTGATCGCTCCGGGGCACTCCCGATACACGGTTTCGTTCATCCGCCGGAGGAAATTGATGGCGTCTAAGTTTTCCCGTCCGCCGTACTGGTTGGGCAGCCAGTACCCCGGGCCGCGCCCGAAATCCAGATACAGCATGCAGCTCACCGCGTCGCAGCGCAGGCCGTCGGCATGGTATTCCTTCAGCCAGTACACGGCGTTGGAAAGCAGGAAGCTGCTCACCTCGCCCCGGGCGTAATCGAACAGGGTGGTGCCCCACTGGGGCATTTCGGAACGGCGCTCGTCCGCGTGCTCATAGCAGGGGGTGCCGTCGAAGCGGCGCAGGCCCACTTCATCCTTGGGGAAATGGGCGGGCACCCAGTCCAGGATCACGCCGATCCCGGCCTGATGCAGCCTGTCCACCAGGGTGCGGAACTGATCCGGCGTGCCGTAGCGGGAGGTGGGGGCGTAATAGCCCGTCACCTGATAGCCCCAGGAGCCGTCGAAGGGATGCTCCATCACTGGCAGAAGCTCCACGTGGGTGTAGCCCATGTCCTGCACATAAGGCACCAGTTGGTCGGCGATTTCGGCGTAGTTCAGCATACGGCCGTTTTCTCCCCGCCGCCAGGTGCCAAGGTGCAGTTCGTAAATGTTCATGGCGCTGCGGCAGGGCTGGCGCTTGGCGCGTTCTTCCATCCAATCCCCGTCGCCCCACCGGTAGCCCTCCAGGCTGCGCAGTTTGCTTGCATTGTTGGGGCGCAGCTCGCTTTCAAAGGCGTAGGGATCGGCCCGGTAATGCCATTCCCCGTCCGCGCATTCAATGGCGTATTTGTACGCCCGCAGCCGCTCCGCCGCTTCGGGGAAGGAAAAGCGGACAGGGTCGATGGCCGGGGTAAACAGCTTGTCCGGCAGCCGCAGTTCCCAAATGCCGTCGTACTGCTTCACCATGGGATAGGCGTCCCGCTCCCAGCCGCAGAATTCCCCGATCACCGACACGCGCCGGGCATTGGGCGCCCAGACCGAAAAGTGCCATTTCAGCTCCCCGTTTTCCTCCACGGGATGGGCTCCCAGGAAATTGTACGCGTCAAAACACATGCCCTGATGAAAACTTTCTCGCCGCGCTCCGTCCGGCGGGTTATACCACATGCGCATCCATCTCCTTTTCTATTGTATGCCTCTGCAATGATTGTATCATAAATTTACCGGTTTTTCCAGTATTTTTATCCTGTTTTTCCGGAAATAATACGGTACAGCCGCTTATATCCCGAAACGGCGGCATTTTTTATCCGTATGGAGGATCAGCATGGTCAGTTCCATTTCCCATAAAGCACATCTGCGCTGCCCGAAGGGGCTTGCAGACCTTATCCGCAAAGCCCGTGAGGCGGCGTGCGGCATCCCCAGGGAGGCGCTTTCCCCCGCCGGCGTATGGGTGGAGGATCACGCCCTGTTCCTGCTGGAGGAAGCGGACGCGCTGAAACGGGCGCTGAAACGCGCGCCCCGGCTGCCTGAGGAAAACGGCGTTCCCCGGCTGCTGCGCTGGGCGCGGGCGGTCTGCGAAGAAGGGCAGGGTGAAATCACCGCGCCGCTGACCGTGCGCGTGATCCAAAGAGAAGCGGGGGAATCGGAAATCACCGAAGAAGAGCTGTCTCTGCTGCCCCCGGCCCTTGCCTGCGCCCTGTTTGAACGTTTGCTGGAGCCTTTGGAAAACTGTATACAGGAAAGAGAACGGCAGGCGCGCGCCCTTTCCTGGGCCCGGCGTTTTTCCGCGGGAGAGCGGAGCGATTTGCCCAAAGACGGCCCTTTGCTTTCCGTTCTGCTGCAAATGCTGGCCGAGGAAGAAAACCCGGCGGGACTGCGCCGGGCGGACGAGATCCTGCGCGGGCTGGGCCTGCGCTGGGAGGAAGCCGTTCGCCGGGAGCAGGAAAGGCAGGCCGCACAGGGCCTGGAGGCAGGCAGGCTCATTTCGTCCCTGCACGCGCTTTCCCGCCTGCCTTTCGGCGCTGTGCGGGAACGTTTGAGCCCCGTGATTCAAATTTTGCGGGCCGATCCCACCTTTCCTCGCATGGATCGGGAGAGCCGGGAGCTGTACGTCAGCCGCGTGTGCCGCGTCGCAAAGCATCTGCATATCGCCCAAAGCGCCGCCGCCCGTGCCGCCGTATCCCTTGCGGAAGGGAAAAGCGGCCCGGAGGGAGAAGCGGGCTACTATCTGCTGGAAAGGCCCGATCTCATCGCCGTGTATCTGCATAAGCGCAAGCGCCCTTCCTTTGCTTTGCGGCATCGGGTGGGCCTGTTCCTTGCGCCCCTGTACGGCGGGGCGGCGGCGTGCCTGACGGTTTCCGTCCTGGCGGGCGCGCCCTGGTATCTGTGGGGGCTGATCGCGCTGTGCGTTTCGGAGATCCTGCGGATCATGGCATATGCCGTGATCCGCAAATTGCTGCCCGCCCGCATGCTGCCCCGGCTGCAGATAAAACGCCTGACCCCGGAAACCCGCACCCTGGTGGTGATCCCCGCCCTGCTCACCTCCCGGAAGGAGGCCCTGCGCCTGCTCCGTCAGCTCTCGATCCTGCGTTTTGCCGCCAACGATCCTTATCTGGATTTCATGCTGCTGGCCGATTTCGCCGACAGCGAAACGGAAACCGGGCGGTCGGACGAGGATATCCTGCTGGCCGCAAGCCTGGCCGTGGAAGAACTGAACCGGCAGCAGGGCGGCGGCTTTTTGTACCTGCACCGGGCGCGCAAATGGGAAATGGGCCAGCGCGCCTATACGGGCCGGGAGCGCAAGCGCGGGGCGCTGGAAGCCCTGAACCGGCTGCTGACGGAAGGAAAATGCGGCGATTCCTTCCTCTATATGTCCCATTCAGGGGAAGAACTGCTGCACCGCTACGCTTTCGTCATCACCCTGGACGCGGACACCTTTCTGCCCCCCGGCGCGGCGCGTCAATTGGTGGGGACCATGCTGCACCCGCTGCAAAAGGGCCGGGCGGGCGTCATTCAGCCCCGGATGGAAACCGCCCCGGACCGGGTGCGCACCTGCGCCCAGAAGTGGTTAGGCGGCGCGGGCGGGGCCGATCCCTATCATTTGTCCGTGCAGGACGTGTACCAGGACGTGTTCGGTCGGGGGTCCTTTGTGGGCAAAGGCATTTACGAACCGGAAGCCTGGACGCGGCGGCTTGAAGGCCGCCTGCCCCGGGGCCGGCTGCTGAGCCACGATCTGATCGAAGGGGAAATTGTGTCCAGCGCTTTGGCCGATGACATCGTGCTGTTCGACGGCCATCCCGCCCGTCTTTCCGGCTGGCAAAAGCGGCTGCACCGCTGGACCCGGGGCGACTGGCAATTGCTGCCTTTTTTAGCTGATTTCCGGCTTTCTTTACTTTCCCGGCATAAAATCTGGGATAACCTGCGCCGTTCCCTGCTGCCCGCCGCCCAAGGGCTGCTGCTGATCGCGGGAGCGTTTTTCAAGTCTCCTTTGCTTACGCTGCTGGCGCTGCCCTGGCCCCTGCGGGGCGTCGATACGCGCCTGTTCCTGCTGCCCTGCAAGGCGTATACCGCCCTGGACGCGGCGGCGCGGGCGCTGTACCGCCAGTTCGTCAGCCATCGAAATCTGCTTTCCTGGGTCACGGCGGCCCAGGCGGAGGAAAACGGGGCCTTGCCCCTGTCCTGCCTGCTTTCCCAGGTGGGCGCGGGCACGGCTTTGACGGTGCTTGCCCTGCTGCCGGGGGGCCTGTGGCCGCTATCGCTGATCGGCCTGATTTGGGTTTCCGCGCCCCTGTGGATCCCCATGCTAAACGCCCCCGCCGCATCCTCCCGCCCCATGACGCATAAGGACGCGGCGGACGCCCGGAAGCTTGCCCGCCGCACCTGGGAATTCTTTCGGGACAGCGTGACCGCTGACACCCTGTTTCTGCCGCCGGACAACGTGCAGGAGGAACCGAAAAAAGGCCCCGCCCTGCGCACCTCCCCCACCAATATGGGGCTGTACCTGCTTTCCTGCTGCGCCGCCCACGCCTTAGGCTTCCTTCCCACTGGGGAATTATGCCAAAAACTGAACGACAGCTTACATACCATGGAAACGCTGGAAACCTGGCAGGGCCATTTCTATAACTGGTACAGCCTGCGCACCGGCGAACCCTTGGGCCCCCGCTTCGTGTCCGCCGTGGATTCCGGCAACTGCGCGGCCTGTCTGCTGTGCTGTGCCCAACTGCTGCGCGCGTGGCTTCCCAAACTGCCGGAGGAAGGCCTCTCCCTGCCCGCGCGGCTGGACGCCCTGGCCCATGGCATGGATTTTTCCGCCCTCTACGATGAAAAAGCCCACCTGTTTTACGTGGGCTGGGAGGCGGACGCCCGACGGTTCACGGCCTCCCATTACGACTGCTTGGCCAGCGAAGCGCGGCTGGCCTCCTTCGTGGCCATCATGTTAGGCCAAACGGAACGGAAGCATTGGCTGTACCTGAATCGGGCGGTGACGAAAGCGGGCTTGGGGGCGGCGCTGCTCTCCTGGGGCGGCACCATGTTTGAATATCTGCTGCCCCAACTGTTCCTGCCCCTGATTCCCGGCACGCTCATAGGGGAAAGCTGCCTGAACGCCGTCCGCGCCCAGATGGCCGCCGCCCCGGACCGGCCTTTCGGCATCAGCGAAAGCGGCTATTACGCCTTCGACCCCGAAATGAATTACCAATACCGGGCCTTCGGCCTGCCTCTTTTGGCCCGCAGCGGGGAAACTGCGGGAAAAACCGTCGCGCCCTATGCCTCCATGCTGGCCTTTCCCTTCTTTCCCCGTGCCGCAGCGAAAAACATGCGGCTCATGCAGCGCATGGGCTGGGAGGATGCGCACGGTTTTTTTGAAGCGGCGGACTGGGGCGCGGATAATCAGCCGCGCGTCGTTCAAAGCCACATGGCCCATCACCAGGCCATGATCCTGTGTTCCTTATGCAACGCCCTGGAAAACGGGGCCCTGACAAGGGCCTTTATGGCGCTGCCCGCCGCCAAAGCCAACGCCTGCCTGCTGTGGGAGCGCGCGCCACGCCGCGCCCGGCGGCGCATCGCCCTGCCGCCGCCCCGGCTGGAGGAAGACGCGGCGGCCTCTCCCCCGCCCCGGCCCGCCCGGCCCGGCCTGCCCCAGGAAACCCAGCTTTTATCCGGCGGCGGCGTTCGCTGGCTGCTCACATCCCTGGGCCAGGGTTCTTTGGCGTCGGGCGATATGATGGTCACCCGTTTTGACGCCCAGGCGGGCGCCCAGACCGGACCCCAGTTTTACCTGCGGGATCGGCAGACGGGCGCGTTCATTCGTCCCACCGTTTCCGGCAGCGCTTTTTTCGGGGAGGGTATGGCGCTGTACCGCGTGTCCTGGCAGGGGATGCGCGTGACCCTGCGCTGCTGTGTGGACCCCCTCACCGGCATGGCCGTGGCTGCGGTGCACGCGGAAAACCTGACGGGGATGGAAAAAGAAATCGAAGCAATCTCCTTCCTGGAAATCGCCCAAGGCCCCCGGGAAGCGGACGAAGCCCACCCCAATTTCCGGGATTTATCGGTTCGGGTATCCCCCTGGGGCAGCCGGGGCCTCCTTTCCCGCCGCCTGCCCAGGGATGAAAAAGACCGTATGCCCCGCATCGCCCATACGGTAACGGGGGACGTGTTTGCCCTGCGCAGGCAGGGGGACCGGATGCTGTTCTTGGGTCGGGAAGGAACCTATGCCGCGCCGGAGCAGCTTGCCCTTCCGGACGACGCCTGCGTTTTCCGTACGGGGGACGTGATCGCCCCCTGCCTGTCCCTCCGCGCCCGGATGCGTGTGCCCGCCGAAGGAAAAGCGGCGGTGTATTTCCTGACCCTGACGGCGGACAGCGAGGAAGCACTTTCTTCTATTCCTCTCACCGCTTCCCGGGCACAGGCGGCTTTTGCCTTGGCGAAAACCCAGGAAAAAACGGTATTCCGCTTTTTGGGCATGCGTCCCGATATGCCCGCCCTGTACCGGGAAATGGCAGGGGCGGCGCTGTTTTGCGATCAGCCCCACCAGCAGGCCCTTCCCTCCGCCCAGCCCGACGCCCTGTGGCGCGTGGGCGTGTCCGGGGCGCTGCCCGTGGTGCTGGTGCTCCTCACACAAGGCGCGGATCGAAAGCTCACAAGCCATGCCCTGCGCTTCCACGCCTGGCTGCGCATGAGCGGTATGAAAACCGACCTCATTTTCTTCTGCCCGCCGGAAAACGGCTATTTCCGCCCCGTTCAGGATCAGGTGCGGGCGCTGGCCGCCGCCACGCCGGAAGGGGACTTGTGGGGGCAGCCCGGCGGCCTGCACTGGGCCGAGGGGGACGAAACCCTGGCCCGTGCCCTGGAAAGTTTGTCCCGCCTGACCCTGCGCTCCGGCCAAAGCCTGAAAGCGCAGCTGTCCGCCCTGCGGGTGCCGCTTTCCCCAAATTCGGCCCAGGCACTGACTCTGCCCGAACCCCTGATCCCGCCGGGCTTACAGGAGGTCAACGGGTTCGGCGGGTATCTTCGGGACGGTGGGTACTGCGTGGCCTCCCCCGCGCCGTCGCCCTGGCATCAGCTTGTATGCAATCCGCTTTTCGGCACCCTGGTGTGTGAAACGGGCATCCTGCACTCCTGGGCGGGCAACAGCCGTTTGGGCCGGATCACCCGCCTGTGCCCCGACCCCCACCGGGGCGTGCCCAGCGAAGAAATCATCCTGCGGGACGAGGAGGGGCATGCGTTCCCCCTCACCCGCTGCGCGGCGGTTTATGAGCCGGGCGCGGCTTCCTACCGCTGCATGGCGGGAGACGTTACGGCGGAAACCTCCGTTTTTGTCCACGAAGAAAAAGCCATGAGCGTGCGGTCGGTGACCCTGCGGGCCGAAAAGGAACACACCCTGCGCCTATTCTGGCTGGTGCGCTTCGCCCTGAGCGAACACCCCGAGCATACGCGCTGCCGGGCGGAGGATGGTTTCGCCCTCGCCTTTTCCGGAGATTTCCAGGGCCTTGCCTGGGCGGGCATGGAGCAGGCGGCCTGCCAGGCTTTATGCGCCGCGTCTTGCTTCGGCTGCGCGGGTGAAGCCGCTCCCCCAGCCCTGTTATCCCCCGCTTTCGGCGTCGGCAGCGCGGGCCTTTTGCAAAAAGCCGTCACCCTGCGGCCCCGGGAGCCTTTGCGGCTGACGCTGGCCCTGGGCTGGGCTCCGGACGAAGGGACGGCCCGCCTGGATTGGGAACGATTGCTTGCTCAGGGGCCATCCTCGGCGGAAAGGGACACCCGGGCCGCCTGGACCCGGCGCCTTTCCAGGCTGCAGCTGTTCAGCTTTCACCGGCCTTTGGATACCATGATGAACCAATGGCTGCCCTATCAGGTGTACGCTGCCCGGCTCTTTGGCCGGATGGGGCCGTATCAGGCGGGCGGAGCCTTCGGCTTTCGGGATCAATTGCAGGACTGCCTGGCTTTGCTGCATACCGACCCGGCCTTTGTCCGCGCCCACATCCTGCTCTGCGCCGCGCATCAATTTCGATCAGGCGACGTGCAGCACTGGTGGCATCCGCCCCGCCGGGGCGTGCGCACCCGGGTCAGCGACGATAAGCTGTTCCTGCCTTTCCTCGCCGCCCGCTACATTGCCGTCACCGGTGACGGAAGCATCCTGACGGAGGAAACGCCCTACCTTGTGTCCGCGCCGCTTGCTGAAACAGAGGAGGACCGCTATGAAGAACCGGAAATCTCCCCGGACCGGGAGCCGCTGCTTGCCCACTGCCTGCGGGCCATCGATTCCGTGACTTTCGGCGCGCACGGCCTGCCCCGCATGGGCGGCGGCGACTGGAACGACGGCATGAACCGGGTGGGCGGAAAAACGGGCGAAAGCGTGTGGCTGGCCTTTTTCCTGGCCCTGGTCCTCAAGGAATTCATGCCCCTGTGCCCGCCTGAAATTAAAGAAAAATACCGGCTCCTGCGGCAGCGGCTGCTGGACAGCGCAGAAAGCGCCTGGACGGGAAAATGGTACCTGCGGGCCTGGAAGCACGACGGCGCGCCCTTGGGCGGCCCCGATACCGACCCGCCCCGCATCGACCTGATCACCCAATGCTTCGCGGTGCTGGGCGGCGCGCCCCGCAATCACGCCCGAACCGCCCTGCTTCATGCCGTGGAAAGGCTGTACGACCGGGAAGCGGGAATCGTAAAGCTGCTGGACCCGCCCTTCACCCCGGAGGAGGACGCGGGCTATATCGGCGGTTATCTCCCCGGCGTGCGGGAAAACGGCGGTCAATATACCCACGCCGTTCCCTGGCTGGTTTTGGCCCTTTGCCGCCTGAACGAATTCGACCTGGCCTGGGAAATCGCCCTGGCATCTCTTCCCGCCGCCCACACCGACACCACGGAAAAAACCCTGCTCTACAAAATCGAACCCTATGTGCTGGCCGGGGACGTATACGCCGGGGAAAACAAAGGCCGGGGCGGCTGGAGCTGGTACACGGGCAGCGCGGCCTGGATGCACTGGGCCGTACTCACGGGGCTTCTGGGCTTTGAAAAGCGGGGCGACAAGGCCCGCCTGCAGCCCCGCACCGGACCCGAGGAAGAGGAATACACCATCGTATTGCGCTTTGGCAGCAGCAACTATCATTTCACCGCCGCCCGGGACACTCTTTTCCCCACCCTGGACGGTTCTCGGCTGGAAGACGGCTGGGCGCCTCTCCTGTCCGACGGCCGCACCCACGAAGCCCGCTTTCCCATGCGAACTTCCCTATAAAAACAATACCGCGCGGCGCTGATCCGTAAAGCGCCGCGCGGTATCGTTTTATCGTTTTACTTCACCGTAACCAATTCGTAATCCCTGGTGCCCAGGCCGATCTTTTCCCCGTGGGCCAGGGTTTCCTTCCAATGCACGTTGGGGTTGCTGTCCTTGAAGTGGTCGTGGTAGTGGTGCCAGTCGGGCTTTGCCAGGTTATCGCCCAACTGGCTGTTGCGGAAGGGCGTGGCCTGCTGGCACAGGTCCACGCAGGCCTGGTCCAGGGCCACCGGGTCAAAGGAGGCCAGCATGCCGATGTTGGGCAGGATGGGCGCGTCGTTTTCCCCGTGGCAGTCGCAGTTGGGCGATACGTCCATGATGATGCTGATATGGAAGCAGGGGCGGCCATAGCATACCGCCTGAGTGTATTCGGCCATTTTGCGGCAGAGCATATCCCCGGCGCTGTCGTTCATGTTGCTGATGGCGTCGAAGGCGCAGGCCCCGATGCAGCGGCCGCAGCCCTTGCAGATCGCCGGATCGATGTACGCCTTGCGGTCCGCCCCGTAGGAAATGGCGTCGCTGCCGCATTCCTTGGCGCAGCGGCCGCAGCCCCGGCAGGCGTCCTGATCCACTTCGGGGGTGCCGTCGTTGTGCTGGTTCATCTTGCCCGCGCGGCTGCCGCAGCCCATGCCGATGTTCTTGATGGCCCCGCCGAAGCCCGTGGCCTCGTGGCCCTTGAAATGGCTCAGGGAAATGAGGATGTCAGCGTCCATGACGGCCCGGCCGATGAGGGCGGTTTTGCAGTATTCGCCGTTGACCACGGGCACCTCGATATCGTCCGTGCCCCGAAGGCCGTCGCCGATGATGATGTGGCAGCCGGTGGTGACGCTGTTGAAGCCGTTGATTTCAGCGTTCAGCAGATGATCCACCGCGTTTTTCCGGCTGCCGGGATAGAGGGTGTTGCAGTCCGTCAGAAAAGGCTTGCCGCCCAATTCCTTGATCACGTCCACCACGGCCCTGACGTAATTGGGCCGCAGGTATGCGAAGTTGCCCAGCTCGCCGAAGTGCATTTTAATGGCCACGAATTTGCCGTCAAAATCAATGTCGCCGATACCGGCTTTTTTAATGAGCCGCTGGAGCTTTGCGCCCTGGCTCACCCCTAAGCGGGTGCGGAAATCCGTAAAGTAAACCTTTGCCTTGCCCATTGCGTTTTCCTCCTTATAATATAGAACTTTTCACAGCACCGCAAACAGTCCGCCCGCCCCGCCGGAATGAAGGAAGAGAACCTTGTCCGTTTCCCGGAACGCGCCCTCCGCCGCCATTTTCAAAAGGCCCGCGAAAGCTTTCCCGGTATACACGGGGTCTAAGAAGATGCCTTCTTCCTTCGCCATCAGGGAAATGGCCTCGTTTCCTTCTTGGGACGGAATGGCGTAGCCCGGGCCGCACATGTCGAGCAAACGGAAGTCTTCCGGGCCGATCTCCACGTCGGCCTCCAGCAGAGCCGCCGCTTCCCGCATGAGGGCGGGGGTGATCTGATCGAAGGGGTCTGTATCCACCATCATGCCGTGCACCTTCGTTCCAGGCAAAAACAGCTTGGCCCCCAAGGCCATGCCCGCCATGGTGCCGCCGCTGCCCTCGGCGCAGACGATGTGATCAAAACGCACGCCCTGCTCGCCGATTTCCCGGGCGCAGTCCACATAGCCCAGAGAACCCAAGGCGTTGGAGCCGCCGCAGGGGATTTTGTAATAGGAAACGCCCAATGCATTGCCCACCCGGTCCATCTCCGCGTAGATGTCCGCGTAATCGTCCGTGTCCATAAAGCGCACTTCCGTGCCCATGAGATACTCCAACAGCTGATTGCCCAGCCGCTCCGTCACGCCCCGCTTTTTCAGGATCAGGATGGGCTTCAAGCCCACCTTCCCGGCTGCCGCCGCGGTGAGCATGGCATGGTTGGATTGGGCCCCGCCGGTGGTGAACACCACCTGCGCGCCCTGCCGTTTGGCGTCCGCCAGCAGGAATTCCAGTTTCCTTACCTTGTTGCCCCCAAGGCCCAGGCCGGTCAAATCGTCCCGCTTGATGAAAACATTGGTATGCAGTTTTTTGCTGATGTTTTCCAATTTGTGGATGGGAGTCGGAAAAATGCCGAGGGGTATCCTGGGGAAATCGCTCAATTGTTTCATAGGAACGTTCCTTTCCTAATATCCTGCCTTTCTATTTTAACACAGCGAAACGCGGGATGCAATCATGTTTCTGTATAAATTTTCCAAATCCGCAGAAGTTTTTGATTGCGGCGTCGGGCGGCAGAAAAAACGGCTTACCACATCAAAGTCACTCGTCGCGGTAAACCATTTCTTTTTCGCACAGCATTTATGCTCTCCCCCACCACAAAAAACCGTCCGCACATAGCAAACCTTTGCTCCCTTATTTCCTGTACTTCTCCATCCAATCCACCGCGAAATCCACAAGCCTTCGCTGCTTCATCAGGCGCAGTTCCGCATTGCCAAGCCGGGTTTTGCGGACGGCGTTTTCCGCTTCAAACGCTTCGCCGATCTGAGCAAAATCCTCGCCGTCCACAAAAAGCGTTTCATAAGCCTTCCAGACGCGCTTCCCATTTTCAAAAATCGCGCTGTGCTCCACGCAGTTATGCTTGCCCGGATATTCGGCCCGCGCGTCGGCAAGATGGAGCGACGTGTTTTTATCGTAACCCACCCCGATCAGCAGCACGCTGCCGTCCAGCCCGTACAGCTTGCCGATGGGCGAGCCGTCCCCGAAGATATTGGAAAGATCGTGGCCGGAAGTGAGGTATTCCGCGTGTTTGCCCCAGGCGGCCACCGACCTGGCGGGATGATCGCTGCGCAGCGCCCCCGGCCAGGAGCGGAACATTTCCGCCACCGCGCCCATGGTATTTGTGGGCGTAAGCCGTTTATCGTAGGCGGGCCAGTGATCGCGGATCGCCTGCCAGTATTTCTCCTCCACGTCCCAATGCACGCCGTCCTCCGGGTCAAGGTTTTTCCAGGACTGGGCGGGCATCATCACGGTGCCTTCCTCACCCACTGTTTCAAGAAGCGCTTCAATCACGGCCTGCGCGCCGCCGCACACGTATCCGATTTTGGATAAAGACGTGTGCGCCATCACCGTGTCCCCTTTTGTCAGGCCCAGGGATTGAAAAGCTGACATGATTTCGCTTTTGACAATCGGTTTCATGTTCTTCCCCTCGCAAATTCTGCCTTTTCGCTGTTTCAAAGGAATTATATCATCTATATAGGACGTTCACAAGAGGCGGCGCGTTCATTCCAAATCTTTCCTCCAACGCGCTGACCGAAAGCTGTTTTTTTCCTCTTCCGCGCGCTTTTTTCACATTTTCGCACTTTTTAACCAAAATTTCGGAATTTTCCATGAGGTTTTTTTCAAAATGGGCGTGCAATCCGAAAAAAAATATGTTATGATATAAGACGGTGTATGTTAGGATCGTATACCGCCATTTCGGAATTCATCCGAAGCAACAATGAAGGAGGTCTTAGACTGTCATGCCGGACATGAAAGACAAGTATGAGCAGCTGAACCAGGTCATCGCCGAGCTGAAGGATCAGCCTGGCGCGCTGATGCCCGTGCTGCAAAAAGCGCAGGGGATTTTCGGCTGCGTGCCCATGGATGTGCAGAAGATCATCGCGGAGGGGCTTGGCGTCACGCTGAGCGAGGTCTACGGCGTCGCCACGTTCTATTCCCAATTCCGCCTGGAGCCCAACGGCAAGTACACCATCAGCGTGTGCTTGGGCACCGCCTGCTACGTAAAGGGCAGCCAGAAGGTGCTGGACCGGCTGAGCGAAGAACTGAAAACCCCCGTGGGCAAAACCTCTCCGGACGGCCTGTTCACCCTGAACGCCACCCGGTGCCTCGGTGCCTGCGGTCTGGCCCCCGTAATGACCATCAACGACGAAGTGTACGGCCGTCTGGTGCCCGACGATATCCCCGGCATCCTGGCCAAGTACAGGGAGAAGGAGCAGGCGTAAACGATGCGCGATCTGTCCCTGCATATCCTGGACCTGATGCAGAACAGCATCCGCGCCCAGGCCAAGGCGGTTTCCCTGTCCGTGCTGCTGGGGGATGACGGTATGCTTTCCGTGATCATTGAGGATGACGGCACCGGCATGAGCGAGGAATTGCTCGCCCGGGTCTTATCCCCCTTCGCCACCACGCGCACCACAAGGAAGGTGGGGCTTGGCATCCCCATGATGGCGGAAAACTGCCGCCTCACCGGGGGCGACCTTTCCATCGAAAGCACCTTGGGGGTGGGGACGAAGCTCACCGCCACGCTGGACACATCATCCATCGACTGCCTGCCTCTGGGCGATCTGCCGGGCACGGTGACCACCCTGGTGACCATGAACCCGGACAAGCCCGAATTCATCCTGCATTGCCGCTCCCCCAAGGGCGAAATGCACTTCGATACGCGGGAGGTACGGGAAGCCCTGGCGGGCGTACCGCTCAACGAACCGGAAGTCGCCGCATGGATGCAGGAATCCCTGCGGGAAGAAATTGAACCGATCTTTGGAGGTGTCATCCTATGAAATCTTTGGCTGAACTGCAGGCCATCCGCGAAAAAACCCTGAACCGCATCAACCTGCGCAAGGAAGATGAAGCCGAGGCCACCCGCGTGGTGATCGGCATGGCCACCTGCGGCATCGCCGCCGGCGCCCGTCCCGTGATGCTGGCCTTCATGGACGAAATCAGCAAGCGGGGCCTCAATCACGTCACCGTATCCCAGACCGGCTGCATCGGTATGTGCCGCCTGGAGCCCATGGTGGACGTGATCCTGCCCGGACAGGAAAAAGTCACCTACGTGCACATGACCCCCGAAAAGGTGGGCCGCGTGGTGGCGGAACACATCGTCAACGGGCGTCCCGTGGAAGAATACACCATCGGCGCCGCCGAGAAATAAGCACATGATGCAGTAATAGGGAGGAGAAGCTCATGGATATCTATCGCGCTCACGTGCTCTGCTGCGGCGGCACCGGCTGTTCTTCGTCCGGCTCCGCTCAGCTGATCGAGCGTTTTGAACAGAAGATCAAGGAAAACGGCCTGGACAAGGAAGTCAAGGTTATCCGCACCGGCTGCTTCGGCCTGTGCGAAGCGGGCCCCGTGGTCATCGTGTACCCCGAAGGCACCTTCTATTCCCGGGTGAAGGTGGAAGACGTGGATGAAATCGTCACCGAACACCTGCTCAAGGGCCGCAAGGTGCAGCATCTGGTATACAGTGACCACGCCACCCACGAACAGAACGCCAACAAGGCCCTGACCGACATCAACTTCTATAAGCATCAGCACCGCATCGCCCTGCGCAACTGCGGCGTGATCGACCCCGAAAACATCGACGAATATCTGGCCTTCGACGGCTACAAGGCCCTGGAAAAGGTGCTCACCAGCATGACCCGGGAACAGGTCATCGATGAGATCCTCAAGTCCGGCCTGCGCGGGCGCGGCGGCGGCGGTTTCCCCACCGGCCTCAAGTGGAAGTTCGCCGCAGCCTCCGTGGCGGATCAGAAGTACGTGGCCTGCAACGCCGACGAGGGCGACCCCGGCGCGTTCATGGACCGCTCCGTTCTGGAAGGCGACCCCCACTCCGTGCTGGAAGCCATGGCCATCGCGGGCTATGCCATCGGCGCCTCCGAAGGGTATATTTACGTCCGTGCTGAGTATCCTATCGCTGTGAAGCGGTTGGAAATCGCCATCGGCCAGGCCCGGGAATACGGCCTGCTGGGCGAAAACATCTTTGAAACCGGCTTCAACTTCGATATCAAGATCCGCTTAGGCGCCGGCGCTTTCGTCTGCGGCGAAGAAACGGCCCTCATGCGCTCCATCGAAGGCAAGCGCGGCGAGCCCACCCCCCGTCCTCCCTTCCCCGCTGTCAAGGGCCTGTTCGCCAAGCCCACCATGCTGAACAACGTGGAAACCTACGCCAACGTGGCCCAGATCATCCTGAACGGCGCGGACTGGTTCGCCGCCATGGGTACTGAAAAGAGCAAGGGCACCAAGGTGTTCGCGCTGGGCGGCAAGATCAACAATACCGGCCTTGTGGAAGTGCCCATGGGCACGCCCCTGCGCACCATCATTTACGATATCGGCGGCGGCATCCCCAACGGCAAGAAGTTCAAGGCCGTTCAGACCGGCGGCCCCTCCGGCGGCTGTCTGCCCGCTGAACTGCTGGATACCCCCGTGGACTACGACAACCTGATCGCCGCGGGCTCCATGATGGGTTCCGGCGGTATGATCGTCATGGACGAAGACAACTGCATGGTCGACATCGCCCGCTTCTTCCTGGATTTCACCGTGGACGAGAGCTGCGGCAAGTGCGCGCCCTGCCGCATCGGCACCCGGCGCATGCTGGAGATCTTAGAGCGCATCGTCAACGGCAAGGGCGAGGAAGGCGACATCGAGAAGCTGGAAAACCTGGCCAAGACCATCAAGGCTACCGCTCTGTGCGGCCTGGGCCAGACCGCGCCCAACCCCGTGCTGTCCACCATCAAGTTCTTCCGTCATGAATACGAAGCCCATATCCGGGACAAGAAGTGCCCCGCGCATCATTGCCAGGCTTTGCTCAGCTACGTGATCGATCCCGAGAAGTGCCGCGGCTGCACCGCCTGCGCGCGCGTCTGCCCCGGCGGCGCGATCTCCGGCGAAGTGAAGAAGCCCCACTCCATCGATCCTTCCAAGTGCCTCAAGTGCGGCGCTTGCATGGAGAAGTGCCGCTTCGGCGCCATCTCCAAAGTGTGATTCTGGCAAGGAGGAAAAAGAAATGGAACAGATGATCAACCTTACCATTGATAATGTGAAGGTTTCCGTCCCTGCCGGCACCAGCGTTCTGGAGGCCGCCAAGCAGGCCGGTATCAACATCCCCACGCTGTGTTACCTCAAGGACGTCAACGCCATCGGCGCGTGCCGCATGTGCGTGGTGAACGCCGGGGGCCGCGCCCTGCAGGCCGCCTGCGTGCTGCCCGTGAGCGAAGGCATGAACGTGAAGACCAACACCCCCGAGATTCGTCAGTACCGCAAAAACCTGCTGGAGCTGGTGCTGTCCGCCCACGAGCAGAAGTGCCTGTCCTGTATCCGTTCCACCAACTGCGAACTGCAGCAGCTGTGCCGTGAGCTGGGCGTAGAAAACGGCGACAAATACGCCGGCAAGCAGAACCATTACGACATCGACGATGTGAGCCCCTCCATCGTGCGCGACAACAACAAGTGCATCCTGTGCCGCCGCTGCGTGGCCGTGTGCTCCAAGGTGCAGAACGTGGGCGTCATCGGCGCGGTGAACCGCGGCTTCGTGACCGCCATCGAATCCCCCTGGAACTTGAAGCTGGCGGACATGCCCTGCATCAACTGCGGCCAGTGCATCACCGCCTGCCCCGTAGGCGCGCTGTATGAGAAGGACGAAACCAAGAAGGTTTGGGACTACCTGGCCGACCCCACCAAGCATGTGGTGGTGCAGCCCGCTCCCGCCGTCCGCGCCGCGCTGGGCGAGGAATTCGGCCTGCCCATGGGCACCTCCGTCACCGGCAAGCTGGCCGCCGCCCTGCGCCGCATGGGCTTTGACAAGGTGTTCGACACCGATTTCGGCGCTGACCTGACCATCATGGAAGAAGCCACCGAGCTGGTGAACCGGGTCAAGAATAATGGCGTTCTGCCCATGATCACCTCCTGCTCCCCCGGCTGGATCAAGTTCTGCGAAACCTATTATCCGGACTTCATCCCCAACCTGTCTTCCTGCAAGAGCCCCCACGAAATGCTGGGCGCTATCATCAAGAGCTACTACGCCGAAAAGGCCGGCATCGATCCCAAGGATATCGTCACCGTGTCCGTCATGCCCTGCACCGCCAAGAAGTTCGAGGCGGACCGCGAAGAGCTGGCCGGCACCGGCTATCCGGACGTGGACGCCGTCATCACCACCCGTGAGCTGGCCCGGATGATCAAGGAAGCGGGCATCGATTTCGTGAACCTGCCCGATGAGGACTTCGATCCCCTGTGCGGCGAATCCACCGGCGCTGCCGTCATCTTCGGCGCTACCGGCGGCGTGATGGAAGCGGCCCTGCGTACCGCTTATGAGACCATCACCGGCGAAACCCTGGAAGACGTGAACTTCACCGCCGTCCGCGGCGTGGAAGGCATCAAGGAAGCCACCGTGCAGGTGGGTGATCTGCCCGTCAGCGTGGCCGTGGCCCATTCCACCGGCGCGGCAAGCAAGCTCCTGGATATGGTGCGCTCCGGCGAAAAGAACTACACCTTCATCGAGGTCATGGCCTGCCCCGGCGGCTGCGTCACCGGCGGCGGACAGCCCATCGTGCCTTCCCAGGTGAAGATGACCTGCGATCCCCGGGTGGAACGCGCCAAGGCCCTGTACGGCGAGGACATGAGCAAGCCCAAGCGGAAGAGCCACGAGAACGCCGAGATCAAGAAGCTGTACGACGAGTATCTTGGCGAGCCCAACGGCCACAAGGCCCACAAGCTGCTGCATACCCACTATCAGAAGCGCGAAAAGTACACCAAGTAATTCTTAATCATAAGGAAAACCATTTTGATCCCGCAAGGCGTCAAAATGGTTTTCCTGTTTATTGGCGCTTTGCTGAATGTGATACGAGGCAGGGGGGCTTCTTCCATCCGAAACCCCTGAACCAGGGCCGCTTGGCCCTGGACCCATCCTGGCGAATCAACTTGAATAGAAAAAAACAAAACAACATCCGCCTGTCGCTGGGAGATACGAAAGTTTGAGGGCTTCTGGCCCAAGAAAGCCGGGAAAATCC
>JAFSKN010000003.1 GCA_017448975.1 Clostridia bacterium
GATGCTTTCGGTGTTCATCACCGGCATCTTCCCCTCCCTCCAAGGGCTGCGGCCCTTGCGCCGCTTCGCGGCTATCCCATAAGTAGGAACGACGAAGCAGAAACGGACGAAGCGAGAACGACGAAGAAAGAACAACGTAGGAGACAACCCACGATGAAGAAAACGAGAGAAGAATTACAGAACGAATTGGCTGAGGCTCAGCGTCAGTATGACCAGGAACAGCACCGCCAGCAGTGATTGCAGAATCGGAAGGAATACTTTGAAACCACCACCCGGAGGCAGCGGAATCACCGGCTGATCACCAGAGGCGCGGCCATGGAAAGCGTTTTCCCCGAGGTCAAGCCCTTCACGGAGCGGGAGTTTTACGAACTGGCCGAGCAAATGGCGGATACTCCAGTCATTCTCGACCTGGTTCACAGTGCTGTTTTTCGTCACGAAGCAGGCGGGAAAGAATCGGAGGCTGGATAATGGCCCTGTATCATTTCCACGTTGACCAGATCAAACGAAGTGCCGGGCAGAGCGCCATTGCCGCCGCAGCTTACCGGGCAGGAGAGAAACTGTACAGCGAATACTACGGGGAAACAAACGACTATTCCCGAAAGGGTGGTGTGCTGCATACCGAAATCCTGCTGCCGCCCAATGCTCCACCTGAATACAAAGACAGGCAAACCCTTTGGAACGCGGTGGAGAAAGCAGAGAAAAACAAAAAGGCGCAGTTGGCATACAACTTCGATATTGCCCTGCAAAATGAACTGACCATGGAAGAAAACATCAACTTGGCTCGGCGCTTCGTTCAAGAACACTTCGTAAACAAGGGCATGATCGCCGATCTTGCCGTACACGAACCGGATAAAGAGAACGGCATTTCCAATACACATTTTCATGTCATGACTACCATGCGTCCCCTCAATCCTGACGACACCTGGGGCAACAAGCAACACCGGGAATACGTTCTGAACGAAAACGGGGAACGAAAGAAGGATGAGAATGGCAATTATATTTTCATCGCCGTACACACCACCGACTGGCATGAGCCGGAAACCCTTGAACATTGGCGCGATGCATGGTGCCGGATGGTGAACGCTGAATTTGAACGAAAAGGCATCGCAACCCGCATCGACCATCGCAGCTATGAGGCGCAAGGCATTGAGCAAATCCCAACCGTTCATGAAGGGCCTTTGGTGCAGAAAATGGAGAAGCGGGGTATTCGCACGCAGAAAGCCGACCTGAACCGCTGGATTAGAACAACTAACCGCCTGATCGCCGCTGTGAAAAAGGGAATCCGTACTCTGCTTGACTGGATCGCCGCGCTAAAGAAAGAAATCGAAGAAGCCGAGAAACACGAGCCTTACCTGATCGAACTGATCGGCAATTACTATCAGGAGCGGAATCGCAACGCGTGGAGCCAAAAAGCGAAAAATCAGAATTTCAAAAGATTTGTCGCTGCATACAACTTTCTACAAAAAAACGACCTGCATACCGTAGAACAGTTGGAAGAACGGATAAAGAAGCTTTCAAAAGAAACGGACGATCTGCTTGCCCGAGTAAACGCAAATACCGCCCATGTGAAAAAGCTTCAGGACATGATCAATTTCGGGACAAACGTTCAGCGTATCCAGCCCCTCATCGACAAGATGAACGCCATCCATTGGAAAGGAAGCCGGGAAAAGTTTCGGGCAGCCCATCAGGGGGAAATTGACTTGTACTATACTTCAAAGCACATTCTGAAACAGAATCATGGCGTGACGAAGGTTGACATCCCTGCATGGCAGCAGGAACAGGAGACCCTGCGCGAAGAAGAAAAAGCATTATCTGACGAATATAAATCGTTGCGGGGGAAGTTGCAAGAAATGCGGAATGTTCAGTATTGCGTAGAGATAGCGAAAAGAACGGAGGAGAGAATATACGCAGAAAAAACCAGACAGTTACAGCGATAAACATACGTTAATTCCGCCGCTTACATTGGACAAATAGAAACTCAAAGCCCTTATTTGATTGATATTTCCGCGTTTTCATGGTATCATATTACCGGTAAATCAGACGGACGGTATATCCAAGCAAAGAAACCATACCCCAAACTAAACCCAAGCGGAACACAGGGAGATATACAGCCATGGCGAACGAAAAAATCAACGTTGTCGGAGCGAACATCGCGGAAAAGGCCACCATGATCTGGAACGTGGCGGACATGCTGCGGGGACCGTTCAAGCCCCACGAATACGGGCTGGTGATCCTGCCCATGACGGTGGTGAAGCGGTTTCACGACTGCCTTTTGCCCACCTGGCAGGCGGTGCAGGATACCTATGCCCGGGTCAAAAGTTTAGCGGTGATCGACGGGTTTTTGACCCACGCTTCCGGCTACCAGTTTTACAACACCAGCAAGTTCACCTTTGAAAAGCTGCTGGCCGATCCGGAGAATATCGAGGCCAATTTCCGGGACTATCTGGCGGGTTTTTCCGGCAACGTGCAGGATGTGCTTTCCAAGTTTGATTTTGAAAACATCATCAAGCGCATGGTGGAAAGCAACACCCTGTATCTGGTCATCAAGGAGTTCAACAGCCCCAAGGGCTATTTAGGCCCGGACAAAATCAGCGCCGTGGACTGCGGCTATATTTTTGAAGATTTGGTGCGCCGCTTTTCCGAATCCTTCGGGGAGGAGGCCGGGGCCCACTTCACCAGCCGGGACATTATTTATTTGATGACCGACCTGCTGCTTTCCGACGCCGATCTGACCCGGACGGGCAACGTGACCGTATACGACATGACCATGGGCACCAGCCAGATGCTTTCCTGCATGGAGGAGCGCATCCACGATCTGAACGCGGATATCGAAGTGACCTGCTTCGGCCAGGAGTTCAACCCCTCCACCTTCGCCATCGCCAAGGCGGATATGATGATCCGGGGCGGCGACCCGAACAACATGCGGTTCGGCGATACGCTTTCCGACGACCAGTTCAAGGGCTACACCTTCCAATACTGCATTTCCAATCCGCCCTTCGGCATCGACTGGAAGCGGGAGCAGAAGGCGGTTGAGGCGGAAAACAAGCGGGGCGAATTGGGCCGCTTCGCTCCCGGCCTGCCCAAAATCAGCGACGGGCAGCAGCTTTTCGTGCTGAACGGCCTTTCCAAGCTGGCCCCGGACGGTAAAATGGCTATCATCCAGAACGGTTCGCCCCTGTTCAGCGGCGACGCGGGCAGCGGCCCCAGCGAAATCCGCCGTTACATCCTGGAAAACGACTGGCTGGACGCCATCATTCAGCTTTCCACCGACCAGTTCATGAACACCGGCATCAGCACCTACATTTGGGTGCTTTCCAAGAATAAACCCGTGGCGCGGGCGGGCAAGGTGCAGCTGATCGACGCCAGCCATTGCTTCGAGCCCCGGCGCAAGTCCATCGGCACCAAGCGCAACGATATCACCGACCTGTGCCGCACCCTGATTGTGCAGGCGTATGGGGAATACCGAAACGGCGCGGTATATGGGGACAAGGCGGGCGTGTACTGTCAGAGCAAGATATTTGATACCGAAGAATTTGGCTATCAGAAAATCACGGTGGAACGGCCGATCCGTTACAAGTACAGAGTAACGGAAAATACATTGGATTATGTTAAGAAACAGATAAAATATGTCAAGCATCCTCCTATTGACGAATCTCTCCAAAGCTCATTATTCCAAGCGCTGGTAAACATGTCTATTTTAGGCTTGGATTCTATGTCGGATGTGAATTACGAAACCATGGTCGCGCTTTGCCAAGGATATGTTGTTCTGCATGATTTACAAGGCCAAGAATTCATGAGTCTTAATGCATTGGAGGAAGCATTTAACAGCATCAAATACAAAGAATGGTTAAAAAAGTATAGCTGGACTGCGTTCAAGGAGTTGACGAATGTCACTGCTTTTCTTAAAGAAAAATGCCCCGAGGCAGAAATCTATCTTGACGAAAATGGCAAGCGTGTTCCCGATGCCGATTTGCGTGACACGGAAAACGTACCCCTGAAAGAAGATATTGACGAATATTTCCGGCGAGAAGTGCTGCCCTACGCCTCCGACGCTTGGATCGACAAAAAGAAAACCAAAGTCGGCTATGAAATCCCCATGACCCGGTATTTCTATGAATATCAGGTCCCTGAACCCGTGGAAGCTATCATGGCGCGGATCACCGCCTTGGAGCAGGATATTGCGGAAAGCCTGCAAGCGCTGTTCCATAAGGAGGGGTGAACATGCCACGAGAAATGAAAGATAGCGGGATTGCGTGGATTGGGAAAATTCCTGATTCGTGGAATATTGGAAGAATAGGGCATCTTTATACAGAACGCAAAGAAAAAGTTAGTGATACAGATTTTTCTCCTTTATCAGTTACCATGAAAGGCATTTTACCGCAATTAAGTACTGCGGCGAAAACAGATGCGCATGATGATAGAAAGTTGGTACGCAAGGGAGACTTTGCAATCAATAGCCGCTCTGATCGTCGAGGGTCATGCGGTATTTCTTCTTATGATGGTTCTGTTTCGCTTATCAATACAATATTATCGCCAAGAAGTGAAATGAATCCAGGATACTATAATTGGCTGTTTCATTCCACCATGTTCTCGGACGAGTTTTATAAATGGGGGCATGGCATTGTTGATGACTTATGGACAACAAACTGGCAGGATATGAAAAAAATATCTGTGCCTCTACCGCCAATTCAGGATCAAGTAAAAATCGCTTCTTTTCTTGATACTGAATGTGCCCGGATTGACGCAGTGATGGAGCAGACCCACGCTTCCATCGAGGAATACAAAAAGCTGAAACAATCGGTCATCACCCAAGCCATCACCAAAGGCATCCGCCCCAACCGTCCCATGAAGGATAGCGGGGTTGATTGGATTGGTGAAATACCTGTAGAATGGGATTGTACATTGTTGAAGCGTCACTGTCGTTTTCAAACAGGCAGCACACCATCTACAACAAATGAACAGTGGTTTAATGGGGATTTAGATTGGTTTACTCCTTCAGATTTTTCCGATAACTATTATCTTGTAAATTCAACCAGAAAATTATCTTTATTGGCAAAAGAAGAAGGCGTGGCAACAATCATTCCACAAAATACAGTTATGATTATAGGAATTGGAGGCACAGCAGGTAAAATAGGATTTACAACACAAGAATGTAGCTGCAATCAGCAGATTACTGCAATTTCAGTTGACAGCTATCTCTATTCCAAATACCTTATGTACTGGATGATTGCAAATACTAAACGATTGAAAGATACAGCATTATATACAACTCTCCCGATTATAAATAATCAAACCATCGGGGAGTATAGTTTACTTGTACCTGAATCAATAGAAGAGCAGATAAAAATATCAGAATACCTTGATTCCAAAGTTGAAGAAATAGAGAAACAAATAAAGAAAAAAGAAGAACTACTGTCAGAAATGGAAACCTATAAAAAATCATTAATTTACGAATATGTGACCGGGAAAAAGGAGGTGCATTAAGTGAAAATAATCATTATTGGTGATTGTGAATACTTTGTAACTCGTCTCGATTTGAGCATGGATTCATTTGCTGATTTACAAAATGGCTCTCAAATGGAGGAAACAGAACAAAAGGACATCTTGGCGAAATATATTTTTAATGCAATAGATGAGAAAAATACGCAAAAACCATCAATAGAGTTTGTTGCGGTTCATATTGACGAGATAATCGAAAAAAATATTGATGCCATTCTACAAGACAATGATTATTTGAAAGCGTTTTATAATCAGATAAGTGAAAGCGAGGCGGTTCGTAAACGGTTTCTTCAGTCGATTGATCTATATTGGGAAAACTGTATTGAGGAGATCAAAGAGCCCTTATCTGCTTTTGTTTCAGCTTGTTCCTCTGCATTTTATTTTTCTCAAGATAAAATGGATAGCATAAAGAATAGCCTGACAAGTATATTTAATGTTGCATCTGAATTATATTCAGAATATGAAATAAAGCTATCAGAAACTCTCAAAAAATTTGAAGAGCTTATACATCACTATGATCCCAATGCCCATGATGATGATTTTATAGCATGGGCAAATTGGGGCTGGTCTGTTATTGGTAGCGCTCCCGTCAGTTTTCATTTATCTGTTCCAAAGACAAAGGAACGCGCTGATTCTCTTGCAATGGAGTTTTTTAGAACGAATGAACAAATCAACGCAATGTTTGACGAAACAAAAAAATATGATAATTGTAAACTTACTGATTATCAAGAAGCGATTGACAATTTCAAGACTGAAAACTATAAATCATGTGCTTTGATGCTCTTTTCATTAATTGATGGATTATTGATAAATATTATGGTGACTGATAAAAGGGGACCTGGGATGAAATCTATTGATAACTTTGATAAACTCTTACAGGAAAAAGATGAAATAGTAAAAGGATTTGCAAGCCGTCATTGGTACATTAGTGCTATTGCGTGCTTAAAAGAAGTCTATAAGCGGCTTAATCATTTTACAGTTGAACCGAGTATTATTAATCGACACGAAATTGTCCATGGAATGGGAAAATGGCAGGTTACAAATAAAGATTGTATTCAATTGTTCTTGTTGTATTGTAACATTCTTTATCTTATTAAGCGGATTGATTCATCGACACCAAAAGCATCTTAACTGTGAATAAAGAAGGTTTTTTTATACCCATCACCGAGTACGCTTTGAAAACAGTATTGAAGCGGCGAGAATAAAATTTTCCGAAAAAATAGGAAGTGTATGTATGAGTGACAATTATTCCCCTCCCTTCCACATGACGGATGAAATCACCAATCTGATTTCAGAGATCAGCGAAATGTTAGGCGCACTTTCTGTGGACACGCATTTTTCCCCCGATCCGATTTTGCGGCGTAAAAACCGGATGAAAACCATTCATTCTTCCCTGGCGATTGAGCAGAACACCCTGACCCTGGATCAGGTGACGGACGTGATCGAGGGAAGGCGGGTATTAGGCCCGCCCAAGGATATTCAAGAAGTGAAGAACGCTTTTGAAGCCTATGAACGGATGGGGACGCTTGATCCCCTGTCCATGGACGACCTGCTGGCGGCGCATCGGCTGATGATGCGGGATCTGATCCCGGACGCAGGCTGTTTTCGCAGCGGCAATGTGGGCGTGTTCCAGGGAAGCCAGTTGATCCACGCGGGCACGCCAGCGCGCTATGTGCCGGAAGTGATGGCGCAGCTCTTTTGGTGGCTCCGTTTCTCAACGTCGCATCCATTGGTGAAGGGCTGCCTTTTTCATTTTGAGTTTGAAACCATTCATCCCTTTTCCGATGGTAACGGACGAACGGGGCGTCTGTGGCATTCCCTGATCCTCCAGCAGTGGCGCCCGATCCTGGCCTGGCTGCCCGTGGAAAGCATGGTTCGGGAGCACCAGGAGGAGTATTACCAAACGTTGAACGGCGGCCAGCGCCAGGGCGACGGAACGGAATTTACAGCTTTTATGCTGCGGATGCTCCGCGACACGCTGGATGAAATCCGACAGGAGCAGCGGCTGCATGACGCAATAAATGGCGTAGATCATGTCGTAGATCAACAAGAGAGAAACCGGCGCTCGCTTCTGACGATCGTGAAACAGCGCCCCAAATGCTCGGCCAGGGAAATCGCGCTGCTCATGAACATGTCTTCCCGGCAGATTCAGCGCGTGATGGCCGATTTGCAGGCGGATGGAAAACTGATTCGGCATGGTTCTCCCAGAAGTGGATTTTGGGAAGTCATCGACAGAGATTAGGAGGCGTTTCCATGCCTATCGAACAAACCAATGAAAGGCGCTTTGAGGACGATATCACCGCATCCCTGTGGGCGGAGGGCGGATATGGCCGCAATGAGGACGTTTACGATCCCCGGCTGGGGCTGTTCCCGGATACGCTGATCCGGTTCGTTCGGAACACCCAGCCCAAGGAATGGGCGCGGTTTGAAAACGCCAATAAGGTGGACACGGAAGGGAAGTTCTGCGCGGCGTTCAACAACGCCTGCGAGATGGATGGCCTCGTTTCCGTGCTGCGTCACGGCTTCAAGCATCGGGGGATCAGCTTCCGGGTGTGCTATTTCAAGCCCGAATCCACCCTGAACCAGACCGCCGCGGCACAGTACGCCCAGAATGAAATCACCTGCAACCGGCAATGGTTCTATTCCGCCGAAACCCATAACAGCGTGGACGTGATGCTGGCGGTGAACGGCATTCCCGTGTTCGCTTTTGAGCTGAAAAATCAATATACCGGCCAGAACGTGGACAACGCCAAAGCCCAATGGATGTACGACCGGGACCCCCGGGAAGCGTGCTTCCAGTTCAACAAGCGGGTTATGGGCTTCTTTGCCGTGGATCATACGGAAGTATGGATGACAACCCTGCTGGCAGGGAAAGACACTTATTTTCTTCCCTTCAATCAGGGCAGCAATGGCGCGGGCCGGGACGGCGGCAAGGGCAATCCAGTAAACCCCGACGGCTATCCCACGGCCTACCTGTGGGAAAAGGTGTTCCAGAAAGACAGCATGATGGATATTCTGCAAAAGTTTATCCATTTGCAGGTGACCGAAGAAAAGAAGCTGCTGCCGGACGGCAACGAAAGGGTCGTAAAGAAAAAGCGCCTGATCTTCCCACGCTATCACCAGTTGGACGCGGTGCGGAAGATGATCGCCCACGTTTCCGAAAACGGCGCGGGCCACAATTACCTGATCCAGCACTCCGCCGGTTCCGGCAAATCCAATTCCATCGCCTGGACGGCGTACCGGCTGGCCTCCCTGCATGATAAAGACAATAAAGCCGTCTTTTCCAGCGTGATCGTGGTCACGGACCGCACGGTGCTGGATCAGCAATTGCAGGAAACCATTTCCGGCTTCGATCACACCTTGGGTGCGGTGGAAACCATCGGGGAGGACAAAACCAGCCGCGACCTGCGGGACGCCATCAACGCGGGGGCGCGCATCATCGTGACCACCCTGCAAAAGTTCCCCGTGATCTATCAGGAGGTGGACGCCGCCAAAGGCCGGAATTACGCCATCATCGTGGACGAAGCCCATTCCAGCCAGACCGGTTCCTCCGCCCTCAAGCTGAAAGCGGCCCTGGCCGATACGGAAGACGCCCTGCGGGAATATGCCGAAATCGAGGGCAAAGCCGAGGAGGAAATCGACCCCACCGACAAGCTGGTGCGGGAAATGATCGTCCATGGCAGGCACAAGAATCTTTCCTTCTTCGCCTTTACCGCCACCCCCAAGGGCACCACCCTGGAGATGTTCGGCACGGAATATGCGGACGGCAGCTTCCACCCCTTCCACATTTATTCCATGCGGCAGGCCATCGAGGAAGGGTTCATTTTGGACGTGCTCCAGAATTACATGACTTATGACACCTGCTTCAAGATCGCCAAGACCATCCCGGATAACCCCGACGTGCCCGGCAGCCGCGCCGCCAAGGTGATCCGCCGGTTTGAAGAACTGCATCCCTACAACATCAGTCAGAAAGCACAAATCATCGTGGAAACCTTCATGGGCACCACCCGGCACAAGATCGGCGGGCGGGGCAAAATGATGGTGATTACTTCCTCCCGGCTGGCGGCGGTAAGGTACTGCCAGGAGTGCAGGCGGTATATCGCGGAAAAGGGCTATAACGATGTGGGCGTGCTGGTGGCGTTCTCCGGCTCTGTTCAGGATGGAAGTGAGGAATATACCGAACCGAAGCTGAACGTCCGTGCGGATGGAAGCCACATCGGCGAAGCCCAGACCAAGGCCGAGTTCCACGAAAACTTCCATGTGCTGATCGTGGCCGAAAAGTACCAGACGGGCTTCGACGAACCGCTGCTGCATACCATGATCGTGGATAAAAAGCTGCGGGGCGTCAAGGCCGTGCAGACCCTTTCCCGCCTGAACCGCACCTGTCCGGGCAAAACGGATACTTTCATTTTGGATTTCGTCAATACCAGGGAGGATATTCAGGAGGCGTTCCAGCCCTTCAATCAGGAAACTATGCTGGAGAGGGAAGTCAATACCGATCTGCTCTATCAGGTGCAGAAGGAACTTCGGGGCTACGGCATTTATTCCGATAATGATATTGCCGCCTTTGCCGCGGAATATTTTGCTCCGGGCAGGCAGGGCAAAAATGACATGGGCCGCATGACCAGCATTTTGAAGCCCGTCGCGGATCGCTATAACAACCTGACCCCGGATGAACGGTATCAGTTCCGCCGCCTGTGCCGGAATCTGGTGAAATGGTACGGGTATATTTCCCAGGTAGCGCGGATGTTCGATCAGGACTTGCACAAGGAATATGTGTTCCTGAACTATCTGCTGGGCCTGCTCCCAGCCGAAACCGTCCAGATGATCGACCTGGAAGGCAAATTGAAGCTGGAATACTACAAGCTGCAAAAGACCTTTGAAGGAGGCATTGCCCTGAACAAAGAAACGGGCGTCTTTTCCCCCGCCAGCGCCAAAGGCGCGGTGAAGCCGGAGGAAAAGCAGCCCCTGGATGAAATCATTGAGAAGATCAACGAGCAGTATAAAGGCGCGTTCACCGACGCGGATAAAGTGCTGGTGGACGCGCTGAAAAAGCGGCTCATGGGCAATTCCAAGCTGCAAAGCATGGCCCGCACAAGCGACCCGGTGATCTTCGCGGAAAGCATCTTTCCCAAAGCGTTCGGCACCGCGGCCCAGGACAGCTTTATGGAATCCCAGGACACCTATACTTCTCTGTTTGAAGATCAGGCCAAGTATAACGCCATCATGCACGCACTGGGGGCGGTTATTTACAGGGAAATGCGGACGGGGGGAAATGATAAGGGATAATGGATGCGTATTGTGTCATTTTTCCCCGTGACAAAATAGTTCACAGCAGTCGATAACTGTAATAAATCTACTTGGAAAAAACCAAATCCGGCTGGAGTGAGTCAGCAATGATAATAAATAGCCGGAAAATTACAAAGAAGAAAGGGAATCACACTCATGTATCTAAAGGAACTCCACGTTGAAAACTACAGATTGCTAAAAGATGTGTCGATCACCTTGGACAAAAATCTGACATTATTTGTTGGCAAAAATAATACTGGCAAGACTTCTCTCATGGAAGTAATCAAATTCTTGATATCGAATGCCACATCTCTGCCATTTGATGACTATCCTTTAGATTGTCGGCAAGAACTATACACGGCTATTGTGAATTATTGGAATGATACATCTGAGGATCCGCTCCTCGCATTTCAGCATGCTGTTCCAGTAACAAAGATCACAATGACTTTTGACTATTCCGATGGCAACCTTGGCAATGTGGCAGCCTTTGTTATTGATCTTGAAGAAGATGTCGAAGAAGCGATCATCAAAGTTTCTTTTGATATTTCGTTAGGGATTAAGGAAACATTGGCAGCCTGCAAAACTCAATTTGATGCATTGATTAATGCAGAGGCATCAGATGAGCAAAAGAAGGCTTGCCTGCAAACTATAGTCCGCAACAATTTTGATGGTTTCTTCAAAATGAATATTGTTGCTGTAAATCCAGCGAACACTGAAGATATCTACGAGAAAAAGAAAGCGGATTTGCAGAATCTATTTGCATTAAAAGTGATTCATGCGGAAAGAAACATGGATGAATCTGAAGCGCAGAACACAAATCCACTTGGGCAGATCATGAAAGCTTTATTCGGAACAGAAATGACCGAAATGGAAGCGGGTGTTCAAGGTGCCATGCAGGAGTTGAATACTATTGTGGCGGATGCCAACTTTAATCTGCAAGGACAGATAAATGATCATATGGCGACTATTATAGAGAATATGATGCATTTTGGGTATCCTGCTGCAGATGATATGACACTCCGTGCTCATACTAATCTGGCGCTTGAGAGAAGGATTATTGAAGAGACTGTGCTTACTTACGTTTCACGGGATGCATCTGAAACTTTGCCAGGATCTCACAATGGGCTTGGTTATAAGAATCTGATCAAAATCTCTTTGGAATTGCATGACTTCGCAAGAACCATAAAAAGAGATTTGACAAAACTCCCTCTTTTATTCATAGAAGAACCAGAAGCTCATATGCATCCACAATTGCAGACGACGTTTGTTTCCTTTATTGAGGACTTTCTAACACGTGAAGTTGGTACTAATATTGTCCAAGTGTTGATGACAACACATTCAGCGCATGTAGCAAACACAGTTAAATTTGAGAAGATTCGTTATATTCAGCGACATGAAAATTGTGCCGTATGCAAAGCGATGGCGGATTTTCCCACGACTGGGACAGCAGCTGAAAAAGCAGAACGATTAGAATTTCTTCAGAAATACATGAAGCTGAGCTACTGCGATCTTTATTTCTGCGATAAAGCTATTCTTGTAGAAGGTGCTTCCGAACGTTTACTTTTGCCTGATATGATTCGAAAATGCAATGAAGCTGGCAATTTCGCAGGCGTTAGTATACCGCTCACATCACAGTACTACACTATCATTGAAGTTGGAGGAGCCTATGCACATAATTTCTATGATTTCGTGGACTACTTAGAGATTCCTACATTGATTCTTACAGACATCGATTTTGTCAAAGGATCCCATAATAACGCATGCCCTAGGAACCAAGCAACAAAATCATCAAATGGCGCTATTAATACATGGTGTAGAAGGGTTCTTAAACTTGGGAATAATAAAACAGTAAGAATTAAAAGGATTTTAGAGCTGACTGAAGAGCAACACACAGACGGTTACAGACATCTGGAATTTGAAAAGGAAGAAAGCAACTTCCACCCCAGAAGCCTTGAAGACGCAATAATGAATTGCAATAGAGTACTGTTTGGTATAGCAGATGGAGCTAATCCTGATTTTGAAGGAGGAAAGGAAAAGAAGACGGATTTTGCCATAAAGCTTCTTGTAGAAAACCGATATAATGGGTATATAGTACCCTCTTATATCCGTGATGGTCTGATATGGCTCAATGGACAAACTCGTACTGGAGGGCAGTAATATGGGAAATCGAGAACGAGCTGAACAAAGAGCAAACGAGCTGGACGCTTTAATTATTCAATCACTAAAAAATGGAGATAACTTTAGAGTAGAGGCAGGTGCTGGAGCTGGAAAAACCTACTCCCTAATGAAAGTCATTGATTGGCTTGAGAAAGAAAAGCATAAACAGTTTAACAAGAATGGTCAGCATGTTGCCTGCATAACATACACAAATGCGGCAGTTGACGTAATTAAAGGAAGACTGAAAAGTGAAAACTTTATTCAACCTTGTACCATTCATACCTTTGCATGGGGCCTAATGAAGCGTTTTCAGTCGAGTTTGATTAAAGATGTTGGAGAACTGGAACTATTACCAAAGAAAGATGATGGATCACCGTATACCATCGACGAAGTTAATCGCGTTTCTTATGAACTCGGCACGAGATATGTGCGCGATGGAGAGTTATTTCTGTACCATGATGATGTAATCAAACTTTTCGTGAACATGCTGAAAAAAAGTAAGTTTCGTATGATTCTTGCAAACCAGTATCCGATAATTCTGATTGATGAGTATCAGGATTCCTTTAGGTCTATCATGGATCTGTTTTTACAGTATTTTATTGACCAGGGGGAAAAGCCACAGTTTGGTCTCTTTGGAGATTCATGGCAAACTATTTATTCTTCAATGGGTGCGTGTGGTGAGGTTGTTTCTGAACATATCACAGTAATAAACAAGGAAGCAAACTTCAGATCACAAGATGTAATAGTACAAGCATTAAATAAAATTCGACCGGAGCTTCCTCAAATGACTGCTACCGATGAAACTGATGGAAGAATTTTTGTGATCACCACGAATGATTATGTTGGCCTTAGGCAAAAGGGGGCCCATTATAAAGATGAGTTACCTGATCAGGAACTATTCAGCCGTGTTGATTCTGTACGGGAAAAGCTTCATGACCTAGGGTGGGATAGCAAATCACAGAAAACGCTAATGCTCACGCATCGACTCTTAGCTAAAGAACAAAAGTACGAGAATCTATTTTCAGTACTCGGTGACCATCTGAAGGATGCAGATGATGAACATTTCTTATTTTTCATGAATAGGGTTGAGCCGGTATATGAGGCGCTTGCAACGAATAGTCCTAAGAATCTCTTTGAAGCCTTGGGTATTGAACGTAAACCCATAGAAACAATAGAAAAAAAGCAACAGTGGAAGCTGTTGCGTTCTTCATTGGAAACAGCACGGCAGGGAAGAATCATAGATGTACTGGACGCGGTTGATGGTAGCGGATTAATAGGGATCCCAGATAAGATAAGCTACTGGCTTTCTGTTTATAGAGCCAATGATCATGTAAGTTTATTTCATAAAAACCCGATTGAAACACTATATAAGATACCTTATTCGGAAGTTCTGAATGCCATTGAGTTTCAAAAGCCAGAAGCTGAATTCTCGACCGACCATGGAGTTAAAGGTGAGGAATACGAGAGCGTGCTTTTCGTGATGGGACGCGGCTGGGCAAATTATAGGTTTGATGAGTATTTAATACAGAATCCACAGCTGCTCTCAGGGAAAGAACTTGATGCGTACATTAGAAACAGAAATTTATTCTATGTTTGCTGCTCCAGACCTATGAAGAATTTGGCGATTCTTGTTACATTCCCTGTGTCGGGAGAATTTAAAGCCTATTTGGAGAGAGTTTTTGGTGTAAATAATCTATTTGATTATCCTTCGTTTTTACAGATGACACCGGATTGACTTATCTATATTCAGATAAAAGTTTCAATTTCCTATCCCGGATAAAGCGGAAAAGAGATTGCAAGCAAAGAAAATGTGGTAAACTGAAAGAAAAATGAAGGTGGATTAGGGGTACAGTCAAGTATTATGGTACTTTAGAAATTGTGAACCATCTGGAATCCGTTGCTTTCTTTGTATTTTCAAGAGCTTCCGCGTTGTGCGCAAAAAACATAACCCCGGGGCCTCCGCGGCCCCAGACCCCGCGGCAGGGGATGATCCCCTGCACCCTCTTCTGCGGAATAAACATGATGCGACGAACTAATAATCTCTCGCCGCTGCTTAGAGAAAACAGCCCAGTTTGACGACTTTGTGCTTCTGGCCCGGCCGCCTTTGGCGGCCAACCCGGATGCAAAGCATCCGGGGAAAGCCGGGGGAAAAATCCCATAGGGAAAGCTCGCTTTCCCCTGGGGATTTTCCCGGCTTTCTTGGGCCAGAAGCTCTCTAAATTTCGTAGCCTCTTGCGACAGGCGGATGTTGTTTGTTTTTTCTATTCAAGTAGATTCGCCAGGATGGGTCCAGGGCCAAGCGGCCCTGGTTCGGGGGTTCAGGGGGCTGAAGAAGCCCCCTGTTTCGTATCTCTCTCCATCTTCCACGCCTTGATCTGTTCCAGCCGTTCCTTGAACTTGTATTCCAGGCCCTGATCGGTGGGCAGGTAGTATTCCCTGCCCAGGAGGGAATCGGGCAGGCAGCGCATATCGGTGAGTTTTTCTTGCGTGTCGTGGGCGTACTGGTAGCCTTTTCCGTAGCCCAATTGCTGCATGAGGGATGTGACGCCGTTGCGGATGTGCAGGGGCACGGGCTCGGCCAGCTGGGCCAGGGCGTCCTGCTTGGCGGTTTCGTAGGCCATATACAGGGCGTTGGACTTGGGGGCCAGGGAAAGGTAGACCACAGCTTGGGTGAGATGTACGCTGCATTCCGGCATGCCGATCATGTGGCACGCCTGATAGGCGGCCACGGCCAGTTCCAGGGCCCGGGGGTCGGCCAGGCCCACATCCTCGCTGGCGAAGCGGATCACCCGCCGGGCCACGTACAGGGGGTCTTCCCCCGCTTCCAGCATCCGGGCCAGCCAGTACACAGCCGCGTCCGGGTCGGAGTTGCGCATGGATTTGTGCAGGGCGGAGATCAGGTTGTAATGTTCTTCGCCGTTTTTATCGTACAGCAGGGATTTGCGCTGGGTGCACTGTTCCACGATTTCCGGGGTCACGGTGGTGACCCCGTTTTCCATATGCCCGTTGAGCACCGCCATTTCCAGGGTGGACAGGGCGGCCCGGGCGTCGCCGTTGGCGAAGCGGGCGATCATGGCGAGGGTTTCATCCGCCATGATCACCTGCTGCCGCCCGAAGCCTTTGGGGCTGGTGAGCGCCCGGCGCAGAAGCTGGGCAATCTCGCCTTCCGTCAGGGCTTTCAGCACGAACACCCGGCACCGGGAAAGCAGAGCGCCGTTGACCTCGAAGGAGGGGTTTTCCGTGGTGGCCCCGATCAGGATGATGCTGCCCTTCTCCACGAAGGGCAGAAAAGCATCCTGCTGGGCTTTGTTGAAGCGGTGGATTTCGTCCACGAATACGATGGTGCGCTCCCCGTAGACCAGATTTTTGTCCGCCTGCTGCATCACTTCCCGAATTTCCTTGATGCCGCTGGTGACGGCGGAGAAATTGATGAAGGAAGCCCTGGTCAGATTGGCGATCACGTGAGCCAGGGTGGTTTTGCCCACGCCCGGCGGACCCCAGAAGATCATGGAGGACACCTGATCCCCCTCCACGATGCGGCGCAGCACCTTACCCGGCCCCAATAAGTGCTTTTGCCCGATGATTTCATCCAGCGTTTCCGGCCTGAGCCTCGCGGCTAAGGGCTGAAGCTGCTCCGCTTGCAGCATGGATACTTGCTCGTTCATTTGCCTGTCTCCCATCAGGGATCGATTTCACGCCTGGTCGTAGTCGAATCCGCGCAGATGCATTTCATCGGCGAAGTGGCAGGCCACCATGCGGCCGTCCACCTCGCGCAGGTCGGGCACGTCATGTTTGCATTTTTCCTGGCAGTACTTGCAGCGCTCATGGAAATAGCAGCCGGAGGGCGGATTGGCGGGGTTGGGGATTTCTCCCTGGAGGGGGATGCGCTCGTTCTGGATGTCCGGGTCGGCGATGGGCACGGCGGAGAGGAGCGCTTCGGTGTAGGGATGGCAGGGGCGGGAAAAGAGTTTTTCCGTTTCGCCAAATTCCACCAGCCGCCCCAAGTACATCACGCCCACCTTGTCGCTGATGTGCTCTACTACGGACAGGTCGTGGCTGATGAAGATATAGGTCAATTGCAGTTCCTTCTGCAAGTCTTTCAGCAGGTTGATGATCTGGGCCTGAATAGACACGTCCAAGGCGCTCACGGCCTCGTCGCACACGATCACCTGGGGATTCAGGATCAGGGCCCGGGCGGTGCCGATGCGCTGGCGCTGGCCGCCGGAGAAGGCGTGGGGGTAGCGTTTCAGATAGGTGGTATTGAGGCCCACCTTTTTCGCGATCTCGATGACCTTCTGCTCGATTTCCGCCTTGGGCATTTTGGGGAAATTGGCTTTCAGGGGCTCGGCGATGATGTCGATGACCGTCATGCGGGGATCCAGGGACGAATAGGGATCCTGGAAAACCATCTGGATTTCCTTGCGGACTTTCTTCATTTCCTTTTTGTCCAGCTTCAGGAAATCATAGGTGACGCCGTCCCGGGCGGTGTACTTCACTTCGCCCTCGCTGGCGTTGATGGCGCGCACGATGCAGCGGCCCAAGGTGGTTTTGCCGCAGCCCGATTCGCCCACGATGCCGATGGTTTCGCCCTTGCGCACGTCAAAGGATACATCCGTCACGGCGCGCACGCACACGCCCTTGGAGGTAAAGCGCTTGGAAATATGCTGGACTTGCAAAATCAGATTCTTTTCCGCTTTCTCGCTCATTTCTCCGCGCCTCCTTTCCGGCAGTGTACGCAGGCGGCACAGTGGGTGCCCTCAATGCAGCAGGTTTCCGGTTCGGCCTTGTCGCACACGCCTTCCACCCGCACGTCGCACCGGTCGTAGAAGCCGCAGCCGGGGCGCAGGTTCAGGGCCAGGGGCACGGTGCCCTCGATGGAGAAGAGGCGGTCCAGCTTCCGGCTGCCGATTTTGTGCACGCTGCCCATAAGGCCCCGGGTGTAGGGATGCTGGGGATTTTTGTAGATTTCCCGTGCGGTGCCGGTTTCCACGATGCGGCCCAAGTACATGACGGCCACCCGGTCGCACATTTTGGCCACGGTGCCCAGGTCGTGGGTGATAAAGAGGATGGCCATGCCCAATTCCTTCTGCAATTGCTGCATCAGTTCGAGAATTTGGGCCTGGATGGTCACGTCTAAGGCCGTCGTTGGCTCGTCGGCAATCAGCAGCCGGGGCTTGCACACCAGGGCCATGGCGATCAGGGCGCGCTGGAGCATGCCGCCGGAAAACTCATGGGGGAACTGGTCGTAGCGCTTTTCAGCGTTGGCGATGCCCACCTTTTTCATCATTTCGAGGGTGATGGCCTTGGATTCCTTCTTATCCTTGGTGATGTGCAGGCGGGTACATTCGTTGATCTGGTTGCCGATGGTGTACATGGGGGAGAAAGCCACCATGGGCTCCTGAAAGATCATGGAAATCTGCTTGCCCCGGATGGCGCGGATGGGCTTGCCCTGGGGGTCCAATTTCAGCAGGTCGATCACCTTGCCGTCGTCCCCCTGGAACAGGATCTCGCCGCCGGAATGGCATTTCTTGTCGTTGATGCCCAAAATGGCCTTGCTGGTCAGGCTCTTGCCGCAGCCCGATTCGCCCACCAGGCCCAAGGTTTCGCCGGGCTTGATCTCAAAGGACACGCCGCGAACGGGGGTCAGGGTGCCTTCATCCATTTTGATGCTCACATGCAGATCGTTGACCCGGATGATGGGTTCCGTTTTTTCACTCATTCAGCGCGCCTCCTTACTTATACGGATCGGCAGCGTCGCGCATGCCGTCGCCTAAGAAATTGAACGCCAGCACGGTGAGCACCACGAAGAACAGGGGGATCAGGCACCAGGGATGGCTGACGATGTTGGTCACGTTCTGCGCTTCCTTGAGCAGCACGCCCCAGCTGGTGGCGGGGGCCTGAATGCCGAGGCCTAAGAAGCTCATGCTGGTTTCGCCGATGATCATGGAGGGGATGCCCAATGTGAGGCTCACGATCAGGTAGCTCATGAAGCCGGGCACCATGTGCTTCATAATGATCTTCATATCGCTGACCCCGGCAAGCCTTGCGGCCAGCACGTAATCCTCGTTTTTCAGGCTCATGAACTTGCCGCGCACCACCCGGGCCAGGCCCGTCCAGCCGATGAGGGAGAGGATCACCGTGATCAGCAGATACATCTGCACCGGCGGGATACCGGCGGGAATGGCGGCGGAAAGGGCCATCCACAGGGGCAGGGAGGGCAGAGAGTTCAGCACCTCGATGATGCGCTGGATCACGTTGTCCACCGTGCCGCCGAAGTAACCGGAAACGGACCCGATGAGCAGGCCCAGCACGAAGCTGATCAGCGTGCCCGCGAAGGGAATGGTCAGGGACACCTGACTGCCCAGGATAATGCGGCTGAACAGGTCGCGGCCTAAGTTATCCGACCCAAAGAGGAATATCTTTCCCCCCTCGATGCCGAACAGGTGCAGGTCGCTTTCAAACAGGCCCAAGATTTTGTAGGAGGAGCCGTGGACGAACCAATGCAGCTTCAAGGGCGTGGTTTCGTCGGTGATGATCTGGCGGGTGGAGAAGGTTTCTCCCCGGGCCTCCGCTTCCTTCTTGGCCTTGCTCATTTCGGCCACGCTCATTTTCAGGGTGCCCCACTCCGATTTGAACACGTAGGGGCCGATGTATTCGCCCTCGTACATGAAGTGAATGGCGGTGGGGGGCAGATCCTTGGAATTGGCGTCGTACTCGGTCAGGTTGTAGGGGGCCAGGAAATCGCCGAACAGCGCCACGATGTACAGGAAGCCCAAGATCACCAGAGAGAGGCGGGCCAGCTGGTGCTTGCCCAATTTCCGGGCCATCAGCTGCCATTGGGAAGCGAGGTAGTATTTTTCTTCCTTGATTCTTGCTTTTTCCGCTTTTTTCGCGGCGCGCAGGGCTTTTTTGTCAGGATTGGACATGGTTATTCAGCCCTCCTTCCGGAAAAGCGGATGCGGGGATCCAGCCACGCTAACATGATGTCGGAAAGCAGGGTGCCCAGCACGATCAGGAAGCCCATGACCAGCAGGATGGTGCCCGCCAAATACATATCCTGCGCTTTCAAAGCGCTGTACAGGCGGGGGCCCACCAATTGCAGGTTCATCACGATGGCGGAAATGGTGGAGCCGTTGAAGATGTGGGAGAGTACGCCGCTCAGGCCCGACACCGTGGGGTTCAGGGCGGCGCGCAGGCAGTACTTATAGATGATGCGCCGCTCGGAAACGCCCTTGGCCCGGGCGCAGAGCACGTAGTTCCGGCCCAATTCGTCCAGCATCTGGGCGCGCATGGAGCGCAGGGTGCCGCAGGTGCCGGAGGTGCCGATGACGATGATGGGAATGGCCATGCGGCCCCAGAAATCGCCCCGGAGCAGCAGGTCGTACCATTGCAGGGTGCCCTGCTGCAATCCTAAGAGGATTTCATTGGAATACAGGCCGATGAACGCGGTGCCCGTCCAGATGTACGTGCCGTACATCAATAGAATGGCGAACAGGAAATTGGGCACCGCCATCCCTAAGAAGCCCACCAGGGTGAAGCAGTAATCCCCCACGGAATACTGGTGCACGGCGCTGTAGATGCCGATGGGTATACCGAACAGGTAGTTAAATAGCATCGTCGCGATGGACACCACGATGGTCATGGGCAGCACTTCGGCGATGACGGGCCACACGGGCTTTTCATAGTCGAAGGAATAGCCGAAGTCAAAACGGGTGAGGATGCCCCACATCCACTTGAAGTACTGGACGAACCAGGGCTGATCCAGGCCGTAGCGCTCTTTCAGGCTGTCCATTTCGCTTTCGTCCACGATCTGTCCTTCGGCTTTGAGCCCCGCCACGTAGGACGTGAGGTAATCGCCCGGGGGAAGCTGGATGATGAAGAAGATCACCAGGGACATGATCAGCAGGATGGGAATGAATGTAAGTACGCGCTTCCAGATATAGCTTCCCATAGTACGCGCTTACCTCCTTGCTCGGGAATATCAAAGGGGGCTTCTTCAGCCCCCTAAACCCCTGAACCATGGGCCTTCGGCCCCTGGACCCCGTTAAGCGATATTGCTCCGTTGGAAGGAACAAACAGCTTCCGCTTGCTGCACTGGGGCTTACGGAAGTTAAGAGGGCTTCTGGCCCATAGAAAGCTGGGGAACAATCCCAGGGGAAAGCGAGCTTTCCCTCTGGGATTGTCCCGGCTTTCCCCGGATGCGGCGCATCCGGGATGACCGCTTTCAGCGGTCGGGCCAGAAGCACAATGTCGTCAAGTCCGACTGTTCTCTCCATGCAACAGCGGGAACCGCGTTTTTTCGACAGTTCAAGAAACATCCGCTATTGTGGGTCCAGGGGCGTCACGCCCCTGGTGCGGGTCTGGGGCGCATAGCCCCCAGCGTACTCCTCGTTACTTAACGAGTTCTTAAGCGGTGCGTGCGAACAATTATTTCTCCACCCACAGGCAGGCGAAGTTGGCAAGGCCTAAATCGCGGAATTCGTCGCAGGCGATGCCGTTCTCGGGGAAGTTATGCATCTTTGCGTTGACGGCGTAGACTGCGGGGTTGGAGGAGGTGAAGCCGATTTCATAGATGCCTTCCTTGAAGCAATCCAGCAGCTGGAGGGCCAGTTCTTCCTTGGCTTCGGAGGTGGTGGCGTTCTTCATGGCGGTGTAGATGTCCAGCATGGCCTTCACGTCAGCCGGGGGTTCCACGGCGCCCTCGCGGCCCTTGCCGTCGATGCTGTTCAGATACCACAGGCCGAAGGCGGAGCCCCAGACGCAGTAGTCGCGCATGGGCACGAAGTAGTCGGGCCGCAGGGAGATGGAGAAGGTGTCGAAGTTCTCGTAGTTCAGCACGATTTCATGCTGGTTGGCGGAGCGCATTTCTTCCATGATGGAACGGTCGTACATGCGGGTGGTGGCGTCGATGCCGGCCTTGTTCAGGTCGTTCTTGAGCAGCTCGGCCAGGCTGGCGTCGCCTTCGTACTGATACTGGAGGTTCAATGTCAGCTTGGTGCCGTCGGCGAAGGCCCAGAAGCCGTCCGCGCCTTTCACCAGGCCGCATTCAGCCAGCAGCGCCGCGGCGGCGTCCAGATCCTGTTCCACCCACTTGTTGGTCCATTCGGGATCATAGCCCTGAGCGCCCTTGCCCGGCGCGGACTGGGCGGGTTCGGTGTAGCCGTTGTCGATCAGCTGGGCGATCTGGTTGCGGTCCACGATGATGGACAGGGCGTGGCGGAAGTTCACATCCTGGAACAGGGGGCGCTTGAGATCGTCCTGCACGGCTAAGTTCAGCTGCATGGACTGGCTGGTCCAGCCGGTGGAGGACCATTCGATCAGGTTCACGGTGGCGTCGGAGTTCAGGATGGTTTCCACGTCGGCCAGGGCAACGGAGCCGATGTCGGCGGTGCCGTCCATGGTCCACAGCAGGGCCTGGGAAGCGTCGCTGTAGCGGCGGAAATGCAGTTCGTCAATGTAAGGAAGCTGCTTGCCTTCCTTGTCGGTCTTCCAGTAGTAAGGATTGCGCTTCCATACGCACATTTCATCGTTGAAATCGCCGTCGATGGTCCAGGCGCGCAGGGTGGGGCGGTCCTTCACGATCCAGTAATAGTAGGTGTAGCTGTTGCCCAGGGCCTTCATGTCGGAGAAGCCCTTCTCCTGGGCGTAGGCGTCCTTTTCCTCGGCGGTCTTGTTGGGATCGTTGTACACGGCCACGTGGTCGATCAGCCAATGCTTGGGCGCGAAGAACCACTTGCCGTTGATGGCCAGCTCGCGCAGGAATTCGGGCTTGGAGGAGACAAAGGTCATGGTGAAGGTGTAATCGTCGATGGCGGTGAAGGTGGCCAGCTGCATTTCGCCGTTTTCATCGGCGGCCTTCACGGCTTCCCAGGCGCTCTTGCCGGTGAAGCCGGTGAGCAGGCACTCTTCGTAGAAGAAGCGGCAGTCCTCGCTGGTGAAGGGCACGCCGTCGGACCACTTCATGCCTTCGCGCAGGTAGATGGTCCACACGGTGGCGTCCTCGTTCACGTCGAAGCCCTTGGCTACGTTGGGTTCCACGGTGCCGTCGGTCTTAAACCGGAACAGCGCTTCCTCGGTGGGCTTGCCGGGGCCCCACTTGGAGGAGCCGCCCTGCATCAGGGTGATGTAATCGGTGTACTGGCCGATATCGGCTACGTCTTCCACCATGATGTCGGAGGCGACGGGCAGACGGTCCGCCACAGCGGGCAGATCCTGGCCGTCCAGGTAGGGGGACTGGGTGTAGGCGGGGGCTTCCGCCGCGGCGAAGGAGCACAGAGAAATGAGCATCATCGCCGCCAGAAGCAGGGAAAGGGTTTTCCGGGTCTTCATGGGAGGTTCCTCCTTGTTTATTTTTTCCGCATGGCCTGCGGATCAGTACGGTTGAACGGTTTTGTCCAGTGGAAAAATGGCTCCGTATTCCTGAACATCATCAAGACACTGCCATTATTGTACCAGATCGAATCAATTTTTGCAACTCAATTTTACAAAAAAAGGTGATTGCAAGACGATTTTTTGCCAGGACGAACATCCGGCCGCCGCGTGAACGGCAAAAAATCAAAGACTTACCCAATCATTCGCAGCCTTTGTCAATTCAGACGCAAAAGTGTATCTTTGGCGCAAATCCCCTTGTTTTTCCTATCATGCCCTGCTATGATATGCTCACATACGGCAAGGAGGGATATTCGTATGGCTGAAAACATGATCGATTTGCAAGGTGTTACGAAGACCTACGCCAAGAACGGCTTCAAAGCCGTGGACGACCTGACGCTGCAAGTAAAGGGCGGGGAGCTGTTCGGCTTCATCGGCCCCAACGGCGCGGGCAAAACCACCACCATCAAGCTGATGACCGGCATCCTGCGCCCCGACGCGGGCACCATCACCATGGCGGGCCACCGGCTGGACGAAAACCGCCTGGAGGCCCAGCGGCTGATCGGCTTCGTGCCCGACGGAAACGACCTGTACGACCGCCTGAGCGGCATGGAATACCTGAACTTTATGGCGGACGTGTACCAGGTGAGCGCGGCGCAGCGCAAAGCGCACATTGAAAAATACCTGGACATCTTCTCCCTGGAGGACGCCATCAACAACCAGGTGCGCTCCTATTCCAAGGGCATGAAGCAGAAGCTGGTGGTCATCGGCGCGCTGATCCACAATCCTCCGGTGTGGATTTTGGACGAACCCTTAGGCGGCCTGGATCCCCGGGCGGCGCACCTGCTGAAAGAAGAAATGCAGCGCCACTGCGCGGCGGGCAATACGGTGTTCTTCTCCACCCACGTGCTGGAAGTGGCTGAAAAGCTGTGCACCCGCATCGGGCTCATCAACCATGGCAGGCTGGTGGAGCAGGGCACGCTGGAAGAGCTGCGCTCCGGCGAGGTAGGCGCGTCCCTGGAAGAGCTGTTCCTGGAGCTGACCAACGATGGAGGCGAAACGGCATGACAGGCTTTTTCCCGCTGCTGCGGCTGCAGCTGCTGTCCCGGTACGCTGATTTCAAGCCCCGGAACCTGAAAACCCAGTTTCGGGAAAAGAAAGGCCGCACCATCGGCAGGCTCATCGGCATTCTGGTGGCGGTAGCTTACTTGGGCGGCTTCCTGATCCTTCTGGAAAACGGCATCCTGAGCTACCTGATGAAAATGGGCATGCCGGACCTGCTGCTGAGCATGGCCATCACCATGTCCATGTTAGGCACGCTGATCATTTCCTTCTTCTTTATTATGAGCTCCCTGTACTTTGGCAGGGACGCGGCCTATATCGCTTCTCTGCCGGTGGATTCCCGCACGGTGCTTTCCGCCAAACTGACCCAGGTGTGGATCAGTGAAGTGGGTTACAGCGTCGTGTTCATCATGCCCGCCGCCATCCTGTACGGCATCCGGGTGGGGACCGATCCCCTGCTGTACCTGCGGGCCCTGCTGGCCGCCTTGGGCGCGCCCATCCTGCCCATTGTGCTGGTTTCCTTCGTTTCCACCCTGCTGATCCGCCTTTCCGGCCTGTGGAAGCACCGGGATATGATCGCCACCGTCAGCGGTATCATCTTCATCGGCGCGTACATGTTCCTGGCTTTCAACATGGGCAGCATCTCCGGAAGCAGCGGCGGCGACATGGAGGACTTCGCGGCTGCTTTCTTAGGAAGCAACATGGCCCGGGTGGACGCCCTGACCCGCGCCTTCCCTCCCGCCGCCTGGGCGGCGAAAGGGGCGCTTGGCGACTGGGGACAGCTTGCGCTGTTCTTAGCGGTAAACGCCGCCGCCGCGGCCATCGCCGTTTGGGTCATCGGGTTCTGGTATCGGAATTTGAGCCTGCTCCAGGGCGAGACCCCCGCCGCCGTCAGCAAAAAGGGCGGCGTCCGGCGCGGCTCCTTTACCGGCGGCAGCGCTTTCAAGGCCCTGTGCCTGCGGGAGATCCGCCAAATCCTGCGCGTGCCCGCCTACGCCACCAACAGCCTGCCTACGTGCCTGATGCCCGCTTTCATGGTGGGCATGATGTTCTTCGCTTTCAGCCGTTCCGGCGCGGACGGAGAAACCCTGGATATGCTGCTGGGCCAGATCAACGCCGATTTGATTTTGCCCATCCTCACCGCTGTGATGGCCTACATGTCCGGCATGAATCCCGCGCTTTCCACCTCCGTTTCCCGGGAAGGCAAGGGCCACGATTTCCTTACCGCCCTGCCCGTCTCCTCCCGCACCATGGTGCTGTCCAAGTTAGCGGTGGGCTACTGCATGTCCCTGGCGGGCGTGGTGCTGGCTACGATCGCCCTGGCGGTGCTGCTGCCCAAGTTCGCCCTGTACGCCGGTCTGGCCTTCGTGCTCTGCGCCTTGTATACCTACATGACCGCCTGCCTGGTGCTCGCCCGGGACGTGAAGCATCCCAAGCTGGACTGGGTCACCGAACAGGAGGCCATGAAGCAGAATTTCGGCGCGGCCATCGGCATGTTCATGGGCTGGGGCATCCTGATCGCTTTAGGCGGCCTCACCTACCTGCTGTTTATGTGGGACGTGGGCCTGGTGCCCTACTTCGCCATCATGGCCGCGCTGCTCGCGGCTGGCTGCGTCCTCACCCACTGGCTGCTGATGCGCGCGGCGGATCAGCACTACTGCAAAGGGTAAGCAAGGGAACGCTGGGCGCTCCGCGCGCCCAGACCTGCGCCAGGGGCATGATGCCCCTGGACCCTCAAACGCGGATATTGCTTAACGTGACAAACTAACCATTTTCCGCTGTTGCTTCGTGAGAACGGCCACGCTGGACGCCGTTGCGGTTCTGGCCCGGCGGCTGAACGCCGCCAACCCGGATGCAAAGCATCCGGGGAAAGCCAAGGATAAAACCCAGGGGCAAGCTCGAATTAATGCTCATAAGGAACTAATTATCAAGAGTGCTGACAGACTGTAGTGTAACCTTTTGAAGTAAGACCGTCTGATCTGAAATTGGATCAGACGGTTTCGTTTTTGGCTTCATTGCTTTGACCATGTGTCCCACACGAAGCAGAGTTTTCGTCCGGGAACACTGTGTCGTGGAGGGACATCGGGGTAATGTCAGGCATCAGAAAAGGCTCATCATTTGGCAGTCAATGAAAGGCAAAAAGAGATAAAATCATTTATTGGCCAGATAAATCAAAAATCTTTGATTATCTATTTGACATATTAAGATTATTGATTTATAATGTTTCCAGAATCGACACTTTAAGGAGGACAATATTGATGTTGGCAATCAATGATATTCCTGATTTACTGAATCAGTTAGAAACGAGAATTGCGGACGATTTAGAAGGGCAGGAACTGGATTTCAAGCAATGGGAAGAAAACATACGGGAAATGATCAGGATTTTGGTTCGATCCGTTGTCAGTTTTGCCAACGCTGGAGAAGGCATGATCATCGTCGGTGTGAAAGAACGAACAAAAGGAAAGGAAAAGGCAATTATTGGAGTTCCCCGGGATGTTGATATTCTGGATTTGCAGAAAAGCATTTATGATAAAACAGAACCCCATATCACCGTTAAAATCCAGGATATTTGGGTGGAATATGGAACGGGCAGATTGCTGGCTATTCAGGTTTTCCCCGGTATGCCACCCTACACCACCAGTGATGGCGCTGGATGGAAGCGCGTGGGGAAAGACAGCAAGCCCTTAACCGGTTCGCTTCGCCGGGAAATGATGGAGCAGATGGGGTATCATGACCTTACGGCCACTTTCATAGCAGAGAACTGGAAGGAGATTTACTCCCCTGCGGCCATGGAGCGACTTCGGGAAATGATGGCCCAGGAATCGGCACCGATGGAAATGCAGCGAATGAACGATGAAGACCTATTGCAGTCCGTTGGTGCGTTGAAGGACGGCAAGCTCAATATTGCCGGGCTTTTGATGATCGGAAAACCATCTTTGATTGAGAAGTATGTGCCCTGCCATCGCTGGGCGTTCCGTAAGATGACTTCCGACACGGAATACGCGGTCAGAGACGAGGGAAACGACGCAATCCCAATTGCTTTGCGGGAAATCGAACGATACATAGAAGCGGATAATCCTGTTTCCACGCTGGAGGTCGGATTTCTGCACCCAGAATACAAAAAATATCCCACCGTGGCCATCCGAGAGAGCGTGATGAACGCTTTTGCCCACAGGGATTATCGGGTGCCCGGTTCCGTGATGGTGAAAATGTACCCGGATGAAATGGTCGTCAGCAGTCCGGGAGATTTGATCGGCGGCATCACACCCGAAAATATCCTTCATCACGCCCCTGTTTCCCGAAATAATGCGCTTGCTGCCATCCTTGAAAAGCTGCGTTTGGTCAACAGAAGCAATTTGGGCGTGCCGCGCATTTATTCTGCCATGCTCAGTGAAGGGAAAGAAGCGCCGTTTTATGAGGTCTATGGTGAAAATGTCGAATTGACGCTTCGAGGATCGGTTGTCGTTCCCTCCGTTCGGCATCTTGTCCGTCAATTATCCGAAAAAGGCATGATGCTGGATGTGGACGCGCTGATTATTTTGAACTATCTGCTTCGGCACCGGGAGATCACCGTACAGACTGCGGCGGAAATCTGCCAACGTTCTGTCCGAAAAGCTTCCGAGGTCATGAATAAAATGGACGTAGAAAACCATATCCTTTCTACAGCAGGTAAAGGAAAGGGAAGATATTATATCTTATCCCAGGATATACACAGGATACTGTCGGAAGACGTTCGATATCGGAACGACGGCTTCCAAGACGAAGAAAGCATAAAAACGACGATTATGAATCAATTGAAAGTACAGCCCTTATCCAATCAGGAAATCCGTCAAATCACAGGACTGACACCGCAGCAAGTGAGAAAATTGATGGCATACATGGAGAAAGATGGGGTATATCCCCTTGGTAAAGGCAGAGGAGCGAGGTATGCGCTTAAAGTGGATCAAAAGGAATGAAAACGAATGACTGACCCAACTTCCCAAATCCAACAGCTTGAAAACGAAATCTGCGTTTACAGCAGGAAAACTCCTGCCTGCGTCTGTTGCCGGACTGCTGACCAAAGGCGCGGAATCCATCAACCAGAAAAACTTGAAATCCTACGACCTGATGCTGCCAGCCCAGGACATCCTGCTCCAAAGCGGCTTGGGCAATATGATCGCGTTGCCGCTGCAAGGGTAGGCACTTCGGAAAGGCAACAGCTCGTTCATTGACGAATTTTGGCACACCTATCTCTAGCAATGATCCATCCTGCGACAAATCAAGCACCTGAACCGCACATGGATCGAAGAACGTATTCGGGGATGGACGGTGGAACCCGGGGCACTTGGCGACTTATCAAAGATAGAAGAAAGCGACGAGCCGAAGGAAAAGTCCTGGGAGAAGAAAAAGCCCGCCTTGAAAACAGATTCTGTGGTCGTCTCCCTGCGCATTACTTTAGCCAATCAAATCTTTGTGGAAACGGTGAACCTGAAACCGGTAACCAAAAACACACTGCGCCGTATGGCTGCAATCGGTAATCCGAAATTCTGCCGCAAACAAGCTATCTACTGAACTTTTTTAAGAACAACAGAAAAGTATATATAATGATAAAGGTATAGGAGATCGTAAAAACATATGAAAGAGGTATTACTATGATGAATAGCACAGAAAGAATGGGATACATTGCGGATTATCTTTCTCATTATAAGCAAAAAATTGAAGCGTTAAATAAGCTTGGGTTATTTGATACCGCGGTATTATATGAATTATTTTCAACAGAAATTTGTGGGATATGGTTTGGGCAAAAGTTTGAAAACCTGAATTCAAAAAGAGTAAACTACCCATATATAGACTTAATATCGTCGAATAGGGAAATCTATGTTCAAGTTACAACAAATCAAGATATTCCAGACAAAATTAAAAATACGCTAAATAAAATCAAGAATTCTAAATCAAATGCTCTATCTGCAATAACAGAATTGTATTTTTTTGTGCTTGATAATGAAAGCCTTCCAATTGTTCACGACTTCTCGGGCGATAAAAAAATAGGTAATATAGAATTCATTGCTGAGAAACACTTAATTACGCATGAAAAAATCATAAATAAGGCAAAATTAGACATTGACTTTCAAATAAAATTATATCAATTGTTTGAAAAAGAAAGTACTGAGTTTCCATCCCTTGCATCAATCCTATATCAACAAATAGTTGACAGCAAAGAAAAAATGTCCGTAAGTATCGATTGTTTGATCCATGGAGAATACCAAATTGACAGAACTACAATAATTGAAAAAATAAAAGATGAAGGTGGCAGATTTATTACAATATTAGGTGAAGCCGGTTCGGGCAAATCTGCGTTATGTAAAATGGTAATCGAAAATGAAGAACATGTTTTATATGCACGTGCAGAATGCTTGGCAGAAGAAAACAGTATAAATGATATTTGGAAATTAGATATTCACAAAACGTTAAAATACTTGAATGGAAAGAAAATTGTATTCTTTATTGACGCACTTGAATTCATTGCAGATGTTCAGAAAAGCAAATTTGAATTATTGCAGCAACTATATTTTATAGCAAGTAAATATGACAATGTGTGTGTTTTTACGACATGCAGAACTTGCGATTATCCATCGTTCATAAAAATCTCAGCGCAATATGATATTAAACAATTTGTTATCCCGGAACTTTCCGCAAGAGAAATAATTGACATCTCGGAAAAGTATGCAATTATCAAAAAATTGCTACCATTAAAATCTTATGCAAGTTTATTAAGAACACCTTTTTATATAAATTTATAGTGAACGTCAAAATTGATTTTACTTAAAAGTGCACAGAGACTTCAGTTGGCTGTTGGGCGTAGCCCAAGCAGCAAAGGCTGAATCTACCGTTGACTCCAGGAGTGACAACGAGGAAAAGAAAACATTGTGCGTGTTTTCACGTCTCGTTATACGCCAGACCTGCTCAATCGGATTGAGATCCGGAGAGTAAGGCGGTAACCTGACGAAGGCAACGGACTTCCGAATGTCTTCATACTCTGGCAGCATTTCCTGCTCAATAAGACGCATTGTTTTCTTGTGCCATGGGGCATTATCCATCACAAGCGCATACCTTTTTCCTTCGGGTACAGGATGCGCTGTAAGGAAGGAGCGGATGGAATCAATGGTCGTCGCATAGTTGAATTTTTCTGGTTTTGCGGTAAACAGTACTCCGCTTTCAGGAATAACAAACCCACTGTATGATGTCTTAAATCGGCCGGGAAAAGACTTTATGGTTGGTGCGCTGCCCTTCTTGTACCATCCGGAAGTTACAGTAGTTTGAATCTGAAAATGTACCTCATCCTGATATACAAGGATCAGAGATTCGTCTTGCTCTATCGCGGTTCGGTTTTTTTAAAGGCATTTCGTTCCTCTGCATCCTCATTCCCTTTGCTGGGATAGGGTTGAGGGCGGATACGCGAATATCCAAGATTCCGAAACAACCGCTGGCATTGTCTGACACTCATATCAACATCGTAATGCGACTTGATATAAGAAGAAAGCGACGGCCCGTCCCATACCTTGAGATCGTGC
>JAFSKN010000016.1 GCA_017448975.1 Clostridia bacterium
CGTAATTACGAAGCAGCAGGCGGCGTTTGCTTGACAAATCCATACATGCCTCTTCGCCTGGAGCGGGGTCAAGGGGGATCATCCCCCTTGTGGGGTGCGGGGCAAAGCCCCGCCGGTCTCCTTTGTAACTTAAAGTGTTCATTAACTCCAAAAAAGGTTGGTGTTCCTGCATGATTGCAATCATTGACTATGGGGTAGGCAACCTTTATTCTATTAGTCATTCTCTGTCTTATCTGGGCATGGAGAACATTGTTACGCGGGATGAAGATACGATTTTGAACGCGGACAAGCTGATCCTGCCCGGCGTGGGCGCTTTCGGCGACGCCCGGCAAAAGCTGAAAGACACGGCCATGGACGGGCTGGTGCTGCAAAAGGCGGCGGCGGGCACGCCGTTGCTTGGCATTTGCCTCGGCATGCAGCTTTTGTTTGAAAAAAGCCACGAGTACGGGGAGCATGCGGGCCTTGGCCTGATCCCCGGCGAAATCTGTCCCCTGCGGGCGGATATTCCCGCCGATTTGAAAGTGCCGCACATCGGCTGGAACGCCCTGCGGTTTACGGGGGAAAGCCCCTTGCTGAAATACATTCAGGAAGGAGACAGCGTGTATTACGTTCATTCCTTCTACGCCAAATTCGCCGGGGACGCGGTGAAAGCCGTATCGGAATACAGCGTGGACGTGCCGGGGCTGGTGCAGCACGGCAACGTGTTCGGCGCCCAGTTCCACCCGGAAAAAAGCGGCCCGGTGGGTCTGAACATCCTGCGGGCCTTTGGGGAGGTGGGCGCATGCTGATTTTTCCGGCCATCGACCTGCGGGACGGCCAGGTGGTGCGCTTGACCGAGGGCGATTACGACCAGATGACCGTGTACGGAACCGACCCCTTAGCCGCTGCGGCTTCCTTCAAAGCGGCTGGCGCGGAATGGCTGCACGTGGTGGATCTGGACGCGGCCAAGGACGGGGGACAGAAGAATTTTTCCATCATTGAAAAGCTGGCGAAGGAAAGCGGCCTCCGGCTGGAGGTGGGCGGCGGGGCCCGGAGCGAGGAAAGCGCCCGGCGGTACTTGGACGCGGGGGCGTTCCGGGTGATCGTGGGCTCGGCGGCGGTGGAAAACCCCGCCCTGCTGGAAACGCTGGCGGTCCAATATCCGGGCCGGATCGCCGCCGGGGTGGACGCCAAAAACGGCTTCGTCGCTATCCACGGCTGGCGCACGGTGACGGATATTCCCGCTTTCGATTTCGTGAGCAGACTGCCTGCCCAGGGCGTGGACACGGTGATTTACACCGACATCAGCCGGGACGGCAAGCTCATGGGGCCGAATCTGGAAGCCTACGCGGGATTAAGAGCAATCGACGGCCTGCGGGTGGTGGCTTCCGGCGGCGTTTCTTCCATAGGAAATGTGAACGCCTTAGCGAAGATGGAGCTGTATGCCGCCATCATCGGCAAGGCCCTGTACGCGGGCAAAATCGATTTGAAACAGGCCATCGCCGCCGGCGCCGAAAAGGGGGAAACCGTATGATTGCCAAAAGAATCATTCCCTGTCTGGACGTGCGGAATGGCCGCGTGGTGAAGGGCACCAATTTCGAGGGCATCCAGGACGTGGCCGACCCGGTGGAGATGGCGAAGTATTACAACGACACCGGGGCCGACGAGCTGGTTTTCTACGACATCACCGCGTCCTTTGAGGGCCGGGGCCTGTTCACCGATATCCTCAAGCGCACGGCGGCGCAGGTGTTCATCCCCCTCACCGTGGGCGGGGCCATCAACGAGGTTTCGGACTTTGAACGGGTGCTGTCCTGCGGGGCGGACAAGGTGAGCGTCAATTCCGGGGCCATCAAAAATCCGGACCTGATCGACAATGCCGCCAAGCGCTACGGCGACCAGTGCGTGGTGCTGAGCATGGACGTAAAAAGGGTGGACGGGTCTTTCCGCATCTTCGCCAAGGGTGGCCGCGTCGACACCGGCATCGACGCCCTGCAATGGGCCCGCGAGGGGCAGGAGCGCGGGGCCGGGGAGCTGGTGGTGAACAGCATCGACACCGACGGGGTAAAACAAGGCTTTGATTTGGAAATGCTCTCCGCCGTAGGGAAAATGGTCTCCATCCCCATCATCGCATCCGGCGGCGCGGGCAGCATGGAGCATTTCAAAACCCTGTTTGAAACCGTGCCCCAGGTGGACGCGGGACTGGCCGCTTCCATTTTCCACCGGAAGGAAGTGCCGCTTCCCGCGCTGAAAGCGTACTTAGCGGGCGAAGGAATCCCCATGAGAATATTAGTTCCTGCTTCGCCTATGGCTCCGCAGTAACTCGCGGGTGGGTATTGCATACCCCCCGCGTGCCCCCCGCCCGGTTTTTCCTCTCGCTTCGCTCCCGGGCGGAAAAACCGCAAAGTAGGAAAATTTCATCCAGTCGTCTGCGCTCCTTCCTGAAATTTTCCGTCCTCGCGGCGTACACGCCGCCGCTGCGGATTGAAGTCAAGGGGGAGTTTCCCCTTGGCCATCCTCCCTCCAATACCGATACTTTGTCACTTTTATATAATTGAGTAACAGAGAAAGGAAAATAGAATGATGGATATTAACGAACTGAAATTTGACGAAAAGGGCCTCATCCCCGCCGTGGTGCAGGATTATTTTTCCAAGCAGGTTTTGACCGTGGCCTACATGAACCGTCAGTCCTTGGAGATTTCCATGAAGGAGGGCCGCACCTGCTTCTTCTCCCGCTCCCGCCAGCAGCTTTGGCGCAAGGGAGAAACGTCCGGCAACACCCAGGAGATCGTCACCATCAAAACGGACTGCGATATGGACGCCCTGGTGGTGGAGGTCATTAAAAAAGGCCCCGCCTGCCATACGGGGGCCGAAAGCTGCTTCTTCAATCCCGTTTACCAGAGTGAGGAACACCAGGATTTCTCCCTGGAAGCGCTGTATCAATTGTTGGTTGGCCGCAAAACCACCCCCAAGGAGGGCAGCTACACCACCTACCTGTTCCAGAAGGGCATTGATAAGATTTTGAAAAAAGTCGGCGAGGAATGCACCGAGGTCATCGTGGCCGGAAAGGGCGGCAGCAAAGAGGAAACGATTTTTGAAATCGCTGATCTGGCCTATCACGTCATGGTGCTCATGGTGGAAATGGGCATCGAACCCAAGGACATTTTCGCCCAGCTGGAGAGCCGCCATGTGGTGGACCATAAGGTGAAACAGGAAAAGATGCAATAAAAAACGAAAAACATGAAAAAAAGCCGGTTTTTTCACGGCTTTTTTCATTTCCTATGTAACAAAACGCCTTTCCCGTTCGTTATAATAGATAGAAGGGAGGCGCTGTCCATGAAAAAGGCGGTTGCATTCTTCGTTTTCATGCTGTGCCTGCTGCCTCTTTGCGCGGCAGGGGCGGAAGAAAACGCGGCCCTGTTCCCCGAAAAAGGGGAAAACGGCAAAATGGGTTATATCAACCGGGCGGGGGAATGGGTGATCGCCCCGCAATTTGATTCCGCCGGGGACTTCCGGGGGAATTATGCTTCTGTCGCTATTTATCCGGCGGACTATGCCCCCGAAACGGACGACCTGTGGGATATGGACTGCGACGGCATCATCGATAGAAACGGCGATTTCGTCCTGCCGCCCACCTACAGCTTAGCGGCGGGTCAAAGCGGTTCTTATTTCGGCGGCAAAGATACGGGGATTTGGCTGGTGTACCGCCGGGGCGATTACGTGTGGGGCGAGGATGAAGAAGGGGAAGAAATCCTGCTCCAGTGCCCTTTGTACGGCTTTTTCGACATTCCCTCCGGCTGCTTTTCCGGGCTGAAATGGGGCAATGTGTGGCACTGGTGCTCGGACAGCCGTCTCATTCCCGTCATGGATGAGGCTGGGGCTGGCTACGCCGACAGGAGCACCGGGGAACTGGTCATTCCCTGCCGGTATTTTGCCACAGACCCCGGCAATTTCCATGAGGGCGTAGCGTCCGTGGCTTATATGGACGAAGACTGGAATCCGCTGGACTTTTTCCTCATCGACGAAACCGGCGCGGAAATCCCCCTGCCGGAGGGCATTCATGCCCAATATGCTTCCTATGCGTCCGAAGGCCGCATCACGGTGGAAAACGAGGAAGAATTGCAGGGCTACGCCGACCTGCGGGGGAATGTGGTGATCCCGCCCCAATTCCTGCGGGCCTCGGAATTTGAGGATGGGCTTGCGCTGGTACGATTCCGGGAGGGGGACTGGGGCTTCATCGACCGGGAAGGGAATACCGTCAGCCGGGGTTATCAGGATGATGGGTATTGGGGCCCTGATTATAAAAACGGCGCGCTGGTGGTTCAAACCGCGCCGCATGCTTTTTCGGTCTATGCCGTTACCGGAGAGGAACTGTTTTCCTTTGCGTTCCCTGAAAACCTGGAAAGATTTGATCTGCGTCCGCCCATGGAAAACGGCCTGTGCTGGTTCTATGAAAGCGAAAAAGGGGAGGGGTTTCGGTGGGGCTTGGTGAATCTGCGGGGCGAAATCGTCAGCGAAGCCCAATGGCTGCTGGGCGATTTTGAACCCATGGATTTCCCGGAAGGCTTGCAGCTTGTGATGCGGGACAGGAAATGGGGCTACATCGACGAAACCGGGCAGGTTGCCCTTCCTTTGATCTATGACTGGGCGTACAGCTTTGAAAACGGCCTGGCCTGGGTGAAAATCGGCGGTCGCTGCGGTTATATCGATCACGAAGGGAGAGAGGTTTTCTTCTGGGATACAGAGGAATAAAAGACTGGTGCAGCGTTTTATCAGTTAAGCCGCAGTGAGACTTTCGATCATCCTCTTTCCGCGCCAGTGTTATGAAGAAACAGTCAATATTTTCACCCGACTCGTAGGGGCGGATATCATCCGCCCGCAATAGCTTGATGTCACGAACGCCAAAAATCATACAAATGCACCATGCTGCGAGGGTGGGCGGATAATATCCGCCCCTACGATGTTATCGTTTCGCGGCTTGTCCCTATTCGCAAGACTGGACAGATACAGGATGAGAATAAATAATCATCCCAGAACCATCCTGCCGAAATCCTGGGGCCGGTGGAAATTGGGGGATTCGGAGGTGACGCGGTTCCAGGAAAGAAAATGGGGCTGGGCGGTTTTATCGCCGCACTTATAGCAGTTGGCCCGGATGACCGTGCCGGGGGCGGCATGGAAGGCGGGGAACAGCATTTTCAGCAGATCGAAGGGCACGCGGTAGGCGATGCCCCAGCCCTCCTGCGTGGTGAAAACCTTCGGCTCCAGCCAGTTTCGTTCCGGCAGCAGGCGCATGCGCTCTTTGCCGTCGCCCAGTCCCAAACAGCAGCAGGCGTTGGGGTTGAATTCGATGTTGATGTAGCGCGGGTCACTTTCCACGGGGGAAAGGAAGAATTCCAAGCAGCTGTCTTCCCAGGGGTGCCCCAGGGGGCCGGTTTCCTCCGCCCGGATCAGGGCTTCCCGCGCTTCCAGGCGCACCAGCAGGGCGTCTTTTGTGTAACCGATCCTGGCGCAGGCGGCAATATCCACGGCTGGCGTCCACATGCGTTCAGTGATTTCCAGGTTATCGACGTCCTCCCAGCGGGTAAAGGGACGGATGATATATTCCTTCATTTTCTATTCCCTCGCTTCATTCGCCCTTCACGGGCGTTTTTCATTTACAGTTTACCATCAAAAGAAAGGAAAAACAAGCGGGAGCGTTCCGAAAATCCTCCACGGCTCACGCATGAATGAAAAATTGGAATTTGTCGGCAGAGTTGAGAGTTGAGAGCGGAGAGTTGAGATTTATATAGCTGACCAACTATGGTCACCCGTTGATAGACATTATAATATCTCAACTCTCAACTCTACAACTCCCTATTCGCAATCCATGCGTAAACCCCGAAAATCCCCAGCGCATCCGTTTACAATTTGTTCATTTTATGCTATACTCACACCAGACTGAATACTGGTCAAGCAAGGAGGAGGAACCGTATGAAAAAGTACCTGTCCCTGTTTCTGAGCCTGTGCCTCATTCTGGGCAGCATGGGCTTTGCGCTTGCGGACGCTGCTTTTACCCCCGGCACCTACACGGGCACCGCGGAAGGCTTTGCGGGCGACGTAAAAGCCACCGTCACCGTGGATGAAAATGCCATCACCGCCATCGAGATCGTCGGTGCGGACGAAACCCCCGCCATCGGCGGTGCGGCCATCACCACCATGGCGGAAGCCTATGTGGGCAAGGACGACGCGGAAGCGGTGGACGCCGTTGCTGGCGCGACTTTCACCTCTAAGGGCGTGAAGGCCGCCGTGGCCAAGGCGCTGGCCGCCGCCGTGCCTGCCGCTGCCGCCCCCGCAGCGGAAGCGAAGGGCTTCACCCCCGGCACCTATGAAGCCACCGCTCAGGGCTTCGGCGGCGAGGTGAAGGCAGCCGTCACTGTGGACGAAAAGGCCATCACCGCCATCGAAATTACCGGTGCGGATGAAACCCCCGCTTTAGGCGGCGCTGCCATGCCCGCCATGGCGGAAGCTTATGTGGGCAAGGCCGACGCCGAAGCCGTGGACGGCATGACCGGCGCCACCGTGACCTCCAAGGCCGTGAAGGAAGCCGTTGGCAAGGCGCTGGCCGCCGCCAAGGGCGAAGCCGCCGAAGCGCCTGCCGACGCGGCGCTGGCTTTCACCGCCGGTGAATACACCGCCACGGCCCAGGGCTACAACGGCCCCACCACCGTGAAGGTGACTTTCAGCGCGGACAAGCTGGAAAAAATCGAGATCGTATCCACCGTGGAAACCCAGCACGTGGGCGACGTGGCTTTCGACATTATGATCCCTGAAATGATCGAAGCCAACGGCTCCGGCGTGGACGGCGTTTCCGGCGCCACCTTCTCCACCCGCGCCCTGCGCACCGCCGTGAACGACGCCGCGGCGCAGGCTGCCTGCACCAACCTGGATGCCTTCAAGGCCGCCAAGGTGGAGCACAAGGCCAAGGAAACCCAGAACCTGGAATACGACGTGGTCATCGTTGGCGCTGGCGGCGCTGGCATTTCCGCCGCCGCTCAGGCCGCCCAGGACGGCAACACCGTGCTGGTGATCGAAAAGAACGCCGAGGTCGGCGGCAACACCCTGGTGTCCGGCGGCCAGTATCAGAGCGTGATGCCTTACCTGGTTTGGGACCCCGCTGATCCCGACGCCACCACCGGCGTGTACGCCTATGACGGCCAAACCTACGACAAGGTCAAGTCCGTTCAGGGCTGCATCAACGAGCTGAAAATGATCCTCAACTGGAGCGAGGAACCCTTCGACGAAGAATACTATAAGACCCATGAATTCGTGGCGGGCGACGCCGCCGAGCTTTCCAAGCACGGCGTGCACGCGGAATACCTGCCCACCCTGCAGGCCCTGAAAGCCGAGATCCGCGAATACTTCGTATGGGCCGCGCCCCAGCTGGCTGCGGGCAAGAGCGAAGGCCAGCTCACCCTGTTCTCCACCCTGAACCTGCATATCTTCCAGACCTACTACGGCGGCCTGCGTCCCAGCGCCGACGGCAGCGAATGGATGTACGGCAATGTGGACCTGGTCAAGCAGTTCGTGCTGGGCGGCCAGGGCCTGAAGGAATGGCTGGAAGCCCAGGGCTCCACCTTCATCGAGAACACTCAGCCCACCCTGATCGGCGCGCTGTGGTATCGTGAAAACGAGTTCATCGGCTCCACCGTGGACCTGGACGGCGACGGCAATCCTGAAATGGGCCGCTGGGGCAGCTACTTCGCCGCCCCCATGAAGACCCTGTACGAAGCCAACAGCGCCAATCGCATCATGACCCGCACCACCGCCAACGAGCTGATCGTGGAAGACGGCCGCGTAGTCGGCGTGAAGGCCACCCAGTTTGACGGCACGGTCGTGATCGCCAAGGCCAAGAAGGGCGTTATCCTGGCAACCGGCGGTTATGCCGCCAACATCAACAAGGTGCTGGACGGCAACGTGTACTGGAGCACCGAATACCTGTCCACCGCTACCAAGACCACCAACCGTTCCTCCCTGCAGGGCGACGGCATCACCATGGCGGAAGCCGTGGGCGCTGCCACCACCGGCACGGGCTTTACCCAGCTGATGCCCATTTCCTGGGTGGACAACGGCAACCTGGCTTTCGGCGGCGGCAACTACGCCTGCTGGATCAACCCCACCACCGGCCACCGCTTCGTGGATGAAGGCTCCGAGCGCGACGTGCTGTCTCTGGCCGAATTCCGCAACGGCATGGAAGTGAACGGCACCAAGGGCGTGTTCCTGGAATTCTACAACAAGGAACAGATGATGCCCGCCCCCATGCAGCTGGCCGAGGGCGACTATGAAGGCCGCTACTATCGCCGCACCATTGCCGAACTGCCCGAGCTGTTCAAGGAGCTGGGCGTCACCGCCGATCCTGCCGTGGTCATCCAGACCATCCGCGACTATGACGCGGCGGTCATGGGCCTGGGCGAATATCCCGACGTGGGCAAGGCCATCGCTTCCCGCACCGTGGGCAACGTGCAGAAGGACGAAAACGGCAAGTATCTGCCCGACACCTACGATCTGGACAACACCGTGCTGACCATCCGCCTCATGGCGCCCTCCACCCACCACACCATGGGCGGCCTGGTGGTGGATACCAGCCGTCACGTGCTGAACGCCGAAGGGCAGATCATCCCCGGCCTGTACGCTGCGGGCGAAGTCACCGGCGGCATCCATGGCGGCAACCGTCTGGGTGGCAACGCCATCGTGGAAATCTTCGTTTCCGGCCGCACCGCCGCGCAGGCTGTGACCGAGGACAACAAGTAATCCTCTCTAAAAACCGACCGGGTCAGGCGAAAGCCTGACCCGGTTTTTTTGCCGGTATTCCATGGAATCCGCGGGCGATGTTCCATCCTCCGGCCGGGAAGGAGCATCGGTCATGCATGCCGAGGACCGTGGGAAACGATCAATTCTCGATGGTGATGATATCCGAAAGGATATAATGGAATAAAGGATAAGACGTGTTTTCGTTCTCCACGTAACCGGTGCGCAGATCGCAGGTGTCCTTTGGGTCATCGGGATTGACGCCCGTATAATCGCCCTTGAACACAAAATCGCCCTTCCCGCGCTTGAACTGCTCGATGGCGCTGTCCATGGCTTCCTGGGTGCCGGGGGCGACGGCCTGGAGGTTCAGGTCGATCATCTCCACCCAGCCTTTTTCAAAACCGGCGGAAACGTCCGTCCCGTGAACGCGCCCGGAAACGGCCGCTTCGATCTTCCTGTTTTTCATGACCGCGTCCACGGCGGTCAGCACATACGGCTCCCAGCAGACGCGCGAAGTGACCAGGGACGCGCCGGGAGCCACATCCGACATGCTCTGATTGTTGCCGACGAAATAGACCGGCTTGCTTTGGGACGCTTCCTCGCAGGCGATGGCGGGGCCGATGGTGTCCGTATGCTGGGAAAGGATCACGCAGCCCTCCCTGATCAGCTGCTGGGCCGCGCTTTTTTCCTGGGCGTAGCTGCTCCAGGATTCCGTGTAGCGCACGCGCATCACAGCCTGCGGAACGACGGAACGCACGCCCAGCAAAAAGGCGGTATAACCGGAAATGACCTCGGACGTGGGGAAAGCCGCCACAAAGCCCACGACGGCCTGATCTTCCGAAATGATCCCTTCCGAAATCATCTGCCTGATCTTCATGCCCGCGGCGATGCCACTCACGTAACGCCCCTGATAGGCTTCGCCCTTAAAGGTGTGATAATTGGCGGGCACAGCCTGATCGCTCATATCCATATAAGAGGTTTGGCAAAACTGGATCTGGGGGTATTCCGCGGCAAGCTCCCGCACCAATTCGCCGTAGCCGTTGAAAAAGATGATGTCGCAGCCCTTGGCCGCCAGTTCCCGAATGGGCTCCTCGATTTGATCGTCCAGCACGTTGCTGCAGGTGAAGATTTCCACCCGCTCCCCGTATTTCCTTTCCACCGCGTCTTTCGCCAGGGAAAAGTTGTAGGTATAGGGTGTGCTTTCGTCGTTGTCGTATACGAAGCCGACCTTCACGCCGTCCCGTCCGCTGGTAAGGTTCAAAAACCGGAAACAGCCGATGACGGCGGCCAGGATCACCAGGCAGGTCAGTGCGGCGGATATATATACTCGCTTCATCCCTTACGCTCCTTTCCCATTCGCGGAAGCGCTCTTTTCTGCGTTCTCGGCCTTTTCCGCCTTTTTTTCTTCCTTCATTTCGGCGGCCTGGATCCGTTTATCCTCTTCCACGCGGCGTTTCAGTTCTTCCTGCACCTTCTGGTCCGCGTTCTGAATATCCTCGCGCTTCTGGCTGTAAATCTTGTTCAGGTCGATAGCGCCCTTTTCCACCAGCCGGAAGAATGCGTCCAGCGCGTCGGGGTCGAACTGCGTGCCCCGGCCCCGGGCCATTTCGGTCATCACGTAATCCGTATCCATATGATTGCGGTACACCCGGTTGGAGGTCATGGCGTCAAAAGCGTCGGCCACGCCGATGATCCGGGCAAAGAGGGGGATTTCGTCGCCCTTCAATCCGTCCGGATAGCCGCGCCCGTCGTAACGTTCGTGGTGATACCGCGTGCCCTCCACCACGTGCTCCACCAAAGTAAAGTCTTTCAGGATATCCGCGCCGCGCATCACGTGGGATTTCATTTCCGCGTATTCTTCATCCGTCAGCCGCCCCACCTTGTTCAGCACGCTGTCCCGGATGCCGATTTTGCCGATGTCGTGCATCTGCGCCGCCTTCCGCAGGCTGGAGAGCATTTTGCGGCGCTGCCACCATTTGAAGCAGTTCATTTCCTGGGCGATCAGCACCGAATATTCCGCCACGCGCATGGAATGCTGGTGGGTGCGCACGTCCTTGGCGTCGACGGCGTTTGCGATGGCCATGACCGTTTCGTTGGCCATATTCAGCTTGATCTGCTGTTTGTTCAGCTGCCGCTGCACCACCAGCCAGGTAGACCAGATGATGAACAGGGACAGAAGGATCAGCATGTAGATCCTGAAGCCGGGCTCCTCGTAGATTTCGCCTTCTTTGATCAGCTCAAATTTGCGTTCCTCCAGCACGCGCTCGCCCGCGCTGTCGAAAATGGCCAGATGGAAGGTATAGTCCCCGGCGGGCAGGTTGGTGTAGATGATGTTGGTCAGGCTGCTCTGGGGCACGATGGTCCACTGGGTGTCGTAGCCTTCCAAATAGTAGCCCGTATTGGGTTCCTGAATGGTATAGTTCAAAATCTCCGGGCCCAATTCCACGCGGCTGACGCCCTGGCCTACCGTGATGGCCGCTGAACGGACGGGCGGCTGCAGCAGGCCGTCCAGCCGGACGGATGCCAGCTGCATGCGGTAAGAGCGCACGTCGCTGTTGTATTTTTCCACGTCGATGATATAAACGCCCGTGTCGCAGGGCAGGAACAGTTCGCCGTTGCCGTTATAGTAGTTCCAGGAATTGGCGGTCAGGGAGGTGCCCAGGCCCCTTCGGGCGTCCAGCAGCTCCCAGGCCATATCGCCGTCCGCCACCAGCTCGTCCCGTTCCACCACATAAATGCCGGCGCTGGACATGACGAACAGCGTATCCTCGTCCTTGACCCAAATATCGTAATTGTTGAAGTAAGGGAATTTATCCAGCACGCGGATGGAGCCTTCCGGGTCCAAATAGCACAGGCTGTTGCTGGTCACGATGAATACGCCTTCGGACTTGGGGTCCTTGACGGTGCGCAGGATCACGCCGCTGCTGAGGCCGTCCTCCCGGGTGAGCATTTTTACCACTTCGCCGTCTTTCAGCACGGCCATGCCGTCGCCGTCCGTACCGGCTAAGATGGTGCCGTCGGCGCGTTCCGTAATGGTCAGGATCATGGAGTTGATCAGCCCATCCTCATTGCGGATGGTTTTTTTGATTTCATGATCCCGAATGTAGCTGATGCCGGTATCGCCCGCGGCCAGGATCGTCCCGTCGGTCAGGGCCGTCACGATGCGGGCTCGGTTGCCGAAGCTGCCGCTCTCCGCGTTGTACAGCCAGCTTTCGCCCTCCGGCGAAAATTCCATCAGGCCGCTGCCGTAGGTGCACACCCACAGATGGCTGTTCTCGTCCACATACAGACAGCGGATGCGCTTGCCCTTAAGCGCCGCGGTCAGCTCGTTTTCTATCTGGCTGCGGCAGGCTTTGTCCACCACGTCCAGCCCTTTGTCGGTCCCGATATAATAATTGCCCTGCCACATCACGATGGCGTTGACCACCCGGCGTTCCATGCCGATGGTGCCGTAAACGTCCTTGAAGGCGGATTTGGCCAGCCGCAGGAGGCCCAAACGGGAGGACGTGAACCACAAATTGCCCTGGTAGTCGTAGAGCATATTGTCGATGGAATTGTTGAAATCGTTGGTATTCACCCGATGATAGCCGTTCGTGTCCACATAGGATACGCCGCTGTCGGTGGAGATGAACAGCGTGCCGTCGCTCAAATAGTTCAGGTTGTTGATGCTGGCTACGTCCTCGCAGGTCATCACGTCCAGCGGCGTAAAATCGCCGTCGGAAATATCGTAACGATAGATGTGATTGGTGGAGGAGCCAACCATCAGCGTGCCATCCGGCGCGAAAGCGCAGCAGTTAAATAATTCCTGCCCGTCCGTCAGCCGCAGCGAGCACAGGATCTGGCCCTTGTTCATCAGGAAAAGCCGCCCGCTGGAGGCGATGGCCGCCACGTTGCCCCGATCATCGGCGGTGATGCTGTCGGCATAGTTGACTTCCTGCAGGGTGTTGGCCGCTTTCAGGCCGTTGTTCATCACCAGTATTTGCAGGCTGCCGGTGGTGCCCACATAGTAGTATCCGTCCGAGGCGCGGATGACGCAGCGCACGGAATTGGACGGCAGGCCGCTGGACTGATCCAGCACGTTCACCACCTTTTCGCGGATCACGATGGTCAGGCCGTTGTCGTTGGTGCCGATCCACAGGCGGCCTTCCTCGTCCACATACAGGCAGTTCACGTTGCGGACGGATTCAAAATTGTCCACCCAGCGGAATTCCCGGCCGTTGTAGCGGTACAGCCCGGCGTAGGTGCCGATCCAGAGCACGCCGTCGTTGGTCTGGGCGATGTCGTTGGCTTCGCCGCAGGGCAGGCCGTTGTTGCTGCTGTATACGCTCTGCACATAATCGTTGTAGTCCACCGGCTCCGCCTGGGGGAAAGCGTCCTCCGCCCGGGCAGGGGCGGACAGGCCCAGGGAGAAACACAGGATCAGGGCTGCCGCCGCCGCGCCGCCGCGCCGCGCCGCCGCGCCGCGCTTGTGGCTTCTTTGCCAGCTCCGGATCACGATCACCAAATACACCGCCGCGATGGTGAGCACCTTATCGGCAAATTCGATGGCCAGCTGGCCCAAGATGCTGCAAAGGATGAAAGGCCAGTTTTTATCCAGCAGATAATTGATCACGCCGTTGCCCCAGGCGTTTCCGGTATACCCGTCGGCAAGCAGCAAATTCACCGGCACGGACACGGTCAGCGCCACAATCACGGCCAGGGAGGCGGCCTTCATGAAGCCGTAAAAATGATCGAACCATTTCCGCCGCGCCGCGATGCCCACGATCACGCCCAAGGCGATGCTGGTGATGGAATACATCGCTGAAAGATGGTTGATCACACTGTACGCCAAATTCCCCGTCAGGCCCACCATGGCGCCGCACACAGGACCCGCGATATAAGCGCACAGCGCCGTGCCGAGGGAATCCGCCCACAGGGGCAGGTTGATCCAGACGGACAGGAGCCTTCCGCCCACGTTGAGCAGCACGCACGTGGCGATAAACAGAATGATCTTCCAGGTTTTCCATTTCTTCATCCGATCCAACCTCCTCCCCGTTTCGCGGGGCACGGCTCATTGAAGCGCGGCACTTTCGTGGGCGTAGTGCGCGAACCAGGCTTCGTACTGCCCGGACGCCAGCGCTTCGTCAATCACGCCGTTGACGAAATAGATCAGTTCGATTTCACCCTTTTTTGCCGCGATCCGATCCCCTGTATACTGGGGCTGCAAAGTAAAGCATACGTCCGGCACGATCATCAGCCCGCAGCCGGGATGGTTTTCGATATAAACCCGGGCGATGCCGATATCCACCACACCGGCGTCGGCTTTCCCTTCCATAACGGCGTCATACACGTCCCCGGCGGAAGGAAGCCTGCGGAATTTCCGGTAAAAAGCGATGTTGTCCGCGGCCATGGTTTCCTGCAGGGAGCCGCTTTGCGCCACGATGTCCCGCTGGGCCAGATCGTCCACCGAACGGATGCTCCCGGCGTCCGCCTCGCGGATGATCAGGCCGCTGGACGCCAGATCGCCGGAGTAATAATAGCCCTTGGACATTTCCAGCACAGCCGCCCGGCCCGACGTGAACGACAGCGCCGAAACGGCCAGATCGTACGTGCCATCGGCGACGGAGGACAGCACTTCGGTAAATTCCATGGGCACGATTTCCAATTCCACGCCCATGCGTTCCGCGATCAGCCGCGCCAGCTCCATATCCGCCCCCACGAAGCGATCCATGCCCGTTTTGGATGCGTCGATATATTCCTGCGGCGGATAATACGGCGACGTGGCTACGGTCAGCTTGCCCAGGCTGCGGATGCGCGCCAGCCTGCCTGTGGCGGTTTCCGGGATGCCGTTCGTCACATCCATGGAGCCGTCCACATAATTCCATTCGTTCTCCTTATACTGCGGCTGTTCCGCCCCTGCCGCGCTGGCAGGGAGAAGAACGAGCATCAAGATTGCCGCCGCCATCAGCGCGGAAACTGTGAAGAAGGAGTGGTGAACCTGCTTCATCTTATACTGCCTCCTGGGATTCAGTGCCTGTTCCACAAACGCGCCAGGCGGAAAATATATAAACAGAAACGCTTTTCCCCAATTCACCCAAGGAAATCGGCTCGGAAAAACGGCGCAAACCATCAAAAGATTTCTCTGGCCTGCAATTCACGCAATCTTGCCCAAAATCGCCAGCCATTGAGCAACTTGATTATACGACCGAAAAAGGGAATTATCAAGTTGTTATCCCTAAACAACTGCTCCTGTCCGGCTCCGCCGCGCCGCGGGTGTACCGGGCGTTGAACTCCATGTTGATTTCCCGGAGCTCCTTGCGCCCGTCGATGTAAGCCTGGTACATTTCGATCAGCCCGGGGCTGCACCCGTCGCACAGGCCGTCGATGTTCCCGATGGAATCGGCCACGATCTGCTCCCGCTCCTCCCGGGTGGTATCTTCAATCAGTATGCTTTTCATTTCAACCTCCATGATACGCCCACCCATGTTCTCCGTGATAGATCATCAGCTTCGTCATGCCGCCGTCGATACAGATGTTTTCGCCGGTGATGAAGCCGGCTTTTTCCGAGCACAGAAACAGCGCCATTGCCGCGATATCCTCCGGCTTCCCCACCCGGCCTACGGGCTGCTGGGCGGCGTCCGGGCCGGTGATGACGGAGCCCGCCGAAGTGTCGATCCAGCCGGGAGAAATGCTGTTTACCCGGGCCTTGCCCGCCAGGCTCACGGCCAGGGCGTGGGTCAGGGCGGCAATCCCGCCCTTGGCGGCGGTGTAGCTCTCGGTTTGGGGCTGGCTCATGCGGTCCCGGGAGGAGGAAATGTTGATCACCGACGCGCCGGGGGCGAAGAACGGCATCAGCAGCTTGGTCAGGTAAAAGGTTGCCGTGACGCCCACCGCCAGGGCATAGGAGAATTCCTCCCAGGTGCAATCGTCGATGCCTTTCATCAGCGGCAGGGCGTTGTTGATGAGATAATCCACGTGCCCACTTTTTTCAATGACGGACGCCGCGAATCGCTCCAAATCTTCCTTCTTGGACACGTCGCCCACGAACCAGTCGCCGGGCTGAATATCGATAATATGTACCGTTGCCCTTTCCCGGAGAAACGCGTCGGCAATGGCCTTGCCGATGCCGTGGGCACCGCCAGTGATGACCGCGACCTTTCCCTGCATGTAAATCCCTCCCCAAATTGGACCATCAATCCCTGGAAAACTCATTCTGATTATACCAAAGTTTTTTGAGCAGTACAAGAAATACGCTTCAATTTCCAAGCCCATCAATCCAAGGCGCTTCACTTCTTCGGAAGGGAGGCGCTTATTGATGAAATTGTTATTTTTCCTGAAAGTCTTGACAAAGTGAGCTATCGTTCACTATAATAGAAAAGGTGAGCCAAAGGTCACTTGACGATTGATGGAGGGAATTATGGCGAAAGATACAAAGGAGAGGATCCTTTCAGCGGCGCTGGACCTGTTTTCCCAAAATGGATACGCGGGAGCGAATATCCGGGAACTGTCTTTGTCTCTTGGATTGGTTAAATCCGGCGTGTACAAACATTTTGAGAGCAAGGAAGAAATCTGGAACACGCTGCTGGACAGAATGATCGCTTATTACGGAGAACGCTTTGGATCGTCCGAGAATCTTCCTCCCGTGCCAGAGTCCTTGGAGAGCCTGGTGGATATGACGATGCGAATGGTCAATTTTACCGTTCATGATGAAAGGATCATCAAGACCCGCAAGCTGCTTTCCATCGAACAGTTCCGGGACGAACGCGCCAGGAATCTTGCCACAAAGCATTTCCTGACGGGATTGGCAGACATGTTCACGCCGCTTTTCGCGGGCATGATGGACAAGGGCCTGCTGCGAAAAGACGACCCCGCGATGCTGGCCTTTGCATACACCGCGCCGATCTCCGCGCTGATCCACCTGTGTGATCGGGAGCCGGATAAAACGCAGGAGGCGATGGAGCGGGTCGAAGCGTTCAGCCGGCATTTTATCAGGGTTTACGGAAGGGAGCGGTATGGGAGTAACGCTGACGGTCTTCTTTGACGATCCCTTTTGGGTGAGCGTCTTTGAGCGCATGGACGACGGCAAGCTGTCCGTCTGCCAGGTGACCTTCGGTGCGGAGCCAAAGGATTATGAGGTATGGGAGTTTGTCCTTGGACATTATCATGAACTGACATTCAGCCCGGCCGTTGAAGCCGAAACCAGGCAAGCCGCGGATAACCCGAAGCGACGCCAGCGGAACGCGGGCAAGCAGATGGCACGCAGCGGTATTGGCACAAAGTCGCAGCAGGTGCTGCAAATGCAATTGGAACAGACCAAGCAGGAGCGCAAGGTGAAAAGCCGGGAACAGAAGCTGGAGGAGATTGAACGGCAATTCGCGCTGAAGCAGCAAAAGAAAAGAGAAAAGCATAAAGGGCATTAGATGGGAGAAAAAGGATCAGCAGAACGGGAAAGAAAGCGAGGAATCGGGAAATGAGCCGTATTATGCGGACAGGGGCTGTGAGGTCAGGCCCCTGGACGAATACCGGAGCATGGCATGAACCAACCGAGAGATCAAAGATAGCATGTAAGTAAGGTGCAGTTTATGAGTTTACAGTTATTAAATGCGGACACATCAGGTGCATTGACATTGAACGGAATTTCAAAGCGTGCATTTGACAGTGATGTTTCCATGGAGATAGAAAATAATATGGATGAGTTGTTTATTCATTTTTTGCAGGACATCCCGGCAGCGTATCAGCGCTTTGTGCTGGAGCTGGATGAATATTTGATTGCCAAGGGAAGCAAGCGGACGATCAAAGCCGCTAAAAGCGGGTTTGTGACCTCATACAGCTCCCCCGCAAGCGGAAGAGCTTTGCTGAATTATGTGTTCCGAAAAAGCGGTGTGAAGATGCGTATTTATGCAGAGCACATTGGGGAGCATCCCCAAGTTCTGAACTGCCTTCCGGACAATATGAAAACCGACATCAAAAAAGCCGGGGACTGCAAAAAGCTGACCGGATCAGCCTGTACCCCCACATGTCCTGGGGGCTACACCTTTGTAATGGACGGCGAGGAGTATCGGAAGTGCAAAAATATGGCTTTTTTCCATTCGCTGACCGCCGGGAATATGGAGCATATCCTGAAATTGATCAAGACAGAAGTCGAGCACGAATATTGATCTGACATCATAAAGCAATCGACAAAATGTCAGAGAATGGTGTGAAGCAAATGAATTGGAATACGCAAAATGATCGAGCAGCTTTTATCGTTCATCCATGAAAAACGAAGAACAGGGGCAGCCCAGCGACTGCCCCCGCAATGCGTATCCGGCAATTACTTGCCGCTCATCTGGCGTTCCTGCTGTTCGATCATGCGCTTGACCATGTAGCCGCCGATATAGCCGGCCTGGCGGGAAGGCAGATCACCGTTATAACCCTGCTTCAGGTTGATGCCCAGTTCGCTGGCGATTTCATACTTCATGTTGTCCAGGGCGGCGCGGGCTTCGGGCACGTTGGCGCGATTGGAGTTGCTGGAATTGCTGGAAGCGGCCATAGAACCGTTGCTGGAATTGAACATAGTGGTTTCCTCCTGTTCGATGTTTTATTTTTTTCCAGGTAAATACCCTGCGGACAAACGCCGGATCGTGCGGCTTTTGCCGCTCCCCGGCGGGAATGGGGGAAAGCGCGCCGGACGGAAAGGATGGATATCATCCGCCCGATCCTGTCAGGGGAAATACCCTGCGGCTTCCGGCTTTTTCGCTGGTCAGCACAAGGCGATTCTTCCTGACGGGAACAGCTCGGCCCTCCTCTGTCCGGGCGGATGATATCCGTCCTTCCAAAGCAGCGCGTTGCCGACCGTCTGGCGCGCCTTTCCCTCATTTCCTTTACTTGCCCGCCATCTGCTTCTCCGCCTGCTCGATCAGACGCTTGACCATGTATCCGCCCACATAGCCGTTTTCACGGCTGGTGAGGTCGCCGTTGTAGCCCTGTTTGAAGTTGATGCCCAGTTCGCGGGCGATTTCAAACTTCATGTTGTCCAGGGCGCCCCGGGCTTCGGGCACGTTGACCCGGCTGCCGGAATTGCTGCCAGACTGGTTCATTGCTTTTCACCTCCTTCATTCAGGATCAATGCTATTTTGACCGAACCGGATGAAAATACGCTGGCATTTTGTGCAAATCGACACGTTTCGGAAAAACCAAGGGTCTTTTCTTTTTTGAAGATGATTTTTTGAACCGCGTAAAAAACCCTCCGCCGATGCTGGGCAAAGGGGGAAAAAAGAGGCAAACACTTCTTTGGTTTCCAGGGCCTTGTAGGTGAAAACGGCCAGGGCAGCGCCCACCAGAGAGCCCACGATGAACACCCACAGGTCGGCCAGAGGCGCGCTGTTGCCGCGAATGGCGGCTACCAGGGCAGGGCCGGGGGAACGGGCGGGCTTCACGGAGGCAGTGGGTATTATCAGATCGTTTCTTCCGAACTGGAGATGAATGACCGGGAGATCATTGACAAGTATCATGGATTGACCCGGATCGAAGAACGGTTCCGGGCAATGAAAGGCACCCTGGAAACCAGAACAATTTAGGTCAACACGCCGGAGCACATTCAGGCTCTTTGCTGATTTGCTTCATGGCTCCATTTTTGTACTGGCAAAGTCGGGGTATAGCACGGTTTACCCGGTTCGTCATCAAAAAATTCATAGAATGCTCCTTGACATATACCGCCCAGGGGTATATAATCGATATACCCCAATGGGGTATAGATCACGGAGGAATGGACACAATGAGTCAGGAAGAAAGAGAATGCCCCTGCCATAAGACCAGGGAGAGGACAGAAGAAGAATACACCTGCCTGATCCATCGGCTGAACCGCATCGAAGGGCAGGTGCGGGGCATCCGGGGCATGGTGGAAAAGAACGCCTACTGTACGGACATTCTGGTGCAGGTAGCGGCGGTGAACGCGGCGCTGGCTGCCTTCAACCGGGAACTGCTGGGGCAGCATATCAAAACCTGCGTAAAGCGGGATATTTTGGCGGGGAAGGACGAAACCATCGACGAGCTGCTTACGACATTGCAGAAATTGATGAAGTAAAGCAGCGCTCAAAGATGAGAGTTCAGAGTTCGGATATTATTGAGAATGTGCATGGAAACCAATCTTAGCCAGGTATATTAATCTGAACTCTCAACTCTGCACGCTAAAAAACCAGACGATATTGAGGAATAAAAGAAATGAAACAGTATACCGTAACGGGCATGAGCTGTGCGGCGTGCAGCGCCCGGGTGGAAAAGGCGGTCAGTCAGGTGCCCGGGGTACAAAGCTGCGCGGTGAGTTTGCTCACCAACAGTATGGGTGTGGAGGGTACGGCCAGCGAAAGCGACATCATCCGCGCCGTGGAGGAAGCGGGTTATGGGGCCCGGAGCAAGGACGCCCCCGCCGCCCCGTCCACTGTTCAAGAGGACGCTTTGGCCGACCATGAAACGCCCAGACTGAAAAGGCGGCTGTTTACCTCCCTGGGGTTCCTGCTCGTGCTCATGTACATCTCCATGGGACACATGATGTGGAATTGGCCCCTGCCCGCTTTCATGGCAGACAACCATGTGGGCATGGGGCTGTCCCAGCTGCTGCTGGCCGCCACCGTGATGGTGATCAACCAGAAATTCTTTATCAGCGGCTTCAAAAGCCTGTGGCACAAAGCCCCCAACATGGACACCCTGGTGGCGCTGGGTTCGGCGGCCAGCTTCTTATGGAGCGTATACGTGCTGTTCGCCATGATCGTTGCCCAGACCTGCGGCGATGCGGACGCCGTGATGGGGTACATGCACGAATTCTATTTTGAGTCCGCCGCCATGATTTTGACCCTGATCACCGTGGGCAAAATGCTGGAAGCCCGCTCCAAGGGCAAAACCACCGACGCCCTGAAAAGCCTGATGAAGCTGGCCCCGCAGACGGCCACCCTGCTGCGGAACGGCAAGGAGGTCACCGTGCCCATCGATCAGGTGCAGCCCGGCGATATCTTCACCGTGCGGCCCGGCGAAAGCATCCCGGTGGATGGGGTGGTGGTGTCCGGCGGCAGCGCGGTGAACGAAGCGGCTCTGACCGGAGAAAGCATCCCCGTGGATAAAGCCGAGGGGGACAGCGTGTCCGCCGCGACGGTGAACCAGTCCGGCTTTCTGCAATGCCGGGCCACCCGTGTGGGGCAGGACACCACCCTGAGTCAGATCATCAAAATGGTCAGCGACGCGGCGGCCACCAAGGCCCCCATCGCCAAGGTGGCGGACAGGGTTTCCGGCGTGTTCGTTCCGGTGGTCATTTCCATTGCGGTGATCACCACCGTGATTTGGCTGCTGCTGGGCCAGCCCTTCGGCTACGCCCTGGCAAGGGGCATTTCCGTGCTGGTGATTTCCTGCCCCTGCGCGTTAGGCCTTGCGACGCCCGTCGCCATCATGGTGGGCAGCGGCTTGGGCGCGCGGCACGGCGTGCTGTTCAAAACCGCCGTTTCCTTAGAGGAAGCGGGCAAGACCCGGATCGTGGCCCTGGACAAGACCGGCACCATTACCAAAGGCGAACCCCAGGTGACGGACGTGCTGCCGGTGGACGGCATTTCCGAAAAGGAGCTTTTGACCGCCGCGTTTGCCCTGGAAAAGAAAAGCGAACATCCCCTGGCCCGGGCCGTCGTGGCCCACGGGGAAAGCAAGGGGCTGACCGCGCCGGATATCGACGGCTTTTCCGCCCTGCCCGGCAACGGCTTATCGGGCACGCTGAACGGCGAAGTGCTGCTGGGCGGCAGTCAGAAATTCGTTTCTTCAAAAGTCCATGTTCCCGACAGCCTGAATAATCAGGCGGAGCACCTGGCGGGCGAAGGAAAAACGCCCCTGTTCTTCGTCCAAAACGGCCGGGTCCTGGGCGTTATCGCCGTGGCGGACACCGTGAAGGAAGACAGCCCGGAGGCCATCCGCCAACTGCAAAACATGGGCATCCGGGTGGTGATGCTCACCGGCGACAACGAGCGCACCGCCCAGGCCGTAGGCAAGCTGGCGGGGGTGGATGAAGTCATCGCGGGCGTGCTGCCGGAAGGCAAGGAGCAGGTGATTCAAAAGCTCAAAAAACAGGGCAAGGTGGCCATGGTGGGCGACGGCATCAACGACGCCCCGGCCCTCACCCGTGCGGACATGGGCATCGCCATCGGGGCGGGGGCCGACGTAGCCATCGACGCGGCGGACGTGGTGCTGATGAACAGCCGTTTGACTGACGTGCCCGCCGCCATCCGCTTGAGCCGCGCCACCCTGCGCAACATCCACGAAAACCTGTTTTGGGCTTTCATCTATAATATCATCGGCATCCCCTTAGCGGCGGGGGCGTTCATTTCCCTGTTCGGCTGGACCATGAACCCCATGTTCGGGGCGGCGGCCATGAGCCTGTCCAGCTTCTGCGTGGTATCCAACGCGCTGCGGCTCAATTTCTTTGACCTGTACAGCGCGAAACGGGATAAAAAAATCAAGATCAAGGAGAGAAAAACCATGGAAAAGACGTTGAAAATCGAAGGCATGATGTGCATGCACTGCTCCGGCCGGGTTCAGAAAGCCCTGGAAGCCATCGACGGCGTAGCCAGCGCCAACGTGAGCCACGAAACCGGCACCGCCGTGGTGACCCTGACCCAGAATGTGGCCGACGACGTGCTGAAAAAGGCCGTCACCGACGCGGGCTATCAGGTCGTCGGCTGATATTGAGCCGCCTTTTCCCCTGCTTTCCTGGAAGGCAGGGGATTTTTTATCACGGCTCACGCATGAATGAGATAATAGGAATTGATGAAAAAGGACCCGGCGGGGCTTTGCCCCGCACCCTACCAGGGGATTGAATCCCCTGGACCCCTCTCCTGCGGATATTACCTGACGCCGAAAGAAAGCAAGCTACCGCTGTTGCTTGGGAGGAACGGCAAAGCTTGGCGACCTTGTGCTTCTGGCCCGGCGTCCGAAGGACGCCAGCCCGGATGCAAAGCATCCGGGGAAAGCCGGGGAATAATCCCCAGGAAAAAGCAAGCTTTTTCCCTGGGATTTTCCCGGCTTTCCTGGGCCAGAAGCCTCAAACTTTCGTAATCCCCAGCGCAGCAGGCGATGCTTGTTCGGAATACCCATACAAGTTTTTTCGCCAAGTGAGGGTCCAGGGGCGTCACGCCCCTGGCGCAGGTCTGGGCGCGCGGAGCGCCCAGTGTCTCCCCCAACAACTCCCACTTTGTAATTCATGCGTAAGCCGTGGATTTTTTATCAATATCGCTTGTCCTCCATGCGGTAAAGCGATATAATGAGGCACGTTATGAATTCTCCGCAAAAGAAAGGATGATTATGATGCAGAAAACGCCCATTACCCAGGAACAGCTTACCGCCTGGTCGGCCCATTACAACGCATCCGAAGCCCGGCAGATCGCCACCCTGGCTTTATCAAAAGCCGGCGTGAACGACGCGGCTTATTCTTCCGCGGGTGCTTTTGCCATGCGGCACAAGTTCTCCATCGAAATCCCCACCCTGCCGGTGACCAACCAGAAGCACAGCGGCCGTTGCTGGCTGTTCGCCGCCACCAACGTGCTGCGGGAGCGTATCGCCAAGCGGCTGAACCTGGAAAACATTGAGCTTTCCCAGAGTTATCTTGCTTTCTGGGATAAATTCGAGCGGGCCAATTATTTCCTGGAAAGCATGCTGGAAACGGCCTCCCTGCCCACGGACGACCGCACCGTGGCCTTCATCCTCGCCACCGGCGTGCATGACGGCGGCCAGTGGGATATGTTCGCCAACATCGTGCGCAAATACGGCGTGGTGCCCAAGGACGTGTACGACGAAACCTTCCAAAGCTCCAATACCCGCGACATGAATCACATGCTGAACCGCAACCTGAAAATCTGCGCGGCCAAGCTGCGGAAAATGGTGGCCGCCGGGGCAAAAGAAGCGGACATTCAGGCGGAAAAGGCCGCCATGCTGGATAAGATTTACGGCTTCCTCTGCTCCTGCTACACCGAGCCGCCCAAGACCTTTGATTTTTCCTATGTGGACAAGGATAAACAGTACCACGTGGAAAAAGGCTTCACGCCTCAGAGCTTCTATGATAAGTATGTAGGCTCCCTGCTGGACGATACCGTCAGCGTGATCAACGCTCCCACCCGGGACAAGCCCTGGCACAAGACCTTCACCATCAAAATGCTGGGCAACGTGGTGGGCGGCGGCATCGTCAAGCACCTGAACATCACCATGGACGAAATGAAGGGCGCCATCATCCGTCAGCTTCAGGCGGGCAAGGTGGTCTGGTTCGGCAGCGACGTGGGCAAGTTCGGGGATCGGGACAGCGGCATTTGGGACGATCAGAGCTACAACGCCGAATTGCTCACGGGGCTGGACCTGACCATTTCCAAGGAGGACAGCTTAGACTACGGCTTCGCCGCCATGGACCACGCCATGGTGATCACCGGCGTGAACATTGAGGACGGCAAGCCCACCCGCTGGAAGATCGAAAACAGCTGGGGCGACGAGCACGGAAACAAGGGCTATTATATCTGCTCCGATTCCTGGTTTGACGCCTACGTGTTCCAGGCCGCCATCGAAAAGGAGTATTTAGGCGAGCTGGCGGAATACGTGGGGCAGGAGCCCATTCCCCTGGAGCCCTGGGATCCCATGGGCACCTTAGCGAAGTAAGCAAGAAATCAGTACGGAGCGTTTTTGTTCTCGATTTTCATTTCATGAAATCAGTGAATGCAAAGCGCGCGCCAAATAACACGCCACACACAAGAGGGGAAAAACAAATGCGAGAAGAACATGATTCCATCGGCACCGTCAGCCTGCCGGAAAACGCCTATTACGGCGTGCAGTCCCTGCGTGCCAAAGAGAACTTTCCCATGACAGGGCGGCTGATGCACCCTTACATGATCGACGCCCTGGTACTGATCAAGAAAGCCGCCGCCATCGCCAATCAGCGGGCGGGCGCGCTGAAGCCGGAAATCGCTTCCGCCATCATCCGGGCCTGCGATGAGATCCTGAACGGAAAAATGCGGGATCAGTTCATTGTGGACCCCATTCAGGGCGGCGCGGGCACTTCCGCCAACATGAACGCCAACGAGGTGGTGGCCAATCGCGCCTGCGAAATCTTGGGCGGCAAAAAGGGCGACGGCACCGTACACCCCAACGACCATGTGAACATGGCCCAATCCACCAACGACGTGTTCCCTTCCGCCGGGAAGCTGGCCGCCCTGCGGATGACGGAGGCGCTGCTTTCCGCCCTGGACCGGCTGATCGGCGCTTTCGACCGCAAAGCCAGGGAAAACGCCCAGGTGCTGAAATTAGGCCGCACCCAGCTGCAGGACGCAGTGCCCATGTACTTGGGCCAGGAATTCAAGGCCCACGCCGACGCCCTGCGCCGGTGCGCCAACCGCATCCTGCGCAGCCGGAACGAGCTGTTTGAGCTGAACCTGGGGGCCACCGCCATCGGCACCAGCATCAACGCCAGCGACGGATACTTAGACTGCGTGGTGGACATCTTAGCCGACCTGATCAGCCAGCCCGTAAAAGCGGCGGACAATCTGATCGACGCCACACAGAACGCGGACGGCTTTGCCGCTATTTCCTCCGCGGTGAAAAACTGCGCGCTGGTCATGTCCAAAATCGCAAACGATATGCGCCTTTTGTCCAGCGGCCCCTGCGGCGGCATCGAAGAACTGCAGCTGCCCGCCCGGCAGCCCGGGTCCTCCATTATGCCGGGCAAAATCAATCCCGTGATCCCCGAAGTGGTCACCCAGGCCGCTTTCCTGGTGGCTGGCAACGACGTGACCATTTCCATGGCGGTGGAAGCGGGACAGCTGGAGCTGAACGCCTTTGAGCCCGTGATCTTCTACTGCCTGTTTGAGTCGCTGGAGGTGCTCACCCACGCGGCGGACACCTTCCGGGAGCGCTGTGTGGCGGGCATCCTGGCCGACGAGGAGCATTGCCGCGAAATGCTGATGAAATCCACGGTGATCGCCACCGCTCTGTGCCCGGAAATCGGCTATGAGCGGGCCACCTCCATTGTAAAAAAAGCCCAGCAGGAGCATCGCACGGTGGTGGAGGTCGCCCAGGAGGAGCTGTCCATGCCTCCGGAAGCGCTGGAGAAGATCGTAAGCGATTGCCTGAAAGAACGGTAAACGGGAGGGAGCCTCGTGAGCGAAATCAAAAAAAGGCAGAAGGAAATGGACTGGGGCGACAGCATCCCCGAGGAAGAACCCCAGCCGCAGGACGGGGACACCGCCTACCGGGACGGCAGCGCCGTGAACGAGTGCTGGGCCCACGAAAAAGACAATGTGTGATCCCGTTTCCGGCGAAGAAGGGATTCGCTTGCTGAAAAAGATCATTGAAAAATCCCGCCGCGTCGTGTTTTTCGGCGGGGCCGGGGTGTCCACCGAAAGCGGCATCCCGGATTTCCGTTCGCCGGAGGGGCTGTACGCCGGGGATTTTGCGGGCCTAAGCCCCGAAATGATTTTGAGCAAATCCTTTTTCTACCTGCATCCGGAACGGTTCTTCGCCTTTTACCGGCAATACATGGTGTATTCCGACGCCCGGCCCAACGCCGCCCACCTGAAATTATACGAATGGGAACAGCGGGACATCCTGCGGGGCATCGTGACCCAGAACATCGACGGCCTGCATAAAGCAGCCGGGAACCGGCGAGTATACGAGATCCACGGCAGCGTCCACGATAACGCCTGCATGGACTGCGGCGCGGCCTATCCCCTGCGGGCCGTCCTGGAAAGGACTGGCATTCCCCGCTGTCCCCAATGCGGCGGCGTCATCAAGCCCTCGGTGGTGCTTTACGGCGAAGCGCCGGACAAATACGTGTGCATGGGGGCCTGCCGGGAAATTTCCAATGCCGATACCCTCATCGTGGCGGGCACTTCCCTTTCCGTGGAGCCCGCCGCGTCTTTCCTGGAATATTTCAGCGGTAAAAACCTGGCGGTCATCAACCGGGAGCCCACCCCCGCCGACAGCCGCGCTTCCCTGGTGATCCGGGACAGCGTGGCAAAGGTCATGGGGCATTGTAAATGATTTGGGCGATGGTTAAAGACCGCTTTTATTTCGCCGGGATCAGCACCGCCGCTGTGCGGGGCGTCAGCCGCAGCAGCAGCCGGCCTTCCCGCACCAGCCCCACGGAAACGGGCTTTTCCCGGTAGCCCTCCTCGTCGGTCAGCAGACGGCGGCTCATTTCCGTGCCGTCCCGGATGCCGATATCCCGGAGGGGCAGGCTGATCACCTGGGCCGAATCGTCATTGTTGCACGCCACCACGGCGCACCCTTCCCCGTCGAACCGGGCATAGGCGATGAACCCGAGGCCCCAGCAAAGGGGCTTCACGCTGCCTGTCCGCAGGAAGGGCAATTCCCTGCGCAATTGGGCCAGGGCGATATGCAGCTCGATCAGCCCCTGATCCTCATGTCCCCAGGGATAGGGCCGCCGGTTGTCCGGATCGGTCCAGCCCGCCACGCCCGCTTCGTCGCCGTAATAGATGGTCGGCGCGCCCGGCCAGGTCATCTGGATCACCGCCGCCTCCCGGTACACCGCCGGACGGACGCCCTCGGACGCCGCCGCGCTGCCCGCGTCCCGGAGCCTGCCCGCCCGGCCGTTGGTGCGGGTCATGAAACGGCTGTGATCGTGATTGCTCAGCTCGTTCATGGCGCACTGGAGGGAGGGCATCGGCAGGTGGGACATGGTTTCCAGCATGGTATCAAAAAACGCGCCGCCGTTCTGGTACAGATCGTCCCGCCGGTAATCGGAATGCTTTTCCATGCCGGTGAGGAAGTAAGTCACGGGCTCCATGAAGGCGTCGTAATTCATGACGCTGTCCCATTCTTCACCCCGCAGCCACTCGGACGGGTTGCCGTAATGCTCGGCCACGATCAGGGCGTTTGGGTTCGCCGCTTTCACCCTGCGGCGGAATTCCCGCCAGAACATATGATTGAATTCCCGGCTGTGGCCCAAATCAGCCGCCACATCCAGCCGCCAGCCGTCGATGGAATAAGGAGGCGACGCCCACTTTTCCGCCGCCCGGAGGATTTCCTCGCACAGCGCCCAGGAGTTTTCGTAATTCAGCTTGGGCAGGGTGTCCACGTTCCACCAGCTGTCATAATGCTTCTTGTCCCGGAACTGGAAGTAATTCCGGTAGGGGCTGCCCGGATGGCCGAAAGCGCCGGGCTCGTAGCCGCCTGCCGTTTCGTACAGCTTTTCCCTGTCCATCCAGCGATGGAAGGAGCCGCAGTGGTTGAACACCCCGTCCAATATGATTTTCATGCCCCGGCGGTGCAGCTCCTGGCAGAAGGAAGCGAAATACGCGTCGCTGGCTTCCAGGTTTTCAGGCAACGTGGTGCGCTGGATATAGCCCGCCGCGCGGGCATTTTTCCGCTCGTTCTTTTTCAGCGTTTCTTTGCAGTCATGGGCGATCACAGTGAGATGGGGATCCACGTGGGCGTAATCCTGGGCGTCGTATTTGTGATTGGAGGGCGAAACGAAAATGGGGTTCAGGTACAGCGCCTCCACGCCCAGGGATTGCAGATAATCCAGCTTTTCCAGCACGCCGGGCAGGTCGCCGCCGTAAAAGCAGCGAAAATCCCCCTCCTGGGGCAAGGTGTCCCATTCCGCGATACGGCGTACAAGGCCGCCGGTATAGTGGTATTCCCTTTCCAATACGTCGTTTTCGGGATCGCCGTTGCGGAAGCGGTCGGGGAAAATCTGGTACTGCACCGCGCCTTTTGCCCAGGCGGGCACGTGATAGCCGGGCAGCAGGCGGAAGGAATGGGCGGGATCGGGAAAAGGTACGGCATCCGTCAGCACCGCGCCGGTTTTGCGGTAGTGAATATATTTCCCCTTCCACGCCACGAGAAACGAATAAAAAACCGCCGCGCCGTCCCGGCAATGCAGCCGCGTTTCATACCAGTCGAAAGCCCCGTCGGTTTTCGCCTTTTCCATAGGCAGCACCTGGGCTGGAAACCCGGAAAGCAGCGTCACCTGCACCTTGGCGCCTTTCCGCAGGCGCAGGCGCACCGTGACCGTTTCCCCGATTTCCGGCTCGGCAGGGGTGCAAAACAAAGGCGTTTCATCACTGAATATGGACGGGATCAGCGGGTCTTCCCGCTCCGGGGAATCGTTCATGGGCTGTCAGTCTCCTTCCTGAACGGCCGCAAAAAGGGCGGGAAAAAGGCACGCCAACAAAAGCCCTTTCTCCCGCCCATTCTATGCGGTACTCATTCAAGATATTTCATTGGTCAGCGCCGGGCAGCGTGAAAGGGATACAGCCGCCCCGCGCGCGGTGAACGCCGGAATGGAAGATATGCTCAGCGGATCAGCGCTTCGATGATCGCCCGGAAGCGGGAAGCGCGCTCCTCCAAGCCCTTGATGGTATCGTTCAGGCGGGCGTTTTCCGCCTCCAGCTCCGCGATGCGGCGATCCTTGGCGGCCACATCCTCGGCAAGCAGCGCGTCCATGCCCTCCAGCGCCGCCTTGGCCTTGGGGGCTGTGCCATTATCTTCCCTGCGCCATTTATACAGGGTCATGATGTTGATGTGCATTTCCTCGCTTACGGCCTTGGCGCTCTTTTCCGCCATCAGCGCCATGGCGCGTTCCCGTGTTTCCTGATTATACTTCGGCATTTGTGGTTTGTCCTCCTTGTATGAGAATGATTTTCTGTTTTATTATTCGCCGGAGATTTCATAATTCCTGCTATATTGATTATAAAAAATATAAAATCGTCAAAACCGAGCGGATGCATCAAATCTTTCAGAAATAAGGGATTGACGGCGGGCACGCAAAAAACATTCCGCGCATTGCATGCAAAACCGGCGCAAATTTTCTTTTCTTTTTTTACTGCGGTGTGCTATAATCAAGGCGTACATGCCGGCAGGCCTTCTCAAAAAAACGACGCCCTTCCCGTGTGGGAAAGGCGCCGCGTATGACGCAATGGTTAAAGTGTTCCGCGCATCTGCTGATACTTTTGCTTGGCGGTCTGCACGTCCTGGGGCTGGGCGTTCTTTACGGGGTACCAGCCCTGCTGCTGCATCTGGTTGAAGATTTCCAGCTGATCCTGGCCGATCTGCATATAGCAGTCGTTCAACACCTGGCGCATGCCGGGCTGGCTGGCCTCCAGCACCTCGGAGGCGATATTGGCCAGCAGGGATTTTTCCTGATAGAGCAGGTCAAAGGCCAGCTCCTGGTCGCTCAAGGGCTGGTTCTGCCCCGCTTGGGCATTCTGGTTCTGGTTCCAGGTTTGGTTCTGCTGATTCATGCCGCTTTCCTCCTTTTACTGGCAGCCGTTGAGAAACGCGAAAAGCGCGTCAAAGTGCTGGCGGTGATGCTGGGCAACGGTGGCGGCCAGATTTTTCAGCTCCGGGCTCTGGAAAGCGTTGGCGTGGTGCATGGCCACGCGGCAGCTCATGGCAATGTGGGTCAGCTGATCCTCCAGCACGCTCAGGTCCTTGCTGGTCAGGGCGCATCCGCTTTGATTGGGCATGATGTTTCCCTCCTTTTTATTGGTACGGCCTTAGGATGCGCCGGAAAACGGCTGCTTATACTGAAAAAGACAGGAAGATGGTTTATGAAAAACTGGGGTTTTTATCGGTTTCTGCTTCAATTTCTTCCAGCAAAGGGAAAAATCAACGTTTCCGATTTGTCCGAAGCGGACGCGCGGGCGGTGGAATCCGTGCTGAAAGCTTTTTGCTGTGCAGGGGCTTCCCTGTGCCTGTTTGACGAAGCGGGCGTGACCGGCACGCTGAGTTTTGGCATTTCCCACGTACCGAATACTTTGGTTACACCTGATACGGTATTCCGCGCCGCTTCCGTCAGCAAATTCGTCACCGCTTTGGGGGCCATGAAGCTGAAAGAGCAAGGCAGGATCGACTTGGATCGGGACGTAAACACTTACCTTCCCTTTCCCCTGCGACACCCCAAAGCGCCGGTCACGCCCCTCACCCTGCGCATGCTCCTTTCCCACACGGCGGGCATCCACGACGGCGCGGATTACAACACCGGCATCGCAAAAGGCGTCCCGCTGACCCAATTATTGAAGGGCGACAGCTTCACTGATCATTTGCCCGGCACGCGATGGGAATATTCCAACTTCGGCGCGGGCATCGCCGGGGCCGTCATGGAAGCGGCGACTCATACGGATTTTGAAACGCTGATGCAGGAAACGGTGTTCCGGCCCCTGGGCGTGACGGCCACCTATTACCCGCAAAAGGTACAGAGCGATCTGGCCGACGCCGTCCGCATCCTGCCGAGAAGCAAAACCCCCAATTTCAACGCCGCGGAGCGCCGTTCCCGGCCCCTGCCGCCGGTGGAAGTGAACCCGGAAAAGCACTATAATCTGGCCCACGGCAATTTATGCATTTCAGCGCCGGAGTTAGCAAAGTTGGGCATCGCTGGCATGACGCCGGGATTCCTGAACCGGGAAAGTCTGGATGAAATGCGGCGGGTGATCGCGCCATTTGGGGAGCGGGCTCATAACCTGTCCCAGGGCATTGGCACCTTCATTCTGCAAGACAGGTATTTTACCGCGCCCGTGATTTACGGCCACCAGGGCATGGCCTACGGCGCGGTGCACGGCCTGTTTTTCGATCCGGAAGCGGGCACAGGCTTCGCCCTGCTCACCACCGGGGCCAGCGAAGCGCGGCGGGGCGTGCTGGCCGATTTGAGCCGTGAAATGATCTGCGTGCTGATGGGGAGCCATGACGATGACCGATAAAATCACAGAAATCAAGCGCAAGGGCGGCGTCGCCACCATCAAAATGGAAAGCGGCGAAACCCTGCGCGTGCCCTCCGCCCTGTATCTGGAGAGGCGGCTGCATACGGGCCAGCAGATGGACCCGGACGCTTACCGCATGTATCTTCGGGAACGGGGCTATCCCCACGCCCTGGAAGCGGCCATGAAATTCCTCGCTCTCCGGGAGCGCAGCGAGCAGGAGGTGCGATCCCGTCTGCGGCGCTCCTGCTACGATGAGGGGACCATCAATCGGGTGCTGGACACCTTGGGCCTCCATGATTTAGTGTCCGACAGGCGCTTTGCGGAAGCCTGGGTGCACGCCCGTTCCCGGAAATACGGAAAGAACCGCATTGCCCAGGAACTGCGCATCAAGGGCATTGACCGGCAGGAAGCGGAAACCGCCCTCGGCACCCTCTCCGAGGAAGACGAATATCGCCGCGCCGTGGAGCAGGCGAAAAAGCTGTGCCGCAAATTCCAGAACGACCCGAAAAAAATCGCCCAATCGCTGACGCGAAAGGGCTATCATTGGAAGCTGGCAAAGGACGCGGCGGAGGAAGCAGTAAGATTACAAAAGCAGCGTGAATAACGGCATGGTGAGAAAGCACAGCAGCGTGCTCACCAGCAGGCAGTTAGCGGAAAATTCCGCGCCGCTGCCGTGAAGCTCCGCCAGGCTCAAAATGATGGAAGCACACGGCGCGGCGGACAGGATCACGATGCTGGCCTTCATGGGCATGGCTAAAGGAAGGAACGACACCACCGCAAAGCAGAACAGGGGGAACGCCGCCAGCTTGGACAGGCTGACCGCGTACACCAACGGCTGGGAAAACAGGCGTTTCAAGGGGCTTTGAGCCAGGCGGATGCCTAAAATGAACATGCACAGGGGCGTGGACATGCGGCCCAGCAGCTCTACCGCGTCCAGGGCCTGGGCGGGCAGAAAATTCTTGGCCCCTAACATATACAGCGGGATCGCCAGAGCAAAGCCGAACATGGTGGGGTTCAGCAGGGCGGAACGGACGCTCATATATTTTTTGTCGTTGGTCAGGCAATACACGCCCATGGTGAACACCAGCACGTTCATGCTCACGCAGAAGATGGCGGAATAGCAGGCCGCCTCCGGATGATCCGGCAGCAGCGCCTTCACCACCGGCAGGCCGAAAAAGCCCACGTTGCCCAAAGTGGAAGCGATGTTCCAAATGCGGTAGCGCCCGTCCGCCTGCTTCCGGCGCAGGAGGACGTACAAAATCGCCATGAACGCCGCCTGCAAAACGAAGGTCAGCGCGAAAACCAGCCCCATGTCCCGCAGCCCTTCCCAGGAAAAATCCATGGAAATAAAGGCGGAAATATGCAGGCAGGGGCCGCAGACATAGATCAGCACCGCCGACAGCGTGGGCAAATGCCGGTCCGACGCTTTTTTCATTTTGCTGATCACATAGCCCGGCAGGATATAAAACAGGGTCAGCAGCACCTGGGTCAGGGCGATTTGGAAGCTCATGGGGGGGTCCTCCTTTCATTCGGGATGCCTGCCGCTGCTCCATTCGGAAGCGGCAGGACGCGCCACGGCTGCGCCCGTGCGCTCATCCGGATTATACTGTTCCTGGAAACCTTTGTCAATCATTGACGGAAAAGAACGAACATGCTACAATGCCACGGGAAGGTGATGAAACATGGACGCCTGTGCCGTAAACGGCTTTTTTTCTTCCGCCCAAATCGAGAAATACAGCGCCGCCGTGCCCAAGCGGCGCAGCGTGCGCGCCTTTAAAGGCGACCCGGATATCGGGCAAATCAGCGCCCTGCATTACGCTGCCGCGCGGGTAGCCCTGCCGGGGGTGCGCATTGCGCTGGGCGAAGCGCCCCCCGGCGGCCTTTACCGCCGCCTGCCCTTGGTGGAAACCATCCACGGAAGCCAGCGTTACGCCGCCGTTATTGCGGACGAGCGTATTCCCCGCGCGGCGATCCATGCCGGAATCAGCGGGGAAGCCTTTATTCTGGAAGCCGTGGCGCTGGGCGTTGGCACCTGCTGGGTGGCCGCCTTTAAGCGCGGCGGGGTGAATATTCCCCTGAATGAAGGGGAAAAGGTGAAGGCCGTGATCGCCTTGGGCGTGCCTGCCAACGAGGGCGGCCCCCGGAAACGCAAGCGGCTTTCGGAAATCTGCGCCTCCGATCCTTCTTCCTGGCCATTTTGGGCTTACAACGCGGCGGAATACGTGCGCGTTGCCCCTTCGGCGGTGAATTTGCAGCCCTGGCGGCTGTCCTTCGCCGGGAACACGCTGACGCTTTCCTCCGCGCGGGCGGGCGCAAACCTGGATATGGGCATCGCCCTGCTGCACATGACTTTGGGGGCGCGGGATCAGCGCCACATGATGCGCTGGGGCGAAGGAAAGGAAATCGCTTCCCTGATCGCGGAGGACAAGCTATGACCCTGTTTTCCCAGAACGAGCAGGCGGGCGCGCCCCTGGCTGACCGCATGCGGCCCCGGACCCTGGATGAGTTTTACGGTCAGGCGCACATCGTGGGCCCCGGCCGTCTCCTGCGCCGGGCCATCGAGGCGGACCGTCTCACCTCCAGCATTTTTTACGGCCCGCCGGGCTGCGGCAAAACCACCCTGGCGGGCATCATCGCCCGGCAAACCAACGCCGCTTTCATCAAGCTGAACGCTGTGACCAGCGGCGTTTCGGACGTGCGGGAGGAACTGAAAAAGGCGGCGGACCGGCGGGCCCTGTATGGCCAGCCCACCTATCTTTTGCTGGACGAATGTCACCGCTGGAGCAAGGCCCAGTCCGATTCCATCCTGCCCGCCATGGAAAGCGGCCTGATCCGCTTTATCGGCTCCACCACCGAAAACCCCATGATCTCCATGACCCCCGCCATCGTGAGCCGGTGCCGGGTGTTCGCCTTTCAGGCCCTGACCCAGGATGACGTGGAAAAGGCCCTGCGCCGCGCCATCGCGGACGAGGAACGGGGCCTGGGCAAGCTGCACGTGGAGGCGGACGAGGACGCCCTGCGCCATATCGCCCGTATCGCAAACGGCGACGTGCGCACCGCCCTGAACGCCATCGAATTGGCGGTGCTCACCACGCCCACGGTGGACGGGCGCATTCATGTCACCCTGTCCATCGCCGAGGACAGCATCCAGCAGCCCATCATCCGCTGCGGGGATACGGAATTTTACGATATGCTGTCCGCTTTCTGCAAGTCCATGCGGGGCAGCGACCCCGATGCGGCGCTTTTGTGGTTTTCCCGGCTTCTGTACGCCGGAGCGGACCCCCGCATGCTGGCCCGGCGCATCATCGCCCACGCCAGCGAGGACGTGGGGCTGGCTAATCCCATCGCCATGCTCCAGGCGGTGGCCGCCGCTCAGGCACTGGAAACGGTGGGCATGCCGGAAGCGCGGCTGAGCCTGACCCAGGCCATTTTGGCCGTGTGCGTCAGCCCCAAATCCAATGCCGTAGCCGTCGCCATGAGCGCCGCCCAGCAGGATGCCGAGCAGGGCGGTTTCAGCCCCGTGCCCGCCCACCTGCGGGATTCCCATTACGCGGGCAACGAGCGTTTGGGCGTGAAAACCGGCCAGGAATACAAATATCCCCACGATTATCCCGGCCATTGGGTGGCCCAGCAGTACATGCCGGACGATAAAACCGGCACCCGCTACTACTTCCCCAGCGATCAGGGCCACGAAGCAAAGCTCAAACCCCGAGGGCAGGGCGAAGGACCCTGTTCCGGATAAAAGACGTTTCTTTGCAAAAAATCCGTTGAGCGTCTTTTTCAGTTTGTGCTAAAAGCATTTCTGCTTTTCATGCGGAACGAGATATGAATTAAAGGAAGGGATCAAGATGCAGGGAAACGGCCCTTTGAATCGGAAAAAGAAAGTGACCGGCACGGCGGATGAAAGCGCCATGCAGACCCATGGCCCGGCCCGGACAGACGGTCCGGTGGGCGATCCAAACGGGTATGAGGACAGAAAAAACCAGCAGGCGGGGGGAAACCGGCAAGTGAATCCCCAGTCCCGGCCCATGGCGCGGCCACGAAACGCGTCCGGTCCGGCGGGCGGCAATATGAACACCCACGGCGCGCCTGTGGGCGGCGCGCGGCCCCAGCAAACCCGTCCCGGCGGCACGGCGGCCAATCCCTTCGGAGCGGGCCGCGCCCAGCAAAGCCCCTTCGGCCAGCAGGGCAATCAGCAAAGCCCCTTCGGCCAGCAGGCCCGGCCCCAGCAATCGGCGCAGCAGCGGCCCTACACCCAGCAGCGGCCCCAGCAATCGGCCAGCCGTCCGGCTTCTTCCCAGCGTCCTCCCGTGTCCGGCGGCGTAAAGCAGAACGGCCAGAACACCCAGCGGGCAGGCGGCGGCAAAAGCCCCCTGCTGATCATCATCGCGGTGGTGGCGGTGCTGCTGTTAGGGGGCGGCGGCGGGCTGTCCGGCCTGTTCGGCGGCGGCTCCGACAGTTCTTCCGGCAGCGGCCAGAGCAGCGCTTCTTCGCTGCTTTCCGGTCTGACGGGGGGCCAAAGCAATTCCGGCGACACCGTTTCTTCCCTGCTGGGCGGCCTGACGGGCAGCCAGAGCAGCAGCGGCGGAGACACCATGTCCGCCCTCCTGTCCGGGCTGATGGGCACATCCTCCAGCCAAACGAGCCAGACGAGCGCGTCTTCCTCCGATCTGCTTTCCTCCCTCCTGGGCGGAAGCTGGTACAGCGGCCAGACGGGGTACGGCAGCACGTCCACGGCAAGCTCGGCTGTTTCCTCCGCGGTTTCCGGGCTGCTGAACCGCAACGTGGCGGCGGGCAGCCGGGAGAAGTATACCGCCATTGCGGGCGGCGGCAAGGATAAGGTCACGATCATGGTGTACATGTGCGGGGCCGATCTGGAAAGCCGCAGCGGCATGGGCACCAAGGATTTGCAGGAAATGCTGAACGCCACCCTGGGCAGCAAGGTCAAGCTGATCGTGTACACCGGCGGCAGCACCAATTGGCGCAACGATAAGGTGTCCTCCAGGGTGAACCAGATTTGGCAGATCGACAACGGCAAAATGAAGTGCCTGGAGGAAAACGCGGGCACGGCCTCCATGACCAGCCCGTCCACCCTTACTTCCTTTATTCAGTACTGCGCCAAGAACTTCAAGGCCAACCGCTACGCCCTGATCCTGTGGGATCACGGCTCCGGCTCGGTCAGCGGCTACGGATACGACGAAAAGAACACCCGCTCCGGCTCCATGACCCTGGCCGGTCTGAGCACCGCCTTTGAAAACGGCGGGGTAAAGTTTGATTTCATCGGCTTTGACGCCTGCCTGATGGCCACGGTGGAAAACGCTCTCATGTGCAGCAAGCACGCCGATTACCTGATCGCCTCCGAGGAAACCGAGCCTGGCATCGGCTGGTATTACACCGACTGGCTCACGGCCCTGGGCAAGAACACCTCCATGGACACGCTTGACATCGGCCAGAAGATCTGCGACGACTTTGTGGGCAAGTGCGCGTCCTCCTGCCGGGGGCAGCAGACCACCCTGTCGGTGATCGATCTGGCGGAATTGGAGCACACCGTGCCCGATAAGCTCACGGCCTTCTCCAAGTCCGTTTCCGCGCTGATCGCCAACAAGGAATACCAGACTGTGTCCGCCGCCCGCAACGGCTGCCGGGAATTTGCCACGTCCAGCCGCATCGACCAGGTGGACCTGACCGACCTGTGCGTCCACCTGAACACCAAGGAGAGCCAGGCCCTGGCAAAGGTGCTGAAAGAGGCGGTGAAATACAACCGCACCGGCAACATTTCAAACGCCTACGGCCTGTCCATTTATTTCCCCTACAATAAGATTTCCAACGTGGATAAGGCGGTGAGCACCTACGCCGCCATCGGCATGGACGAAAGCTATTCCCAGGCCATCCGGGACTTTGCCGGGGTGGAAGCCAGCGGCCAGGCTGTTTCGGTGGGCGGCGGCAGCGTGATCCCCTCCCTGTTCGGGTCCTCCTATGGCGGCGCGTCTTCTTCCTCTGACGATATGATCAGCGAGCTGCTGTCTGCCTTCTTAGGCGGCGGGTACGGGCGGGTTTCCGGTCTGGACAGCGGCAACACCGGCTTCCTGTCGGGCCGCAGCCTGAGCGGCAATGATTTGACCGAATACCTGACCGCTCACATTTTGGATGCCAGCCAGCTTGTGTTCAGGCAAGTGGGCGGAAACTGGGCCCTGGACCTGACGCCCGCGCAGTGGGCGCTGGTCACGGGCGTGGATCAGAATGTGTTCTACGACAACGGGGCTGGGTATGTGGACCTGGGCCTGGATAATCTGTTCTCCTTCGACAGCCTGGGCCGCCTCACCGCCGATATGGACGGCACGTGGCTGGCGATCAACAGCCAGCCCGTGCCCTATTACCACGAAACCAGCGAGTACCTGGAGAATGGCGGCTGGATCATCACCGGCCGGGTGCCCGCCCTGGTGGACGGCGTGCGGATGGATTTGCTGATTGTGTTCGATCACGAGCATGAGGACGGCTACGTGGCCGGGGCCCGGGCCGTGTACGCCGGCGAAACGGAAACCGTCGCCAAAGCCCTGGACGAACTGCGGCAGGGCGCGGAGATCGTGTTCCTGGCCGACCAGTACGACTATAATCAGAATTACACCGCCAGCTACGCCTTCGGCAAGTCCGTCACCGTGGACGGGGAACTCAAGGTGAGCAATGTGTACCTGCCTGACAAGAGCAAGGCCCTGGTCACCTACCGGATCACCGACATTTACCAGCAGGCGTATTGGACGCCGGTCGTCGGGAAATAGGAAGAGCTGCTTTCTTAGCGGCTTTCTCGGAAGGGGGTCTGGGGGAAACCGCTCTTTGGCCTCCAAAGAGCGGTTTCCCCCAGCAACACTAAGCAGCGCCGCGCGGCGCTGTTTTTTACTTGCGATTTTTGGGGTTTCGCGGTACAATGGAAACGTATACAGAGAGGAGGCTGCGATTTTGCGGCAAGAGAAACAAGCGGACAACGCCGTGCGCGGCTTTATGACCATTGGCACCCTGTATTCCTGTCTTTACTGCATGCTGGCGTCCAACGTGATGCTGAACATGCCCATCATGGGCGGCGCTTTGTATTTGACGGGCCAGTGCGCCCTTTTATTCGGCGACCTGCGGCGGCCCAGCCAGGAAGGCATCGTATCCAAAACCATGCGCCGGCTGGGTACGGCGCTTTTGATCGTGCTGGCGGTGCTGCTGCTGGCTTTGATCACGGTATATCCCATTGCTTTGAGCAACCCTGATTTCTGGCGGCTGGGCGGCATCGTGCTGTGCATGCTGCTGCGGCCGGGCCTCACCCGGTACGTGCTGGAACGCGCCCTGATCGCCAACAAAAAAACCATGAATATCCTGCTGCGTGTCGCGGGGGTGCAGGCGCTGTTCCTGCCGCCGCTGCTGCTCATGCTGCTGCTCAGCCCCATGAGCCGGAACGCGGTATGGGCGCTGCTGGGGGGCTACGCGGTGAGCGGCATTTTGGAATCCTTCCCCCTGGAGCGCATGCGCGGCAGGACGCGCGCCCTGACCGACGAGGACAAGCAGGGAATCGCCGCCCTGCGCGAGGCACACGCCTACCGCATGTTCCAGAATGTCATGCTGGTGGTGGCCGCGGCGCTGCAGATCACCCAGGTGATGAGCTATACCTATATCGCCCTGACCGCAAAGGCCCTGATTTTGTGCATGGGCATCGCCCTGCTGTGCACTTACGGCGCAAGCGCGGTGGCGGACAATCTGCTGCGCCGGAGCCTGAAAAAGAATACGGACCCCAATTTCCTGCTGATGATCGGGCTGGTCCTATGGCTGTACGGGCTGGTGCTGTTTATCAATTCCCTGGACGCGCCGGGGTCGGTGGACGCTTATGTTTCCCTGGCGCTGTGCACCGCGGGGGCCACGGCCTGCGTGCGGGTGCTCGCGTGGCTGGAACAGGATATGCGCCGGGTGGCGGCCTTCGCCACGGGCCATGATCTGGGCGGGGCGGTGGATCTTGCCCAGCAGGCACGGTTTGAATTCGCCGCCCTTTTGGGACAGATGGTGGCCCTGGCGGGGCTGACCCTCATCAGCATTTTCACCGCTACGGACTTTCCCAACGAATGGGACGCGGCCTTCCGGTCCTTCAGTCCCCTGCTCACCCTGCCCGCCCTGCTCCTGGTGGGGGCGGCGATCCTGTTTGCCTTGCGCTTTCCTCTCACCCGGCAGCACCTGGAGAAGCTGCGCCGGTATACGGCCTTGCAGCAGGAGGGCCGGGAAAACGCCCCGCTCCACGACCAGCTGGAAGCCGTGGTGGTAAAAAGAAGCCTGAAGCGCTACGGCATCAAGGCCGTCATCCTCACGCTCTGGCCCCTGTGCTATCACAAGATCAGGGGCAAGGAAAAGGTCAGGCTGGACGAGGATACGCCCTGCGTGTTCGTGTGCAACCACGGGGAAATTTACGGCCCGGTGGTGGCTACGCTGTACATCCCGTTTTTCTTCCGCACCTGGGTGACGTATGAAATCACCGATGTGAACATCATTGCCGACCGCTCCATGAACGGCGCGTTCCAGAAAGTAAAAGGCCCCTGGCGGAAGATGCTGGACTGGATCATGCGGAAAATCGGCGCGCCCTTTATTGCCTGGGTGATGAAATCCCTGGACAGCATCCCGGTGTACCACGATAACCCCCGGGGATTGATGCAGACCTTCCGGGAAACCGTAACGGCCATGCAGGCGGGGGACAACATCCTGATTTTCCCGGAAAACGCCGATACCTCCGCCGATCATAAATACGCCCGGGAGGGCGTGGGCGAGTTTTTCACCGGCTTTACCATGATCGGCCAGTTATATTACAACAAAACGGGCAAATGCCCCCTGTTTGTGCCCCTGTACGCCGATAAGCACAAACGCACCATTACCTTCGGCACCCCCACCCGCTATAACCCGGACGTTCCCGCCAACGAGGAAAAGGAACGGCTGTGCGATTACCTGCGGGGGGAAATGCTGAAAATCGCGGGAATGGAAGAAGTATAGGAGGTCCTCATGCAAAATCGCCGTCCACCGAAGAAAAGAAAGAATCGTTCTCCTTACCTGTTCGCGGTGCTCTGCGGGCTGCTGCTGACTGCCCTGGTGGCCGTGGGAGCCACTGCCATGAACACCTGGAACGTGTATAACGCCGAGGCGGCGGTCACGCCCACGCCTTCCCCCACAGTGCTGCCCATCAGCGTGACCCCCGATCCCAACCGCGTTACGCCAACGCCTACGCCCGTTCCCACTTTGGCGCCCACTCCCGCGCCCACGGCTACCCCGGGCGTGCTCAAGTCCGGGACGCAGGGAGAAGCGGTCAAGGGCATTCAGGAACGATTGCAGACCTTGGGCTATTATACTGGAAAGATCGACGGGGATTTTGGCAGCGGCACCAAGGCGGCGGTGCAGGCGTTCCAGGAAGTGAACGGCCTGGAGGCGGACGGCGTGGTAGGCGCGAAAACCCTGAACGTCCTGTATTCTGACAGCGCTGTGGACAAGCCCGCCCCGGTGGACGTCCTGGCGGGGGATATCCCCCTGCTGGTGAACAAATGGAATCCCCTGCCCGCCAGCTTTGAGCCCGCCAACCTGGTCACCGTAAAGGATCGGGCGGGCGGCCTGATGACCTATGAAAAGGACAGCATCCAGGCGGTGGGGGAGGCGGTGGAAGCCCTGATCGCCATGATCCGGGCCGCTGAAAAAGACGGCGTTTCTCCCTGGAAGCTGCGGGAAGCCTACCGCACGGTGGCCGATCAGCAGAAGATTTTCAACAACCGGGTGAAGTCCTATGAGGAAGCTGGAAACACCCATGCCCAGGCTTTGAGCATCACCCGGCGGGAGGTGGCCGATCCGGGGGCCAGCGAGCATCATACCGGTCTGGCTTTCGATCTGAATGTGCCTGGCCAGTACTTTTCGGATACCGCCCAGTATGTCTGGCTCAAGCGGCATTGCTGGGATTACGGCTTTATCATGCGCTATACCGACGAAAAGGACGAAATCACCGGCATCACCGGCGAGGAATGGCATATCCGCTATGTGGGCGTGGAGCACGCCCAGGCCATGCGGGATTTGGACTACTGCCTGGAGGAATATGTGGCGTACCTGAAGGGACAGTAACTGTTAAGCTGGATGGATACTATTAATCAGAAAAAGAGTGGAGAGCTGAGAGCGGAGAGTTGAGATTTATATAGTCAGCCAAGAGGAAACGCCGTCGACTATTCATCTCAACTCTCAACTTTTAACTCTCAACTCGCATGAATCAAAAGGGGGAGAGCCGCCCGGCAGCGGCCCTCCCTTTCCGTTTAGTCGGGCAGGCGGACTGTAACGCCCGCGGTAAAGTCCTCCGGCGCCAGGCAGGGGTTGACCCGCAGCAGGGAGGCGATGGGTACGTTGTACTGCGTGGCGATGGTTTCCAGGGTGTCGCTGTCGCCCAGCACCACGCTGGCGGGCAGGGGACAGGCGATGTTGCTTTCGGGAACGCAAATGACATCGCCGCCGTTCAGGCTGTCCAGATCCTTATCGGCGTTGGCCGTTTTCAGGGTATGGTAGCTTAGATTGTAGCGCAGTTGCAGATCGCTGGCGGTTTGTCCCTCCTGCACCACGGCGCGGCGGTTGGCGGGGCAGACGTAGCCGCTGCCGCCGTCGGTATGCCCGCCATTGTCATTTTCGCCGCCGTTGTTTCCGCAGTCGGTATTGCCTCCGCCCTGATCGGGCTGGTCGGCAGCGGGCGTATCGGCGGTGCTGCAATAGGGAATGCACAGTACGTCCCCCACGGTCAGACGGGCGGGAGGAATATCGGGATTGGCTTCCAGCAGGTCCCGCAGCTGCACGCCGGTGCGCTGAGCGATGAGATAAAAGCTGTCTCCCCGACGGACGGTGTAACGATAAGCGCAATTGGTCTGCGTTTCGGACATATGATCCACCCCTTTCCTGGTTTACAGTCCTATTTTATGCGGGGGCGGGGGAAAGGTGACGCTCCACAGCGCCGCAAAAACCGCGGCAAAGACTGAGCATAAAAAAACGAATAAAAAGCGGTTTCATTGCTTTTTCTTGGTTGACATCGGCCAATTGTCACAGTATAATGGACAGGAATATGGCAGAAGGTGTGCAAGAAAGGAGAATTTGCGCATTTCTGTACCGGGTTTGCCCTTTTATCGCGGGTTTCGGCGGAAGCCCACATGTTTTCTGTATTTCATTCCATATTGAGCAGAATAACCGTCCGCTTCCGGCTTTGCGTCATCCCGGAAGCGCGGCTGACTATTGGAAAGAAACAGAGAAAACAGGAAATGGAAGACGGCCATTACAAATGGACGAATCTGACAGGAGAGAGGTGCCTATGCGAAAGAAAGGATTTGGCTGGCTGATCGGGATTCTGTGCCTTGCCGCGGTCATCGCGGCGATCGTTCTGCTCGGCGGCGGAACGCAGGATTTCCACGAGAAGTACGAAGGCGTGGATCTGACCGCCGATGTGTCCGGCATGGGGCGGGAGGACACTTACGCCAATTACCTCCAGGCCCACAAGGACGCCGTCAGCGGCAGCGCTGAGGCCGTGATCGATATTACGGCCTTTGAAGGCGACGCCGAGCTGCGGGAGGAAAACGGCGTTTCCTGCGTGTACACGCCGGACGGTTCCTACGTTACCTGGAAGGTGAACGTGGAGCAGGCCGGTATGTACAACATCCAGCTGGATTATTTGACCACCGCCTCCCGCGGGGTGGATATCGAGCGCGAACTGTATATCAACGGCGAGCTTCCTTTCTCGGGGGCGCGCTCCTTGTGCTTCACCCGTATGTGGCAGGACGGGGCCGCCGTTCGCCAGGACAACCAGGGCAACGACATCCGCCCCACCCAGGTGGAGGTGTTCGGCTGGCAGCGCGTGCGGTGCAAGGACGATATGGGCTACGCGGCCGAGCCGTACAGGTTCTACTTTGAAGCGGGGGAAAACACCCTGTCCCTCAAAGCGGTGAACGAACCCATGGTTATCGGCTCCATCACCCTGACGCCCGTGCAGGTGTTCGCCACATACGAGGAGTATGCCGCCGCCCAGCCGGAGGTTTCCATGTCAGAAAGCGCGAAAAACTGGCAGGTCACGGTGCAGGGCGAAAGCAGCACCCTGCGCTCCTCGCCTTCCCTGTATGCCCGGTATGACCGGTCCTCCCCGGCCACCGAGCCGTACAGCGTGAAAAACACCGTGCTCAACTACATCGGCGGCGATCCCTGGAACAACGCGGGCCAGTGGATCGAATGGCAGGTGGACGTGCCGGAGGACGGCTATTACAACCTGTCCATCAAGGGCCGTCAGGCGTATCAGCGCGGCGCGATTTCCAGCCGCATGGTGTATGTGGACGGCGAGATCCTGTTCGACGCCATGAGCAACGTGGCTTTCGATTATAATACCGCCTGGAACATGCGCACCCTTTCGGACGATAAGGGAACCCCCTATCGCTTCTACCTGACCAAGGGCAGCCACACCATCCGCATGGAAGCCACCCTGGGCGATATGGGCAAGGTGCTGCAGGAGATGGAGGACAGCATTTACCGGCTGAACCTGATCTACCGCAAGATCCTGGTGCTCACCGGCCCCAACCCCGACCGCTTCCGCGATTACAGCCTGGAAAAGGTGTATCCCGAAGTGATCGAGGCCATGAGCCTTGAAAGCAAGCGCCTGTACAAGCTGGTGGACGACACCGTGGCCATCACCGGCCAGAAGAGCGACCGCGTGGCCGTGGCCCAGACCCTGGCCGTGCAGCTGGAAAACTTCGTGGCCCACACCGAGCGCATCACCCAGTCCTTCACCAACTTTAAGGACAACATCACCAGCTTAGGCACCGCCATGCAGAATATGGGCGAAACAAAGCTGGATGTGGATCTGCTGGTGATCAGCGGTGAAAACGCCGCCCTGCCTAAAGTGAAGGAAGGGTTCTTTGAACAGACGGCCCATGAGATCCGCTCCGCCGTGGCTTCCTACTTTGTGGATTACAACGCGCTGGGCGATACCTACGAAGAAAACGGCGAAAACGCCGACAAACTGATCGAGGTATGGATCACCACCGGCCGCGACCAGAGCACGGTGCTCAAAACCATGGTGGATGACAGCTTCACCCCCGCCACCGGCATCCGGGTCAACGTGAAACTGGTGGTGGCCGACACGCTGCTTACCGCCGTGGTGGCGGGCAACGGGCCGGACGTGGTGCTTTCCGTGGGCAGCTGGTTCCCGGTCAACTACGCCATGCGCAACGCCGTGGAGGACCTGACCCAGTTCTCGGACTTCGACCAAGTGGTAAAGCCCTTCTATGAAAGCGCCCTGACCTCCATGCGCTATAACGGCGGCGTGTACGCCCTGCCGGAGACCCAGGACTTCTCCGTGCTGTTCTACCGCCAGGACGTGCTGGACGAGCTGGGCCTCCAGGTGCCCAAAACCTGGGATGACCTGATCGCCCTGCTGCCCACCATCCAGGGCAACAACCTGTCCGTGGGCATCCCCTACCCGGACATTACCACTGTGGACATGTCCATCCTCAATTCTCTCATCTATCAGAACGGCGGCACGATTTACGACGATCAGGCCATGCGCACCATGATCGACAGCGAAAACGGCGTGACGGCTTTCAAGCTGTACACCTCTCTGTATAACGACTACGGCCTGCCCACGGTGTACGACTTCGTCAGCCGCTTCCGTTCCGGCGAAATGCCCATCGGTCTGGCGACCTACAGCCAGTTCAACACCCTGTCGGTGTCCGCGCCGGAAATCCGCAACCTGTGGGATTTCGCCGCCTTCCCCGGCACCCTGCAGGCGGACGGAACGGTGGACAATTCCGTGCATTGTTCCGGCGTGTGCTGCATGATGATCGCCACGGATAATGTGAGCGTGAAGAACAACAGCTGGGAATTCCTCAAATGGTGGGTGAGCACCGAAACCCAGGTGCGCTTCGGCCGGGAAATCGAAAGCGTGCTGGGCTCCTCCGCCCGCTATACCACCGCCAACACCGAGGCGCTGGAGCAGCTGGCCTGGAGCGCCGACCAGCTGGCCGTGCTCAAGGAGCAGATGTCCCATACGGTGGGCTTCAGGGAAATCGCCGGCGGCTATTCCACCACCCGCCATATGACCAACGCCATCCGCCGCGTGATCAACAACAAGGAAGACGCCCGTGAAACGCTGCTGACCTACGCCCGCACCATCAACGAGGAAATCAAGGTCAAGCGCAGGGAATTCAACCTGCCGCTGTACGAATGAGAGGAGAAAGGAGGAAAACCGCATGCAGTCTGTTTTCGGCAAATACTGGAACATGAAACGGGAAAGCCTGCACTATAACTGGGAAAAGGCCAAGCGGATGAAGGTATGCTATCTGTTCCTGCTGCCCTACGCGGTGCTGTTCACCACGTTCATCATCCTGCCCATCCTCACTTCCATTTATTACAGCTTTACCTACTACAACATCCTGGAACCCGCCCGCTTCATCGGTTTCCAGAACTACATCAACCTGGTCCTGCAGGACGAGGTATTCCTGACGGCGGTAAAGAACACCTTCGTCATCGCCGTGATCATCGGCCCTGTGGGCTACATCCTTTCCTTCCTGTTCGCCTGGTTCATTAACGAACTGCCCCGCTGGCTGCGCACCATCGCCGTGGTGGTGTTCTACGCCCCGTCCATCGCGGGCGGCGCTTACGCGGTATTCAGCATCATTTTCCGCGGTGACGCCTACGGCTACCTCAACTCCATCCTGCTGCAGTTCGGCCTGATCGACGCGCCGTATCTGTGGCTGCTGGACCCGCGGTATATCCTGCCGGTGGTCATCATCGTAAGCCTGTGGATGAGCATGGGTTCCGGCTTCCTGTCCTTCGTGGCCGGCCTTCAGGGCGTGGACCGCAGCATGTACGAGGCGGGCTATGTGGACGGCATCCGCAACCGCTGGCAGGAGCTGTACTTCATCACCCTGCCCAGCATGAAGCCCATGCTGCTGTTCGGCGCGGTCATGTCCATCACCGGCGCGTTCAACGTCAGCGACGTGCCCCGGGCCCTGGCGGGCTACCCCAGCACGGACTACGCCGCCCGCACCATCGTTACGCACCTGTTCGACTATGGCTTCTCCCGGTTTGAAATGGGTTACGCCTCCGCCATCGCGACGGTGCTGTTCCTGATCATGCTCCTTTGCAACAAAGCGATCCAGTCTGCGCTGAGGAAGGTGGGCACATGAGCACGAAGAAGAAACCGATTACAAAAATCGAGCAGCCCAAAACCCAGTCCCGGGCGGCGCAGCTGCATTATTTGGCGCAGCTCCGCGGCGAGATCGAGGAAGAAAAGCCGAAGCTGAACAAGAAAAAGTTCGCCATCATTTCCCTGATCATCCTGGCGATCCTGGCGGGTCTGCTGGTTTATTCCAGTTTCCTGTTTAACGCCATTGAAAGCGCCAACGTGGATTTGAAAACCAATTCCCGTTCCCTGATCCTGTTCTTAGGCAAGGGCACCGACGCCGTGCTGGAGGGCGCGGCCGATGTGACGGCGGACGATCTGACCAAGCTGAACAGCTGGTCGTCCATCATGCTTTTGATCCGGGTCGTCGCCATCGCGGTCCTGGTGGTCTACGGCTTCTTTGCTTTCATCACCCTGCTCCAGCCCAAACGCCGCAAGCCCAACCGCAGTTTCTGGGGCGATTTGGGCATCTACACCCTGCTGTTCATCATCGCCGTGGCCATGGCGTTCCCCATGGTGTTCTCCATCGCCGCGTCCCTGAAACCCCTGGACGAGCTGTTCCGGTTCCCGCCCAAGGTGTTTCCCGATCATCCCACCTTCGATAACTTCAGCGACCTGATCGTGACCATGGGCCAGAGCTGGGTGCCCTTCTCCCGGTATCTGATCAACACCGTGTTCATCACCTTCGTGGGCACCTTCGGCCATGTGCTGATCGCGTCCATGGCGGCGTTCGTGCTGTCGAAGTATGATTTCCCCGGCGGGAAAGGCTTCTTCAAAATCGTCGTCACCGCCCTGATGTTCACCGGTTACGTAACGGGCATCCCCAACTTCGTCATAATGAGCAAGATGGGCATCATCGATACCTACTTTGCCGTGATCCTGCCCGCTTTCGCCGCGCCCATCGGCCTGTTCCTGATGAAGCAGTTCATGGAGAGCCTGCCCAATTCCCTGATCGAGGCGGCGCACCTGGACGGCGCGGGGGAAATGCGCATCTTCTGGTCCATCGTCATGCCCAACGTAAAGCCCGCGTGGCTGACCATCAGCATCTTCTCTGTGCAGAGCCTGTGGAACACCAACGCGGCCACGGTGATCCGCACCGAATCCAAGAAGACCCTGGTATACGCATTGCAGCAGATTCAGGCCGGCGGCATTGCCCGCACGGGCCAGGCCGCGGCGGTTACCGTGGTAGTGATGCTCGTGCCAATCACGATTTTCATCCTCTTCCAGGGCCAGATCGTGGAAACCATGTCCAGCTCTGGTCTGAAGGATTGACGGTGATCCTGAACGATAAGATGGGAGGGAGAAAAACAGTGAAAAGAATGATCCGGCTGCTGGCGATGCTTACCGTTTTCACTTTGGCGCTGCCTCTGGGCTGCGCCCTGGCGGACGACGGCGTTTCCAGCACGTATACCTACAATTACGATTATTGGGGAGGCCTAAGGGAATCCCCGGACGCTTACCGGGTGGATCAGGTGATTTACAGCGCCACCTTAGGGCTGGAAACCTTCATGCGCCGCCCCCAGAGCCTGTACGTCAGCGGAAACGACCTGTATGTGTGCGATACGGGCAACAACCGCGTGTTGCAGCTTCGCCGGGAGGGAAAGAGCTTTGCCCTGGTCCGCGTTATTGACCGCATCACAGGCGCGTCCCCGGAGACCTTCAACACCCCCAGCGACGTTTCCATCGACAAAGAGGGCAATATCTATGTTGCCGATACCAACAATAACCGGGTGATCAAGGCGGATAAGGACCTGAACTATATCCAGTCCTTCTTAAAGCCCTCGGATTCCACCTTTGACCAGAAGCTCAGCTTCCTGCCCAGCAAGATCGTGACCGACTCCGTGGGCCGCGTGTTCGTGCTGGCTACCAACGTGAACAAGGGTCTGGTGAAGTTTGAGGCGAACGGCACCTTCACCGGCTTCATCGGCGCGAACACGGTGACGTACGATATGTGGGAATACATCTGGAAAACCTTCTTCACCACCAAGGAACAGCGCGCGCAGCAGGCGTCCTTCGTACCCACTGAATACGAGAATATTTACATCGATAAAGACGGCTTCATCTACGCCACCAACATCGTGTTCAGCGAATACGATCTGCTGTACGACAACGCCAAGCCCATCCGCCGCCTGAACGCCATCGGCAGCGATATTCTGATCAAAAACGACCGGTATCCCCCCATCGGCGATCTGATCTGGGCGGAGCAGAGCCAGGATTACGGCCCCTCCAAGTTCAAGGATATCACGGTGCTGGACAACGATATTTATATCGCCTTTGACCGCACCAGAGGCCGCCTGTTCGGCTACGATCCCCAGGGCATCATGCTGTGGGCCTTCGGCAACAAGGGCAACAGCGAGGGCGCGTTCCTTTCCGCCGTTTCCCTGGAGCATATGGGCACCGATCTCATCTGCCTGGACGAAAACGAAGCCAGCATCACCGTGTTCACCCCCACCGAGTACGGAAACCTGATCTATCAGGCCAGCAACCAGTACTTGAAGGGCGATTACGACGGCAGCGCCGATACCTGGCGCGAGGTGCTGAAGCTGAACGCCAACTACAACTTAGCCTTTATCGGCATCGGCCGGGCGCTGATGCGGCAGGAGCAGTACGGCGAGGCCATGGAGTACTTCAAAATGGCCCACGACCGGGAAAACTACGGCCGTGCCTACCGCTATTACCGCAAGATCCTGGTGGAACAGAACATCGGCTGGATCGTGGCGGGCGTAGCCTGTCTGCTGATCATCCCCCTGGCCGTCGGCAGCGTGAAGAAAATGAAATGGGAGGTGGAAGCGTATGAACGCAGCAAAGTCGTTCGATAACGTGTCCGCCCAGAGCGTAAGGGGAGAGGGCTGGCGCCGGTATCTGGCCACCCTCAAATATGGCACCTACGTGATTCTCCATCCCTTCGACGGCTTCTGGGATCTGGTGCATGAAAAGCGGGGCAGCCTGCTGGCCGCCCATACCTGGCTGTTCCTGTTCCTGCTCACCTACGTGATGCGGCTGATGCTGACCAACTTCCAGTTCATCACCGCGCCCCTGCAGTACATCAACATTTACGAGCAGTGCGGATCGCTGCTGCTGCCGTTCCTGATCCTGTGCCTGAGCAACTGGGCCCTGTCCACGCTGTTCGACGGCAAGGGCCGGTTCAAGGATATTTATATGGCCATGTGCTACGCGCTGGTGCCCTATGTGCTGATCCAGCTGCCCCTGATCCTCATCAGCCATATGATCTCCTTCGACGAGGCGGCGTACTATTCCGTGCTGGCCAGCGTATCGGTGGTCTGGTGCGTGTTCCTGGCTTTCGTGGGCCTGATGCAGGTGCACGATTATTCCCCGGGCAAGAACCTGATCTTCCTGTTCGCCACCATTTTCGGCGCGATGGTGATCCTGTTCCTGATCCTGGTTTTCTTCAGCCTTTTGAGCGACGCGGTGGGCTTCTTCGTGACCCTGTACCGGGAAGTCGCGTTCAGGCTATACTAAGGAGGGGATGCAGATATGAAAAAGAAATCCATCCTCCGCCGGCTGATTCCCTGGCTGATCACGGCCGTCCTGCTGTTCTGTCTGGTATACTTCGTGGGCATTCCCCTCTATTCCCAGAAGGAGGAGCAGGTGACCCAGCTGCCCGAGGTATCCTACTATGAAGGCGGAAAGGACGCCGTCGTGCTGGAAAACGACGCGCTCCGGTTTGAGCTGGATCCCACGACCACCCAATTCAAGCTGACGGAAAAGGCAAATGGCCGCGAATGGCTGTCCAATCCGGAAGGCGCGGCCAACGACGCCGTAGCCAAGAGCAGCCAGGCCAACCTGTACGCCCTGCAATCTACCCTGCTCATGACCTACACCGATAAGGACAAGGGCACCACCAACATCAGCTACAACAACTACCAGCGTTCCATTATGAACGGCAACTACACCATCGAAAACGTCACCGCCGATTCTGTGGACGTGGTGTATTCCATCGGCGATATCAGCAAGGTGTACATGATGCCCTACGCCATCACCGACGAAAGGTTCCAGATGTACACCGAGCGGATGAAGGAACAGCTGGGCCTGAGCAAGTCCAAGATCAACAGCAAGGTGGGCAACTTATACAGCGTATACTCCCCCGAGACGCTGGCCACCAAATCCGACGCCGACAGGGAAGCCATATTGGCCCAGTATCCCATCGCGGCGGAGCAGACGATCCGAGTGCTGGACACCTCGAAAAAGGCGGATTATCAAAGCGTTTCCGACTATTTCGTGCAGGTGGGCTACAATCAGGAGGAATTCGATCTGGATCAGCAGTTGATCGCCTCCGCTTCCGCCAGCCAGAAACCGGTGTTCAACGTGACCCTGCGCTACCGGCTGGAGGGCGCCGATTTGGTGGTGGAAGTGCCCTACGATGAGATCCGCTACCGCAGCAGCTTCCCCATCACCACCCTGACCGTGCTGCCCATGTTCGGCGCGGCGGGCGCAAGCGACGAAGGCTTCATGTTCGTGCCCGAGGGCGGCGGCGCGCTGATCAACTTCAACAACGGCAAGCTGTCCCAGAACAGCTACTACGCCAATATGTACGGCTGGGACTATGCCACCTACCGCAGCGAAGTGGTCAACGAAACCAAGAACACCTTCCCCGTCTTCGGCATGGCGAAGAACGGCGGCTCCTTCATCTGCATCATGGAAGGCGCTTCCTCCTACGGCGGCATCTTAGCCGACATTTCCATGCGCTACAACAGCTTCAACTGGGTCTGCGCCCGCTATACCGTACTCCACGGGGACCAGTACAACGTATCCGATAAAACGGGCTCCAAGGTGTACATGTTTGAAAAGCAGATTCCTTCCGACACCGTGCGCCAGCGCTACCGCTTCGTTGACAGCGGCAGCTATGCGGATATGGCCAGCGCCTACGGCGATTATCTGCGGGAAACCTATCCCGAACTGAAAAACGCCGCCCTGGACGCCGATCTGCCCGTGTCCGTGGAGCTGATCGGGGCCATTGACAAAAAAGTGGTAAAGTTCGGCATGCCGGTGGATTCCGTGGTGTCTACCACCACCTTCGCCCAGGCCACGGACATCATCCGCGAACTGAAACGGAGCGACGTGAAGAACCTGAGCGTGCGCGTCACCGGCTGGAGCAACGGCGGCGTGAACCAGAAAGTGCTCACCTCCGTGCGTGTGCTCAGCGAGCTGGGCGGGGACAAGGGCATGGAAACGCTGATCAACGACGCGAAAAATATCGGCGTGAACCTGTACTTCGACGGCATTTCCTGCTTCGCCTATGACAGCGGACTGCTGGAGGGCTTCATCCCCTTCCGGGACGCCGCCCGCTATACCACCCGCGAACAGGTGTCCATCATTCCCTATTCCCCCATCATCTACAAGGCGGACGAGGACCAGGACGCCTTCTATCTGGTGCAGCCCAAGTACGCCCAGAAGTGCACCGATAACCTGATCGCCACCCTGGCGGCCAAGAAGGTCTACGGCGTGGCTTTCCGGGACATCGGCAACCTGCTCAGCGCCGATTACTACGTCAACGATATGGTCACCCGCGAGCAGGTGAAGCAGATGAACATCGATTCCCTGAAGCAGGCCCGGGCCGCCGGGGAAGCCGTCATGATCAAGGAGGGCTACGACTACGCCATGCCCTACGCCGACCTGATTACGGACATGGACCTGGACGGCGTGGAATACTCCATCCTGGACGCTTCGGTGCCCTTCTACCAGATCGCCATTCACGGCGCGGTGAACTATACCGGCAAGCCCATCAACCTGGCCAATGACTGGCGCACCGATCTGCTGCGCTGCATGGAATACGGCGCTGGCCTGAACTTCACTTTCATGGCGGAAAGCGGCTGGGTGCTGCAGGACAGCTTCTACACCACCTACTACGGCGCTTCCTACGACGCCTGGAAGGAAACCGCGGCCGCAATCATCGCCGCCTGTCAGGCCGATCTGAAGGGGCTGAACAGCCTGCGCATCACCGATCACCAGACGGTGGACACCGATATCAGGCTCACCGTGTATGAAAACGGAACGAAAGTGTACGTCAATTACGGCGCGGAGGATTATCAGGCGGACGGCGTGCTGATTCCGGCCCGCGGCTACGTTGTGGAAGGGGGTGAGAGGGAATGAGCAAAAACAAAAAGAATGATCGGGATCGCTGGAGCTTTTCCGAGTCGGTCCTCACCTTCATTCCCGGCAGCAAGGTTTACGGAACCATGCGTTCCCGTCAGGCCCGCCAGGGCGTCATGTTCATCCTGCCCTTCATCATCGGCTTCCTGGTGTTCATGCTCAAACCCATGGCGGAATCCGTGATTTTCAGCTTCAGCAGCGTGAAGCTGATCCCCGGCCAGGGCTATGAAAAAACCTTCGTCGCTTTCCGGAACTACCAGAATGCCATGGGCGTGGACCCCTACTTCAACCAGTATCTGGTGGAGGAAATCAGCCGCATGGGCGTGAACGCGGTGGCCACCATCGTCATGTCCTTCGTGATCGCCGTGATCCTGAACCAGAATTTCAAGGGCCGCACCCTGGCCCGCGCCATCTTCTTCCTGCCGGTGATCCTGTCCTCCGGCGTGCTGGCCGGCATCGAAAGGCAGAATGAGTTCTACGATATGATGGCCGGCATGGCGGAAGCCGTGGGCCAATCCTCAGGCGTGAACATATCCGCCGCCTTGCAGAACCTGCTTTCCGTGTCCGGCATCGGCAGCGGGGTGTTCGACGTGCTGTTCCAGATGATCGACGCCATTTACGACATCGTGATGGCCAGCGGCATCCAGATCATCGTGTTCCTTTCCGGCCTGCAGGCCATTTCCCCGTCCCTGTACGAGGCGGCGGACGTGGAGGGCTGCTCCGCCTGGGAAGCTTTCTGGAAAATCACCTTCCCCATGGTCAGCCCCCTGCTGCTGGTGAACACCATCTACACCATCATCGACTTCTTTATGAAGAACGACAACCGGGTGATGGAGCGCATCAACACCATCATGTACGGCCAGCAAATGGATTTCGGCATGGCCTCGGCTATGAGCTGGATCTACTTCGGGGTGGCCATCCTCTTCATCGGTATCGCCGCCATTATCATCAACAGGGGGGTGCATTACTATGAAGACTGACCCTGCCGCCACCGTGCGCGTGAAAAAGCGCGACACAAAATACGTGATCAAATCCAACATCAAAAAGTACAGCATTTCCATCGGGCGCGCCCTGCTGCTCTTCGGCCTGTGCTTCATGATCATCCAGCCCCTGCTCATCCGGTTTTCCACCAGCCTCATGGTGGAAAGCGACCTGTACGATTCCACCATCGTGCTGCTGCCCCGGAACGTGACGCTGGATAACTACAGGATCGTGGGCGACCTGACCAACCTGCCCAAATCCCTCATCAATACCCTGTGGACATCCCTGCTGGTGTCCCTGTGTCAGGTGGTGGCCTGCACCCTGGTGGGCTATGGCTTCGCCCGGTACAGCTTCCCGCTGAAAAAGTTCTGGTTCGCCTGCGTGGTGCTTCTGATCATCGTGCCGCCCCAGACCATCCAGACCTCCCTGTATGTGCAGTTCGCCGCCTTCGATATCTTCGGTATCTTCAAGGCGCTCACGGGCGCTCCCATCAATCTGCGCACGTCCGCGGTGCCCTATGTGCTCATGAGCCTCACCTGCATGGGTTTGAAGGACGGCCTGTACATCTACATGCTGCGCCAGTACTTCAAGGGCATTCCCAAGTCCCTGGAGGAAGCGGCCTATGTGGACGGCTGCAACACCATGCACACCTTCGTCAAGATCATGCTGCCCGACGCCCTGCCCACCATCGCAAGCTGCTTCCTGTTCTCCTTCGTCTGGCAGTGGACCGACCTGTTCTACAGCCGCAACTTCCTGTCCAGCTATTCCATCTATTCCGTTCAGCTGTCCTCCATCGTGTCCCGCATGAGCCGTTACTTCAATAACGGCTCCGACGCGGCCGTGGTGGTGCCCAACGCCCGCCAGCAGCAGCTGATCTTCGTGGGCGTGCTCATCTGCAGTGTGCCGCTGATCATCCTGTACATCTTCACCCAGCGCACCTTCGTAGAAAGCATCGCCATGAGCGGTTCCAAGGAGTAAAAAACCGGCCATGGCACACCGGTGGCCGAAGAAAAACCGCCGCGGGCGGCACGCTTCGGCCCCCGGATTTGTTTTCTCAAATTTTGCGCAGGGATTGCGCAACGGTTCAGAAGAAACCTCTCAAATCTTGCTTGCATTTCCGCGCGATTCGGTGTATACTGTTTTTGCTGAGAATTGTACGCGTGTCTGCGTACAGGAATTTTAAAGGAGGAATAACCCATGAAGAAACTGGTTGCTCTGTTGCTCTCCGCCATGATGCTGTGCGCTTGCTGCGCGGCGCTGGCCGAAGTGCCGGAAGGCTATCCCGAAGTCGTGCCCGGCATTGATTTCGGCGGCGCGGAAGTGCTGATTCTGGACTATTGGTCTGGCGATTCCTATAAGGTTGCCAACCCTTCCGAGCAGCAGCTTGCTACTTACGCTTTCCATGATTGGATCAACGCCGCCTATAACGTGAAAGCCGATCAGCTTCAGGGCGGCGACTGGGGTTCCTGCGCCGAAGAAATGATCAACTTCACCGGCACCCCCGACGGCAGCCTGCGCATGTACATCATCGAGCCCGGCAAGGTGGTTTCCCTGGTGTCCAACGGCATCGCTTCTCCCATCAGCACCAAGTATATCGACCTGACCGCCGATAAGTGGAACGACGCCGAAATCGATTTCATGACCGTTGGCGGCACCCTGTACGGCCTGTATGCCGGCAACAGCGAACCCCGCGGCTGCCTGTACTTCAACAAGCGCGTGCTGGAAGAAGCGGGCATCGACTGGAACACCATCTATGATCTCCAGGCGGAACACAAGTGGACCTGGGCTGTTTTTGAAGAAATGCTGGCTCAGATCACCAAGGACACCGATAACGACGGCATCAACGACATCTGGGGCCTGCTGGGCTCCGGCGACGACGCCTATGTGCTGAGCGTGTTCTCCAACAACGGCTGCTTCTTCGACTTCGACGAGAACGGCAAGCTCTATCCCGCCATGAACTCCAACGAGACCCTGGAAGCCCTGACCTGGTTCAAGGATATCCAGAGCAAGTACTGGGCTCCCCAGCCCGAAGGCTCCAACTGGGATTGGTACAAGAATGCCTGGACGCAGGGCTACTGCGGCTTCTATGTATACCAGACCTACGGCGGCTTCAACGACAACTCCGAAATGGCCGATATGGCGGACGACTGGGGCTGCGTTGCCTGGCCCATCCCCGCTGACAGCGAAGAATACACCTATGTGACCATCGTCAGCGACAACATCACCCTGATCCCCGCCGTCTACGATGAGGAAACCGTGGCCAAGCTGGCCTTCCTGTATGACCTGTGGACCGAACCTGCCCCCGGCTACGACGATGACGACGCCTGGATCGGCAACAAGTACAACTACACCGACGACCGCGCTGTGGACGAGACCTACGCCATGCTGCGTGAGCCCGAACATTGCCGCACCAACAAGGTGCTGTACCTGGGCACCCAGAACGACGTGATCGGCTCCAGCCTGCTGTGGAGCCTGTCCGGGTCCACTCCCGCTGAACTGATCGAAGCGGCTATGCCCACCTGGCAGGCCCTGTGCGATACCTTCAACGCGAAGTAATCGCTGAATTCATCACAGGATTCCATCAACAATAAAAGTGGGGCTGCCGCACTGAAAAGTGCGGCAGCCTTTCTTTTTTCCTCACAGCGACTGAACCGTTGGGGTTCAGTCACTCCGCCGTATAGATTTTATAAGCGCCTTTTCCATTCTTTTTCACATCGTACAGGGCGGTATCCGCCGCCCGGTAGAGGGCGGCGAAGGTAGTTCCGTGCTGGGGATACAGGGAAATGCCGATGGACAGGGAAACGCTGCCCTCCAATTCCTGAAACGCGGAATGTACCTGGGCCTGAATCCGCTGGGCGGAAAGGCAGGCGGCGTCCGCGTCCGCGATGTCCCGCAGGAACACCATAAATTCGTCGCCGCCGATGCGCCCCGTCACGTCCATCACCCGGAAATTGGTGCGCAGGATACGGGCGATTTCCGCCAGCACCCGGTCGCCCACCGCGTGGCCCAAAGAATCGTTGACGTGCTTGAAGTTGTCCACGTCGATCATCATCATGGCGCCGTACTGCCAATCCTTTTCCGGAGGCTCCAGCATCATGCGGATGTGGTTTTCCGTGGAACGCTTGTTGAGCAACTCGGTCAGGGTGTCCAGCTGGGTGCGCTTTTCCAGCTCCTGCTTGAGCAGCTGCTGCTCGGTCACGTTGTTGATCAGGGCGATGATACCGCTGATCTTGCCGTTTTTATCGTATACGGGGCGCTTGATCAGTTCCAGAAATTCATCCATACCGTCCTGTTTTTCCTCAATGATATAGTTGGTTCCCTTGCCGGTGCGCAGGATCTCCATGTCCGCTTCCATGGCTTTTTTGGCGTTCTGCTTGTCCTTGCGGATCTCCATATCCGTTTTGCCGCGAATGGACCAATCGGGGTCGTCCGCGTTGGTCAGATGATGCCAGTACTGGGTGGCGAACACATAGCGGCCCTCCGCGTCCTTTAAAAAAATATTGGAGGGCAATTGCTTAAGCATTTGCTCCATTTCATCAAATCCGATGGAATCCGACCCCCGGATGGCACTGTCGATCCGTTTGAGCAGCAGCTCCCGGGGGCAGGGCAGGGAAATGAGATCAAAAAAGCCCTGGGCAACGCAGGCGGCGTCCTCTTCCGTGGGCAGGCCGGGGATGAGGCCCAAGATGGGGATCACCGAAAAAGGCGCGTGATCCTTCATCCGCTCCGCCAGGGCCAAGCCCTGCTCCTTTGCGCGCGCTAAATCCACAAGGACCGCCGCCGCGCTTTGACGGTTCACAGCGTCCCATGCCGCGGAAAGCTCCTCGCAGCAAATCAGCCGATAGGAGGCGGAAAGAAGCGGAAAAATCAAATCCCGCGTTTCTCCCTGGGGAATCAAAAGCAAAATCGTTTTCATAAGGCGATGCTCCGAACGGATTCAATAGTATATTTTATCCGATTGCATTATACAACGGAAAACCCGGAAGCGTCTATACACTTTTCTAAAAATATAAATATTTGCGCAATTTATGAAGCAAGCGGCGTTAAAAAACGATAAAAAAGGACCGGCCGGGAAAGCCGATCCTTCAAAGAACGGTTGATCAAGCCGCCGCCTGTTTTTCAGCCAGCAGCTTTTTGGCGCTGACGATGCGCACGCAGAGGGTGAAAATCTCCATGGCGGTTTTCAGATCCGACAGACAGGGATAGGTGGGGGCGATGCGGATGTTGGAATCGTTGGGGTCCTTGCCGTAGGGCCAGGTGGCACCGGCGGGGGTCATGGTAACACCCGCTTTTTTCGCCAGGGCCACGATGTCCTTGGCGCAGCCGGGCAGGGAATCGAACATGATGAAATAGCCGCCCAGGGGGCAGGTCCAGGTGCCCACGTCCAGGCCCGCCAGATCCTTTTCTAACGTGGCTTCCACCGCCTCGAATTTGGGGCGGATGATGTCGGCGTGCTTGCGCATATGTTCCACCATGCCGTGGATATCGCTGAAGAAGCGCACATGGCGCAGCTGGTTCACCTTGTCGTGGCCGATGGTCTGATGGCGCAGGTAGGAAACGAAATCCTCCATATTGTTGGGGCTGGTGGCGATGGCGGCGATACCGCTGCCGGGGAAAGTGATCTTGGAGGTGGAGGCGAATTTATATACCATATCGGGATTGCCAGCTCGCTTGCACTCGGCTAAAATTTCGATCAGGTAATCCTGCTTATGGTCGTACAGGTGATGCATGCCGTAGGCGTTGTCCCAGAAAATGCGGAAGTCCGGCGCGGCGGGTTCCAGCCGGGCAAAGCGGCGCACGGTTTCATCGCTGTAGGAAATGCCCTGGGGGTTGGAATACTTGGGCACGCACCAGATGCCCTTGATGGTTTCATCCTCCCGCACCAGCTTTTCCACGATGTCCATATTCGGGCCGGTGGGCGTCATGGGCACGGGCACCATTTTGATGCCGAAATACTCGGTGATGGCGAAATGCCGGTCATAGCCCGGTACGGGGCACAGGAATTTCACTTCCGGCAGGCGGCACCAGGGGGTGTTGCCCATGACGCCGTGGGTCCAAACGCGGCTGATGGTATCGAACATCACGTTCAGAGAGGAGTTGCCGTAAATGATGATGTCCTTGGGGTTGTTTTCCATCATGTCGCCCAGCAGCTCCCGGGCTTCCTGGATGCCGGTGAGCTGGCCGTAATTGCGGCAGTCCGTGCCGTCCTCGCAGGTCAAATCGCTGGAAGAATCCAGCACGTCCATCATGCCCATGGACAGATCCAGCTGCTCCTGGCAGGGCTTGCCCCGGCTCATGTCCAGATGCATGCCCAAAGCCTGCACCCGCTTGTACTGGGCCTTGAGCTGTGATAACTCAATGTTCAGTTCCTCCACTGTCATCTCCGGATAAGGCTTCATGGCAACACACCCTCGCTTTGCTGAAAATGAATTTTTGCGTTCATCTATCCTGCAAAAATGACGGAAATTTTCGATAAATCAGCTCATTTTTGCAGGTTCAGAAATCCTAAAGCGCATCTTTTCGCCGATGCTCGTTCAGATTATCACATTCCCGGCAAAAATGCAAGGGCGGCGCGGCGATCGGCAAAAAAATAGTTTGTTCTTTCCCTGTTTTTTCCCCGGAGCACGCCCGAACCTGTGAAAATCTGCCGTCTTTCCACCGTTCATTCTATGCGGACAAAAGCGCTTTCTTGCCTTTCTTCCGCTGTTCGCCTATAATGTTTTTGTTCCCAAGATCAAAGCTTATGGATGGAAAAAGTATGAGCAGAAAAACGGTTTTCCTGCAATGGCTGCAAATTGTGGCCGGGCTGCTGGTGTTTTCCTTCGGGGTGCATTTGACGATTTATGCCAATATCGGCCTGGCCCCCTGGGACTGCTTAGGCATGGGTATTTCGTACCACACGCCGCTGAATTACGGCCTGTCCATGACGGCGATGGCGGTGATTATTCTGATCATCGATCTGTTCCTGCATGAAAGGATCGGCTGCGGCACCATCATCGACGCCCTGCTGACGGGCAACCTGGTGCAGATGTTCAACGATCTGAATCCCTTTCCCGAAAACGGGAATCTGTGGCTGGGCATTATGTTTATGCTGACCGGCTTTGCCTTTATGGCGGTTGGCATGTGGATTTATATGAAAGCCGCCCAGTGCTGCGGCCCACGGGATTCCCTGCTGGTGGGCATCGGGAAGCGGCTGCCGAAATTGCCCATCGGACTGGTGGAAATCCTGCTGTGGGCCGCCGTTCTGCTGATCGGCTGGCTGCTGGGCGGGCCGGTGGGCATCGGCACCCTGATCAGCACCTTCGGGGCCGGGGCGGTGATGCAGCTGGTGTACAGTGCCGTTCATTTTGACCCCCGAGACGTAAAGCATCAAAGCGTGACCGAAGTAACTCGGGTGCTGCTGGGGAAAAACCTGAACGAGAAAAAAGGGACGGCTTGACCGCCGTCCCTGCGTTCACCGTAAATCCAAATCATAATCCCGGATGCACTGTTCCAGCCCGTCCGCCGTATGCCTGAATTGAATTCCCTGGGACTTTGCTTTGCCGCAGTTCATCCACAGATGCGGGCGCGGCCCGGCGTCGCGGAGGGTAATGGGCAGATATAAGCGTTCTTTCAGCCAATGGGCGGTTTCCAGCATGGTCAGACTGTTTTCACTGCCGAAGTTGTAGCTGCCGCCGGGCAGGGAAAGGGCGCGCTGCGTCCACTGCGCCACCTCCCGCGCGTAGGTGACGGCCCGATGCTGGGCGGCGGAAAACGCCGCTTCCTGTTTCAGCAGCATATGCACCAGAAAATTGCCCCGGTTGGCCGTGCCGTACAGGGGCATATCGTACATCCAGGTGGCGCGGAGCAGCACGGCATGGGGGTTGATTTCCAGCACGCGCTTTTCCATTTCCAGCTTATGCCGGGCATAGGTGTTCGCCGGAGCCGTTTCGTTTTCGGCATAAGGGCCTTCGCTTTTGCATCCGCCGTACACCTGATCCGTACTGAACAGAACGGCCTTGACCCCTGTTTTCGCCAGCCAGACTGGAAGCAGCACATTGGCAAAATACGAAGCGTCAGGGTCTTTTTCACATGTGGGGATATCGGAGATGGCCGCCGTGTGGATGATGGCTTCCGGCTCCGTTTCGTCCACCAGGCGCTTGACGCCGTCCTCGGTCATATTGCGCAGGGAGGGGGCGGCGATTACCGGCATTGCGGCGGCGATGCGTGCGCCCACAAAGCCCCGGGCGCCGGTCAGCAGGATGTTCATGAGGATGCTCCTTTCCATGCAAAGGGGGAAAGATAAAAACTTCCTTTCCAGTATACCTGATGCGGGACAAAAGAGCAATTGGAAAATATTGAAATTTTCACGGGGCTGTGCGATAATAGATCAAAGAGAGAGGGGGCGGGCGGCGTGGCATTGCAGCGCTTGACCGAACGCGTTTGGTATTATCCTTTTGAACAGGAGAGGGATCGACCGAATTTGGGCTATATCCGGGGCGATAAGTGGAGCCTGGCGGTGGACGCGGGCCATTCCGACGCCCACGTGGAGGACTTTTACCGGGCGCTGGAACAGGAAAACCTGCCCCTGCCCGCCCTGACGGTACTCACCCATTGGCATTGGGATCACACCTGCGGGCTGCACAGGATCAAGGGCCTTTCCATCGCCGGCGCGGCCACCAACCGGCATTTGCGGGATTTCCGGCAGCGCATTGCCCGGGAGGGCCGGGAAGCGTTCCTGTCCATCCACGAAAGCGTCCGGCTGGAATACGCGGGGGGACGGGCAATCCGCATCCAGCCCGCCGATATGGAATTTGAAGGCTCTCTGCTGCTGGACGCGGGGAATTGCCCCGTCCGTCTGATTCGGACGGAAGCACCCCACACCGACGATTCCACCCTGGTGTTCGTGCCGGGGGAAAGCGTGCTCTTTTTGGGGGACGCCGCCGGCGGCGTGTTCCCTACCTGGGAAAAGGACGGGCCGCTTTGTGAAAAACTGGCGGAAACGATCCAAAACGCCGCCCCGTTTATCTGCCTGGAAGGGCACTGGACGCCCGCTTCCCTGGAGGACACCCTGGAGGACTTGCTGCAATAAAACAGAAGGAGGATCAGGAGTATGGCCAGTATTCTCATCATCAACGGCAGCCCCCACGTAAAGGGCTGCACCGCCACAGCCTTGGAGGAAATGACGCGGGTTTTTCACCAGGAGGGCATGGAAACCCATCTGCTCCAGGTGGGCAATCAAAGCATCCGGGGCTGCATTTCCTGCGGCACCTGCGGGAAACGGGGAAAATGCGTGTTTGACGACATGGTGAACGAAGCCGCGCCCCTGTTTGAACAGGCGGACGGCCTGGTGGTGGGCAGCCCCGTTTATTACGCGTCGCCCAACGGCAATTTGATTTCCTTCCTGGACCGGCTGTTTTACAGTACCTCTTTTTCCAAACACATGAAGGTGGGCGCTGCGGCGGTGAGCTGCCGCCGGGGCGGGAATACGGCCTCCTTCGACGTGCTGAACAAGTATTTCACCATCAGCGGCATGCCCGTGGCCTCCTCCACCTACTGGAACCAGGTGCACGGGTTCACCGCCGAGGACGTGAAAAAGGACTTGGAGGGCCTGCAGACTATGCGCAACCTGGCCCGGAACATGGTGTTTCTGATCAGAGCCATTGGGGACGCGAAGGAAAAGTACGGCCTGCCGCCGGTGGAACATTCGAGCTTTACCAGCTTCCCGGACGGCAAGTAAGCGTCCGCGCCAACTTGCATCAGCCCATAAGCCCGTATGGCGGCGCGCATCACGGCCGGGGTGATATTCAAAAGGGGACGGCTTTTCGGCCGTCCCCCCCGCATTATATTTCCGGCTTAAACAGGAAGCCTTCATGATCCTGGCAGAACTGCTCCGCCGGACTGTCTGGAGCGCCGTAGATCATGACACCGCGGCATCCGTCAAAAGCGGTTTCATCAATATCGCAATTTTGGGGGATGCGGACCCAGCGCAGATTCAGACAATCCCGGAAAGCGCCCGCGCCGATCATCGCGCATCCGTCCGGAAGGTATGCGCTTTCCGCGGCTGCCCCTTCAAAGGCGCTCGCTTCGATCCGGCTGACAGACGCGGGCAGCACCAAATCCGCTTCTCCAACGAGCCCGTCGATCCGGTATTCGTAATCATAGATTTCCTCGATCACCATCCGCATGACGGCGTTGAGATCGGCAATGGACACCCAGCCGTTATCGGACAGGGGATCGTTGGGCCTGGTGGAATGGGCGTAGACATGAATGGTGCCTTCCTCGCGGTTGACTTCCGAGCAATACATCGTGTGCCCCATATTGTGGCCCCAGGCGATGTCGCCCTCATGAAAATCCTCGATCGTAAAAGTACTCTTGAAATACTCGCTGCCGGTCAGGGAAACCAGCGTGTGCCGGACAGAGCCGCCGGGACTGGAGGAAGAGTTGGTATAGGGGGCGTAGATGGGGAATCCGCCCGCTGTCAGGATACGGCTTACGTAGGTGGCACAGTCATTATTGGTAACCCACTCATAGCCGGTGCCGCCCCCAGCCGGCATCAGGTTCACCGGATCCGAGGCATAGGCCGTAGCCGCGTGGTAATCATAGCTTCCGAAGGTGTAGGTGGCGGAAACATAGTGATCCTTGCCATCGGCGGCGTGTTTGGCGTCAAAGATCACATGGCCGGTTTCATCCGCCGTTGCCGTGGTGACGGCTTCCCCGTCCCGGAGCCATAATTCCACGGTTGCCCCGGGAACGCCGGTTTCAAAGGCGACGGTTTCCCCGTGTTCCGTCATATGACGCTGGGTGGAGGCGGGAACGATGGCCGGACTGGCCGCGCGATAGGAATTGATCCAGAGGATTTTCTCCTCGTCCGGCCGGGAAGCGGCCCAGGAGGACTGGCGGGCCATCACCGTGACTGCCGCGAGATGGGTGGTGCCCAGCCGGATCAGGGCACATATGGAGCCGGTGCCGCTGGTGATCTTCCATGCGGAGAACAGCGCGCCGTCCCCGGTCCGCACGGTCTCGTATCCGGTTTTCTCTGTGATGGAAATAAGGAGACGCCCTTTCGCGTTGCTGAAGGTGCACAGGCTTTTGACATTGCCGGTTTTTCCGTTCAGCACCACAGCCTCAGCGCTGAGCAGCGTACCGGAGGCTCTCGTGGTCATGCCCTCGGGCACATCGAAGGAGGCCTCTGTTCCCTCGCATTTGGCGGTCCCCGCGCCGCACAGCGGCAGGATCATCGCCAGAAAAGCGGCGCTTATCCGGAAGATCAGACTTCGCGCACGGTTGTCACGCATGGACACACTTCCCTTCAAATAGTCCCAGAAGCATTTTAATCGAAACTGCGATGGAACGCAACAGGAATATTCATTTGGCCGTTTCCGCCATGCTGAAAAAGAGACAGCCCCGCAAGCAAAATGCTTCGGAGGCTGTCCTTCTTTATGACGCGCTGACGGATCACTTTTTCCCGTCCACCATGGCCTGAACCTTGATGGGCAGACCGTACAGGTTGATGAAACCGGCGGCGTCGGCCTGGTTATAGTCGCTTTCGCCGAAGGTGGCGATGGATTCGGAGTACAGGGAGTAATCGCTCCACACGCCCGCCTTGATGATGTTGCCCTTGTAGAGCTTGAGTTTCACGGTGCCGGTGACCTTTTCCTGCGTCTTGTCCACGAAGGCGGAGAGAGCTTCCCGCAGGGGGGTGAACCACTGGCCGTTGTAGACCAATTCGGCGAAGGTGATGGAAAGCTTCTGCTTTTCGTGCATGGTCATCTTATCCAGGCACACGCTTTCCAGATATTCGTGGGCCTTGTACAGGATGGTGCCGCCGGGGGTCTCGTACACGCCGCGGCACTTCATGCCCACCAGCCGGTTTTCCACGATGTCCAGCAAGCCGATGCCGTTCTTGCCGCCCAGCTCGTTGAGCTTCAAAATGATTTCCTTGGCGGTCAGGGCGACCCCGTTCAGCTTCACGGGCTTGCCCTGGTCAAAGTCCAGGGTGATATAGGTAGGTTCGTCGGGCGCGTCCAAGGGGGAGACGCCCATTTCCAGGAAGCCGGGCTTTTCGTACTGGGGTTCGTTGCCGGTGTCTTCCAGGTCCAGGCCCTCATGGCTCAGGTGCCACAGGTTCTTGTCCTTGGAATAGTTGGTTTCCCGGTTGATGCGCAGAGGCACGTTGTGGGCCTCGGCGTAGTCGATTTCTTCGTCCCGGCTCTTGATGCTCCATTCGCGCCAGGGGGCGATGATGGGCATGGTGGGGGCGAAGTGCTTGATGGCCAGCTCAAAACGCACCTGATCGTTGCCTTTGCCGGTGCAGCCGTGGCAGATAGCGTCCGCCTTTTCTTTCAGGGCGATTTCCACCAGGCCCTTGGCGATGCAGGGGCGGGCGTGGCTGGTGCCCAGCAGGTACTCCTCATACACAGCCCCGGCCTTCATGGTGGGGATGATGTAGTTATCCACATAATCATCGGTCAGGTCCAGCACGTACAGCTTGGAAGCGCCGGTTTTCAGGGCCTTTTCTTCCAGGCCCTCCAGTTCGTCCGCCTGGCCCACGTTGCCGGAAACGGCGATCACTTCGCAGTTGTTGTAGTTTTCCTTGAGCCACGGAATGATAATGGAGGTGTCCAGCCCTCCGGAATACGCCAATACGACCTTTTTGATGTCCTTCTTGTCCATGGTAAGTGCCCTCCTTGAATAAATACACGCTAATTATACCACGGAATCTGCCGTTGTCAAGGACTTTTTATAAAAAATATTAAATATTTATACACGATATGCAATTTGGCAGGAAACAGAGAGAAATGCGCAATTCCCTTATGGCTTTCTCGGAAGGGGGTCTGGGGGAAACCGCTCTTTGGCCTCCAAAGAGCGGTTTCCCCCAGTATTTCCTTCTCATTTCCCCACACAGAAGCGTTCAAAGATTTCGTCGATCATTTTGTCGTCCACCTGCTCGCCGGTGATGCTGCCCAGAGCGGCCAGGGCGTCCTGGAGGTCGATCACGGCCAGGTCGACAGCCTCGCCCCGGGCGCAGGCGTCGGCGGCGGCGCGGAGGGAAGAAGCGGCTTCCCTGGCCAAAAGCATGTGGCGCTGCTGGGTCAGGGCGCTTTCACCCGCACCGGCGCCAAAGGCTGCCACCCGCTTTTCCAGGTCGCGCAGGCCCGCCCCGGTTTGGGCGGAGACCACCACGGGATCGTCAAAATCGGCGGGGTTCAGGACCATTTCTTTGTCGCACTGGTTCAGCACGATGATCCGGGGCGCGTCCTTGGTATCTTCCAATAGCTGCCGGTCCTCGTCATCCAGGGGGAGGGAGGCGTTGAGCACGGCCAGTACCACGTCCGCCCCGGCGATGGCCTGGCGGGCCCGGTCCACGCCGATGCGTTCAATGACGTCGGCGGTGCCTTCCCGCAGGCCCGCGGTATCGGCAAAATGCACCCGCAGGCCGTCGATCATCACGTCGGCCCGAATGATGTCCCGGGTGGTGCCGGGAATATCGGTGACGATGGCGCGCTCCTGCCGGGCAAGGGCGTTGAGCAGGGAGGATTTGCCCACGTTGGGCCGGCCGCAGAGCACGGCTTCCAGGCCCTGGTCGGCAATGCGCGCGCCGCGTTCGTCGCAGGCGGCTTCCAGTTTGTCCGCCAGCCGCCGGGCCCCCGCTTCCATATCGCTGGCCGCTTCCTCCAGGGTGATTTCCTCGGGATAGTCGATGGCCGCCGCCGCGCCGGACAGCAGGGCGATCAGTTCCTCCTGGGCAGAACGCACGAAGCCGCTGACGCCGCCCTCCAACTGCCGCAGGGCCGCCCGTGCCGCACGTCCGCCTTCGGCGGAGATGAGGGCCATGACGGCCTCCGCCCGGCTCAAATCCACGCGCCCGTTCAAAAAGGCCCGGCGGGTAAATTCCCCTGGTCCGGCGGGACGCGCGCCTAAGCGATACAGGGCGGTCAGCACGGTCTGCGCCGCCCAGGAGCCGCCGTGGAGATGGATTTCCGCCACGTCCTCCCGGGTGTAGCTGCGGGGGGCGCGGAAAAGCACCGCCATACATTCGTCCAGGGTTTCCCCGTCATAAACGATATGGCCGTAATACATGCGGTGGCTTTCCCAATTCCGCGGGGGTGCGAACAGCCGGGACAGCAGCGCTTCCGCGTCCGGCCCGCTGACCCGCACGATGGCGATGCCGCCTTCACCCGGGGCCGTGGCCAGCGCCGCGATGGTATCCTGATCCATGGTTCTTCCTTCCTTTCGGAGCGCTTCGCTCCGGCCCCTATGATAGCATAAAAGCGCCGCGGCTGGCAAGCGCGAGGCAAAGGAAGCACGGGACTTTCGCATGCAAGGCAAATTAGAATTTGCAGAGGTAGGAGGTAGAAGGTAGGAAGTAGGAGGTTTATAGTGTTTTCCAAAGAATGAAAGTCCGGCTTTCGTTCATTGAACCGACTATACAAAACCTCCTACCTCCTACTTCCTACCTCCCACCTGAATAAATCCCAAGTTGTTGCTTATGCGTAAACCTTGAATGGAAAGTTTTACAGGTATAAATGTTACGTTTCCATTGCAATTTTGGAGAAAATCTATTACAATAGATGCATGACCCCTTTGGAAAGGAGCAGCGCTTATGACGGACATTTTGGGAAGTATTACAGCAAACTTAACGGATTTTTGCATTTATTTGGCCATCGCCCTGGTGGCGCTGATCGGAATTTTCAAGTGCGTGCTGCCCGTCAGCCGGGTGGCGCGCAGGCTGCGGCGCGGCATTCATCTGTTGGAAACGGCCACGGGGGAGGGGCGGCCCGTATGGCAGGACGTGCTTTTTTTGGGCAAGGAGATTCAGGGGCCCTGGCGGCGCTTTTTGGTGAACGCCGAGCAATTGGACGCCCGTGGCCTGAACTGCAACGTGGAAGATTACATCAACGATGAAACGGTGATCTATTCCGTGGGCCACGCCCAATTGGCGGACGTGATACCCAGCCTGCTCACCAGCCTTGGTATTTTGGGCACCTTCATCGGCCTTATGCGGGGCCTGAGCGGGCTGGATATGAGCGACGCGGCCAAGACCATGGACAGCATTCCCCAGATGATCGGGGGCATGACGTTTGCGTTCATGACCTCCATCGCCGGTATTTCCTGCTCCCTGCTGTTCAATATGCTCAACCGCATGGCCAACGGCAGCGCCACCAGCGCCATCGACGATTTTACCGACGCCTTTGCGGATCTTGTGATGCAAAAGCCCCTGGAGGACAACGTGCAGATGATCATCCAGTCCGAGGACCGGGCGGCGCTGCTGCGGCATATGTCCGCCGATGTGAGCGCGCGGGTCAGCGAGGGCATCACGGCCTCCGTGGAAAAATCCCTGTATCCTGTCACCCAGAGCATGAACAGCTTTATCATGGGCCAGACCCAGGCCCAGATCGACGGAGTGGCCAATATCGCCAACCAGTTCGTCAATCAGATGCACCGGATGCTGGGCAATCAGTTCGTACAGTTAGGCCAGACTCTTTCCCAGGTGAACCAGGCCCAGACGGTGTCCTTTGAATCCCTGGACCGCACCATGGCCGCCGCCGACCAGATTTTGAGCGGCATGAACCAATTGCAGGACGTGAACAATCGGGTCATGGAGCGGTTTGAAAGCTACATCAACACCATGGAGCAGGCCCAGACAAGCGGCAGCCAGTTTTTGACCCACGGCTCCCAGGTGTTAAGCGGAATGCTTACCGCGTCCGAAGAACACGCCGCCTTTATGGACAGCCTGAAAGCCGCCCAGCAGGAATTAAAAGCCTCCATGCGCGATTACGCCGATTGGAGCAGCCGGGTGCTCACCGCCGTGCAGCAGCAGGCGGACGGGGCCATGGCTGTGACCGGCGGCATGACGGCCAAAATGGACGAAAGCAGCCGCCGCCTGTCCGAAACCTACGCGGGCTTTGTGGAGGACCTGTCCGGCGGGTTCAGCCGCGCCCTGGGCATGTTCGACGAAAACATGCACAGCATGTTGGGCGCGCTGAATGAAAAACTGGAAGAAATCCGCGAAATGGAGCGGCATCCCTCCGTCCAGGCCGCGAAGCTGCAAAAGGAAACGGAGGGCTGCGTATCCGCCCTTTCCCGGCTCCAGCGGGCCATGGCGGATATGAGCGCGGCCCTGGAGGGCAAGGACCGCACAGCGGAGGGCGCGTAAGATGCTCAAACGCGGAAGAAAGGGCCGGGGTCCCCGGTCCGGGGATAACGGGGCCCATTGGATTTCCTATTCGGATATGATGGCGTCGCTGCTGCTGGTGTTCGTGCTGGCGGTGGTGTACAGCGTGTACCAGTATTACAGCATGCTGGAAATCAAAACCCAGCAGCTGAACGAGCAGCAGGCGGAGCTGGACCGGGCCACCATCACCCTGGTGCAGCGGGAAGAAGAGCTGGAGGCCGCCAACGTGACCCTCATGGGCAAGCAGGAGGAGCTGGCCGCCATCCAAATTCAGCTGGATCAGCAGGAAAACGACCTGCATGCCGCTCAGGACGCCCTGAAAACCAAGGAAGAGGAGCAGGCGCGGCTGCAATTGCAGCTTGCCGCCATGCAAAGTGTGCTGGAGGCCCAGCGGGCAGAAATGCTCTCCTATCAGCACCGCATCGACGATATGATCGGCGTGCGCTCCAAGATCATCCAGGAATTGAGCCAGGCATTGTCCGCCGCCAACGTCGGCGCGTCGGTGGACGCGGCCACCGGCGATATCATCCTGGAGGGCAAGGTGTTCTTCGATTCCAGCAAAGACACCATCCGCACCGAGGGCCAGGAATTGCTGTCCCGGTTCGTGCCGGTGTATTTGGGCGTGCTCATGCGGCCTGAATACGTGGATTATGTGGGTGAAATCGTCATCGAAGGGCATACTGATACGGCCGGGTCCTATTTGACCAACCTGCGCCTGTCCCAGAACCGGGCCCTGTCCGTGGCGGAATACTGCCTGCAGCTGCCGTCCCTTTCAAGCAGACAGGTGAGCCAGCTCCAGGAATTGCTTACCGCCAAGGGCCGCAGCTTTTCCGACCCCATCTATAAGGCGGACGGCTCCGTGGATATGGACGCCTCCCGCCGGGTGGAATTCAAGTTCCGCCTGAAGGATTCCGAAATGATTCAGGAAATGGACCGTATTTTGACGCAAATGGAGGCGCAGAACAGCCTGTGAGAACCGCAGCCATTGTTTTGCTCGCGCTGGTGCTGGCCGTGGGCGGCGTGCTGGGGTGGGAGCTTTTCCACACCAATTTGCAGGTGACGGGCAAGGCCCTGCAAACCCTGCCCGCCCGGGACCGGGCGCCCCAGTACGACGCCCTGCGCGCCGCCGTCGCCCGCCAAAGCCTGCTGGGCACGGTGCTGAAAAAAACGGAAATGGGCCCGGCGGAGAATTACAGCTATTATATTTATACGCTGCGGCTCAAAAACAACGGGCTGGTGCCCGCTGAAATGGTGGAAATGCAGGTCGCGCCCATTGAAAACGACGTGCTTTTTTACGGCGACACCGCCGAAACGGTGATCCCGCCCGGGGAAGAAAAGGACGTGTGGGTGGTGCTGCTCACCGAGGGCACGCCCCATTCCGTGCGGGATCTGTATGTGACCTACTATCTGTGGGGGCACCCCCAGGAAGTGAAATATACCTATGACGACGCGCGTTAAAACGGCGGTGATTGCCGCCTTGCTGTGCCTGCTGCCGCTTTGCGCTTCCGCCGAACCTGCCCGCGAGCTGCCCGACGGCTTCTGTTACGTGCATGAAGTGATCGCCGATGTGATCCTGGATATCCGCTACGCGGGCACCCACAATTTCGTGGGGGACGTGATCGACGGGTACGAAGCGCCTTACGCCATCCTGACCGTGGAGGCGGCGGAACACCTAAAGGAAGCGGCGGACGAATTCCGGCAGATGGGCTTCCGCCTCATGATCTTTGACGCTTACCGCCCTCAGCGGGCCGTGAAGCACTTCGTCCGCTGGGCCAAGGACGCCGGCGACACGCGCATGCAGGCGGAATTTTATCCCGAATACAAAAAGAAGATTTTGCTGGTGGACGAGGGCTATATCGCCCGCAATTCCAGCCATTGCCGGGGCAGCGCCGTCGATCTGACGATCACCGACATGGACGGGAACCCTTTGGATATGGGCACAGGCTTTGACTATTTCGGCAAATTAGCCTGGCACGGAGCCAAGGGCGTGACGGAGGAACAGGCCGCGAACCGGGAAGTGCTGTGTACCGTCATGGAAAAGCATGGCTTCAAGCGGTTTAATCATGAATGGTGGCATTATCGGCTCAAAAACGAGCCGTACAGCGAAGGGTTTGATTTTCCGGTACGATAACGAATACAAAAGGAGAGATTGCCATGCGTAAAACCAAGATCATCTGCACCATCGGTCCGGCCAGCGAGAACGAGGAAATCTTGGAAAAAATGATGCTGGCGGGCATGAACGTGGCCCGCATCAACTTTTCCCACGGCACCCATCCGGAACACCGGGAAAAGATGAACAAGGTGAAGGCCGTGCGGGAAAGGCTGGGCCTGCCCGTGGCTATCATGCTGGATACCAAGGGCCCGGAGTACCGCATCAAAACCTTCGCCGACCATAAGGTGATCCTCCTGGACGGCCAGGATTTCACCCTGCGGGTGGACGCGGTGGAAGGCAACGAGCATCAGGTATCCGTCAATTACGCGGATCTGAACAAGGATCTGAACCCCGGCGACCGGGTGCTGATCAATAACGGCCTGGTGGCCATGGACGTGAAGGAGATCGTGGGCCCGGAAATCCGCTGCCGCGTGGTGATCGGCGGCGAACTGTCCGACCGCAAGAGCATGTCCTTCCCCGGCAAGGTGCTGAACCTGGTGTATTTAAGCGAGCAGGACAAAGCCGATATCCTGTTCGGCATCGAAAACCAGGTGGACTATGTGGCCTGCTCCTTCGTGTCACGCAAGCAGGACTTGCTGGACGTGCGTTCTTTCCTGGATGCCAACGGCGGCCAGCAGATCAGCCTGATCGCCAAGATCGAAAACCAGCCTGGCATTGACAACATCGAAGAAATCTGCACCGCCTGCGAGGGCATCATGATCGGCCGGGGCGATATGGGCGTGGAGATTCCCTATGAGGAATTGCCCGCCGTGCAGAAGCACCTGATCGATAAGTGCCGCCTCATCGGCAAGCGGGTGATCACCGCCACCGAAATGCTGGAATCCATGATCCACAACGCCCGGCCCACCCGCGCGGAGATTTCCGACGTGGCCAACGCCGTGTACGACGGCACCAGCGCCATCATGCTGTCCGGCGAAACCGCCGCGGGCAAATATCCCGTGGAATCCGTGGCCGTTATGGCGAAGATCGCCGAAGCCACCGAAAACAAAATCGATTTCGCGGCACGCTTCCGCGGCGCCCAATTCATCACCCACACCACCGTGGACGCCATTTCCCACGCCACCGTGGGCATGGCCGTGGATATCGGGGCCAAGGCCATCGTGGTCTGCACCCTCACCGGCGGCACCGCCCGCATGATCTCCCGCTTCCGGCCTCCGGTGGACATCCTGGGCCTGACCACCAGCGAGATCAGCATGCGCAAGCTGGCCCTGTCCTGGGGTGTGGTGCCCGCTCAGTTTGAAGCCTATACATCAACCGACGTGCTGTTCTATGTTGCCAAGCAGATGGCAAAAGAAAAGCTGCATTTGCAGCCCGGAGATAAAATTGTGATCACCGGCGGCTTGCCCAACGGCAAATCCGGCAACACAAACCTGATTAAAGTAGAAGAAATTTGATCAAACGGTTCAAAAATGGCCGCGGCGGGCATCAAAATCCGCCGCGGCCGATTTTGTGCCGCCGATGGAAAGAAACGCGAAAAAAGCAACGTATAATCAGTTCCATAGCAAATCCTGCGCTGTGTGCGGCTTGTGCTGTACCGGGTAAGCGTGTATAATAATACATGAAACCGGGCGAACCGGTATGATCGTACTATACAATTTGAAAGGAGAACTGTATCATGAAGAAGATGCTCGCTCTGTTCCTGGCCCTCGTCATGGTGATGAGCCTGACGGCCGCTCTGGCGGAAGGCCAGCAGGAAGTGACCCTGAAAGTGGCTTCCATCTGGTCCGCTGAAACCGAAGCCAACCGCGCCCCGTTCCTCAAGACCCTGGAAGAATTCCAGGCGGCTTATCCCAATATCAAGCTGGAAGTGGAATGGTACGAAGCCAACCAGTGGAAAGACGCTGGTGAAACCCTGGCCCTGTCCGACAGCCTGCCCGATGTGTTCTACTGGAACGCCGGCGGCGTGCTGTGGAATCTGGTCAGCACCGGCGACATCCTGGCCCTGAACGACTACCTGACCGACGATATCATGGCCCGCATCGAGGGCGGCACCCTGACCGATATGACCTTCGATGGCAAGATCTATCAGCTGCCCTACACCAAGGCCTGCTCCTGCCTGTACTGCAACACCGAGCTGTTCGACAAGTACAATGTCAAGATCCCCGAGACCTGGGACGAACTGATCGATGCCGTGAAGGCCTTCAAAGAAGCTGGCGTGACCCCCATGACCGTGGGCGGCGGCGACCAGTGGCCCACCAACATGTACGCTGACATCATCAACCTGCGCTTCGCGGGCGACGCTGCCTGCCGTGCCTGCTACTACAAGACCGAAGGCGCTACCTTCAAGACCCAGGATTGGCTGGACGGCCTGAAGGCTTTCCAGGAACTGATCGATCTGGGCGCGTTCCCCGAGGACGCCGCTTCCCTGACCCGTGACGAATCCGAAGTGGCCTACTTCAACGGCGAAATCCCCATGTATGTGCATGGCCAGTGGTTTGCGGGCTCCCTTTCTGCCGAAATGCAGCAGAAGGTGAAGGCCGTGAAGTTCCCCTCCGTGGGCAAGGGCTATGACAATCAGTGGATGGGCGGCGCTGCCGAAGGCTTCTGCGTTGCCGCTTACACCGAGCATCCCGACGAAGCGTTCATCGCCTGCGAATTCTTCGCTGAGAACCAGTCCAAGAACGGCTTCATCTCCGGCGCCGGCCTGCCCGCCTGGAAGTATGACTTCTCCGCCTACACCGACATCAACCCCGTGCTGCTGCAGATCGTGGCCGAAACCTCCAGCGCCGAATCCTTCCTGCTGTGGGGCAACACCGCCCTGACCGGCGAAGACGCCACCCTGATCGGCCAGACCGTTTACGAAGTGCTGGCTGGCGAGAGCACGCCCGAACAGTGGATCGAAGACATGGAGACCATTTTCGAGTGACCGTATAAGCGGGATTCACCCGGTTAGACCAGTGGGGGGGACGGCATCAATCCCGTCCCCCCTTTGCTAATACTTCCGAGGGGAGGGTCGCCCATGAAGCGCGTCCTGTCGAATAAGTGGAGCATCGCGGTCTTCGTTTTGCCCACCGTGCTGTTTTTTACCTATATCGTCATCGTGCCCATCGTAAAAACCCTGCTTTACAGCCTGCTGAACGAGATCCCGGCCAAGGTGGGAGACCAGTCCCATTTCGTGGGGCTGGAGAATTACATCAAGATGTTCACGGTGGGCAGACGGAACACTTTCCCCGGCGCGGTGGTCAATTCGCTGCTGTACGCCGCCCTGTCCGTTTTCGTGCAGCTGCCCTTTTCCATGTTCATCGCGCTGCTGCTGGCGGGCGGCGTCAAGGGTGAGAGCATGTACCGCAACACGTTTTTCGTGCCGGTGGTGATTTCCTCCGTGGTGGTCAGCCTGCTGTGGCAGAGGATTTATAAGGGTATGCTGCCCCAGACGTTTGAGGCGCTGAACTGGGCGATTCCGAAAAACGGCTTCCTGGGCAACAAGGACACCAAAATCTGGTTCTCCTTCCTGCCCAGCCTGTGGCAGTATGTGGGCTATCATATGCTGCTCATGTACGGCGCACTGAAATCCATTCCCCAGGATGTGCTGGAAGCCGCCAAGGTGGACGGCGCGGCGGGAGCGAAGCTGGCCTTCCGCATCCAAATTCCCATGATCAAGCCCATGCTGAAGGTGTGCCTCTCCTTTTCGCTCATCGGCTCCTTCAAGCTGTTCGATACGCCGTGGATTTTGCTGGAGCGGTCCAACATGGACCTGCCCGCCCTTTCCATGTATGTGGAAATGTTCTCCAACCACAAATACAGCTACGCCAGCGCCCAGGCCATGTTCATCGTGGTGGAATGTCTGGTGTTCACGGTGATCCTGAACTGGCTGTTCCGGGAGCAAAGGGAAGGCGGAAAGGAGCTGAAAAGGCGATGAAAAAGAAGCTCTCTGTCGGGAAAATCCTGACGCAGGTTTTTCTGGTCCTGTGGCTGATCGTCTGCCTTTTCCCGCTTTACTGGATGTTCACCATGTCTCTGAAGGACACCAACGAGATTTTCGGCGGCAATGTGGCGGGGCTTCCCACCCAGTGGCTGTGGGGGAATTACGCCAATGCCTGGGGCAGCGGCGGCAAAGTGAGCACCTACCTGCTCAACAGCGTGATCGACACCTTCGCCACCCTGCTCCTGACCAGCACTTTTGGCTTTATGTCCGCCTACGGCCTGCTGCGCATGCGCTGGAAGGGGCAGAAAGCCGTGTTTACCTATATTCTGATGGGCATGATGATCCCCATGCACGCCGCCCTGTATCCTCTGACGGAGATCCTGCTCAGCCTGACCAAGACCAACTGGGCCCTGATCATTCCCTACACGGCGTTCAATATCCCCATCACCATCCTGATCCTCAGCGGATTCATGAGCAATATTCCCTATGAAATGGAAGAAGCCGCCTGCATCGACGGCAGCGGCATCTACCGCACGGCTTTCACCATCATCCTGCCCATGATGGTGCCTGCCCTGATCACGGCGGCCATCTTCGTGTTCCTGCAGGTCTGGAACGAACTGCTGCTGGCCACCCTGTTTACCACCGCCCCCGTGCGCACCCTCACCGTGGGCATCCAGCAAATGAGCGGCCAGTATCAGACCGATTACGGCTCCATGGGGGCCGGTCTGGTGATCGCCACCCTGCCTACCCTCGTTCTGTATATGTGCATGAGCGGCCAGGTGCAAAAGAGCCTGGTGGCCGGGGCTGTAAAGGGATGAAAGAAACGGCAAGCAGGGGGTAAAGACGACAACCCCCTGCTTTCTCTTTGTGTTTGGTTTGCACCTGTTGCTTATGTCATATAATACTTGGAATACCACGGCAATTGTGTGCGAATCGCCATCATCTGTTCGCGTTCTTCTTGGCTCAAAGGCAAATATTGTAACAATACATCTCTCTCCGGGAGACACTTTGCTGCTTCAGAAAGAACTAATTCATACAAGGATTTTTCAAAATATTTTCTGTATGTATAATATATTGGTGGCGGCTCTTTCCATAGATTATTCGATAACTGCAGCCAAACGCCGGGAATCAGCCCTTCTCTGTCAACGATTGCCTTAGTACAGGGGGCGTTTGCCGCAATATTTTCCAGCGTGTCCGTGTTGCTGACCATTTTTTCAGAAAGGAATTGCAGCCAATGGATACCGGGAATGCGGGTTTCCGGATCGATTGAAACGTTGTTCTTTCCCCAGTATCTGAAAGTATCATGGTATATACTCCTTTGCATGAACGGAACCAAATCCATGAATGCATAGGTGGCGTGTATCCGATGGCATAGATCCCGCATTTGTATCAGCAGCGTTTCCATGCCGATTTGCTTAGCCACGGCTTTGGGGATTTGTATTTCAACCATTCTTTCGTTTTTTATGATCGGATTCGTATATTTATTGGATCTGTTTACAGTAAAAAATATTTCCATCTTCTTTTTGGTTTTCGGCATCTGATAATATATTGCTGCGCTTCCGTGGCATACCATTTGTTCCATTTCTTTTTTGTAGCTGAACCATTCGTTTTTTGTTTCTTTTGTATATACTTTTCTTTCAGAATAAGGATGAACGTCGTCTGTCATATACCATTCTTCATACAGGAAACAATCGTTCATCTCGCAGGCGTCAAGAAGCAATCTGATTTGACCCAGTACATACTCCCCATAATGATCGAACACATCAGGCACATGTACAAATATCCAAGCATCGCTCTCTTTATAGCTTGCCATACCAATTCACTCCTCGATTTTTTATCCGAAAATTGCAAAAGGCCATCACGGACTTGCTTTTCCGTCATGGCCTTTTGCAATCTTCAAAAATTCCGGGTCAGATCGTATTTTTCGTAGAATTCCTTCCTGTAATCCAGGAACCGGTCTTCCAAAATGGCCGCACGGATTTCCTCCATCATGCGGATCAGGAAGCGCAGGTTATGGATGGAGGTGAGCCGTCCCCCGGTGATTTCCTCCGCTTTCAGCAGGTGGCGCACGTAGGCCCGGGTGAAATGGCGGCAGGCGTAGCAGTCGCAGCCCTCTTCGATGGGGGTGAAATCCCGGGCGTAGGCGGCGTTGCGCACCACCAGGCGGCCGTTCCGGGTAAAGCAGGTGCCGTTCCGGGCGATGCGGGTGGCCAGCACGCAGTCGAACATGTCCACGCCCCGGAGCACGCCCTCCAGGAAGCAGTCCGGCGTGCCCACGCCCATCAGATACCGGGGCTTGTTTTTGGGCAGGTGGGGTTCGATCTTTTCCAGCATGTCGTACATGATGGGCTTGGGCTCGCCCACGGAAAGACCCCCGATGCCGTAGCCGGGGAAGTCCATGTCGGCCAGGGTCTTGGCCGATTCGACGCGCAGATCGTCAAAGAATGCGCCCTGCACGATGCCGAACAGCGCCTGATCGGATCGGGTATGGTGCTTTTTGCAGCGGGCGGCCCAGCGGTGGGTGCGGTGCATGGCTTCCTCGGCGGTTTTGCGGTCGCAGGGGTAGGCGGAGCACACGTCGAAGGCCATGGCGATATCCGCGCCCAGGGCCTGCTGGATATCCATGGAGATTTCCGGGCTGATGAACTGCTTGCTGCCGTCCAAATGACTGCGGAAGGCCGCGCCTTCTTCCGTGATCTTGCGCAGCTCCGACAGGGAAAACACCTGGAACCCGCCGCTGTCCGTCAGGATGGGATGGTGCCAGTCCATGAATTGATGCAGGCCGCCCGCCTCCCGCACGATATCCTCGCCGGGACGCAGGTGCAGGTGGTAGGTGTTGGACAGGATGATTTTGGCGTTGATCTCTTCCATCTCCCGGGGCGTCATGGCCTTGACGGTAGCCTGGGTGCCCACGGGCATATAAATGGGGGTGGGGATATCGCCGTGGGGGGTGTGCAGCACGCCCAAACGCGCGCCGGACTGCCTGCAGGTGTGCAGCAGCTCAAAGGTAACTGGATTGCTCATTGGGCCTCGCTTTTTATCATTTATTCTTTCAATTGGCGGCAGATCACGTAATTGACGCTGTATTCACCGCTGGCGATCAAATGCACGATCACGTCCGTTTTTCCAGCGTCCGGCAGGGTATACACCCGCAAACGGGTGAGGGAAGGAATGCTTTCTCCGTCGGGAAACAGCAGGGAGGAAACGGGCAGCGCGCCGTCCAGGGCGTCATCGCCCGGGCCGAAGGTCTTTTTGCAAAGGCTTTCCACATAGGCATATGCCGTGTTCACGGTTCCCTTCGAGGTTTGGATTTCCAGCGCGTGATCCCGCCGGAATACGGAATCGGGGGCCATGAAGAAAGCGAAATTCATTTCCACCAGCGGCGCATCGTCGGTAAGGCCCTCAAACCACAGGGTCACCGCGAAATTGTCGCTCAGCAGGGATAAACGCTGGACTTTCCGTTCCGCGTCCGTTTCCGTCAGCGCCGCGCCGCCTGTATCCATGGCCCGCACGGCATCCATGGGCATGCCGAAAGCAAAATTCCCTAAGAAATACACAGGCTGCGCTTCTTCGGCGCTGCCGACGCGGGCAGACGCGATCAGGAACAGGGCCAGCGGCAGGAAAAACAGCCGATTCCGGACGCTGATCACGGGGCCTCGCTCCCTTTCCTACGGAGATTATTCTTTGGGGACAAAACGAAGGGCTCGAAAGCCCTTCGTTTGTGCCGCGCCATCACTCGCTTATTCCGCCAGCAGGGCTTCCAGTATTTTGGCGTCCAAATACTGATACTGTACCATATTCACGGCGCTGTTTTCGCCGGTCAGCACAAAGTGGGTAGCCGCGTCGTAGCCCTTGCCGTCCGCAAAGAGGAACATCCGGACGCGGGAAAGTGTGCTGCCCCCGGACAGCGCGCCGGGATAAATGGGCAGCAGCAGCTGATCGCCTAAGCTGATCTCCAGGTCCCCGGAGAACCAGGACGAAATGCTGTTGTACACCGCGTCGATCGTTTCCTGGCTGGACGCGGTTGCTTCCGTCACACTTACAGCGCCTTTGCCGTCGATCACCGTGCAGATGATTTGCGACAGTTCGGCGTTTTCGTCCAGGCCGTCGAACACAAGGATGGCGGTGTCCTGGGAACCCTCAAAGCGCACCGTCCAATACTGGACGCCGTTCGCCTCATCAATCACCGGATTGCCCATGTCCGCGCCGATGCCCTGGAGCTTCGCTTCGCTGAGGGGCATGCCGAAATAGAAAGCATCAAAGTAGAGGACACGGGGGACAGTTTGCGATTGATCGTCCGCATTTTCATCCTCCTGGATCCAAGACAGCAGCTGCTGCAGCTTTCCCCGAACGAACTGCTTGACGGAATCCGCGGCGTTGGCGGCGGTATCCTTGATGTTTTCCCAGATTATGGGGCCCGCCACCTCGGCAAGGTCAATCAGGTCGGACAGGCGCTCTTTTCCCTTTTCCCAAGCCTCCTTGGCTTTGTCGGTCAGTCCCTGAAGGGCATCCGGGACTTGACCGGCAAGCTCCGAGGCTTTTTCGGAGATAGCATTGGCGGCGTTTTTGGCTTTTTCCTGGGCGGAATCCCACAGATCGCCCAGCTCCGAGGCCTTGTCGGAGATGGTCTTGGCGGCGTTTTCGGCTTTTTCCTGGGCGGAATCCCACAGATCACCCAGCTCCGAGGCCTTGTCGGAGATGGTCTTGGCGGCGTTTTCGGCTTTTTCCTGAGCCGAACCCCACAGATCGTTCAGCTGAGCGCCGATATTGCTCCAAAATCCGGATGCATCCTCATTGTCTTCGGGCGTTTCTTCCGCCAGAGCGAAGCCGGACGGAAGGGCGAGCAGCAGGACAAGCAGCAGAGCAAGCAGTTTTTTCATGGGTGATATCTCCTTTCATTCTCATGATCTGTGCATATTCCCGATGAAGAATCACTCCCGCACCATCACGGGCTTGATTTGGGGCCACATGGTTTCCAGGCTCTTCAATTCCCGTTCAAAAAACAGCCAGGGCTTTTCCTCCGGCGTGGGGGCGATGAAGAGCATTTGTTCTTTGGAAATGGGATGGCAGAAGGAAAGGCGCATGCCCCACAGGGCGATTTGCTCTTTTCCCTTGCCGCTGCCGTAGCGGTGATCGCCCCACAGGGGGAAGCCCGCATGCTGCATCTGCACCCGAATCTGATGGGCGCGGCCCGTTTCCAGCTGAATGGCGATCAGGGAAAGCCCGTCCCGCCGGGCGATGGTGCGCCCGTGGAGAATGGCTTCCTTGCCCTGCAATTTCAGGTAAGCGGGCAGCACTGTGACCATGTTCTTTTCCGGATCCTTGGCAAGATAATCCACATAGGTGAAGTGATCCGGCGTTTCGCCTTCCACCACGGCAACATACTGCCGGTTCAGCTCGTGGCCCTTGACCTGCTCGGAAAGCCGGGCCGCCGCCTTGCTGGTGCGGGCGAATACCAGCAGGCCCCCCACAGGCCGGTCCATGCGGTGCACCAGGCCGATGTAGGCTTCGCCGGGCTTGCTGTAGGTTTCCTTCACGTATTCCTTGATCTGATCCAGCAGGTTTTCATCCCCGGTATCGTCCCCCTGGGTGAGCAGGTTCTGGGGCTTCACGGCCACGATCAGGTGATTGTCCTCAAACAGGATGGTGGGCGTATTCATGGTATCCCTCTTTCAAATAAGATGTTTTTCAGTGTGGAGTTTGGCGTGTGGAGAGTGGAGTTATAGCCGGTATATGTCTTCTGTTCGTTGGAAAGAGAAGGTTATGTTTGAAATGCGAAACAAAAACTCCACACTCCACTCTTCACTCGCCACCCTATTTCACGCAGAAGCCAATGTATTGATCATTCCATTAGCCACCTTCCCGTGGCCCCGCAGGGCAGCACGCCGCCGGAGCGGACGGGCAGGCACAGCTCCTGGGAATCGATGACGCCGCCGTACTGCCGGGCGACGGTTTTTCGCAGGATATTTTCAAGCACCGCGGGCTGGAAGCCGGTGGTGTAGCTGTTGATGAAGAAGAACAGGGGATTTGCGCTTAACGCCTCCGCGCAGGTGGACACCAGGCCGTACAGCTCGTTTTCCAGCTTCCATACTTCCCCGGAAGGCCCCCGGCCATAGCTGGGCGGGTCCATCAGGATGCCGTCGTACCGGCTGCCCCGGCGGATTTCCCGCCGCACGAAAGCCAGAGCGTCTTCCACGATGAAGCGGAAGCTGCTTTCGTTGAGACCCGACAGCTCACGGTTTTCTTTGGCCCACTGCACCATGCCCTTGGCGGCGTCCACGTGGGTCACATGCGCCCCCGCGGCGGCGCAGGCCAGGGTGGCCCCGCCGGTATAGGCGAACAGGTTCAGCACCCGGGCACCGGGCCGTTTTTTCAGAAGCGCCGCCATGGCGTCCCAGTTGGCGGCCTGCTCGGGGAACAGGCCCGTATGCTTAAAGCCGGTGGGCCGCACATAGAATTGCAGATTTTTGTAGGAAATGACCCACTTTTCCGGCAGCCTTTCCCGGAAATCCCACGCGCCTCCGCCCCGGTCGCTGCGGGTATAGCGCGCCTGGGCTTTCCGCCAAAGCGCTTCGTTTTCCCGGGGCCAGATCACCTGGGGGTCGGGCCGGGCCAGCAGGATGTTTCCCCACCGTTCCAGTTTTTCCCCGCCGCCGGTATCCAGCACCTCAAAATCCTTCCAACCATCGGCAATGAACATAAACAAAGTTCCTCGTTTCAGGGCAGAAATTCCCTTCATAATAATACCATGAAAACCCCTGCCTTGCAAGCAGGGGCGGAAAGAATTTGCTTTGAAGCTGTTACTGCGGCCGCAGCCGGATCGTGGAGGCGGAAAGGTAGGCTTCTTCCATGAGCCGGGTGGTGTCCATGCCGTCCTCCGGCAGGATGAAGGGCTGTTCGCCGCGTGTCAGCCGGTCGTAGAGATCGGCGATCAGGTGGGTATGGCTGTTGCCCCAGTAAGCTTTGCCGATCTTGGCCCCGGAGGCATAATCCTCGAAGGAAACGCCAGTCGGCCCTATGATGGTGAGCTGTTCGCCGGTCATGTGCAGTTCGCCTTTTTCCAGCAGCAGATGGAGCTGCACGGGCATGTTGCCCGCCGCGCAGTTGCTGCAATAGAACAGGAAGCGCGCCCCGGCTTTGTTTTCCAGCAGCATATCGCAGGTGTCCTCGGTTTCGATTTCCGCCGCTAAACGCTTGGCGGTCATGGTGGCGGATTTCAGCTCAAAGCCGCCGGACAGCCATTTCATTAAGTCGAGCGTATGAATGGCCTGATTGATGAGCACCGAGCCGCCTTCCGTGGCCCACTTGCCGCGCCAGGGGCTGTCGGCGTAATACGCGCCGCCCCGATCCCAGCACACGAAGGCGCTGCCGCCGATGACTTTGCCCATTTCCCCGCCGTCGATGATTTCCTTCATGCGCTGGGAGGCGCCGTTGTAGCGGTTCTGGAAACAAACGGTCAGGGTTTTTCCGCTGTCCCGCGCGGCCTGCACCATGGCCTGGGCTTCTTTGAGGGATGTGCCCATGGGCTTTTCGCACAGCACGTGCTTGCCCGCCCGCAGGGCGGCGATGGAGATGGGGGCGTGCAGATAATGGGGCACGCAGATATGCACCGCGTCGATATCCGGCTGGGCCAGCAGTTCCCCATAATCCAAATACCCCTTTACGCCGTGCTCTCTGGCGGTTTTTTCCATTTTGTCCGGGTCAATGTCGCACACGGCAGCCAGCGTCGCGTGCTCCGCTTCCTCTAAGGCGTGGATATGAACGCCCGAAATCAACCCGCAGCCAATGACCCCAACCCGAAGCTGTTCCATGGTGAAGCAATCCTTCTTCCTTCAATGATCGTTCAGTTATTCGACGAAAAACGCAAGGTTCCTTCCATCCCCTGGAAGAATTGTGTGCCGAAATATTGCTTGACAGCGCGGGGGCTTTCGGGTATAATGTGAACCACGGCGGGAAAGCCGCATGCCGGTGTGATGGAATGGCAGACGTGACGGACTCAAAATCCGTTGAGCTAATCACTCGTGTGGGTTCAAGTCCCACCGCCGGCACCAAAAACAGGGAGCTTTGCAGATGCAAGGCTCCTTGTTTTTACGAAAAAAGGCCGATCACAGTAAGAAAGACCGTTCAAGAAAAGACATTTATGGCTTTCTCGGAGGGTGGTCTGGAGGGAACCTCTCTTTGGCCTCCAAAGAGAGGTTCCCTCCAGCAATATCTTCTTAGTGGTACTCCGGCAGCCAGCCCTTATGGGCTTCGATGAGGTCGTCGCACAGGGCCACGATGTCGTCGATGGACAGCTCGCTCTGGCAGTGGGGGTCCATCATGGCGGCCTGATAGATGTAATCCTTTTTCAGGGTCACGGCGGCCTGGATGGTGAGCAATTGCACGTTGATGTTTGTGCGGTTCATGGCGGCGCAGACTTCGGGCAGGTCGCCCACATAGGTGGGGGTGACGCCGCTGGCGTCGGCGATGCAGGCCACCTCCACGCAGGCGGTGGGGGGCAGGTTGGTGATCAGGCCGGTGTTCAGCACGTTGCCGCCGAATTTGAAGGGCTTGTTGGTTTCCATGGCCTCCATGATGCGGCTGGCGTATTCGCTGCTGCGGGTGTGGGTCAGGTGGGGGTCTTTTGTCAGTTCGTCCCGCTGCTTTTCCCAGCGGGCGATCTGGTTCACGCAGCGGCGGGGGTATTCGTCCAGGGGGATGTTGAAGCGGTCGATCAGCTCCGGGTATTTGTCCTTGATGAAATAGGGCATGTATTCTGCGCTGTGCTCGCTGGACTCGGTGACGTAGTAGCCGAAGCGCTTCATGATTTCCAGGCGCACCATGTCCCCGTGCTTTTCGGTGATCTGGGCGCAGCGGCGCTTGATTTCGGGGTACAGGTTCTCGCCGTTTTTGGTGATTTCCAGCAGCCAGGCCTGATGGTTGATCCCGGCGATTTTGTACTGCACGGTGTCGTCGTATTCCATGCCCGCGTGCTTCATGAGGGTGGGGGCGCAGACCTGGACGCTGTGGCACAGGCCCACGGTTTTGATGGGGGTATAGCGCTGCATGGCCCCGGAGAGCATGGCCATGGGGTTGGTGTAGTTCAGGAACCAGGCGTTGGGGCACACTTCCTCCATGTCCCGGGCGAAATCGAACATCACCGGAATGGTGCGCAGGGCACGGAAAATGCCGCCGATGCCCAAGGTGTCCCCGATGGTCTGGCGCAGGCCGTATTTCTTGGGAATCTCAAAATCGGTCACGGTGCATGGCTCGTACAGGCCCACCTGAATGGCGTTCACCACGTAATTGGCCCCCCGCAGGGCGGCTTTGCGGTTTTCCACCCCGCAGTAGGTTTCAATTTTCGCCTTGTTCCCCAAATTGCTGTTGATACAGGACAGCATGAGGCGGGATTCTTCCAACCGCTTGAGGTCGATGTCGTACAGGGCAATCACGCTGTTTTCCAGCGCCGGGGTACACATGCTGTCGCCTAACACGTTCTTGGCGAACACCGTGGAGCCCGCGCCCATGAAGGTGATTTTCGGCATGATGGTTTCCTCCTGCTTGTGCAATCAATTTTATCCCGGATAAACCAAAATGGTTTTTCCCAGGCGTTCTTTAAATGGACGGCTCGGACATTATGCCGGGTACTGTAAACGAATCCGGCAGATCATCGGGAAGCAGACTGTTCAGCCAGGACAGGAAAGCAGGATAATCAAAGGCATCCAAGCGTGTATGCGCCATGATTTCATCCTGCGAAAGCGTAGCTGTATACAGTGGGTCGCGCGTGCGTTCCAGGCCGATTCCATGATCGACGAACTCATAGTAACGAAATGACCAGTCACCCTGACCGTCCGCTTTTTCGGATAAGTATTGATCCCATAAGTAATAATACGGGACTTTTTCCAGCGCGGTCCCATCATCCGATGCAAAAAGAACCAGATTGAAGCCCGATATGTACCATCCATCCGTGCCTTGACGAATACCTAAATGCACCATTTTATTCACAAAATCATCATCAAAGGATTGCTGTAATTCCAGACGGAAATACCCATCATCGCTCGGACGCCACCAGCATGCCTCATTATCATTGAATTGATGGAAGGGGATGGTATCGTTGCAAGCCTCAATTTGCCATGTGCCATCTTCCATCCGCCTAAGAATGGTCATTTGGGAAGCGTTGTCATTTTCGATGATGACAAGAGCAACATCATTCGTATAATCCATTTGCACAACAGACAGACCAATCACAAACCGGCCCCCTTGCCGTAGCGCGTCCTCCAGCCCCTCCATCCCGGAATAGGGGAAGAGTTGGCCCCATTTGGTAGGCTCACGAGGCCATTCATCGCTGTCAGCATGCGCCGGTATGCAGGCCGCCAGCGCTGCCAGTGCCAGAAGAAGGGTGATTATCCGTTTCATCGTTTCCTCCTTTGAGATTTTTCCAGTGTTTTATGGTTGGTTGCGCTGGAAATTGTTTTCAACAATAATTCCGCCATAACGGACGGACCATCCAACATACGCCCTTCGCTACGTTCTTTTTCGGCTTGGTACAGCTTCTCGTACAGCGTATCCAAATCCCGCTTGTCTCGGTCGTCCAAACGAACGCTGACAGTCGTCAATTTGACCATCTCCTGCATCAATTATAGATCAATTTGACGCAAATTACAACAAAATAGAAAAGCAGTCCATGAGATATTTCACAATATCAATTGGTTTACAGCTTTTCAAGGATTTCGCGAAACTGGTTTTCCGTCAGCTCAAACAGTTCACCGAAGTTACCCGGCGGTGGGTCGTTCTTAAAGTCCACATTCCAAGCCCGGCGCTTTTCCAGAGGATTCCGCTGATCCCATTCCAGAAAAGCCCGGACGGTTTCGCGGACATACGCTCGATCCGACCAGGATTGAAAGAAGGTCATGGCCTTTTCCATCACTTCCTCCGCGGTAGTCTGAGGAATCTCAATGTAAACGTGTCCATAATAATTCAATCCTGATTTTTCGCAGGCATCGAACCATACGCCTGGGCGGATATAGTATAATCCTTGTCCATAAACGCTTCCCTGAATGAAAAAGCAAAGGGTAAAGCCATCCGTTTGCTTGATCCAACGCTTGTTCTTTTTCCGAAATCCCCGCTCTTTCAGATAGGTCTTCGCGTACTCAATCAGTGCTTCTTCAGAAAGCAAAAGATCATCTCCATTATTTCGGCTTTCTTGGAAAGGGGTGTGGGGGAAACCGTTCTTTGGCCTCCAAAGAATGGTTTCCCCCACATCAATTTTTCGTATTTACTTCCCCACAACTTCCTTGGCGGCCTTCACGGCGTTTTCCACGGTGAAGCCAAATTCCTTGAACAGGACGGAATAGGGGGCGGAAGCGCCGAAGCGGTCGATGCCCAGGGCTTTGCCGTCCAGGCCGGTGAAGCGATACCAAGGCATGGTGACGCCAGCTTCCATGGAAACGCGGGCGCGGACGCAGGGCGGGATCACCTTGTCCTGATATTCCTTGGGCTGTTTCAGGAACAGTTCCATGCAGGGCATGGAAATGACCCGGGCGTCGATGCCGTCTTTCTTGAGCTCTTCCTTGGCGCCCATCATCTGCTCCACCTCGGAGCCGGAGGCCATGAGCAGCACGTCGGGGGTTTCCTTGTCGGAATCGGCCAGGACGTAGCCGCCCTTCATGGCTTCGCAGCCGCTGTTCTCGTACTGGGGCAGGTTCTGGCGGGTGAGCACCAAGCAGGTGGGCAGCCCGGCGGTGAGGGCCGTCAGCCAAGCGGCGGTGGTTTCCTTGCCGTCGGCGGGGCGGAACACCAGCATATCGGGCACGGCGCGCAGGCCGGTCAGGTGCTCGATGGGCTCGTGGGTCGCGCCGTCCTCGCCCACGCCGATGGAGTCGTGGGTCAGCACGTAGGTGACGGGCAGCTTCATAATGGCGCTCATGCGCATGGCGTGCTTCATGTAATCGCTGAACACGAAGAAGGTGCCGCAGAAGACGCGCAGGCCGCCGTGGAGGGCGATGGCGTTGCAGATAGCCGCCATGGCATGCTCGCGCACGCCGAAGTGCAGGTTCCGGCCCGCCCGGTTTTCGGCGGAATAATCGCCGCCGTCCTTGATGTAGGTCTTGTTGGAGGGGGCCAGGTCGGCGCTGCCGCCCACCAGATTGGGCAGGAGCTTGGCAAGCCGGTTGATCATTTCGCCGGAGGTGGCGCGGGTGGCCATCTTGTCGCCCCACTGCCAGAGCGCGTCGTTAAGCGCCACTTCGTCGGGCAGCTCGGTGCTGTGCCAGGCTTCCCATTCCTCGGCCAGCTCGGGGTACGCCTTGCAGTAGTTCACGAACAGGGCGTTCCATTCCGCTTCGGCCTTTTCGTTCTTTTCCATCAGGGCGTTCACGTGCTCGTATACCTCGGGCAGCACACAGAAGTCTTCTTCAGGCATGCCCAGGTTCTTCTTGGTGGCCAGCACGTTGTCCGGGCCCAGAGGCTCGCCGTGGGCGGAGGACTTGCCTTCCTTGGCGGGGCAGCCGAAGCCGATCTTGGTGGGGCACACGATCAGGGAGGGCCGGTCGTCCTTCTTGGCTTCCTCAATGGCGGCGATGATGGCCTCGGGGTCGTTGCCGTCCTGGAGGCGGATCACCTGCCAGCCGTAGGCTTCAAAGCGGGCGGGCACGTTCTCGCGGAAAGCGATGTCGGTGTTGCCCTCGATGGAGATTTCGTTGTCGTCGTACAGCAGGGTCAGCTTGCCTAACTTCAGGGTGCCCGCCAGGGAGCAGGCTTCGCTGGAAATGCCTTCCATCATGCAGCCGTCGCCGCAGAAGGCGTAGACCCGGTGATCCACAATGGGGAAGTTGGGGCGGTTAAAGTGGGCGGCCAGCATGGTTTCGGCGATGGCGAAGCCCACGGCGTTGGCGACGCCCTGGCCCAGGGGGCCGGTGGTGGTTTCCACGCCCACGGTGTGGCGGTACTCGGGATGGCCGGGGGTCTTGGTGCCCCACTGGCGGAAGCCCTTCAGATCGTCGATGGTCAGGCCGTAGCCGGTCAGGTGGAGCATGGTGTACATGAGGGCGCTGGCATGGCCGCTGGACAGGACGAACCGGTCACGGTCGGGCCAGGTGGGGTTCTTGGGGTTGTGCTTCATCTGGTTCATCCACACGGCGTAAGCCATGGGAGCCATGCCCATGGGCGCGCCGGGATGGCCGCTCTTGGCCTTCTGTACGGTGTCGGCGGCTAAGGTGCGGATGGTGTTGACGGTCTTCTGACGGATATCCATGGTGTTCTCCTCCCAATTCTTGGTATCTTTCCCTTTGTTCACTTGCAGCGTGGTGACAGAGTTGAGATATTTTTTTGTCGTTCAAAGATGGCACGGAATGCGACAGCTATATAAATCTCAACTCTCAACTCTACACTCTCAACTCTTATTTCGTCATGCTTTTTCAATAAACTCCCGCAGCTTGTCCAGTTCGATCCCTTCCGCGCCGTCCAGCGTGGAAAGCAGGGCCTGGGCCATTTGTTTGACGCCGCCCTTTACGTCGCTTTCCAGGTTCAGGGGCAGCACCGGGTCATGGACGGACAGGCGCAGCAGGAACCACCCGCTGTTGAGCGTGCCGTCCAAATCGAAATTGATGCGCACGCCCTCCCGGTTATCCGGGGCAATGTGCCAGCCGGGGGCGAAGGCCGCGTGATCCATCACCTTTTCGATGGCGGCCCGGCCCGCCGCGCGGAAATCCTCGGCGGCAATGTCCAGGCGGATTTCACTGCTTTCCACCGGCTCCCTAAGGTCGGCGATCAAATCGGACAGCTCCTTGCCCTCCTGCTTTAAGCGCATGGCTTCGCAGATCAGCACCGTGACCAGATACATGCCGTCGTCCAGGAAGTGGTTTTCCCGCAAGGCGGCGTGGCCGCTGGTCTCGATGGCTAAGGGGCAATCGATGCCCGCTTCGTTCAGGCGCTTGGCTTCGTTGATCACATTGCGGTAGCCCCGCTTGTAGCGGTAATGCTCGCCGCCCCATTCCATGATGAACTGGGCAAGGCCGGAGGAGGTGACGGAATCGGTCACGATGGTGAGCCCCGGCTTCTTATCCAGCAAAATGGCGGAAATCAGGGCGATGAGCCGGTTGCGGTTGATTTCCCGGCCCGTGCGGTCCACGATGGCAGCCCGATCGCAGTCCGTATCGAAGATCACGCCCAAGTCAGCCCCGGCCTTCACCACCGCGGCGCTGACGGAGGCCATGGCGTCCGGGTTCTCCGGGTTGGGGATATGGTTGGGGAACATGCCATCCGGCTCCAAGAACTGGCTGCCCTCCACCCAGGCGCCCAGGTCTTCCATGAGCCCGGCGTAGAAGCCGCCCGCGCCGTTGCCCGCGTCCACCACCACATGCAGGCCCAGCAGGGGCTTCTGCACGTCGGTATCCAGGCCCTGGCGGATGCGATCCTTGAGCTGCTCGCAGTACACGGGCAGGAAATCCCGCTTCACGATGGGGGAGCTGCCGCCGTTCAGAGGCGCGTCGCTTTCGGCGATGTTTAGGATGGCGTCCAAATCGGTGCTTTCGATGCCGCCCTCTTTGGTGAAAAATTTCAGGCCGTTGCGGTCATAGGGATGATGGCTGGCGGTGATCATGATGGAACCGTCGCAGCCGTAGCCCTCGGTGATCAGGCTCATGTACATGGCCGGGGTGGTGCACAGGCCGTAGGTTTCCACCTGGGCTCCCGCCATCATGCAGCCCTTGGCGCAGGCGTCCAGCAGCGCTTCGCCGGTCACGCGGGAATCCCGGCCCAGGGCCACCCGGGGGTTATCCACACCCCGTTCCTTGAGCCATTGTACGAACGCCCCGCCGATCCGGGCGGCCACAGCCCCAGTCAGCGGCGCGTTCTCTCCCAGCGCCCGTCCGCGCACATCCGTTCCGCTTTTCAGCCCGCGCAAACCAGTACTCATACATTCCCTCCCTGTTCATCCATTTGGTTCATTGCTTCCTCCACGCAGCCCCTGAAAATCCAGTACAGGGGACTGAGCGCAGTATAATCCTCCATCACCCGGCTTACGATGTCGGGCGAGTGAATCCATGATAATTGCGCGCCCTGCCGCTCGGCATAGACCGATTTTTTCAGATACCAGGGCGCAAGCACCTGAGGCAAATCTTCCGGCGGCTTCATTTTCTTCCATTCGGGGCCGGCAAGGGCAAACCCCCGCTGTTTCAGAATCGGCATCATCCGCAGGAAATCGTCGGGATGGGCGGCCATCCTTCGGCGCATCGCGTCCATGGTTTCCCGGCTTTCTCCCCAAATGCCAACGCCCCAGCTCACATATTCGGGGCTTACCTCAAACCAGTAAAAGGGCGTGCCGTCGTTGGGCCTGCCGCTTTGCCGGAAAGCTACCCACAAATGATCCCGGTAGGGGGACTTGTCCTTGCTGAAACGGGTGTCCCGGTTGATGCGGGAAAGACACTTGGCAGGCCGCACCTCCATATCCTCCGCGATCTTCTGCATGCCCGGCCCCATGGCCCCGATGAAGTCATAAAAAGGCTGGCGCACATCCCGGAGATACCTTTCCCGGTTGGCATCCATAAAAGACCTATCGTTATGAAACCGAAGATCCAGAAAGAAAGGAATCATTTCCTTTCCAAACCCCTGAAACACGTTTGCGCCTCCCAAGCAAAAATCACCTTCCCTATTATAATGGAAACCGCCGTTTTATTCAAGCCGTAGGGGAGAGGAAATCGGCGGATTGGAGCAAGAAAATTGTTGATTGAGACGTACTTGCCATCTTTGCCTTTTTCCCGTATAATGAAAGTGACTCTTTTAGATGTTGGAAATAATTCGGAAGCGGTTTCCCATGGGACGGCTGACGCGTCCAGCCATGCTATAAAGTATTCAACGCCTGAAATGACGATGAATATAGGAGTGATACCATGAAAAAAGCCCTGCGTTTTGCTTCACATATTTTAGGTTTTGAAAAACTGGACAAATACGAAAGAGATTATCTGCACGACGCCAACATCCGCAGCAGTATCTACATGGGCGTCATCGTGATGGCGCTGGAAGTCTGGATGCTGGTCCGGCAGACATATTCCAAGATCATTCCCAAGTATCAGGCGGGCGGCGATCTGTTCGATTTGTTCGTAAAATACACCACCAAATACTGGCTGTTCCTGCTGATCGGTTTGGGCGTCATGCTGTTTTGCGTCTTTCAAAAAGATAAAAAGCTGTCCAAAGGCCGGTTTTGGACGCTGATCGTTATCGGTTCGGCCTGCGTTTTATATACTTCCGTTTTGAGCCTGGAATCGTTCACAACGGAAAGCAGTTCGATCACGCCGGTGATGGCGGGCATTATGAACGCCATGCTCGTTTCCATTTACCTATTGCTGTTTTTGATCGGCGTGACGATCGTGACATACGCGCTGTTCAAATATCGGAAGAACAAAACCATCGTACCGCTGGAGCATTTGGCGATCATCGGCTTTACTTTGGTTTGCCTCGCTTTCGGCATCTTCGTATCCTACAGCGACTTCTGGGGCGGAAAAGAAATCATCTGTTTCCTGACCATGGTGCTTTACGTAGGCTGCCTGCTGATTTACCGTCCGTACATTACGATCCTGATCTTAGGCGTCAGCTTCTATGGGTTCTACCAGGTGCTGCTGACTTATCAAAACGGGCTGTCCTTCCAGGAGCAGGAGGTCATCATCAGCGGCGTGGCGCGGAAGATCATCTCCGGCGATTCCGTCAATTACATCACGTTCTTTATTTCCCTTGCCACCATCTGCTTTGCCATTTACCACGGGCGTCTGAATGAGGCCAAGAAATCCAAGGCGCTGGAAAAGAACGCAAAGGAAGACGCCCTGACCGGCATGAATAATTACAGCTCCTTCCCCGGGCTCGCTAAAGAATACATTCAGGGCCTGACGGAAAATTTCAGCGAAAACGTGTTTTTGTTCCTGGACGTTCACAATTTTAAGGCATTTAACGACCAGAGAGGGTTTGAAGCGGGCGATAAGTTTTTGATCGCCATCGGGAAACACGTTTCCGAGATTTTCAGCGATTCCCTGTGCGCCAGGCAGGCCGACGATCATTTCGTCGTCCTGACGAAAACGGCGGGCTTAATGGAAAGGCTGGACGCGCTGAACAAGCTGGTGCACGATTATGATGAAGAAATCCTGCTGGGCATCAACTGCGGCGCGTATCACCTGACCGGAGAAAACGAGGACCCGCGCATGGCCATCGACAGGGCGCGCTACGCCGCCCACCTGATCAAGAACCGTTTCCAGACCGTTTATGCCGAATACGATAAGACCATGAGCGAGGAATATCACAAGCGGCTGTATATCGTCAACAACATCGATAACGCCGTCCATAACGGCTGGATCATTCCTTTCTATCAGCCGGTGGTATGGTCGGACACGAAGGAACTGTGCGGCTGCGAGGCCCTGGCCCGCTGGATGGACCCGGTATACGGCCAGCTGTTCCCCAATGAATTTATCCCGGTGCTGGAAGAATATCGCCTGATCCACAAGCTGGATAAATCCATCTTTGAATCGGTGTGCAGGGACATCCGGGCGGCGATCGACGCGGGCAAACCGGTGTTCCCGGCGTCACTGAACTTCTCCCGGCTGGATTTTGAATTGATGGACGCGGTGCAGGAGCTGGAGGATCTGGTGACCAAGTACCGCATCCCCAAAGAACTGATTCACGTTGAAGTGACGGAGAGCGCGCTGACGGATAATTTCCTGAAGCTGAACGAGGCCATGAACCGCATCAAGGAATTGGGCTATTCTCTGTGGCTGGATGATTTCGGAAGCGGCTATTCCTCCCTGAACGTATTGAAGGATTACCAGTTCGATGTGGTGAAGATCGATATGCGCTTCCTGTCCAACCTTGAAAACAGCGAGAAATCGAAAACGCTGATCGACTGCATCGTGAAAATGGCCAACCGGATCAATATGCTTACCCTCACGGAAGGCGTGGAAACGGAAACCCAGGCGGCGTTCCTAAACAAGATCGGCTGCACCCGGCTGCAGGGCTATCTGTTCGGCAAACCGATCTCCAAGGAGGCGCTGTATAAACGCATCGATAACGGCGAATTGATCGTGTCCGAGAAACAGCTTTAATTGATATAAAGAAAAAACGGGCCTCCCGCGGGACCGTCCAACAGCTGGACGGGGCGGGAGGCTGTTTCTTTGTGATTGAATACGAGGAAGCGGATCCTTTTCTTCCGTCAGTTTCCGCGTGAAGCGGATGAACGAAGGCTGAGGCCGCGGGCGAAAAGCGGCGGCTTTACCAGCTTCCGCTTGCGTTTGCCATGGCCTGGGTCAGGTTCGCCATGGCGGCGGCCAACGCGGCGCTGGAAGGATTGCTGTTGATGGTATCGGAAAGATACGCGATGGCCTGATATAAACCGGCGTAGCCGGGCTGATCCTCCGGTGTGCTGGCCAACTGGTTCTGCGCCTGGGCAAGCAGCCGCTGGGCATCGGGCAGCAGCGTGTTATCGATAATGGTCTGCTCGTAATTGTAGGAATAGGATTGATGCAGGGTGCAGGTGCGGGATTGAAGCAGCGCGGCGTTGAGATTGCCGTCCGTCGTCAGGCGCATGGCGGCGTATTCGCCCAAATAATCCGCCAGCACCCCCGCGTAGGCGGAATCCGCAAACTCATACAGCGGGTGCCCGATGGGCAGCATCACCACGCCTTTTGTGCTGTGGCTGGGGCAGTAGGCAGCCGCCAGCATGCCGGTCTGGTCGCACACGTCCAAGGTATAGTGCATCTGGCAGGAAACGGTGGGTGCGCTGCCCGCGGGCCAGTAATCGGTGGTGGTGCCGTAACCCATCACGTCGTGGCGGCAGGCATCGGTTGCCAGCTGGCCGGATACGTTGCAGGTGGTCACCCGCACCAGACCGTAATCGGAGGCGCTGCCCTCCATGATGTCCCGGTTGGAAAGGTTCTGGTGAATGGGCTGCATGAACGCCTTCCACAGCTTGGCGGCGCTGTTGCCGCCGGTTGTTTTGGAGGAAAGGGCCTTGTAGTTGTCATGGCCGATCCACACCGTGCCGCAGTACCAGCCGGTGAGCCCGGCGAAAAATACGCCCTTCTGATCCGAATTGGTGCCCGTTTTCCCGGCCACGGTCTGGCCGGACAGCTTGGCCGCGGTGCCGGTGCCGGAGGAGGAGTTTACTACATCCTTCATCATGTTCACGGTCAGCCAGGCGGTGGAGGGCTGGAACACCTGACGGCGCACCTGGTTGGTATGGGCGTCGTAAATCCGCTTATTGCTGCTGTCGAAGATGGCCATGAAGCTGATGGGGCTTTGGTATACGCCGCCGTTGCCCAGCACGCCGAAGGCCACGGCCATTTCTACCGGCGTGATGCCGCTGGAGCCTAAGGCCAGGCCGAAGGGCGTGCGGTTGATGTGTTCCTCCGATACGCCCAGGCGCAGCAGGAAATCGGCGGCCCGATCCACGCCTACAAAATTCATCAGGGCGTAGGCGGCGGCGGTGTTGTCGCTGCGGGTGATGGCGGTGCGGATGGTTTCCGGCCCCCGGTAGGAGGAACCGCCGTAGTTCTGGGGCCAGGTATCCTTGCCGTCGCTGCCCGTCCAGCCCTTGATGGGCAGGGGCATATTGTACAGGATGGTGCCCGCCCCGCAGCCCAGCTCGATGGCGGGGGCGTAGACCGCGATGGGCTTGATGGCGGAGCCCACGGGCATGTTCATGTCCGAGGCGCGGTTCAGGGTTTTCCGCTTCGTAGGCGCGGTGCGGCTGCCCACGATGGCTTTCAGCTCTCCGGTCCGGTAATCCAGCACCACGGCCGCCGCCTGCGGCTGGATGATTTCGTCATAGGTGCCGTCCGAATTCCGGGCCCGGTAAATTTTATCCGACGGGTCGCGGAGGGCGGGATAGTCGCTCCAGTTTTCCAGGGTCTTTTCCACCGTGGTCTGAATGGACGTGTCCAGCGCCAAGTACACTTTATAGCCGCCGGTGCGCAGCTCATTTTCCATTTTGGCCCTGTTGGCGGAGGTGTCTTCCAGGCCTTTGATGGACAGCAGGGTTTTCACTACGTCCCGGATGGCGTATTCCACGTAATGGGCGTAGGGGTACAGGGCGGTGGAGGAGGGAGATTTTTCCAGCACGGAAGCGGTGGCGGGGGCCATGGCGTCGATGTACTCCTCATAGGAAATGAACTGGTTTTCGTACATGCAGCGCAGCACATAGTCCGTGCGGTCATTGGTGATCTTCCGGTAATCGGTGGTTTCGCTCTGGCGGGTATAGAAATTCCGGCGGGGGTTGTAGTAATAGGGATTATTGGTCATGCCCGCCAGCATGGCGCATTCCCGCAGGGTCAAATCGTTTAAATTGTCTTTTCCGAAGTAATTGTAGGCGGCCACCTTCACCCCGTAATAATCCTCGCCCAAATAAATGGTGTTCAGGTAGGCTTCCAAAATTTCGTTTTTGGTGTACCGGGTTTCCAGCTGCATGGCTAAGTAGGCTTCCTGGATCTTGCGCTTATAGGACTGCTCGCTGGACAGCAGGGTGTTTTTGATCAGCTGCTGGGTGATGGTGGAGCCGCCCTGCTGGCTGCCGGTGACGAAATTGGCGATGAACGCGCCCGCGATGCGCTTCACGTCGATGCCGTTGTGGGTGTAGAAGCGGGCGTCCTCCACCGCCACAAAAGCGTGCTGTAAGTTCAGGGGCATGGTATCGATGGAAACCATGATGCGGTTTTCCGTGCCCTTGTAGTCGGTGATCAGATTGCCGGCGGTGTCGTAGATGAAGGAGGTCTGGGCCTGATCGTCGATGGCGGCTAAATCCAGGGTGGGGGCCGTTTCCATATAGGCCTTGGCCACGCCCACCACCGCGCCTGCGCCCGCTAAGCTCAGGATCAGCACCAGCAGGATCAGCAGCCGGATGGAATTGACGATCACTGCCAGCACAAAGGAAGGCTTGCGGGAACGGGGCTTAAAAATGGTGCGTTTGGCGGGCTTTTCCTCCACTGGAGCCGGTTCGTCGCCCAGCCAGCTTCCCGTGAATGTATATGGGGAATCCTCCTGGGGATCGGAATAGGTTTCCTGATAAGGATCGTCATAAACCGCGCCCTCCCCGTCCATGGGCAGGCCGAGATCTTCATCGTCCGGCGGAAAGCTCTGCGCGGGCGAATCGGCATAAGTGCCGGCTTCCTGCGGCGCATACGCGCCGTTCTGTTCCGGCAGATAGGTGCTTCGTTTCACAGCATGTTCTCCTTTTATATCCCGGGGGTTTCACGGGGACCCGGCTGCGCACGCCGGCTGCCCCCGTGGCATAACATAACGCTGGGCGTGCTCCCATCCCGAACCCGCCGAGACGGAAAGCCGAGGTTTCCCCGCTATTATATCATAACGCTTGCCGCTTTTCCCTCCGGGAAGCGGCAAGACGGCCGACCGCGCTTCGCGCCGGTCGCCTCGTTATTATACCATGAAACGGAGGCGTTGTAAAATCCTCCGTCAATAAAACGGATGAAACAGCGGTTTCCCTGCGCCGAAACGGGGGAAAGCGGAAGAAAAGACGCGCTTTTTCCTAAATCCTGGAACGAGCTGGCATTTTTTTCTTTTCAAACGGCGGGCTTCCTGTTATAATACAAAGAAACCGGCCTTGTATGGACGGCACTTCGGAAGCTTGGAGGGCATCATGCAAATCATTGTGATTGGCGGGGGAAAGTTGGGCATCTCCCTGGCGCAGCATTTGGTGGATGAAAGCCATAATGTGACCATGATCGAGCGCAGCGAATTGGTGATGCAGAAAAATATGGATACTCTGGACGCCATGTTCATCAAGGGCAGCGGCGTCAGCGCCGATACCCTGCGGGAAGCGGACGCGCCCCACGCGGATATCGTGATCGCCGCCACCATGGGCGATGAGATCAATATGCTGGCCTGCCTGACGGCCAAGCGCTTGGGCGCGCAGTACGCCATCGCCCGCATCCGCGACCCGGAATACCTGACCAGCCTGTCCTTTTTGCAGAAGGAACTGTCCATCGACTACGCGATCAACCCGGAGCGGGCCACCGCACGGGAAATCAGCCGCATGCTGCGCTTCCCCTCGGCGGGCGGCATTGAAACCTTTGCCCGGGGCCGGGTGGAAATGGTGGATTTCCGCGCCACGGAGGGCGACCCGGTGGTGGGCGTGCCCATGAAGGAAATGTACAAAAAGAACCGGCAGCTGCCCCAGGTGCTGTTCTGCGCGGTGGAGCGGGGCGGAAAAATCATCATCCCCAAGGGCGATTTTGTCATTGCGCCCGGGGACCGGGTGCACGTGGTATCCGATCCGGGCACCGTCACCCGCTTTTTCGATTTCCTGGGCCGGGGCGTGGGCGCCATCCGTTCCGTGATGATCATGGGCGGCAGCCGCATCGCCTATTATCTGGCGGATATGCTGCTGAACATGAAGATCAAAACCTCCATTGTGGAAATCAAGCCCGAAAAAGCCCGCCGCCTGTCCGAAATGCTGGCGGGGGCGACCATCATCGAGGGCGACGGCACGGATCAGGAGCTGCTGGAAAGCGAGGGCATCGCCGACGTGCAGGCTTTCGTGACCCTGGCCGACCGAGACGAGGAAAACCTGATGGCCGGGTTCTACGCCGCCAAGCGGGGCGTGAAAAAGGTGATCGTGAAATCCAGCCGGGACACCTATTCCGCCATCATGCAGGATATGGGGCTGGACAGCATCATCAGCACCAAGAGCGTCGCCACCAACGATATCCTGCGGGTGGTGCGCTCCCGCTCCAGCCGGAACGATTCGGCGGTGCAGCGCATGTACCGCCTGATGGACGGCAAGGCGGAGGCCCTGGAATTCATCGCCCAGGCGGGCGACAGCTTCATCCATGTGCCCCTGAAGGATCTGCACGTGATCCCGGACGCCCTGGTGGCCGTGATCGTGCGGGAGGGGCAGGTGAAGGTGCCCTTCGGCAGCGACACCATCGAGGTAGGCGACTACGTGGTGGTGGTCAGCCGCCAGCCGGGCCTGAGCGCCCTGCGGCAGGTATTCAGGACATAAAAAGAAGGTATTGCATTTGAATTATAAGCTTGTATTCCGGCTGCTGGGCAGGCTGCTGCTGATGGAAGCCGTGCTGATGATCCCCGCCCTGACGGCGGCGCTGATATACGGCGGGGGAGACGCGGCGGCCTTTGTGTTCACCATCGGCCTGACGGCCCTGTGCGGCGCGCTCATGAGCTGCCTGCTCAAGCCCCGGCGGGAGGATTTGACCGCCCGGGACGGCATGGCGGTGGCGGGGCTGAGCTGGCTGATCCTTTCCTTTTTCGGGGCGCTGCCCATGGTGTTTTCCGGGGCCATCCCGAACCTGGTGGACGCCTACTTTGAAACGGTCAGCGGCTTTACCACCACCGGCTCCACCATCCTGACGGAAATCGAGCATCTGCCCAGGGGCGTGCTGTTCTGGCGGTCCTTTACCCACTGGATCGGCGGCATGGGCGTGCTGGTGTTCACCCTGGCGGTGCTGCCCCGGCTGTCGGGGCGCACGTCCCATTTGGCCCGGGCGGAAAGCCCCGGCCCCACCTTCGCTAAGCTCCTGCCCAAAATGAGCGATACGGCCAAGCTGCTCTACGGCCTGTATTTCGCCCTGTCGCTGCTGGAGGCGGTGTGCCTGCTGCTGGCGGGCATGAACGTGTACGACGCCCTGATCCATACCTTCGGCACGGCGGGCACCGGCGGCTTCTCCAACTATAACGCCAGCGTGGGCGCGTTCCAGAATCCCCTGATCGAATGGATCATCGGCGTGTTCATGATGCTGTTCGGCGTGAACTTCGCCGTGTATTTCCACCTGCTCCGCAAGGAAAAGGAAGCGATCCGGCAAAGCGAGGAGCTGTGGTTCTATCTGATCCTGATCGGTGTGTCAACTCTGATCATGACGGTGACCATCCTGCCCCAGTATCCCGGTTTTTTCACGGCGCTGCGCACAGCCTTCTTCCAGGTCACATCCATCGCGTCCACCACCGGCTTTTCAACGGCGGATTTTAACCTGTGGCCCCTGTTTTCCAAGGCGCTCGTGGTGCTGCTCATGTGCTTAGGGGCGTGCGCCGGGTCCACGGCGGGCGGGTTCAAGCTGAGCCGCATCCTGCTGCTGTTCAAATCCTCCTACCGGGATTTGGAGCATACCCTGCAGCCCCGGAAGGTGGCGGTGGTGCGCTTCGAGGGCAAGCCCGTGCAGGAAAGCACCCTTGCGCAGATTGGCGTGTATTTGGCTATCTGGCTGTTTCTGGCCGTGGTGGGCACGCTGCTTCTGTGCATCCGGGAAACGGACTTTGTCACCGCCATGACGGCGGCGCTCACCTGCCTGTCCAACGTGGGGCCGGGTCTCAACGGCGTGGGGCCAACGGAAAACTTCGCCCACTTCTCCCCCGCCGCCAAGCTGCTGCTTTCCTTCTACATGCTGGCGGGCCGCCTGGAAATCTACCCCATCCTGCTGCTGTTCTCTCCCAACGTATGGAGAAAAAATTAATCCATGAAATAATTGCGGGGGAAACCGCTCTTTGGATGCCAAAGAGCGGTTTCCCCCTTTCCGCAGCCTCAATCGGCGCAACTCCCCACAGGGGAGATTGCTTGTTTCGGCTGATCTCACCTCGGACGATATTTCCGCCACAGGCGGTCGTCCGAGGTTCGTCCCCCTCCGAGAAAGCAATAAAAAATCTGGCCAAATGCAATTTTTCTTCAAAACCTTGTGAGAGAAAAGAGAATGGCTGCTTTGAATGAAAAAAACTGTCCCTTTTTGAGCAGGACAGTTTTTTTGCGGTTTTCTCGGAAGGGGGTCTGGGGGAAACCGCTCTTTTGCCTCAAAAGAGCGGTTTCCCCCAGAAAACTTTTTCGGTCAGCCGTTGAAGAGTTCTTTTACCTTATCCAGGAAGCTCTTGCGGGTTTCGTATTCCTTGCCGGAGGAGGCGTCCTCGAACTGGCGGAGCAGGTCCTTCTGCTTTTCGGAAAGACGGCGGGGGATTTCCACCCGGATATGCAGGATCAGGTCGCCCCGGTAGGTGCTGCGAAGCTGCTGGATGCCCTGGCCTTTCAGGCGGATTTCGGCGTCGTTCTGGGTGCCCTCGGGGATATGCACGGTGGTTTTGCCGCCTCCTAAGGTGGGCACGTCGATTTCCGCGCCCAGGGCCGCCTGGGTGAAGGAAATGGGCAGGTCCAAATGCAGGTTGGTGCCGTCCCGCTTGAAGAGCTTGTGGGGACGCACGGTGATCTGAATGTACAGATCGCCGTTGGGGCCGCCGTTGCGGCCCGGCTCGCCCTGGCCGTTCATCACGATGGTCTGGCCGTTGTCGATGCCCGCGGGCACTTTGACGGAGGCGGTGCGGCGGCGGCGCAGACGGCCCGTGCCGGCGCAGGCAGAGCACTTGTCGGTGATCACCTTGCCGGTGCCGCCGCAGGTGGAGCAGGTGCGCACGGTGACCATGAAGCCGCCGGACACGCGAACCTGGCCCGTGCCTTTGCAGGTGGGGCAGGTCTTGGGCTGGGTGCCGGGCTTGGCGCCGGTGCCGTGGCAGGTGTCGCAGTTTTCGCTGCGGGTGAACTCAAAGGATTTTTCGCAGCCGAAAGCGGCTTCCTCAAAGGAAATGCGTAGATCGTAGCGCAGGTCGTTGCCCTGCATGGGGGCGTTGCGCCGCTGGGCCGCGCTGGCGCCCATGCCGCCGCCGAAGAGCTGGTCGAAAATATCGCCCATACCGCCGAAGCCGCTGAAATCAAAGCCGCCCGCACCGCCGCCGAAGCCGCCCATGTTGGGGCCGTCGTGACCGAACTGGTCATAGCGCGCGCGCTTTTCCGGGTCGGACAGAACCTCGTTGGCTTCGTTCAGCTCCTTGAAGCGCTCCTCAGCCTGCTTGTCGTTGGGGTGCAGGTCGGGGTGGCATTCCTTGGCGAGTTTCCGGTACGCCTTTTTGATATCCTCGGCGCTGGCCTTTTTATCTACGCCCAGCACTTCGTAGTAGTCTCTTTTTGTTGCCATTGTTTCCTCAACTCACAATTAGTTGATTTTATTTCTGGGGGAAACCGCTCTTTGGTGCCCAAAAAGCGGTTTCCCCCAGCCCCCCTTTCCGAGAAAGGCGAATGGGAAGTGAATGAATACTATTCCCTGCTTCAGCCACATAATACAAAAGGTGGGAATCATAGCTGATTACACTTCTTTATTGCCACGGGACGTAAAACCGGTGAATGGTGGCCAGATTGCCTTCGCCGTCGAAAACCACGTACACATTGGAGGCGGTCAGGCCTACGTTATACACCTGGTCGGCATCCTCCTCCAGCAATCGGGTCGTCAGCTCCCGGGCGGTATGCACCACGGGCAATTCCAACATGTTTCCAGTTTCGTCGTTGATATAATCCAGAAACAGCAGGCTGTCCTTCACCGGGCATTCGATCACGGCCAGCTCGATCCAAGTATAGGCGTCGTCCCATTCGGATACCGCCGCGAAATCGCCGCTGCCGTCAGAGCACCGGGACAAATTGACGCTGCCGTCGTTAATCTTGATGTAATCGCCCCAGTAGTCTTGTTTCGCTATGGTTTCAATCGTAACTTCCCGGCCATCGGTGTAAATGCTGTCGCCCACCTTCAGGGCCTCTACATCTTCCCAGGAAAAGATTTCGGGCACGATCAGTTCCACGGTCAGGGTATTTTCTTTTTCGTTGTATCCCAGGATGCGGGCATAGGAGGCCGTTTTTTCCAGATGCTCCGGGTTGATTTCCGCCGCAAGGGCGGTGATCACATCGGCGGAGGCAACGGAACAAAAAAACGGAGAAATCGTCAGCATGAGGGCGATTGATAGAACCAGCTTCTTCATATCTTCCTCCTATTGCTTTCTTGGAAAGGGGACGAACCGCCGATGACCGCCTGTGGCGGAAATCTCATCGGCGGTGAGATCAGCCGAAACGAGCAATGTCCGCATGAAGCGGACTTGCGACGATTGAGGCTGCGGACCTGGGGGAAACCGCTCTTTGGCTTCCAAAGAATGGTTTCCCCCAGAATCATTTACTTCTTATTGCACGCTGCCGTCGGCGTTGAAGGAGCCGTCGTCATTCTGGGTGCCGGCCTGGGGGCCCGCCTGAGCGCCGCCCATATCGGGGCCGCCGGGCTGGCCGCCCTGCTGCTGGTAGAGCTTGCCGAAGATGGCGTACACCTTCTGGGTGAGGGCTTCCATCGCGGTCTTGATTTCGGCGGCGTTGTTGCCCTCGCGGACTTTCTTGAAGCTGTCGATTTCGGACTGAACGGTGTTCTTGTCTTCCTCGGAGAGCTTGTCGCCGTTGTCCTTGAGCTGCTTTTCCATCTCGTAGATGAGGGAATCGGCGCGGTTCAGGGTTTCGATTTCGTCCTTCTTCTGCTTGTCGGCTTCGGCGAACTGCTCGGCTTCCTTGACGCGCTGCTGGATTTCTTCCTCGGTCATGTTGGTGGAAGCGGTGATGGTCACCTTCTGCTCGTTGCCGGTGCCCAGGTCCTTGGCGGAGACGTTCACGATGCCGTTGCGGTCGATATTGAAGGTCACTTCGATCTGGGGCACGCCGCGGGGCGCGGAGGGGATGCCGGTGAGCTGGAAGCGGCCCAGGGTCTTGTTGTCGTAGGCCATGGGGCGCTCGCCCTGGAGCACATGGATTTCCACGGTGGTCTGGCCGTCGGCGGCGGTGGAGAACACCTGGGACTTCTGGGTGGGGATGGTGGTGTTGCGCTCGATCAGCTTGGTGAAGATGTGGCCTTCGGTTTCCAGGCCCAGAGACAGGGGGGTCACGTCCAGCAGCAGCACGTCCTTCACTTCGCCGCCCAGCACGCCCGCCTGGATGGCAGCGCCGATGGCGACGCACTCATCGGGGTTGATGCCCTTGAAGGGCTCTTTGCCGGTGACCTTCTTGACGGCGTCCTGCACGGCGGGGATACGGGTGGAGCCGCCCACCAGGATCACCTTGTCGATCTGGGCGCTGGTCAGGCCCGCGTCCTTCAAAGCGTTGTTCATGGGGCCGATGGTCTTTTCCACCAGATCGGCGGTGAGTTCGTTGAATTTGGCCCGGGTCAGGGTCATGTCCAGATGCTTGGGGCCGGTGGCGTCGGCGGTGATGAAGGGCAGGTTGATGTTGGTGGTCATGGCGCCGGACAGCTCGATCTTGGCCTTTTCAGCGGCTTCCTTCAGGCGCTGGTAGGCCATGCGGTCTTTCTTCAGGTCAATGCCGTTTTCCCGCTGGAAGGTGTCGGCGATGTAGTCGATCACGCGGTTGTCAAAGTCGTCGCCGCCCAAGTGGGTGTCGCCGTTGGTGGCCAGCACTTCAAACACGCCGTCGCCGATTTCCAGGATGGAGACATCGAAGGTGCCGCCGCCTAAGTCGTACACCAGGATCTTGTGGGCTTCTTCCTTGTCCAGGCCGTAGGCCAGGGACGCGGCGGTGGGCTCGTTGATGATGCGCAGCACTTCCAGACCGGCGATGCGCCCGGCGTCCTTGGTGGCCTGGCGCTGGCTGTCGGAGAAGTAGGCGGGCACGGTGATGACCGCCTGGGTGACGGTTTCGCCCAAGTACGCTTCGGCGTCAGCCTTGAGCTTCTGCAGGATCATGGCGCTGATTTCCTGGGGATTGTAGTTCTTGCCGTCGATGGTCACTTTGTAGCTGGTACCCATCTGGCGCTTGATGGAAGAGATGGTGCGGTCGGGGTTGGTGATGGCCTGACGCTTGGCGATCTGGCCCACCAGACGTTCGCCGTCCTTGGTGAAGGCGACCACGGAAGGGGTGGTGCGGCTGCCTTCGGCGTTGGCGATCACGACGGGTTCGCCGCCCTCCATGACGGCCACGCAGCTGTTGGTAGTGCCCAGGTCGATACCGATAATCTTACTCATTGTTGCTTCCTCCTTAAATCTATCTGCTTGATTGGTTGTTTTTTTTCACTTTATTCGGCAACCACTTTGACCATAGCATGGCGCAGGACAAAGTCTCCCATCTTGTAGCCCTTCTGGAGTACGGCGCAGACGGTGCCGGGTTCGCCCTCGTCGGCGGTTCCCTGCATGACGGCGTTTTCCAGGTTGGGGTCAAATTTCTCTTTGGGCCGGTCGATGACGGTGACGCCGCGCTTCTCCAGGGCGTCCATGAGCTGCTTGTAAACCAGCTTCACGCCGGTCATCAGGCTCTCGTCGCACGTTTCCTGGGCGGTGGCGCGTTCCAGATTGTCCACCACGGGCAGGAGCTGCTTGATGAAATCCCGGGCCCCGTCCTCAAAGGCTTCGGCGCGGGTGGCCTTGGTGCGGCGGCGGAAGTTTTCAAAGTCCGCCTGCACCCGCTGGGCCAGATTCAGGTATTCGTCCGCCTTGGCCTGAGCTTCTTTCAGGGCGTCGTTTTCCTGTTCGGGCTGTTCCTCCCCGGGCGCTTCCGCGTTCGGCGCGCCGTCGTCCGCGGGCGCTTCCCGGTTGGCTTCTTCTAAGATTTCCTCGGGCTGTTCCCCGTCGGCGGGCCGGTTTTTCTGATCGAATGACATCTTGCCAAACCTCGTTTTTTTCTTTTTCTTCATTTTGGTCGCCTTCTTATTCGCCCAGCATTTCGCTCAGCGCCCCGCCGATGGCGGACAGGGCGGAAAGCACGTTTCCGTAGGGCATCCGCGTGGGGCCGATCACGCCCACGAAGCCCCGGTGCCCCTGGCCCACCTGATAGCTGGCCGTGACCACCGAGCAGTCCGCCATCTCCGGCATGCCCGTTTCCGGACCGATGCGCACGGAAAAGGCGCTTTCGCCTGCGGGCAGCAGGGACATGAGCTTTTCCCTTTCCTCCAGAACGGAGAGGAAGGCCCGGGCTTTTTCCACGTCGGAATACTCGGGGTAGTTCAGAATGTTGCTGCGGCCGCCCACGGTCACGGTGTCGGTGGCCGATTGCCGGGCCATCTGCGCGGCCAGCTCGGCAATGCCCTGGATCACCCGGTCGTCGCCGCCCATCTGCCGGGAATAGGCTCCCAGCATTTCCTGCACCTCCTGCAGCGTCCGGCCCGCCAAGCGTTCCGTCAGCATGCGGGAGATGGCGTAGAGCGCGTCTCCGTCCAGGTTTTCGCTCACCCGGATCACCGTGTCGCGGATCGCGCCGGTGTCGGTGATGATCACCAGCAGGGCCGCGCCCCGGGGCATGGGGATCAATTGCAGGGTGGATACCCGCAGCTCCAATTGCTTGGGCATCATCACCACGGCGGTGTAACGGGTGAATTCGGAAATGGCCTGGGCCGCGCTGGTGATCACATCTTCCACCTGGCGCACCCGCTGGGTGAAGTATTCCCGGGCCAGGGGATTTTCAGGCACCCGGTTTTCCTCCAGCAGCTCGTTCACATACAGGCGGTAGGCTTTCGCGCTGGGCACCCGGCCCGCCGATACGTGGGGCTGGGCCAGATAGCCCAATTCCTCCAGGTCGCTCATCTCATTGCGAATGGTGGCGCTGGAGAGGCTGGTTTCATACTTGCGGGAGATCGTGCGGCTGCCCACCGGCATGGCGGTGAGAACGTAATCGTCGATGATGGCACGCAGGATGCGTTCTTTCCGGGCGTCGATCGGGTGAAGTTCCATCGCACAGCCTCCCTTCTTTTTCTTTGTTGTTAGCACTCTATGCTGTCGAGTGCTAACCACGGGTATAAGATAGCACGTTTCCGGAAAATTGTCAATAGTTCCGAAAAAAATATTTTTGTACCCGCCGTTCGCTTTGGCGAAAAATTGACTTTTTCGCGGTTTTTTGGTAATCTGTAGACCGTGCGCAAAACCAGAGGGGAGGCGGGAACGCATGGGCAGCCCGAAGCCGTTGGAAATGGGTTTTTCTCCGGATGGATATATCACCGACCAGGATTGCTTTTCCGCTTTTCGATACCGCACCATTCCCGCCAATTACAATGGCTGCGGATGGATCGCCGCCTATAATCTGCGGAAATTCCTGGGCCAAAAGACAGGATTTGACGAAATACGGCGGGAAATGGACGAAATGCACTTCCTGCGGGTGCCGGGACCGACGCTCATGTGCGTGATGCGCAAATACCTGCGCAAATATGTGCCCGAGATCCGGGAAACGGTGGGCAGGGAAGCGGCGCTGGCCGCGGCCAAAGAAAGCCGGGCGGGCATATTCCGCTACCGGGAGGGATTTGAACCCCACTTCGTATCCTATATCCGGCAGGACGAAAACTGCTTCCGCTTCTTTAATATGGACGACGGCCTGGAAGACTGCGTGATGCCCATGGAGCGGTTCATCGGGGAACACTGCGCCCCCGGCACGGTGATCGTTTTCACCGTCTAATCAAAACCACCGGCCCGGCCGGTGGTTTTGATTAGACTAAACGCGCGTGATCAGCACCGCCATGCCCTCCCTGCCGGGCAGGCGCACTTTGATGAAACCGCTGACATTTTCGTGCTGTACGGTCCGGGTCATTTCCCATACGTCGATCAGTTCCGCCCGGTAGCGTTTGTCCGCCGGCAGGTCAAAGGCGCATTCGGCGCTGGTCTGTATGCCGAAGAACTGGAGAAACGCTTCCTCCCCGCAGCGGGCGCGCCACATGTGTTCGGACGCCAGGTGAGCCGCCCGGTCGTCCGGCCGCATGCGCTGAATACTGGCAAGGGCCAGATAGGTAAAATCGCCGGGGGTATAGCCGGCCTCCAGCTTTTCCTGGATTTGCTCCGGCGTCATAAGCCCCAGGCCGCTCCAGCCGGTGATCCAGGGCTCCAGGGGGCCGGGCAGGCTTTCCATGATCTGACGCAGGAACGCGATACGCCGGGGGCTTTCGCCCTTTAAGCTGCCGCCCCGGGCCCACCAGAGCACACCGTCATCGGAAAGAAAGGTTTCCCCGTGGGCGCAGTACCCGCCGGAGCACGCGCAGCGCCAGAACCGGTACACCATTTCACGGCCGGAAATGCTGCCCCAGGCGTGGGGCAGATCGCCTTCATAGCGGCATTCGTCGATGATCACGGGCTTTTGATACCGCAGTACTGGCCGCCGCCGTCATAGAAGCCCTTCACAACTGTGGTTTTTGGGCCGCAGGTGAAGGTTGCTTTCAGGTCGATGGCGGCCCATTGATCCCGCGGCGCGCTGCCGGAAAAGGTCAGCTCAAAGGTTTCGTATTGCCGCATGGTTTCCCTCCTTCGGTGATGCGCATGAAAGAGAAAGTTTCCTGTGTTCCTATTTAATGGACAGTATGGATCATAGGTTTTTCCGGGGCCACAGCACCAGCGCCGCGCCCAGCAGCACCAGCAGCGGCAGCATGGCGGTCACGATCACCGGAGCGGTGATATTGCCCAGGGTCAGGGAACCGCGCTGGGCGGTGACGGGCAGGATGTCCAGGTTTACCGGCTCCTGACCCTGGAGGGAGCGGATCATTTGCAGCAGGAACGCGGTGGACGAGGTGCTGCTCTGCATCCAGTAATTCAGGAACATGGTCATATCGCCCATGATGAATACGTGGGAAACCGTACCGTCCTCAAACATTTTGTCCGACCAAAGGGCCACGCAGAAGCGGCCCTCTTCGTCGCCCGGCTGTTGGGCGGCGATGGAGGACCCGTCCTCATAGTTGCGGATATAGGCGTCGCCGGTCACCAGCAGGGGGGAGAGCATCACATCCGCGGGCACGGTATCGGGCAGGCGGAAAGCCCGGGCGGCGGTCAAAAGCAAAATATCCTCCCCGGCGGCAAGCAGGGAGCGGGTGGCGTCCGCTTCCTGCATGTAAGGCATAAGGATCACGGGGGAATCGGAATAGTAGCTTTCCTTGTCTTCCTCCTTGGCGATCACCATGCCGGGATAGGCTTCGATGCCAAAGGCCCGGAACAGCGCCTGGAAATTGCTCAGATTCAGGGGATCGGAATATTGGGAAATCACGAAAAAGTCGCCCCCGGCTTGGGCAAAAGCCATAAGCTGCGCAAGCTCCCGGTCGGTCAGGTCGTACTTGGGGGCCAGGATCATGAGCAGGTTTTCGGGATCCAATTGCCCGCCCGCCGCCAAGTTCACCCGTTCCACCTGATAATTGGCGGAGGAAAGGGTATCCTCCAGGGCTTCCGTTTCCGAAGCGGTCATTTCCCCGTGACCGGTCAAAATCTGAACGCGCGGCACGTCGCTCTGCGCCACGAACAGAATGGCTTCCGTGACGCTTTTTTCATAGGAATAGCTGGCCAGATCGAAATAGCCCGTTTCGGCATTGTAGGAATACAGGGTGAAATCCTCCGCCGTCAGCACCCGCGCCCGGCCCGTTTCCGGGCAGGAAACGATCAGGCAGTCTTCCGTCACCTGCCGAAGGCCCGCCGCGTCGGAAAACTGGGTCTGCAAAACCGGGTTTTTGATCAGGCTTTCTTCCCGCACCGTCACCCGATCGGAAGCGGCGGCGTACCTGTTCAGCAGGGAAAGGAGCATTTCGTCGCCACCGGAGGCGGGCACCACCGCGTAAAGAACCACGTCCTTGTCCAACTGGGCCAGGGCGGCGTTGGTCACCGCGCCCTGGGTGGCGGCCCCGTTGAAGGAGCAGTCGATTTGCAGGGCGAAGCGCTTTTCCAGGCTGTCCGAAAGCAGCCCGATCAGCAGCACCAGCACCACCGCCGCCGCCGTCAGCAGCATGGAAAAGCCGCCGCAGCGGAATTTCCGATTGTTTTTACATTTTTCAAACCACGTCTTGATCTGTTTCATGCTTTATGCCTCGCTCCATCGCCGGGCATCCAGCACCCGCACGCTCAAAAACAGCATCACGCCCATGAACAGCACGTTGTACAGCACGTTGGACAGGCTCAACTGCCCCAAGGCGAAGGGGGCGAAGCGCTGGTAGAGACTGATAAAATTCAGAACGGAGCTGACCCAGTCCACCGTGACGGCGGAGGCCAAAATATCCGCCAGCCATACCAGCAGGTTCACTCCGATGCCCGCGGCGGCGGCGGTGGTTTGGCTTTTGGCGAAACAGGATATGAATAAATCCAGCGCCAGGAAGGCGCAGCCCTGGAGGATCAAACCCAAATACGCCACCGCCGTTTCGGCCGCGTACAGGGTGCCGTACAGGGCCACGATCAGGGCGTACATGCCCGTTGCCCCCACGGTGATCAGCAGCACCGTGCAGGCGGCGAAAAATTTTCCCAGCACCAGCCCGCTTAAAGAACAAGGGGAGGATAAAAGCAATTGATCCGTGTGCCGCCTGCGCTCCCCCGCAATCAGGCGCATGGCCAAAAGGGGACTCAGCAGCATCCATAAATAGCTCATCTGAGAAAGCAGCTCCAGCAGGTTGCAGGATCGGGAGGCCAAATTGGTGACGCCGAAAAAGATGCTGGACAGCGCCAGAAAAACCCCCATGAACACGTAAGCGGCGGGGGTGTAAAAATAACTCTGCATTTCCCGGCGGTAAATCGCGAACATCAAACCGGTTCCTTCCTCTAATCATTCAATTGGTTTATAGGATGCTTTAAGTCAACGAAGGAGTTGAGAGTTGGGAGTTGAGAGTTGAGATTTATCAATCAAAGCAGAATTACTTTGTGACACTATATTATCTCAACTCGCAACTCTTAACTCTCCACTCTGATTTAAAGCGTTCAAAATATCCTTCGGCTGTTTCTTAACCTTCGTCCATGGTGGCCCGCAGGAAAATATCCTCCAGGCTTTCTTCCGCCGGGGCCAATCGCAGCAGGGGCGCCTGCATGGCGGAGAGCAGGGTGAACAGCTCCCGTTCGGCGGGGCAGCCCGCTTTCACGGTGAGTATCACCTGGGTCAGGCCCGGTTCGCCGCCCCGTTCCGTTTTCACCTGGCTTACGCTGTTTAGCTGGCGCAGGGCGGGCAGAAGGGTGCCTTCCCCGCAGGCAATCACGGCCCGCAGCCGCTGTTCGCCGCAGCGCAGGGCCTGCAAAGCGCTGTCGCAGATCACCCGGCCATGGTGCAGGATGATTATCCGGTCGCAGACGGACTGCACTTCGCTTAAAATGTGGGAGGAAAAGAGCACCGTGTGCTCCCCGGCCAGTTCCCGCACCAGCTTGCGCACGTCGCTGCTCTGGCGGGGGTCCAGCCCGGCGGTGGGCTCGTCCAGGATGATTGCCTCCGGCGCGCCGCACAGGGCCTGGGCAATGCCCACCCGCTGGCGGTAGCCCTTGGACAGGTTGCCGATCTTGCGGTCCAGCACGTCGGTGAGACCCGTTTTCCCGGCCACCGCTTCCACGTGGGCGGCGACAGCCTTCCGTTCCACTTCTTTTAATTCGCAGGCGAAGCGCAGATACGCCCGCACGGTCATTTCGTCATACAGGGGGGCCTGCTCCGGCAGATAGCCGAGCATGCGCTTGGCCTGACGGGGCTGAGTGAGGACGTCGAAGCCCCCCACGGTCACTCGGCCGGCGGAGGGGGCCAGACAGCCGGTGAGGATGTTCATGGCGGTGGTTTTGCCCGCGCCGTTCTGGCCCAGGAGACCCAAAATCTGGCCCTTGGGCAGGGTAAAGCTCACATCCTGCAGGGCCTGGTGCGCCCCGTAGCGCTTGGAAATGCCCTCGAACGCGATCACGCGCACCGCCCCCTTTCATCGTGTACCGCCTGATTATATCACACTTAAGCTGATAATTGCGTGAACAAATTGTAAAGCAATAGGACGGAAGGCGCATAAATCATCCCTTCCCTGCGGTTTTCACGGGAGGGGGGGAATGCCCGAGCACCCTGAAAAATCAGGAAATCAACGCTTTTTCATTGCGGAAATCTTTTTTTTCATATATAATAGCATGTATCGAAACAGAAAGGAGATCATCATGGGACGGTCTCGCGATCCCTTGTTTGACGAAGGCAGGCGGAAGCATCCCCTCGTCGGTATCTTTGTTCTGCTGCTGGTATTGATCGTCGTCACCGTGGCCGTGCTGAACGTGATCAGCAACGCCCGGGTAACGCTGGCAAAGCAATCGGTCACGGTGGCCAACCTGCCAAGCGGGTTTGAAAACTTCCGCATCCTGCACGTTAGCGATTTGCACGGCCTGTATTTCGGCCCCCATCAGGAGCAGGTGCAGGCGGCGATTGCCTCCGCCCAATACGATATTGTGTGCGTGACGGGCGATATTACGGGCAAGGACGGGGACATGGGCGCGTTTTTGGAACTGCTCAAGCTGTTTGGAAATAAGCCCGTTTATTTCATTCCGGGAGACGAAGACCCCGCCGCCCTGATCACTGCCCCCCACGCGGGGACCAGCCCCCTGGCGGAATATATTCAGGCAGCCCAAAGCCAGGGCGCAGTTTATGTGGACGCCCCGGTGCGCATCGACAGGGGAAAGGGCACGCTGTGGCTGTGCCCTGCCTGGGTGTATACGCTGAATTATGACGGGGCCCTCAGCGCGTATCAGACGCGGCTTGCCCAGGTGGAGGCGATGGACGCATCCCCGGAACGGGACGCCGCCCTGGCCGCGGTGCAATATCAGCTGGATCAGCTGGACCGCATCCGCCAGGCGTGGCGGGAAACGCTGGAAACCCACGTGCATATCGGCATGACGCACGTTCCGCTGAACGATACGATGCTTCAGGCCCTGCGGGATTGGACGGGGGAGGATAACGACAGCCACATCCTTTCCATTTCTTTGATGCTGGCCGGGCATACCGTGGCGGGCCAGTGGCGCGTGCCGGGCGTGGGCGCGGTGCGCGCGCCGGACACATCCGGCGAGGGCGGCGGGGTTTGGTTCCCGGAGGATCAGAAGGTAACGGGGCTGAGCACCGTTTACGGCATTACGCAGTATATCAGCCCCGGTCTGGGCACCAGCGCCGTCATCGGCCTGCCGCCGATCCGCATCTTCAATACCCCCACCATCACCGTCATTACGCTCACAAGCAAACTGACCATGTAAACGATACAAAAGGATGTGCAAATACGCATGGGTAAAAGGGAAATCATCAACCGGGAACTGAGCTGGATCGACTTCAACCGCCGGGTGCTGGAGGAGGCGGCCAACCCCGATAATCCCCTGCTGGAACGGGGCAAGTTCCTGTCCATCTGCTCCACGAACTTAGACGAGTTCTTTATGGTGCGGGTGGGCTCCCTGGTGCGGGCGGCGTTTGCGGGCGATAAGAAAAAGGACCCCGCCGGCCTGACGCCCCGGGAACAGCTGGACGCCATTTTTCCCGCGGTGCAGGAGCAGGTGGCCCGTCAGTACGAGCTGCTGAACACGGAATATGTGCCCGCCCTGGCTCAAAGCGGCATCCATTTCCTGAAAATGGAGGAACTGAACAAGGAGCAGCGGGAATGGCTGAGCCACTATTTTGACGAGCAGGTGCAGCCGCTCATGACGCCCCGGGCCATCGACGATAAGCGTCCCTTCCCGCTGCTGGCGTCCCGGCGGCTGTATTTGGCGCTGCTTTTGCCGCCTACCGTGCGCACGAGCACGCCCCGCATGGCGCTGCTGACCGTGCCCTCCACCCTGCCCCGGGTGGTGATGCTGCCCATGGGCCGGGGCAAGGCCCGGGGCGTGCTGCTGGAGCAGGTGATCGCCGCCTATGCCCACCGGCTGTTCGGCAAGGCCCGGCCCCTGGCCGTGCTGCCCTTCCGCATCACCCGCAACACCGATTTTATTTATAACGACAGCGACGCCGACGCCCTGATCGTGGAAATGCGCAAAAACCTGAAAAAGCGCAAATGGGGCCGGGTGGTGCGTCTGGAAGTGCCCGCCGGGGGCGACGTGCGCCTGCTGGTGCGGGTAAAGAAATACCTGGATGTGGCCGAGGAGGGCGTGTTCACCGTGCCCGGCCCCCTGAACCTGGATTATTTCATGAAGCAGATTTCGTCCCTGCCGGACTTTGACGACCTGCGCTTCCCGCCCTTCACGCCCCGGATCGACGAGCGTTTCCGCCAGGAGGGCTCCATTTTCCGCGCCATTCGCGGCGGGGATATCCTGGTCAACCACCCCTACGACAGCTTTGATTCCGTGGTGCGCTTCATCTGCGAGGCGGCGGAGGATCAGAACGTCATGGCCATCAAGCAGACCCTGTACCGGGTCAGCGGCAAATCGCCCATCGTGGCGGCCCTGATCCGCGCCGCCCAGCAGGGCAAGCAGGTGACGGTGCTGGTGGAGGTGCGCGCCCGGTTCGACGAGGAAAACAACATCAACTGGTGCCTGGCCCTGGAGAAAGCGGGCTGCCATGTGTTCTACGGCGTGCCCAAGCTGAAAACCCACAGCAAGATCACCTGCGTGGTGCGCAAGGAACCGGACGGCCTGCGCCGCTATGTGCATTTGGGCACCGGCAACTATAACGACGTGACCGCCAGGCTGTACACCGATATGGGCCTGTTCACCTGCGACGAGGCCATCGGCCGGGATGCCGTGAACTTTTTCAACCGGGTCACCGGCTACGGCGAAAGCACCGAAATGGAAAAGCTGGTGGCCGCGCCCACCCACCTGCGCAAAGCCTTCAAGCGCCTGATCCGCCGGGAAATCGAACACGCCGAAGCGGGCCTCCCCGCCCGGATCACCGCCAAAATGAACTCCCTGGTGGATCCCAAAATCATCAAGCTGGTGTATGAGGCCGCCGACGCGGGGGTGGAAATCGATTTGATCGTGCGCGGCATGTGCTGCCTGAAAACCGGAGGACGGGAAAACCTGCGGGTGCGGTCCATCGTGGGCAGGCTGCTGGAGCATACCAGGGCTTACGTGTTTGAAAACGGCGGGGAAAAGGAAGTTTACCTCGCCTCCGCCGACTGGATGCCCCGGAACCTGGATAAGCGGGTGGAGCTCATGTTCCCCATCGAGGACCCGGCCCTGCAGAACCGCATCATCGCTTCCCTGTCGGACGAACTGAACGATAACATGAAGGCCTGGGAAATGAAAAAGAACGGCAAGTACCGCCGGGTGAAGCGGGAAGAACCGCTGCTCAATTCCCAGGAAACCCGCATTTTAGGCCCGGCGGAAATCGCCGCGCCGGAGGAGTAAAGAACACTTTAAGTCAGCAATGAAACGAGGCAGGGGGCTTCTTCAGCCCCCTAAACCCCTGAACCAGGGCCGCTTGGCCCTGGACCCATCCTGGCGAATCAGCTTGAATAGAAAAAAACAAAACAATATCCGCCTGTCGCTGGGAGATACGAAAGTTTGAGGGCTTCTGGCCCAGGAAAGCCGGGAAAATCCCAGGGAAAAAGCTTGCTTTTTCCTCGGGATTATTCCCTGGCTTTCCCCGGATGCTTTGCATCCGGGTTGGCCGCCAAAGGCGGCCGGGCCAGAAGCACAAGGCTATCAAGTTGGTCATTTCTTCCAAGTAACAGCGGGAACTTGCTTTCTTTCCGCGTCAGGTAATATCCGCGGGTGAGGGTCCAGGGAGATCATCTCCCTGGTAGGGTGTGGGGCAAAGCCCCACTGGTCTCCTGGTTTCTTAAAGTGTCCTTTTATTCTGATTGGAGCCACACCCGCATCTCACCCTTTCCCCGGTTGTTCCACGCGAAGTAGGGGATGAGGGTGATTTTTGTTTCCGTGGTTTGGGGCTTGGACCAGGGAGCGTACAGGGGAACGTTTTCCGGCATAGTGACGCGCTTGCCGGGCACGGTGAGGGCGGGCACGGTCAGGCCGTCGATCTCCTTTTCCGAGCATTGGACTTCCGCCGTGCGCTCCGGGCAGGCCCGCAGCAGGTGCAGGCACTTTCCATTGTCTTCTTCCTCGGCGCAGTAGACCCAGGGGCCCCGGGTATAGCACACCTGTCCGGAAGTTTCCCGCACCAGGGGAGAGGCGGCAATGGCCTGAACGGTCATGGGGAAATCGGCGGTGATTGTATCGCCCGCGCGCCAGACGCCCGTGAAATGGAAATATCCGTTTTGCAGCCGGCTGTTTTGTTTGGCTTCGGCGCTGCCGTTCTGTGCCCAGCCCGGCAGCCGCAGGGCGACGGTGCCTTCCGCTTCGCCGGAAAGAACACTGATTTCCACATGGCCGGTGTTCGTCAGGTCGGCGTCCAGCCTCAGGGTGATTTCCTGCCCGTTCAGCGTGGCCTTGATCTCGCTGCCGATATACAAATGGATGTACAGGGCGTCTTCCGTTTGGGTGGCGATGTACTGGCCTAAGCTGGACACGATGCGGGCGATGTTGGGCGGGCAGCAGGCGCAGCCGAACCATTTTTGCCGCACGGGCTTCACGTGGGAAAGCCGCTCGTCCGTTTCGCAGGCGGCGGGGTCCACCTCCAGGGGATTCACGTAGAAAAAGCTCTTTCCGTCCAGGGCCATACCAGCCAGCACGGTGTTGTACAGCGCCCGTTCCATCACGTCGGCGTATTCCGCCTTGGGCGTCAATTGCAGCATACGCCGGGCGAAGAAGGCCAGGCCGATGGCGGCGCAGGTTTCGGAATAGGCGGTATCGGAGGGCAGGTCAAAAGGCCGGGAGAAGGCTTCGCCTACGTGGGTGCCGCCCACGCCGCCGGTGACGTACATCTTTTCGTTCACCGTGCTGCGCCACAGCCGTTCGCAGGCTTTCAGCATGGCCTCGTCCCCGGTCAGCCGGGCTTCGTCCGCCATGCCGCTGGCAAGATACATTTGCCGTACCGCGTGACCCACGGCCTCGTCCATCTCCCGGACGGGCTTGTGGGCCTGATAATACCTGTAACGCTCCGCCGTCACCGGCAGTTCTTTCTTTCCCTCTTTTTTCAGCCGCCGGTTTTCTTCTAAGGCAAAGGTGCTGGGCTCCGTGCCCCGCACGTCCAGGAAGCGCTGGGCCAGATCCTTCCATTCCGCTTCCCCGGTTTCCTCATACAGCCGGTACAGCGCCATTTCGGCGATTTCATGGCCGGGGCAGCCCCGTTCTTTGCCGGGACCGAATTTTTCGGCAATGCAGCGGCCAAAACGCCGGGCCACGTCCAGCAGGTCGTCCTTCCCCGTGGCCTGCTTCCAGGCCACCGCCGCTTCCGTCAGGTGGCCGAAGCAGTACAGTTCATGATGGTCTTTCAGGTTGGTAAAGGCGTTTTCCCGGCCCGTCAGGGAATAATAGGTGTTCAGATAGCCGTCCTCCTCCTGGGCGGCGCGGATCAGATCCACGGCCTCCTGGGCCTGTTTTTGCAGCGCCGCGTCCGGCTTCACCGTGAGCTGATAGGCCACCGCCTCCAGCCACTTGTAACCGTCGCTGTCCTGGAACACGAAGCCGTAAAACCCGTCCTCCATGGGCGGCTTGCCTTCCTCGGGAGAGACCACGAAGCCGCAGTTCTGCTGCACGGGGGCATACCCCCCGCCCACTTTCTTTGCGGCGATGGCCCGGGCCGCGGCGCGCATGTTGTGGGCCCACCAGCTGGGGGCCGCGCCGGGGATACGGTCGTTCAGCGCGTCCCACTGGTAGGGGATCACGGCGGTGCGGATCAAGTCCATTTCCCGGCTCCAGAAGGGGTCTGAAACCCTTACGGAGCGCAGGGGCAGCGGAGCGGAAATTTTATCAGACATAGCTGCTTCCTCCTGTGTGAATTAGCTTTATTATATCGGGGCTTCGGGGGATTTTCAAGAGTGAATTCTGCTGCAAGCATTCAGTTGTTTTTTCAAAAATATTGACAGCATTCATCAACCAATTTATAATACTTTTGTTATTTGTGGAGGTGCGATATGACCGAGCATAAAATCATTTTCGGCGACAGCAGGAGCATGTCGCAAATACCGGACAAATCTGTACAGCTGATTATTACTTCGCCTCCGTACTGGCAGCTAAAGGATTACGGCACTGATGATCAAATCGGATTTAACGACAGCTATGAGGAATATATTAACAATCTGAATCTTGTATGGCAAGAGTGTTTTCGTGTCCTCGCAAATGGCTGTAGATTATGCATCAATATCGGAGATCAATTTGCTCGTTCTGTATACTATGGCAGATATAAGGTAATACCAATCAGAACTGAAATTATCCGTTTCTGTGAGACGTTGGGAATGGATTATATGGGTGCTGTCATTTGGCAAAAAGCCACAACAATGAATACGACCGGCGGCGGCGCAATTATGGGCAGTTTTCCCTATCCGCGCAACGGTATTTTGAAAATGGACTATGAATTTATTCTTTTGTTCAAAAAACTTGGAACTCCACCCAAGCCTTCGCCTGAACAAAAGAAAATGTCTGAGATAACGAAAGAAGAATGGAATCAGTATTTTTCATCTCATTGGGTTTTTAACGGCGTCAGGCAGTACGAACACATCGCCATGTTCCCGGAAGAACTCCCCAAACGCCTGATCAAAATGTTTTCCTTTGCAGGAGAAACGGTACTTGATCCATTTGCCGGAAGCGGGACTACCTCGTTGGCGGCTAAGAATTTAGGACGAAACTCAATAGGCTATGAGATCAATAAGGATTTTAAATCAATAATTGAAGAAAAACTGTATGGCAGCCAGTCCAGCCTTTTTGACGAGGATTTTTCTGTCTCATTCATTAACGATAAAAGCAATGATTATTCATTCAATTCTCTGCCTTATGTTTTTTCAGATCCACACAGAATTGATAAAAAAATCGATATTAAGGCATTATCGTTTGGCTCCAAAATAGACGGAACGGATAAAAAACGGGATGATCTTGTTGGCGTTAAAAGCGTTTTATCACCTGATAAAGTGGAATTAAGTAATGGTTTAATAGTCAGACTTCTTGGAATCAAGCCGAAAGACAAGTATCTTTCGGAAGCGATGGAATTTCTTAAATCGAAATTCAGCAAAAGAAGAGTTTTCATGAAGTATGACGCTATGAAGTATGATAATGACAATAATCTGTTGTGCTATCTCTACCTTGATAATAAAACTTTTATTAATCGGCACCTGATAAAAACAGGGTATGTTGATTTGGATGCTTCTATTGATTTCAAGTACAAGAAGGTATTTATGGAGGATTTGAAAAATGCCTAAGGAATGGATTTTGAACAGCGCGACCAATCGCTTTCAACTCAATTTCAAAAGAAATGTTGGGGCAACGTCTGAGGCTATCAGAAAATGTGCGCCTAAATCTCTTGAGGAATGGCAGGCATATTATTTTGAAAATGTGCGTTCGGAAGAACAGATCGTTGATCTTGGCAAGAAGCTATATGTAAAAATTTCCGAGGTTCTTGTTGCTGAGATAGATGAAATAACCGAAGAAGACTGCATTGCTTATATGAAACAGCTTGTAATTGACAGGACGTATGACGGCTATGTTCGAGAGATAAAAACCATATATGAACAATTGCAAGAGATTGTGAAGGAAAAGATAGAGCCTGCTCCGGACGCATGGGATCGCTTATACAATGTCGATTTCTATATCAAGATTAACGATAACTATATAGGCTTTCAAATTAAACCGGTTTCCCAGGTATCAAGTATTCCTGAAATTTATAAGGAAAAGGGTATTCAACATAAGACACACGAAAAATTCAAAGCAAAGTATGGAGGCAGTGTTTTCTACTTGTTTTCATGCAAATCTGGAGACAAAAAAATTATTGTGAATACAGAAGTAATCGATGAAATCAAAGAAGAAATCAGCAGGTTAAAATCAAAATAGGGTTTCTATATAAATCAAGAGCGTCGCAATTGCGGCGCTTTTTTCCATTCAAAGATTCGCATACCTTTCCAACTCTGTGCATAGCTATAAGGAAGGCGGAGGGGATGGGAATGAGGAAGCAGTCCTTGAAACGGCAGGCGCTGATCACGGGGGCCAGCACGGCGCTGGTGCGGGCCATGGGCTTTGCGCTGCGGCTGTATGTGTCCCGGCTGTTAGGGGCGGAGGCCTTGGGCGTGATGGAGCTGGCGTCGGGGGTGCATATGCTGGCGCTGACCCCGGCGGCGGCGGGGCTGCCCCAGGCGGTAAGCCGCTTGACGGCAAAGGCCAAAGACCGTGAGGGACGGGAACGGGTGCTGTATGCCGGGCGGCGGCTGGCGCTGACCCTGGGGCTTTTGCTGACGCCGGTTTATCTGGTTTTGTCCCCTGTCCTGGCGCAATGGTTAGGAGACGAACGGACGCTGCCCGCTCTGCTTTTTTTCGCGCCGTGCATGCTTACGGTGGGCTTGTCCAGCGTATACGACGGGTACTTTTTCGGCCAGGGGCGGGCGCTGCCTCCTGCGGTCAGCGAAGGGGCGGAGCAGGTGGTGCGCCTGGGGGCGGTGGCGGCGCTGGCAGGGTTGGTGCCGCTGGTGACGCCCGCTTACCGGGCGGCGCTGCCCGCGTTCGCGTCCTCCTTGGGGGAGGCGGCGGGGCTGCTGGTGATTTTGCCCCTGGCGGGGCGGGTGGCGTCCTTCCGGCGCGACCAGAAGGAAAAGGAGACCCGGAAATCTCTCCTGCGCCTGACCCTGCCCCTGCTGCTGAACCGGTTGGTGCATACGGGGCTGCGCTCGGTTTGCAGCGCGGTGATCCCTCTGCGCCTGATGGCCGGGGGACTGGACAGGGCCGAGGCCATGAGCCGCTTAGGCATGTTAGGCGGCATGGTGATGCCCCTCATGTTCCTGCCATGCATGGCATCCGGGGCCCTGTCCGCAGTGGGCGGCCCCGCCGTGGCCCGGTGCGGCACGAAAAAAGCGGAAAGCAGGCTGATCCGTCGATTGCTGCTTTCCGCTGTGGCGGTGGGCGTTGCCTGCGCCGGGGGCCTGTACGCCCTGGCCCCCTTCATCGCCCGCCGGGTATACCGTCTGCCGGAGCTGACGCCTCTGCTGCAAAAGGTCTGTCCCTTGGCGGTGATTTTACCCGTTCAGCAAATGGCCGGGGGCCTCATGACGGGCTTGGGCCTGCAGCGGCGGTCCCTGCGTTCCTCCCTGCTGGGCAGCGCCGCCCTGCTGCTGTGCGCCTGGCAATGGACGGAGCGGCTCGGCATTATGGGCACGGCTTGGGCGTATATGGCGGGCCACGGGCTGACCCTGTTCTGCGAACTGGTTTTTCTGACGGGGCGGGAAAAACGGAAAGCGGAGGCTTGAATTTTTGCGTTCTTTTGGATATACTATGGTCAGACAGACCAGCTTAGTCTTTCTGGTCAAGACCGTTGGAGGTGGACCGTATGATGCAGGTGAATATTCTTGAAGCGAAAACGGATTTTTCCAAGCTGATCCGCCTGCTGGAAACCAAACGGGAGGATTGCATCACTGTTGCGAGAAACGGAAAGCCGGTGGCAAAAATCACGCTGATTCAAGAAACGCCCGTTTCCAAAAGAATCGGCGTCGCCAAGGGAAAATTCAGCGTAAAAGGCGATTTTGACGAGGGCAATCAGGAAATTGCGGATATGCTTACGGGAGGCGCGTTATGAATCTGCTTCTTGATACGCATATTGCCATTTGGGCGATGAACGACGATCCCGCTTTATCCGCGAAGGCAAGAGAATTGATCCTTGACCCGGACAATACCATTTATTACAGCGCCGTTTCCGTGTGGGAGGTGCTGCTCAAGCATGCCTCGAGGCCGGAGGACATCCCCTTTAATGAAAAGGATTTTTCAGCGGCCTGCAAGGAAGCTGGATTCATTCCGCTTGGCCTGACGGATAAGCATATGCTCGCCGTAAGCACGTTGACCCGTCCCGATGCCTGCAAAGCGCATAACGATCCGTTCGACAGGCTGTTGCTTGCTCAGGCAAAGGTAGAAAACTTTTCGTTTCTGACTCATGACGAACAGATTCCTGATTATCAGGAAAAATGTATCATTCCGGTATAAACGGACAGGTTCTGCTTCCATGAATGAAGCATATTACTATGAGTTTTCTCCTTCTGGCCTTTTTCCAGAATCTGTGCTATACTGGCCCGGTTGGATCACTGATCCCGCTATCATTACGAAGGAGAAATGGGCGCATGCAGGCATTGTTTTCCCGCGGTCACCGGGCGGCGGACAGGCAGGTGCTGCGGCTGGCGTGGCCGTGTATTTTAGAAAACCTGACGGTCATCCTGATTTCGTTTGTAGACGCGGCCATGATCGGGGTGCTGGGGCCAAAGGCCACGGCGGCGGTGGGGGTCAACGCTTCTCCAAGCTGGCTGCTGGGCGGGCTGGTGCAGTCCTTAGGCGTGGGCGGCACGGCGCTGGTAGCCCGGCTGACAGGCGCGGGAGACGCCAAAGAGGCGGGCCGGGTCAGCGCGTTGGTGCTGCGCATGGCCCTGCTGCTCAGCGCGTTTCTCACGGCGCTGATGCTCTTTGGCGCGCCCGCCGTGCCCATCATGATGAACGCCGACGCTTCCATCGTGGACGAAGCGGTGGCTTATATGCGCCTGCTGTCCCTGGGTTTCATTCCGCATTATACCGGCATTGCCGCCGGTGCCCTGATCCGCGGGGCGGGGGACACGAAAACGCCCATGGCGGCGGGGCTTCTGTCCAACGGACTGAACGTGGTGCTGAATTTCTTTCTGATTTATGAGCCGCGCACCGTAAAGCTGTTTGGCCTGTCCCTGCCCCTGTGGGGCGCGGGCATGGGCGTGCGCGGCGCGGCGGCGGCCAGCGCCCTGGCTACGGGCATTTCCGGCGCGTTCCTGCTGCTGTCGCTGCTGCGCAAAAAAAGCGTCCTGCGGGTGCAGTGGCGCGCGGCCTGGGATGGGCAGGTCGTCCGGCGGGTGCTGCGGGTGGCGTATCCCGCCGCCTTAGAACGGGCCGCCATCAATTTAGGTCAGATCATGTTCGCCCGCATGGTGTCCTCTGTGGGCGTGGCGGCTTTCGCCGCCCACAATCAATCCATTCAGGTGGAGAGCTTGGGCTATATGCCCGCCTACGGTTTTTCCGCCGCCGCTACCACCCTGGTGGGCCAGGGCTTGGGCGCGGGCAGGCCGGACGACGCCCGGGAACGGGGCGGCCGCGCCGTTTTCCTGTGCCTGCTGCTGTTGACGGGCGTCGGCGCGTTCATGTTCGCCGCCGCGCCCTTCCTGATTTCTTTGCTGACCCCCGACGCGGAGGTGCGCGCCATCGGCGCCCTGCTCATCCGCATCTGTGCCTTTGAGCAGCCCTTTAACGCCCTGAGCATCGTCGCCGCAGGCGCGCTTCGCGGCGCGGGCGACACCAAAGTGCCTTTCTATTATTCGCTGGTGAGCATGTGGGGTGTGCGCATCGTACTGGCCTGGGTCCTTGGCACGCGCCTGGGCTTCGGCGTGGCGGGCTTCTGGTGGGCCATGGTTGCCGATTTGGGCGTGCGCGGCGCGCTGCTGGTGCTGCGCTTCCATCGGGGCCGGTGGGTGAACGCCAGCGTGTGAAAACTGAAATGGAAAGCCCGGGACGTTCCGCATGGAAGCCCGGGCTTTGGTTCATCCTTTTCGATTTGTCAGCCGGTTATTTCAGGTAATACGCTTCATCCGGCACCTTGCCGCCCACGGAGGCGGGATTGGCCGCGAACAGGATGTCGTACAGCGGGGCGGCCTGGGCCTGCATGTCCGCCCCGGACACGAATACCAGACGGCAGGAGGGCAGGGCCTTTTCGGCCACCTTGGCGGCGGCGATGATGCCCAAATCGGCGATTTCCTGGGCGGCGGCCGCCACGTTTTCATTGGCGAAGGCGATGGAGGCTTCCAGGTCCTGCATGAAGGCTTCCACCAGATCGGGATGCGCCTCGGCGAATTCCTTCCGCACGATCACCACGCTCATGGAAAGCTGGGCATCCGCAACGCCGTTCATTTTGGCGGCTTCGGCGAACGCTTCGGTGATGTCCAGGGCCACGCGGAAATCGGGGTTCTTCATCAGCACGTTGGTTACCATGGGTTCGGGCAGCAGCACGATGTCCGCCAGGCCCTCGATGGCCTTGGAGGCCACGGCGGCGTGTTCGGCTTCCGTTTCCAGGGTGGCGTTCACGCCGAAGGTGTTCAGGATGTATTCCGTCACATATTCGGGGGTAGCGCCCTGCCCGGCGTACAGGATGGTTTTGCCCTCCAAATCCTGAACGCTGTGGATGGTGTCGCCCTTTTCCAGCACGTACAGCATGCCCCGGGTGGTGAGGGCCAGGGCCTTCACGCCGCCCTCGGTTTTGTTGTACAGCACAGCGCCCACGTTGATGGGCACGGAGGCGATATCCACCTGGCCGGAAATCACCAGGGCGTTCACCTCGGCGGGAGCCGCCACCAAGGTGAGCTCGTAGGAGCCGTCGTTTTCGGTCATCATATGGGCCACGGACATGCCGGTGGGGCCTTGCAGGGCGGCCACCCGCACAACGGTGTTATCCGCCGTATTCTCCGCGGCGCACACAAAGGGCAGGGACACAACAAGCAGCAGGACAGCTAAGATTTTGAACATTTTTTTCATCGTTTTATTCCTCCGTTTTTATTTTTTCGTCATGGCGCTTTTTACCTGCACGCCGGGCACGTTGCCCAGCTTGCCGGTGAGCGCGCCCACCTGAATATCATCCCCCCGGATCAGCAAACCGATCACGGCGATGTTCCGCTCATGATCCGGCACGCCGATGCGGCCGGTCACGATTTCCTGATGCTGGGAAATGATTTGGTTCACCCGGGCGGTCTGGTCCAGGTCGTCGATCACGATGCCGATGAAGCCGATGCGTTCTTCCATGTTTTTCGCTTCCTTTCTCCCAAAAAGAAAAGCATGACAGAAAATGCCATGCGTCCGATTCCAGCTGTTTTGCCTCCTTTCGCTCTCGGGCCCGGACGCGTCCCTGCCCTCAAGGGAAACTGTTTTTTCGTCCCGTCCGCTGGCCCGTATGCAATGCACTAAGGTTCGCGTTCGCCGGACAGGGCTATTATACACAACGGAACCGGTTCAGTCAAGCGCGGAATGAAGCCTCTTGTCATCCTGGAGCGATTTGGGTATAATAAACAGGGAAGAAGATAAGACGCTTCCTGAACATACGAACGAGGTTGAACGCCCGATGAAAATGATCCGGACAAGCTGTTTGCTGCTGATCACGCTGCTTTTTTTCCCCGTCTCCTGCCATGCCTGGGGAGCGGAGAAGAACGAGGCCATGTTTGAGGCCCTGGCGTCGTGCGATTTTCATGCCCGCAGGGAGCCGGAAGCCAACTACCGGGTGGTGGAGGTGCCGGAAGGCGCCAGGGTGAAGGTGTTCGGCGAGCAGGACGGCTGGTATTGGATCTGGTACAAAAATAACATGGGCTGGGCCAAGAAGGAATGGCTGTGGGCCTTCCGTTCCCTGAACGCCGCGAAATATACCATTCCCGGCTACGAGCCGGAAACGGGCGCGGTCACGCTGGGGGAAACCCAATGGATCAGCACGGAAAATTTCAGCGGCGTAGAGGCCGCGCCGGGCACTGTCCTGACCGCGCAGGCCGCCGATACGGCGTACACCCTGCGGCTGTGGCGGGGGAAAAAAACCCTTGCGCGGTCCGCCGGGGAATGGACGCCCTTCACTTCCTGGCAGGACGCCCGGCCCGGGGATTTGATCGGCGGCTTTACCACGTATTACGATCTGCTTTTAGGCGAGCCCCTGCACGCGGAGCGGCAGCACAATATCGCCTTGGGCTGCTCGCTTTTGAACGGGACGACGGTGCAGCCGGGTGAACGTTTTTCCTTTAATGCCCGGTGCGGCCCGTATAAATTTGAAAAAGGGTATAAGCGGGCCCCCAACGTGAGCGAAACGGGCGCGGGTTATGGCGGCGGCGTGTGCCAGGTGACGACCACGCTGTATAACGCGGTGATGGGCCTGCCGCTGCAAATCACGGAATGGTCGCCCCACGGGAGCAAAGGCGTGCCCTATGTCCCCGTTGCCCTGGACGCCTCGGTGTGGAAAACCGGCGATTTTCGTTTTATCAACACTCTGGATTACCCCATCCGCATCTGGGCCCAGCCCCAGAGCGGCGTGATCACGGTGCTGATTTACCGGGCGCTTTAACGCAGAAAGAGAGTTGAGAGTTAAGCGTTGAGAGTTGAGATGATTTTTGATGAAAAACGCTGGAATTCCCCTCTTGGTCGACTCTATAAATCTCAACTCTCCAATCTCAACTCTTTTGTGACTTAAAGTGTTCGTTAATAACCATAATGAAACGATTACAAATCAAGGAGGAACGTCCTATGATCCCCACACCCGAAGAAGCCTTTGAAATCTTAAAGGAATATAACAGCGGCGATTTTCATTTGAAGCACGCCCATATCGTGGGCGACTGCATGCGCTGGTTTGCCAATGAATTGGGTCATGGCGACGAAGCGGATTTCTGGCAGACCGTGGGCATCCTGCACGATCTGGATTTTGAGCAGTTCCCGGAGCAGCACTGCATCAAAAGCCAGGAAATCATGCGGGAAAAGGGCATCGACGAGCGCATCGTCCGGGCCACCGCCAGCCACGGCTACGGCATCACCGTGGACATCAAGCCGGAGCACGAAATGGAAAAGGTGCTGTTCGCCGTGGACGAACTGACCGGCCTGGTGGGTGCCGCCGCCGTGATGCGTCCCTCCGGTTCGGTGAACGATTTGGAAGTGAAGTCCGTGAAAAAGAAATTCAAGGATAAGCGCTTCGCCGCCGGATGCAGCCGGGACGTGATCCAGCAGGGGGCGGATATGCTGGGCTGGGACCTGGATACACTGATCGATAAAACCATTCTGGCCATGCGGGCAAGCAGCGCTGTGGATTGATATGAACAGAGAAAACACAGATAACACAGGGAAAGCATACAATGTAGAAGTGCAGCGCCTCGTGGCGGGCGCGTCTATACGGCGTGCCAGATTCTACGCGGCAATGGTGGACGTAACGCTCCTTGATCGCGGACAGCCATATGAAGAACTCCCGGAAAGATATACCATTCTGATTGCGGAGGAGGATAAGTATAATAAAGGAATGCCTGCCTATCACATTGAAAACAGAATTCTGGAGCTTGATTATGCTCCGGCGGGGGATGGGGGGCATATCATTTATGTAAACGGCCAGTATAGGAATACAGAGACGCCGATCGGAAAACTGATGCATGATTTCTTTTGCACAAAGCCGGAGGATATCATCACACCGCTGCTCAGAGAACGCGTATATTATCTGAAAAAGACGGAAGGGGGACAGAAAGAAATGTGCCAGATCATGGAAAACAGAGTGCTTCAGGATAAAATCGAGCAAGCAAAGAAGATCATCAGGACCGGAAAATACTCGCTCGATACAATTTCGGAAATTATTGGTCTTCCTCTGGCTGTCGTGGAGGAACTGGCCCAGCAGAAATCTGCCTGATTTAGGGATCCGGCAGCAGGATTTCTCTGTTTACAAAATAAAAAACACCTATGCGAGAGCAAGGAGGCAGAAGGATGCTGAAGAATTTTGAACGGAAAAAGTCGGAGGACAAGGACGCCCTGAACGCGGAAATCAAAGAGATTCGGGAAAAGCTGCTGGCGCAGCAGCAATTGATCCGGGATCAGAAGCTGCCCGTGCTGGTGCTGATCGAGGGCTGGGCCGCGGCGGGCAAGGGCACGCTGGTCAAGGAGCTGATCAGTGAGATCGACCCCCGGTTTTACAACGTAAGCTCCCCGGCGGTGGTACCGGAAAGCGAGGAACGCTATCCCTTCCTCTATCCCTATTTTTCGGCCATTCCCGAGAACGGCAAATTTATGTTCCTGGATTCCGGCTGGATGGAAAGCACAGTGCGCAAGTACCTGCGCCATGAAATCACCAAAGAGGAATACAAGCGCCGGGTGCGCCAGGTGAACGAGTTTGAGCGCCAGCTGCGGGACGGCGGCTACGTGGTGCTGAAAATCTTCCTGCACATCGATAAGGACGAGCAGTTCGATCGCCTCCAGGATTTGGTGGATTGGCCCGAAACGGAATGGCGCGTCACCCCGGAGGATTTGTGGCAGCACAAAGAATACAAGCGTTTCCTGGAAGCCTACGACGAGTTCATGGAAAAGACCGGCGGCTGCGTGCCATGGCATATCCTGGACGGCAGCCGCAAAAAGGCCGCCGTGCGGGATGCCATGAAGCTGCTGTATACCCGGATCGACCAGGCCCTGGCGGCGGGGCGCTATGTGGGCGAGCCCTTTGAGGAGGACTTCCCTCTGCAGAAAATGCCCAAACTCAAGGACGTGGATCTGTCGCCCGCCATCGACGGCGAGGAATACAAAAAGGAACTGAAAAAGCTGCAAAAACGCCTGTCCGAATTGCACAACATGATCTACCGCAAAAAAATCCCCGTGATCCTGTGCTACGAGGGCTGGGACGCCGCGGGCAAGGGCGGCAACATCCGCCGGGTGGCCTATCCGCTGGATCCCCGGGGCTTCGATGTGCGGCCCATCGCGTCCCCCCTGCCCCACGAGCTGAACCGGCAGTATTTGTGGCGGTTCTGGACGCGCCTGCCCCGCACGGGCCATATCTGCATTTTTGACCGCACCTGGTACGGCCGGGTGATGGTGGAGCGGCTGGAGGGCTTCTGCACTGAAAAGGACTGGCAGCGGGCCTACAACGAAATCAACGAGTTTGAACGGCAGCTGACGGACTGGGGCGCGGTGGTGCTCAAATTCTGGATCCACATCGACCAGGAAACCCAGCTGGCCCGGTTCACCGAGCGCCAGAACACCCCCGAAAAGCAGTGGAAGATCACCGACGAGGACTGGCGCAACCGGGAGAAATGGCCCCAGTACGAGGTGGCGGTGGACGAAATGCTGCAAAAGACCAGCACCGAAAACGCCCCCTGGTATATCATCGAATCCAACGATAAGAAATACGCCCGCATCAAAACCCTGAGGATCATCGTGGATGCCCTGGAAAAAGCCTGCGACGAAGCGTTTAAGCGGCAGATGGAATAAGCGGGCGGATCATCCGCATCGGATTTGGGCAGGATGAAAGGCAAGGAGGCGCTGTATGCTTTACTACGATTGGACCATCCTTCTTTTGATACCGGGGCTGATTTTGAGCCTGTGGGCCCAAAGCAGGGTAAACGGCGCGTACAAAAAGTACAGCAAGGTATCCACCCAGCGGGGCCTGCCCGCCCAGGAGGTGGCCCGGCTGATGCTGGACGGCCAGGGGGCCGGGAATGTGGCGGTCACCAGCACCCAGGGTACGCTGACCGATCATTTTGACCCGGCTACCGATACCCTGCGGCTGTCCCAGGGGGTGTACGGCTCCTCCAGCGTGGCGGCGGTGGGCATCGCGGCCCATGAAGCTGGCCATGCCCTGCAAAAGCAGGAGGGCTACGCCCTGCTGAATCTGCGCACGGTGATGGTGCCCACGGTGAACATCGGCTCGCGTTTGGCTTGGCCTATTTTCGTGGTGGGCATGATTTCCTCCTGGCGGCCCCTCATGTACGCGGGCATCGCGCTGTTCGCCCTGGCGGTGGCGCTGTCCCTGATCACCCTGCCGGTGGAGTTCGACGCCAGCCGCCGGGCTAAAGCCATGCTGGCAAACAGCGGCTATTTCACCCAGGAGGAACTGACGGGCGTGAGCGCCGTGCTCAACGCCGCCGCCCTCACCTATGTGGCGTCCTTCTTAAGCGCGCTGTTGTCCCTGCTTCGGCTGTTGCTGCTGGCGCAGCGGAGAAGAAGATAGACAAAAAAGACCGCTGGAAGAAGAATCTTCCGGCGATTTTTGACGGATTCTTGCATTGCAAGTATCATTTTGATGGAAAACAGGGCATTCTTTATGGCTTTCTCGGAAGGGGGTCTGGGGGGAAGGCTTCTCTCGTTTTACGATAAAAATAGCCTCCCACGCTTATAATACATGTTCATTATACCAAAGTATCTCTTAAAAGAAAAGCATTGATTTGTGGAGGAAATAGGAATGGACATGTACTTTGCTCAGTTCAATATGGATACCGGATGTGTTGATGCATGGCTGATAGATGGGTCGATTGTTTCGATTAACTGTACCGCTGTGGAACGGGTAGAGGCTGATAATCTATATCAGCGTGAGTAACTAGAATGTGTTTCTAAAAGTATACCCGCCTGCATTATGCAAGAAGTATGCGAATACAGGCCAGATGGACAAAAGCCAGAAAACGGTCAGCGAGCTTATCATAGCGGGTAGCGACGCGGCGAAATTCTTTCAGTTTCAAGAAAAAGGTCTCTACCAAATGCCGTTCGGCACTGTGAAATCTTTTCTGTAAATGTCGGTCTTCCGTGATACGACCAAGATTGGATGGGGCTGAACGGCAGGTTCTGCCGTTCAGCTCTTGATAACAGTTCTACCAGAATCATCCAGATCTGTCAAGGGCGCCCGCGCAGCGGGCGTTCAGTTTACCCTTGACGGATCTGGATGATTCTGGTATCAGTCGGGCAGCCGACCGTCATACATAATGGCCAGTTCGCCGTAAACCTTACCCCAGTTGTGGATCGGCATTGTCCATTTCTTCGTAGCTTCAAACGTGGAAAGATAAAGTGCCTTCAGCAAGGCAGTGTCGCTGGGAAACACGCTGCGCTGGCTGTTCAGCCGACGGTACGTGGAATTCAGGCTTTCAATTGCATTGGTGGTGTAGATCACTGTCCGCACATCCTTGGAGAACTTGAAGATCGGGCTGACAGCGTCCCAGTTGTCGTACCAGCGCTTCATGGCTCGGGGATATTTCTCCTGCCATTTCTCTGTGACTTCATCCAGCGCTTCCCGGCCTTCCTGCTCGGACGGCGCGTTGTAGATCATTTTCAGGTCATTGGCGAATGCCTTCCGGTCCTTGTCCGACACATATTTCAGCGTGTTGCGTACCTGGTGGACAATGCAGCGTTGGGATTCAGTCTGGGGATACGCGGCGGCGATATACCCGTTCCGGGCGTCGTCGCTGTCGGAACGCTCGGACTTCTCATACCCCAGGTGCTCATCCATCTCTGCTTCCATCATTTCCTTGATGGTGCCGCCTGACAGATCTTTCAGCGCTTCCTGTATGTCCGCGGCGCTTTCGATGTTGTATTCCTGCAGCAATCCCTGGATGATGTTCCGTTTCCCTTCCGTCATTGGTCCCGGTTTGTAATACAGTGCCATTTTCGTTGATATGACCAAAAATGCCCAGGATAAGATTATCCGCCGGGATGAATTGGGCCTATAACAGCAGGCTGCTCAAAGTGAATACGATTATATCCAACCACCATATTCAGCGCGAAAATTCGGAGAATCCGATGGCGAGGATGAAAAGTTTTGTTTCAATAAATTCGGAGTAAAAAACATAAAATTACGGATAATTAATAGTAAAAATAAAGTAAATGGTAAAAAAGAGGCAAATACACACAAAAAATGCGTTTTTTACATTGAAAAACAATAGGGAAAATGTTTTAATATAAGTGAAACAGTGCTTGAATAATTCGAGGAAAGGGGAAAAGAACCTGTGAAAAACAAAATGCGGTTTCAGCGGTACGCTTTTCTGCTGATCATTCTTCTGCTTTTATCCCTTTCCGGTGCGGCCCAGGCCGATGGGGGAATGGAAAACTATTCGGCTTATTTGGAAGCGTGGGGCGGAAAAGAACAGGTCACGGCGTCTTTTCCACTGTATACCTCGGAAGGAAAGGCGTTCAGCGAAGGGGCTTCTTTTACGTTTTCTTTTTCCGCCCCGCAGGATATGTTCGGCTATCCGGTTTTTACGTATCGCGTGACGGGAAACAACATTTTGGATAACGCTTATTCTCTGCTGCTGGATGGAGAAACGCCCTATCAGGAGTGCGGAGCGCTCAAGCTGGAAAGCCAATGGCTGATGAACGGCCCCTTTGAAAAAGACCGGTACGGCAACGAAGTGGTGAGCATGCCCATCAAGGACACGGGCGTTCTTCAATGCCGGATGCTGGGCAAGGCCGGGCTTTACAGCCGGGGCATGGGATTATACCTGACGGCGGGAGAACATGAAATCACCCTCCTTTGCCGGGAAGGGCCCTTTGAACTGTACAGCGTCACCTTGGAAACGGATATTGTCCCCCAAGCGCAGGCAGCTCAGGGAAGCTTGGCTGGCAGCGGCATCATTACGATTCAGGCCGAAAACGTGCCCGCCCGGAATAACCCCAACGTGCGGCCCGCGGCGGATTATGATCTTCGGCTGACCCCGTACAGCAATCAGGAAAAGGTGATCAATTATATTGAGGATATTTCCTATCACTACGCTCTGGACGTGCTGACCTATGATTTTTCCGTGGCGGAGGAAGGGTTTTATGGCCTGGCCCTGCGCCTGCGGCAGGCGGAGCTGGCCAATTTTCCGGTGTTCCGCACCTTCTATGTGGATGGGAAAATTCCTTCCCCAGCTTTTATGGACGCGGCGTTTTCCTACTGCCTGAATTTTGAAAACCAAATGGTAAAGGATGAAAATGGGGAGCCCGCTCTTGTGTATCTGACGGCTGGCAACCATACCCTGACCATTCAAACCTCCCTGGATCCCGTCCGCCCCGCCGTGCTGCAATTGAACCGCATCTCGGATGAAATGGCGGCCCTGGCCCTGGATATTACCAAAATTACCGGCGGGAATACCGATTTTTTCCGGGATTTCAGTCTGGCGGATTTTGATTTCCACATCGCGGAGGATTTGGCCCGATGGATTGGCGAATTGGAGGAGGTTCGTTCTTTCCTTCGCGGCGTGGCTGGAACAGAAGGAAGAATCGGGGCCCTGAGCAATCTGGATATGGCGATTGATACTTTGGAATTGCTTTCTCAAAAGCCCGATGATCTGCCTAAAAAACTGGGCCAGTTCAGTCAGGGCGCGTCCTCAGCCCGGTCCTTCCTGGTGAATATGACCGAAAGCCTGCAAAACAGCGGCATGGGCCTGGACAGCGTTCATTTTTATACCGATGCCGCTTTGCTGCCCCAAACCCCCAACGCGGGAGAACAGCTCAGCGCCGCCGCCCAGCGCTTTGGGGCGTCCTTTGGGGATCAGGGCTACGCCGCGGGTAACGAAATAGAAGAAGGCACCCTTCAGGTGTGGGTGAACCGGCCCCGGCAGTACCTGGAAATTTTGCAGCGCATGGCGGACACCTCCTTTACCCCCCAGACCGGCGTGAAGGTGGATTTTTCCATCATGCCGGATGAAAGCAAGCTGGTGCTGGCCAACGCCTCCGGCAGCGCGCCGGATGTGGCCCTGGGGGTATCCTCGGGCCGTACCTACGATCTGGCGGTGCGCGGGGCGCTGAAAAACTTGCGGGACTATGCGAATTTAAACGAAGTGGGCCGCTGGTTCCCCGCGGGGCTGCTGATTCCCGGGGTGTGCGACGAGGGCCTGTATGCCCTGCCGGAAACCTTCAATTTCTATGTACTGTTTTACCGCAAGGACATTTTGGAAAACATCGGCGTTTCCGTACCGGACAGCTATGAGGATGTGCTCGCCCTGCTGCCCACCCTGCATCGGTTTGGCCTGAATTACAACAATTTCGTGGCCAACGTGATCGGCTACAAGAGCTTTTCCATCACCACGCCCTTCCTTTTCCAGGCGGGGGGCAGGCTGTACGAAAACGGAAACATCCATATCCTGCTGGACGAACCGGAGGCGATCCGGGGCCTGCAAACCCTGACGGACAGCTTCATCATCTACGATATGGATTATGAAATCAATTCCTTTTATCAATCCTTCCGGGACGGAACCCTGCCCATCGGCACGGCCAATTACGCCATGTACAATCTGCTTATGAACGCGGCGCCGGAGCTAAGTGACCGCTGGGGCATTGCCCTGTACCCTGGGCTTACGGATGAAAACGGCGCTGTGCAGCGCTGGACCAGCGGGGCGGAGCAAAGCTGTTTCATCTTTTCCTCCACGAAAATGGAAGCGGAAGCCTGGCAGTTTTTGACCTGGTGGATGAGCGAGGAAATCCAGACGGAGTTTGCCTTCACCCTCCAATCCACCTTGGGCAACGAATATTTGTGGAACAGCGCTAATACGGCGGCGTTTGCCAATTCTCCCTGGCCCACGGAGCACAAGAAAATCATTGCCGAGCAAATGCAGTGGATCCTGGAAGCGCCCCGGGTGCCTGGCAGCTACATGGTGGAGCGGGAAATATCCAACGCCATCAACGCGGTTTGCCTGGAGGGCAAAAATCTGCGGGAAGCCCTGGATGAAGCGATGAAGCGCATCGACCGGGAAGTGGAAAGGAAGCTGGAGGAATTCGGGCGCATGGAAAACGGGCGCTTGACCGCCCCCTTCCTGGCTCCCGATCTGGACACGGTAAAGGAGTGGCTGCAATGATGAAAACAAAGCCCTTGGCCGCTCCCGCGCGGCGTCCCCAAAGCATCCGGGCTGCCTATGCGTTCATCGCCCCGTATGCGCTTTTATTCTCCCTGTTCATCGTGATCCCGGTGGCGATTGCTATTGGCCTGTCCTTTACCAACTTCAACACCATCCAAATGCCCTCCTTCGTGGGCTTCATGAATTATGTGAATCTGCTCACCCGGGACGCCATTTTCATGCAGTACGTGCTGCCCAACACCATTCTGTTCGCGGTGATCGTGGGGCCGGGGGGCTATGTGCTCAGCTTTTTTCTGGCCTGGTGCTTAAGCCAGATTTCCAAGGGCCCCCGCACGGTGCTGGCGCTGCTTTTGTACAGCCCCTCCATGACCAGCGGCGTGGCCATGACGGTGGTATGGCGCATCCTGTTCAGCGGCGACGAGCGGGGCTATCTGAACGCGCTGCTTTTGAATCTGGGCTGGATCAGCGAGCCCATCGCGTTTTTGCAGTCCTCCGAATATCTGATGCCCGTCATGATCGTGGTGGCCCTGTGGAGCAGTATGGGGGTGGGGTTCCTGGCCATGCTGGCGGGCATGATGAACATTGATGAAAGTATGTACGAGGCGGGTTCCATCGACGGCATCCGAAACCGGCTGCAGGAAGTATTCTATATCACCATTCCCCTCATGAAGCCCCAAATGCTTTTTGGTATGGTGATGGCGGTGGTGAACACCTTCCAGGTGGGCTACATCGGCGTCAGCCTGTCCGGGGCCAATCCCACGCCCCAGTACGCGGGCCAGTTGATCGTGAACCTCATCGAGGATTACGGCTTTATCCGCTATGAAATGGGCTACGCCTCCGCGGCCTCCGTGGTGCTGCTGATTTTGATTTACGTGATCACCAAGCAGTCCGGCAAAATGTTCAAGGAAGACTGAGAAAGGAGAAGGCTGCATGAAAAGAATGCTTCTGCTTTGGGCGGCCCTCATCTGCCTTCTTCTTTCGCCCTTTCAGGCGCTGGCGGATGAAGCGCCGTATTATACCCTCACCGAAACCTACGACGGGAAGCGGGTGTATTCCCAGAACGGCTATCTGCCGGAAAAAACCTATTACGAATTTGACGAAAAAGCCCTGAAACGCCCGGCGGACCTGTTTGTGGATGGGGGCACCCTGTATATTTCCGACGAGGGCAACAAGCGGGTGATCCAATGCACCCTGGATGGCGAACTGATCCGGGTGATCGGGGATAAAAAGCTGTTTTCCACCCCCGCTGGGATCTATGCCCGGAACGGGAAGCTGTATGTGTGCGACAGCAAGGAAGATGCCGTATTTGTGTTTGATACGGATTCCGGCGAATTGCTGCTGACCTTAACGCATCCCGGCACCGCCCTGTACGGCCAGAAGAACGCCTTCCGCCCCCTGAAAATCGCGGTGGACGAGGCGGGCGGCATGTACGTGATCAGCAAGGGCAACACCAACGGCATCGCCCAGTTCAGCGCGGATGGCGCCTTCCTGGGGTACTTTGGGGCCAACAGCACGGAAATTTCCTTAGAGGAAAAAATCAAGCGCCTCACCTATACCCAGGAGCAATTGAATATGCTCAAAAAGAACGTGCCTTCCACCCCCACCTCCCTGGCCATGGATGCGCGGGGCCTGGTGTACACAGTGACCACCGGTTCGGAAACGGTGAAGCGCCTGAGCATGAGCGGGCTCAACATCATGCCCGCCGTGTCCTGGGGCTTCCAGAACGCCGTGGATATTGCGGTGAGCAAGGAAGAAACCGTTTTTGTGGTGAATGAGCTGGGCTCTATCATGGAATATACCCGGGATGGGCGGGTGCTGTTCTATTTCGGCGGCGAGGATTTGGACCGCACCCGCATCGGCCTGTTCGTGTCCACCGTGGCCATCGACGTGGACGATGAAGGCAGGCTTTATGTGCTGGACCGGGACAAGGCCCTGGTGCAGCGCTTTGAAATCACCGAATACGCGTCCTTGGTGCATGAAGCTTTGGCGCTTTATCAGGAAGGGCTGTATGCCCCTAGCCAGGAACCCTGGGAAAAAGTGATACGCCTGAACAGCATGTTCGATTATGCCCAGATGGGCCTGGGCAAGGCCTATTACAAGCTGGAACGTTATGACGACGCCCTGAAAGCCTTCCGCCTGGGCGGCGATAAGGCCGGCTACAGCGACGCTTACTGGGAAGTGCGCAACGCCTGGGCCCAGCAAAATATCCTGTGGCTGATTTTCGGCATTGCCGGGTTGATCCTTCTTCGGAAATTATGGAAGGTGTTGAAAACCAAATGGCGGCCCGCGGCATGTTTTTCCCAGGCCGTCGGGCGGGGAATGGATCAAAAGCTTCTCCGGGAAATCCGCTTTATGGGCTATTTTCCCCGAAATCCGGCGGACGCCTATTATGGCGTGCGGTTTGAAAACAAGGTGTCCGTGCTGTCCGCATCCATTCTGTACGGGGCCATGTTCCTGATTTTCCTGGTGAACAAATACGCCTGCGGCTTCCTGTTCAAGAGCGTGCAGGACGGGCACTACGAAATCATGAACGACGTGGTGCTGGTGATCGGAGGCCTGCTGCTGTTCCTGGTTTCCTGCAACCTGATCTGCTCCATCCGGGACGGGGAGGGCACCTTCAAGCAGATGTACTGTGGCCTGGCCTACGCCCTCACTCCCTACATCGTGCTTACCCCCATCGTGTTCGGCCTGTCCTTCGTGCTTACCTATAACGAGGCTTTCATCATCACATTGCTGAACATCATTTCCCTGGCCGGCTGCTTCATCCTGATCGTGATGATGGTGAAAACATTGCAAAACTATTCCTTCCGGGAAACCATCGTGACGCTGCTGCTTTCCCTGTTCACCATGCTCATGATCGTGATTGCCCTGGTGATTGCGGCGGCACTGATCGCTCAATTGTGGGAATTCCTTTCCGGCGTTTGGAAGGAGGCGAGATTCTATTATGAAAGCTAAAGGATTTTGCCTGCTGCTGCTTTTGCTGCTTCTGCCCTGCATCGGCATGGCGGAAACCTATACGGTGGAAAATGAAGGCTATGCTTTGACCATAGACGGTGAAACCATGGCGCTGACGATGCTTGATAAGGCCAGCGGCAAGCTGTATGCCAGCGGGGCAGACCCGGACAGCGTGTCCGGCAACGCCGCCTGGAAGGGCTTCCTGTCCTCCTCCTTCAGCATTGATTACGTGTCCGGCACCAGCACTTCGGCCCAGCGGGCGGACGTGCGCACGGGAGAAGCGCAGCTTGCTATGGAAAAGCTGGAGAACGGCGCGGATTTCACGGTGGATTTTCCTTCCCTCGGTCAAAAAATGAAGGTAGAAATCCGGCTGGAGGCAGACGGGCTGTCCATTTTGGTGCCGGGGGACGCCATTCAGGAATACGGCGAAACCCAGCTTTGTGGCCTGTACCTGCTTCCCTGCTTCGGCGCGGCGCGCCTGAATGAGCAGGCGGGCTATATGCTGATCCCGGAGGCGGCGGGAGCCATCATCGCCTTTTCCGATGGCAAGGGAATGGGCAACACGCCTTATATCAAGCGGATTTACGGGGCCAACGTGGGGGTGGACCGGAGCACATCTTCCCGCCTGAACCGCCCCGCGGAGGAAATCACCCTGCCGATTTACGGCATGGCCTATTCCGAGGAAGGCGCGGCTTTCCTGGCCGTGGCGGAAATGGGGGAGGAAGCCGCGGAAATGCTGGCCTATCCCGGCGGCGTGATCACGGAATACAATTGGGCGGCGGTTCACTTCATCCTGCGGGAATCCTATATTCGCCAAACCACCCGCACCATGGGCCTGCCCGCCCGGGAAACCAATGCCTATTGCCGGGATATGAAGGTGCGCTTCTATTTCCTGCAAGGGGAGGAAGCCAGCTACGCCGGCATGGCCCGGAAGTACCGGCAGGTACTGGAAGCTCAAAACGCCCTGCAAAACGCCGATACCTCCTACCGCCCCCGGTTGGATTTCCTGGGCGCGGAAACGGAAAAGTTTCTGTTGTGGGATCAATTGGTGCCTATGACCACGGTAAACCAGGCGAGGGAAATTTTACAGGACGCTTTGAGCCGGGGCCTGACGCCGCCCCTGATCAATTACCGGGGCTGGCAAAGCGGAGGGCTTTCCAAAAACTATGGCAGCGGGGCTGTGGGGCTGGAAGGCAAGCTGGGCAGCATGAAGGATTTGGCGGCCCTGCGGAATGAAACTCAAGCCGCGGGCGGAGCGTTTTTTCTGGAAACCGATCCCGTGCTGGCGAACCCGGGCCGCATGTACAATATGCGCCTGGACATCGTGCGCTCCATCGGCCAAACGGTGGCGGAAATCCCCACGGGGAAGGAATTGTACCCTTCCATGTATTACCTAACGCCCCGGCGCACGGCGGAAATCCTGGCAGATTACCAAAAGACCCATCAAACCGATTTTTCCGGCGTTACGCTGGCAACGCTGTCCAATACGCTGTTTTCCTACTATTCCGCCGGAAGGAACTATACCCGGGGCGAGGCGCTGGAAAGCGCACGGGAAGCGATGGGGCGGCTTGGAGATATGAAGCTGGCCCTGAAAAATCCCCTGGCGGCTTACTATCCTTACATGGCGGCATATCTGGATCTGCCCCTGAACTGCACCAGCTATTCCTTCATCACCGCCGAGGTGCCCTTCCTGCCCCTGGTACTCAGCGGCCATGTGCCCTGCTTCGGCAATTACAACAATTTTGATTCCAACCAGCAGCGGCAGCTGCTCAAGCTGATCGAATACGGCGCGAACCCCTCCTTCCTGATCACGGCGGAGGAAGTGCAAAAGCTGATGAATACCAATTCCTCCGACGTGTTCACTGCCCAGTGGGATGTCATGGCCGATACGGTACTCAAAACGGATGAGGAAATCCGAGCCCTCCGCGCACAGATCGGAGATCGGGTGATGACGGATCACACCTTGCTTTCGCCGGGCGTGGCCCAGGTGCGCTATGGTGATGATGTTTTCCTGCTGGTGAATTACGGCGATCAGCCCTGCACGGTGAACGGAACGCAGGTGGAGCCCCTGAGCTATGCTTTGGTGAAAGGGGGCGGGGCGGAATGAAAAAGAAACGTTTCGGCCTGGTGGCCCGGCGGGAAATGAAGGGCTACATCTTCCTGCTGCCCTGGCTCATCGGCTTTGTGTGCTTTTTCGCGGTGCCCCTGGTTCAATCCTTCATTTACAGCCTAAGCAACGTGAAAATGACCGCCGCGGGCCGGAAAATGAGCTATGTGGGCTTTGACAACTTTAAGTACCTGTTCAATGAAGATACGGTGTTTACGGGCCTGCTGACCGATTTCTACCGGGAAGCCATCCTGCGCCTGGCGGTGATCCTGGTGTTTTCCCTGGTGATTGCCATGATGCTGAACCACAACATCAAGGGCAAGGGCGTATACCGCACCATCTTCTTCCTGCCCATCATCGTGGTGTCCGGCCCGGTGCTCCAGCGCCTGATGGACGAGGGGGCCACCACCGTGCCGCTCATTGAAAGCTACGGAGTGTCGGGCATCATTTCGGAACTGCTGCCCGCTTCCCTGGCCAATCCCTTGAACGGTCTGTTTACCCAATTGATCCTGGTGCTCTGGTATTCCGGCGTGCCCATCCTGATTTACATGGCGGGCCTGCAGAAAATAGACCGTTCGGTATACGAGGCGGCGCTGATCGACGGCGCGGGGGGCTGGGTGGCCTTCTGGAAAATCACCCTGCCCGCCATTCAGCCCATGATCCTGATCAACGGCATTTACACCTTGGTGTTTCTGGCCACCAGCGGCCTGAACAGCGTAATTTCCGAAATCAATTCCCGCATGTTCAATACGTCCTTTGGAGGCGGCTACGGCGTGGCCTCCGCCATGGCCTGGGTGTATACGCTCACCCTGGCCGTGGGGCTGCTGGTGATCTATCTGGTCACCAAGCCCCGAAAAGCCACGGTGGTTGAAGTGAGCAAAACCAGAGAGCAGATCAGGGTGGAGCGCTTGCACGCCCAGCGGGCCGCCGCCCGGAAAGGAGGCGCGGCATGACCACGAAAGCCAAACCCTCCGCATGGAAAAACAGGGCCCAGGCCATCAAAAAGGCCCTGGTGGGCAGCAACGGAAAGCTGGGCCTGGGGGCCAAGATCTTCCTGTATGTGATGCTCACCTCCCTGGGCTTTGTGTACATTTACCCCATTCTGCATATGGGGGTCACCAGCCTGAAATCGCTGACGGATCTGCTGGACCCCTCCGTGCAGTGGCTGCCCCATCAATTGAGCCTGGATAATTACCAAAAGGCCCTGGAGGTCATGGGCTTCCGGGAGCATTTGATGGATACGCTGCTGGTATCCTTCCTGCCCAGCCTCTTCCAAACCTTTTCCTGCGCCCTGGCGGGCTATGCCTTCGCCCGATTCCGCTTCAAGGGAAAGAATTTCTGGATGGCCTGCGTGCTGCTCACCTTCATTGTGCCTTTCCCGGTGCTCATGGTGCCCACCTACACCCTGTATTCCGATTACGGCATCTTAGGCTCTATCCTCACCATGATCCTGCCCGCCGCGGCCGGCCAGGGCCTGCGTAGCGCCATCTTCATTCTCATCTACAAGGCGTTCTACGAGCAGACCCCCGCCTCTCTGGACGAGGCCGCCCGGGTGGACGGGGCCAGCGAAAAGCGCATCTTCTTCACCATCGGCGTGCCCCTGGGCCTGCCCGCCATGCTGACCACCTTCCTGTTTTCCTTCGTGTGGTACTGGAATGAAACCTACACCACCAGCCTGTACATGGGCAACGCCGCCCTGGGGGATACCCATAGCGTGTCCACGCTGCTGATGGAGCTGAGCAAATTTGAGGACAGCTACAAGGCCTACCTGGAAAAGGTCAGCGGCTGGGCCGCCAAAATGGGCGGGGCCACCAACATTCAAAACGAGGCCGTCACCATGGCCGGCACCATTTTGACCATCCTGCCCCTCTTGATCATCTACTTCTGTTTGCAGCGGTACTTTACCGAAGCCATCGACAGAAGCGGCATCACGGGTGAATAACCCGATATCTTTGCGGAAGAAGGCGGTGCGTTGCCTTCGGTTCCGTGTCAGATATAGCAATACCAAGAACAAAAAAGGAGGTTTCCCCATGAAAAAGCTGCTTTCCATGCTGCTGATCCTGGCGCTGGCGATGAGCGCGATGCCCTTTGCCCTGGCCGAAGGATTGGAACCCCTGACCACCGATGAAATCACCTTGCGGTATGCCTGCTGGGGCCAGGCGGAAGCCGGCGAGCCCGAAGTGCTGCAGGCGCTGATCGCCCAGTTTGAAGAAGCCCATCCCAACATCCACGTGGAATTTGTGCCCATCGATCAGGGCACCTGGGACGCGGGCCTGACCAACCTGGCCTCTCAGGGCCAGCTGCCCGATGTGTTCTGGGTCTTCTCTGTCAGCGCCGCCGTGTCCAATGAGTGGGCCCTGGATCTGACTGAATTCTATGAAAAGGACCCGGACGCTCAGGAGCTGTACCCCACCATGGTGTCCAGCAGTAAGATCGGCGGAAAGAACTATTCCTATCCCGCCGTGCTGTTCCCCCACATGGTATTCATGAACAAGACCCTGTTCGATAAGTACAATGTGGATCTGCCCTCCACTGACTGGACCTGGGACGATTACTTCGATCTGGCCGAGGAGCTGAGCCATCCCGAGGAATTCTATTTCGGCGTTTCCAATCCCCTGTATGTGGATTTGTTCCCCGCCGCCATCAACGGCAACCAGGGCAAGTTCGGCTGGGACGGCGAAGCGTACCACTTTGACGACGCTTGGGTGGAAGCTGTGGAAACCCGCGCCGAAGTGATCAACAACAAGATTTGTGAGTGGATGAGCGCGGAAGACAAGGAAGCCGTGCTGGGCGATCCCGGCGCCTGGCCTCCCGGAAAGGGCCGCACCGCCATGCACATTGACTGGCCCTGGACCATGGCCATGTTCAACACCACCGTGAAGGAAGAAACCGGCTGCGAATTCGTGTACTATCCGCTGCCCATGGGCGAAGGCAAGGGCGAGTTGGCCATCGTGGATAACGGCATCATCGCCGCCTCCACCGAGCATCCCCGGGAAGCCTGGGAGCTGGCCAAGTGGATGAGCTGGGGCCCCATGGCCGCTTTAAAGCGTCAGGAAACCTACCGTTCCCTGGGCTATCCCGTCAGCCGTATGCCTGTGGTAAGCACCCCCGAAGTGTGGCAGGATCTGGTGGACAACGCGGACGACACCATCAAGGGCTTCTATGAAGCAGTGCTCACCCGCGGCGTCAACTTCGTTCCCTCCAACTGGCCGGTGTGCCCGGGCTGGGGCGAAATTGAAGCCTACTACAATTCCAACGATATCGACGGCAAGATCCTGCGGGGCGAACTGAGCGCCGCCGACGTGGCCGCCGAATTGGAAGAAGTGGCCAACCGCGGCCGGGACAACTACCTGGCCTCCATCGCGGAATAATCCCATTCAGCTGACGCTGAATGGCGCATGAAAGCGGAATCGGGATTTCGCTTTCATGCGGGGCATCCATTTGCTGTAAAATGGCATTCTCGTCCCCTGACGGGGCCGATAGCGCTCATTTTACGGCCGCAAATGGATAGAGGAAGCGGCTTTCAGCCGCTCCTCGCCGCCGCGCATGTCGCCGGCTGCGGATTACAGTCAAGGGGTGTTCCCCCCTTGACGATTCCCCGTGGACCCGGCACTTGATTGCTTATCTGTTGCTTGATTGATAACGATTAAGAAAAGATATTGATTTGTTCGTTTAGTTTCCCCGGGGAGGCGCGACGCACCCGCGCCTCCCTTACGGGAAGGACAACTCCATGGAAAGGCAGGCTGTTCCCATGCGCAGAACGCGATTCAACCCGGACAGATTCCATCTGAACCAGCTGCCCATGTATGCGGTGCTGGTTCCGCTGGCTTTGTTTATGAGCCTGCCCATCCTGTTTATCATTAACCATGCCTTCAAGCCCATTGAGGAATTATTCGCCTTTCCGCCCCGGTTCCTGGTCAGCAATCCCGTATGGGACAACTTTACCAAGCTGGCCCGTCAGGCCTCCCAGGGCGGCATTTCCATCAGCCGCTATGTGTTCAACAGCCTGGTGGTCACCCTGTCCGTGGTAGGCTTGAGCGTCGTCATCAGCTCCATGGCGGCCTTCGCCCTGAGCAAGCTGCGCTTCCGGGGCAAAAGCACCTTAATGGAAATCAACAATCTGGCCATGATGTTCGTGCCCGTTGCCGTGATCATTCCCCGGTATCTGCTCATTGATAAGCTGGGCATGATCAACACCTATTTCGCCCATATTCTGCCCCTGATCGCCATGCCGGTGGGCATGTTCCTGGTGAAGCAGTTCACCGATCAGGTGCCCGATTCCCTCATCGAAGCCGCCATCGTGGACGGCGCGGGGTACTTCCGGGTATTCTTTAAAATCGTTCTTCCGCTGGTGCGGCCCGCCATCGCCACTGTGGCGATCCTGGCCTTCCAATCGGTGTGGAACAACACCGAAACCTCCATCATGTTCACCAACAAGGAAAACATGCGCACCCTGACCTTCTATATGAACACCCTTGCCAGCAACACCAACGCTGTAGCGGGCCAGGGCATTGCCGCCGCCGCGTCGCTGATCATGTTTTTGCCTAATTTGATCCTGTTTATCTGCATGCAGAGCAAAGTGATGAACACCATGGCCTATTCGGGCCTGAAATGATATAAAGGGGGATTCATAAAAATGCTGAAAAAGCTTGTGATCGTCCTCCTGGGAGTGATTTTGATGCTGCCTTTTTCTTCCCTGGGGGAGGATTACCAGAACCCCATGACCATCCCGGGCCAGTACCCGCCCATCAGGGGCGCGTCCTACGATTACGGCATCGGCGACCCCTTCGTGATGCGGTTCAACGGCCTGTATTATCTGTACGCTTCCTCCTGCGAGGACCGGGTGCGGGTGTACACCAGCCGGGATTTAATCAACTGGGAATTTCAGGGCTGGTGTACCGAAAATAAGGACGTGTATTTCGCCTACGCGCCGGAGGTGATTTACTGGCGGGGAGACTTTTATATGATTACCTCCCCCAACGGCGGCGGGCATTACATATTAAAAAGCGATTCGCCCCTGGGCGTTTTCCGCCCCGTGACGGGCAATTTCGGCTATCAGATCGATGGCTCCTTTTTCGTGGAGGATGACGGGCGGCTGATGATCCTGTTCCCGGAGGACAGCCAGATCAAGCAAGCGTACCTGAACCCGGATACCCTGCTGCCAAACGGCATCAAGTATTCCACCACTGCCACCTTGCACCACTGGACGGAGGGCCCCGGGCTGTTCCGGAGGGGAGAATGGTATTATCTCACCTTTACGGGCAACCATGTGCTGTCCTCCGGCTATCGGGTGGCCTACGCCAGTCGTTTGGGCAGCAGCGCGGGAAAATTCACCCAGCCCGCGGATGATACGATATTGATTCACAGCGTGTTCGGCGATGATTTTACTGGCCTGGGCCATTCCAGCAATTTCATCGGGCCTGATCTGGACAGCCTGTACACTGCCTATCATTCCTTTGTGAACATCAACGGCCCGGCTCGGTTGTATAACCTGGACCGGCTGTTCACCAACGGCGGCGTTTTGTACACCACCGGCCCCACCAACTTCCCCATGCCCGCGCCGAATATGCCGGATGTGTACGGCGACGCGGCGGGGGAATTGAATGATTTTTCGGAAACGGAAGCGGGCTATTTCGCTCAAATTGCGGATACGCATGTTTTTACCCAGGAATGTAATTTTTCCCTGACGGAAAACGGGGAAGCCATTTGGCAGGCGGGCCGCTGCCAAGATCAGCCGGTGATGATTCGCACAAACGGACAAGCGATTTCGCTGTACATCGGGGATGAAGAAAGAATTGCTGAACTTGTTCCCGAATTGGGAGCCCTCGGCAGGCTGCACACCCTGCGGGTGGAATGCAATGAAGAATTCTTTTATGCTTATATCGATGGTATGCGCCTGATCACCTTAGCGAACCCGGCCTTCACAGCGTCCCAATTCGGCGCGGTGAAGGGCGAAGGTGTATCTTATTCCTTCCTGGCCTGCACGGCCCAGGCCCTGGGCTCCGGGGACGATACCGCCCTCAAGGTGATCCCTGGTACATTCAGCGCCATTCACGCTTTGAACAGCGAAGAATTATCCTGGCAGGAATATGGGAAGCAAATGGAGAAAGTTCCTACTCTGGGCACAGCATATTACGCTGTCCGGGTGGTGGAGGCGGGAAATTACTGCTTCGATTTGACCGTTTTGAAGGAAGACGGCGGAAAGCAATTCACCATGCTGCTGGACGGGGAACCGCTGCTGAACGGCACAGTGCCCGCATTCAACGGGAAAGAGGACTTCTTTACCTTCACTTCTTTGCCCGTTTCCCTGCCCGCCGGGGACCATATCCTGACGGCGGCGGGCGATGAAATCACGGTCAGCCGAATCGGCAGCTTCCGGTTCGCGGAAACAATGGTATACAAAAGCGATTTTGCCGATAAGCAGCAGCGAAAGGAAATCACCACGCTGGGCGCGTTCGCCGTGAATTTTGACAAAGCCGTTCTTTCCGTCAAGCAGGGAAAAACGGGCTTTGCGCTCTTGGGACAGGAAGGATATACCGATTATGAAATGCGGGTGCGGTTCATCCCGCCGGTCAACGGCAGCGGGGCCAGCGGCATCCTGATTAGGGGCAGCAACGTGAGCCTGTACGACGCCCAGGTGAAGGAAAGCTATTTCGGCTATGGCATCATCCTGTCCAAGCTGGGCTTCAACGTGCAGAAAATGCATTACGGCAGCCAGAGCATGCTGGGCTTTATCAATGTGAACGCCTGGAAGGACGCGGCGGAAGCGGAAATCGCTGTGCGGGTGCAGGGCAATACCCTGTCTATCGGCCTGCCGGGAGAGGAACCGCTCTTTACGTTCACGGACGCCCGGCCCTTCACCCACGGCCTGTGCGGCTTTTTCGGCACAGGGAAGGAATTGACCGTGCTTTCCTGCGATATGATACCGCTGAATTGAGGGGGTCCCATGAAAAATTTAGATTTAACCATTCGGGAGCCGGAGGAACTGGCAAAGGTGGCCCGGGCCCTGGGCTCGGAGGTGCGGCTGCGCATCATGCAATTGCTGGGAGATCAAAGCATGAGCGTGGTGGAGCTGGCGGAGGCCATGGGGGTGCCGCTCTCCACCGTGAGCAACAACATTGTGGTGCTGGAGGAGGCGGGGCTTATCCGCACGGAGCGGAAAAACGGCCTGCGGGGCACCATGAAGCTGTGCAGCCGCAAGCGCGACCAAATCCACATCGACCTGGTGGCCGCGGAGCAAAGGAAGATCGAATCCTTTTTCCAGTATATGCCCATCGGGAACTATACCGACTGCCATATCGTGCCCACCTGCGGCATGGCGGGCACCCAAAGCAGCATCGGCGTGCAGGATGATACGGCCCTGTTTTATGAGCCGGAGCATTTCGGGGCGCAGCTGCTTTGGTTCCAGGGCGGGTATGTGGAATACCGGTTCAGCAGCCGCCATGCGCTGAACAGGAAATTGCACTGCCTGGAGGTCAGCTTCGAGGCCTGTTCGGAAGCGCCCAATTACCGGCTGGATTGGCCCAGCGATATTACCGTATGGATCAACGGCATTGAATTGGGCACCTGGCGCTGCCCCGGGGATTTCGGAGGGCGACAGGGCCGGTGCACCCCCATTTGGTGGCCCCGGTCCGCCACCCAGTACGGCATCGTGAAGCGCTGGCGGGTGGATGAAAGCGGCTGCAAGTTAGACGATGAACGGATTTCCTCCGTCACTCTGGAGCAGCTGCGCTTAAAGGAGCACCCCTACATCACCCTGCGCATCGGCATCAAGGAGGACGCGGAGCAGCAGGGCGGCATCAATTTGTTCGGCGAACAGTTTGGCGATTACAATCAAGCGATTATTATGCGGCTGGATTCCATCGCAGAGTCCGCCGCCGAAGGGAGCAATGCATCATGACCACCATTCTTCGGCCCGAGCATCCCCGGCCCGACCGGGAGCGGAAAAATTGGATGACCCTGAACGGCTCCTGGCGCTTTGCTTTTGACAGGGAAAACGCGGGGAAGAAAGAAAAATGGTACGCGGGCAGGGATTATCACCTGGAGATCCAGGTTCCCTTCGCCTACCAAAGCAAGCTCAGCGGCATCGACAGCCAGGAGCATTGCGACGCGGTATGGTACGAACGGGATTTCGTCCTTCCGGAAAAGCTGCGCCCCCTCCGCCGCCTGCTGCATTTCGGCGCGGTGGATTACAAGGCGGATGTGTGGCTGGACGGCCAGTACCTGGGCGGTCATGAGGGAGGCTATACGCCGTTCACCTTCGATATCACCGATTTGACGGAAGGCAAGGAAGCCTGCCGCCTGACCGTTCGCTGCGAGGACCGCTTGGACTTTGACCAGCCCCGGGGCAAGCAGTCCTACCGGCCCGAGCCCTTCGGCTGCTGGTATACGCCCGTTACCGGCATTTGGCAAAGCGTGTGGCTGGAGGGCGTGGGGGAATTCTATCCCGTGGATTTCCGGCTCACCGGGCACATTGAAACAGGCTCCGTGAAGGCAGAAATTGAATTGAACGAGCTGCCCAATGGCGGCGCGGTGCGCCTGACAGCCTCCTTCCAGGGCAAAACCGTGGCCCGGCAGGAGATTGAAGTCACGTCCGATCGATTCATTCAAACGGAATTGTATCTGAACCACAACGAGGATTTAGAGGGCATCCACATGTGGTGGCCCGGCCATCCTGCGCTGTATGATCTGACCATTGAAACCATCGCGGGCGGCCAGGTCTGCGACCAGGTGAACACGTACTTTGGCCTGCGGAAAATTGACGTGCAGAACGGCTATGTGATGCTGAATCAAACCGCGCTGTTTCAGCGGCTGGTGCTGGATCAGGGCTATTGGCCGGATGGACTGCTCACCGCCCCCAGCGACGAAGCGCTGAAGCGCGACGTGGAATTGACGCTGCAAATGGGCTACAACGGGGCCCGGAAGCACCAGAAATTTGAGGACCCTCGGTATCTGTATTGGGCGGACCATCTGGGCCTCATCGTATGGAGCGAGCTGCCCAGCGCCTATTGGCTGCGTGACAGCGAAAAGCGGAACATGATCCGGGATTTGAGCGAGGCCATCCGGCGGGACTACAATCACCCCTGCATCCTCACCTGGGTGCCCATCAATGAAAGCTGGGGCGTGCCCTTCATCCGTTTCCAGAAGGAAGCTCAGGAGCTGGCGGATACCCTGTACCATCTGGTGCATTGCCTGGACGGCACGCGCCTGGTGTCCGGCAACGACGGCTGGGAGCAGGCTGCCACCGATCTGGTGACGGTGCACGATTACACCGCCTGGCCGGAGCAATTGGGCCGGGAATACGGGGATATCGATTTGATGCTCAAAACCACGCCCACTGGCGGCCGCTTCGTTTCCGCCGAGGGGTACGATCACACCGGAAAGCCCCTGCTGCTGACCGAATACGGTGGCATTGCCATGCAGAAGGACGCGGGCGGCGGCAATTGGGGCTATAACGGCGCGGTGAAGGATGAGGAAAGCTTCCTCAAGCGCTTCGAGGCCATCACCCAGGCCTTCAAGCACATGCCGGGCTTTAGGGGCTATTGCTACACCCAATTGACCGACGTGTTCCAGGAGGTGAACGGCCTATTGGATATGGACCGGAATCCCAAGGCCAGCCTGGAAGAGATTCGCAGGATTAACCTGAGTCGGTAAGCAGGAAAAATGTTTGTGGGATGAAAGGCGAAAGAGAGAACAGAGTACAGAGTGCAGATTGAATCGTCTGATGATGGATTCCGGCTTCATGTATTCACAATAATATCTGTACTCTGAACTCTGTACTCTAAAACGCAGCGACTTTCAATGCTTAATGAGGTGAAAAGCATGTCCCGTTACTATTCCAACCCCCGTCCTCTTTCCGATCTGTGGGATGGGCAGGAAATCGGCGATCCTTTTCTGATGCGGTTCAACGGGCAGTATTACCTGTACTGCTCCAGCCATGGCAACGGCCCCGGCATCAAATGCTGGGTCAGCCGGGATATGATGGATTTTACCTATCAGGGCTATGTATGCGAGGATCCCCGGATCGAGGGGGCCTACGCGCCGGAGGTCTGCTATGCGGCGGGAAAATTCTATATGGTCACCTCCCCCAAGGGCAGCGGTCATTACCTGCTGCGGGGCGACAGTCCTCTGGGTCCCTTTCAGGTGATCAGCGAAAACTACGGCCTGGGCATCGACGGCAGCCTGTTTGTGGATGACGACGGGAAAGAATATTTTTACCGAGCCAGCGCTCAGGGCATCCGGGCGCACAATATGCCCACGCCGGATGCAATCGATGTGCACAGCGCCGTGATCCCTGCCAGCTTCCTGGGCCATTGGACGGAAGGCCCGATGGTGATCAAGCGGAATGGTCGTTACTACCTCACCAACACGGGCAACCATGTATTGAGCAAGGGCTATCATGTGGATTATTTCGTATCCCATGAAGGACCGGACCGGGGCTATTACGCCCTAAAGGAACAGCAGCTTTTGCTGGAAACAAGGGATGAATACCACGCCCTGGGCCATTCCTCCACCTGCGTGGGCCCGGATATGGACACCCTGTATATCGTCTATCACAAAAACATTCTGGATCAATGGAACCGGCCCCATCACCGGTCCCTGTGTATCGATCAGCTGTTTTTTAACGGCGACCGGATGTACACAAACGCCTGCTGGTGGCGGCAGAAAGCGCCAAGGCTTCCGGACTGCGCCTGCTTCGGCGGGGAAGGCCTGCTGGACGGGGGCGATATGCGGTTTCTGCCCATGGAAACGAATGAAACCTATACGGCGGAGCTTTGCGGCACGCTGCAAAAGGAAGCGGGCCGGATGGTATTCTCCCAAAACGAAAAAAACGGCCTTTTCCTGACCGTTCATGGATCGGGACAATGGGAAGCGCACCTGGAGGACGGGCAGCAAAGCCGTGGTTTCTCCGGCACGTTTCCCGCCGCCATCGATCCCAAAGCGCTGATGTGTGTAAAAGTAAGCCTGCGGGATGGAAAACTGTTCGTCTATGTGAATCAATTGGAAATTCTGCAGGCGGAAACGAAGCTGGGCGGCGGGAAAATCGGCCTGTCCCAGGATTTCCTGCCGGGCTTTTCCGGCTTTTCCTCCGTTGCCCAGGACAGCGAGGCGGGCCGGGATGAAAAAAAGATTCCCGGCGCGTTTGACGCTTTCCATGCCCTGGCGTGCATCAAAACGGCAGAAGGGGAACAAAACTGCCAGGCTGCGTCGATTCGGGCGGGAGAGACGCTTTCGTTCGTCGTGAATGTGTGGAAAGCGGGAGAATATCACGTGCTGTGCACGGTAAAAAACACGCCCGGCCCGCTGAACGGCAGCGTCAATGATACCCCGTTTCGCACACAGTCCTGCGAGCAAACGGACGAGCAGGGCATGGAAAAACGGTATTTGGGCATTGTACCTTTCTCTGCCGGAGAGCAGACTATGAAGCTGCGCCTGGAAAACGATGCGGTGCTCGACCGGATGTATGTGCTGGAAGCGGATGAAGCGCAGTCTGCTGAAATCATCCGGGATGGAAACGACGTAACAAATGGACAATTGCAGGTGATCGGCCACAAAGCGCAAAACAGCATGAACCGCAAGTTCAGCGGCTACACCTGCGCCGAGGGCTACGGGGAAGCTTATTTTGGCGGCATGTACAGGGACTGCCAGGTGGAAGCGGAAATGTACCTGGATCCCTGCTCCCCGGATGCCTCCGCCTGCATTTATCTGCGCAGCAGGAAAGAATCCTGGCACCCGCATCAGGTGCATGAAGGCCGCCACGCCTATTGCGTGCGCGTTACGCCCGGCAGGATCGAACTGAGCAAACAGGCGTATCATGAAACCATTTTAGCGTCCGCGGCCCTTCCCAATTGCTTCCCCGCAACATTGAAGCTGATTTGCCGGGCGGAAGGAAACCAAATCACCGTTTGGCAGGAAAATGATGCCGGAAGCGTGCTGCTGCTTTCTTATCTGGATCCCTTGGCCCTGCCCTGCGGGCGGATGGGAATCGACGCGTCCGGTGACGGGATTGGATTCCTGAGCGTGCGTTTGGTAAGCATAAGCTGAAATGTGAATAAAGCTGGAATTGTCAGCTAATTGGCTCCCATATAAAAAAACAAAAAGCTCAACGGTAAAACGCCAACCGTGAAATAGACATAATTCGGAATAGACACAAATGAAAAAGCAGAGCCATACATTCAGACAGTATAAACGCCGATCTATAACCCTTCATTCGACCCATTTCATAGATTTCATTGACAGAAAGCATTCCGATCAACGCAACGATGAAGTACGAAATTATCTATTTGAGTAAATCAGGAAATACCGCCAAAGTGGCCCGCGCAATTGCGTCGCGCTATCCTCAAACCCAATGCAGAATAGTGGATTTTGCAAAGGAAGAGCCTTCGCTGGACGCAGATATTTATCTCATAGGTTTTGGTGTGTATCGGGGTACCTGTCCTTTCTCATTGCTGAGCTTTCTTAGGAAATTGGAAGGAAAAACGATCATATTGTTTGGAACTGAAGCCATCAGCGCTGCCAGCCAGATCACAAAGCAGATAGAATACGTTATCCTGCCTTTCCTTTCGGAGCATTGCGCTTATAAAGGCATTTGCATTGTTCCCGGAAGTTTTTCCAAAGCGGGAATGGATTATCTCTGCACTGCACTTCAGGTGCAAAACGATTCAGTCAAAGAGCAACAGCTTTACAACCTATACGCTGCTGCCGCCCATCGGCCTGATCAAATGGATTATGAAACAGTCCTGTCATATATTCAGAGCGCACTCGCATAGAAAGCCATCGTGTGCGGTATTGCCATAAAAACCAAAGGAACTGCTCAAGATTGTTCTTTGACGCATTCCTCACATGCAATTCTGGCATTCAGCATAAACGTAAACTTGAACGGGCAATCTGCCATGCAATTGATAGCATCCAAATACACCGCTCGGTGTGAAGGCCGCAGCGGCGAAAAAGAATCCAAACGTGGTTTTAAAGAAATGTGGGGAACGGATAACTCGGAAGATGATTAAGAAATCATTATTGGAATCAGATTGCTTTGGGGAAGCTTCGCATGCTTGCACTTTAATATCGCATGGATTGCAGCATCCGTGATTTTCCAGGTATCGCAGGGATCATTCTCCGCAAATGTTTCCACCCAGGCTGTGCCTTCCTCCAGATTGAATCGAATCTCACCCCACTCCCCGCCGTTGTCTACCTGATAAGCGTAGATAGCGGCGGCTATTTTTTTGCCTTCGCGGTGAGTGGAGATCTGTTTGAGGCGGATGCAATGAAGCTGACCAAACTTCACCAGTTCCAGAATCAGGTTTTCTACGGCACGTTTATAGGCTCGTTCAGCGCTGGACGCGCCGCTGCCTTCAAACAATTCGGCCAGTTTCTCAAAGGACATCTGCATTTTCATATCGCTGACTCGGCCACAGCGCATACAGATGGCGTTGCGCTGTTCCAGCAGCGTCTGATCCCGGTAAGAAAGTTTATCAAAGGCTTTGTCAACATTTTCAGCTTTTACCCCAGCCCTTAGGATACCGATATAATCCCAATGATCCGGGATCAGTTCGTCTTCCTGTTCCTTGCTTTCACTTTCATCGTTGAGCTGCACAGGCACCCGCCTGTTGCGCTGCCGATAGGCGGCTGCTAACTTTTCGGTAGCCGTTTTCTCCGCGCAGCCATCCTGTGCCGCAAAAAGCCGGATCGTCTCTTTTGTATTGCCGTGGCAGTCTGCAAATATCTGCATGATGCGCCGGGCATCCTTGTATTCCTGCAAAGAATCGAAGGAATGATATTCTTCCCCCATGCGAAACCGAAGCAGCGCATCGGTAATATATCTGTGAATGTAGGTGATAAAGGCTGTTCCCCTGCCGGGATCATATGAGGGAAACCGCTGCAATACTTCGATCCGGCATTCCAGCTTCAAATCCATGAAGTGCTCCGGGTGAATCCGTTCCCCTTCGCCGGTAAGGAAGGTGTTGATCCGGTCGTTAAAATATTCCTCATTCTCATGGAGATAAAAGAAGACGTATTTCAGCTCATGGGTCTCCAGGGCTAAACGGATGTATTCATTCGTATTGCCCGACGGCAAACCGGGCGGAACCGGGATCAGCTGATATTCTCTGAACGCATCCTGCATGGTCAGCTTTCCACGCTCCGCCTGGGATGCCCGAGGCATATAGCCTTCCAAATCCCAGGAATAATCCTTCAGTGTCTGTTCCAATTCCGCCTCCGTTTATGCGAGCATCTTTTGCGCTTCGGCTTTCAGCGCGTCCTGCGCCATTTCTTCCAGATAAGAACCTTTGGCATAGGCCAAATCCGCCTTGGCCCGCTGCTTCTTGTCCTTCGCCAGCTTCTTCATTGTTACCGCCAGCGCCGGATCAAGGGTACCTCGTTTCAGGCACTGGTCAATGGTATTCATGCGCCGGGTGTAAGGCGCGTTCAGCGGATGATCTTCCGCCAATTCCCGCGCCGCCCTTCCCCGCATATTGCCGATCACCCGGCACTTTCTGCCCATGGGATCGGTGGGGCAGATATCACTGCAATATTTCGTGTGCCGGGCGTCCGTGGTCAGGAACCACCGGCCGCAAATGGCACAGCGCTTCGGGGCATGACCTACAGAAAGCCCCTCAAAGAAATCAGCCCGCAGCATCCCGCCGAAAGAGACAAAGTGCATATGCTTTTTCATCTGCATCTGCCCGTTTTTCTGGTTCACACCAGCCGTATATTGAACGGTCACATTGGTCATGGACATCCAGGAATCCGTGCCGTCACCGATACGGAAATCCTCGGGGAAGGATTGGCTGAATTGGGTCAGATAGGCTTCTTTCGTGCGGGGTAAATCCTTGGCGTCCAGCTTATCAGCAAAAGGAGCTATATGTTCTTGCAGTATGGTGATGGCGTCATAATAATTCGCCAGGGTGGGAGCCAGTATGATCAATTCGCCTGCCGGGCCGTATTTCTTTTCCGTTTCCTCGTTGATCTGCCCGTTCAGTACGGCATTGCTGAAGGATCGTATTTTCTTGAAAGCGTCTACGCTGAATACCTGATCCAGCCGCTGATCAAATTTTGGATTTGCCAGGAATGTAAAGGGCTCATTTTGAGCGATCAGTTTCAGCAGAGAATGAGCGGCTGAACACGCGCTGTTCATGGCTGCTTTATCAGCGATGCTAGTGCGCAGCATGGTGTTGACCGAAGCAATCTTTCTGCACAGCGGCAGCGATTCTTCCAAAGCCTCTTTGGGGATGTTCATAGCCATGCAAGCCACCATCCCAGCAGGCATAATCTTGTCCCGATACTGCACTGTATCACCGGAAAAAATCAAGGTGAGCATTCCGCTTTCTTTTTCTAAATTCATGTTTTGTCGCCCCTCATTGCAAACATACGTTCCCTTTATTCATTATATATCAATTCTCTCAAAAAGGAAAGAGGTTCTGTCATGTTTTCTGTCGCGTTTTTCTGTCATGTTTTTAGCTTTCGCCTTGTCAGGCGTTTTTCATGTTTTTTACGAATTCGATCATAATAAAGGTGGAAAGGCAAATACGCCGCAAGTATCCAGCAGTCAGCGCAAAGGGCATCGGGCAACCGGTGCTTTTTGCATTGCCTGTTGGCGGCAATAGATTGGAGGTGAAAGAGAATATGAGTAGCCAAATGGACAAGCTGAAAGCGGCACAGGAAAAGACGCTGCAGAAACTGCACAAAGCCCAGGAGGAAGAAAAGCAGATTAGAAAACGGATGGCGGAATTGACGCGGAACGAGCGCACTCATCGGCTGTGTACCCGTGGCGGCTATCTGGAAAAGCTGCTGATCGAACCGGAACTTTTCACGGATGAGGATGTGTTTGCCTTCCTGGATTACGCTTTGAACACGTCATATGTGCAAACCCGGCTTAATTCCATGCTGGAAAGCAAGCGGAAAGCGGCAGCGAAGGCCGAGGAAACCGAAGCCGGGGAATCGGCTATCTAAGCACCCGGAGTTTACGGAGGGCGCAATTATATGAACTTCGTTCATCCATTGCGCTCTCCGAGGGCCCCTGCGGGGAGCTCGATGGAGAAAAGCCTTTTGTTGGCTTTTCTCCATCAGCAGGGGCGGCCCCCTGCGCCGATTGCATCGGCTACCCCCTAAAGACATTGAATTGGAACGATGAAAGGAAGGAGGCGAGGCACACATCCCGTGTCCCCATTTTAACATCACGGTCATCGCCCGTGGGAAGGTGAAGGGCAACTCCGTTATGGGCGCTGCCGCCTACCAATCCGGCGATAGGCTTTATTCCGAGTATGAACACGAATGGAAATCCGGCGACCATCTGGAAAGGATCGTCCATAAAGAAATCCTGCTGCCGCCTAACGCCCCGGAAAAATACCGGGACCGGGCGACGCTCTGGAACGCGGTGGATGATGTCGAGACAAAAGCCACAGCCCAGACCGCCCGGCGCATCATCATCGCTTTGCCTAAGGAATTGACCCGGGACCAAAACATCGACCTGATCCGCAATTACTGCCAAACATCCTTCGTGGATCGCGGTATGATTGCGGATTTTGCTGTTCATGACGACAAAGAAGGAAATCCACACGCCCATGTTTTATTGACCATGCGATCCTTAAATGAACAAGGAAAGTGGAATCCGAAGACCCGGACGGAATTCGTCCTGGACAAAAACGGTGAGCGTATCCAAACAGCCAACGGGAAATACAAACGCCGCTGTGTTAGTTGGGATGGCTGGAATGACCGAGGTAATTGTGAAATCTGGCGGCATGAATGGGAGGCCATGCAGAACGCTGCCTTGGAACAGGCTGGCAGAGCAGAAAGGGTCGATATGCGATCCTACGAGCGGCAGGGAATTGAACTTGTTCCCACTGTTCATCTTGGCCCGGCCGCAACCGCTATGGAACGAAAAGGCATCCGCACTGATTTGGGCGATCATAACCGGGCTGTGAAGATTATCAATAGCCTGTTCGCCGCGATCAAGCGCGCCTTGAAAACCTTTGCGGAATGGCTGAGAGAAATAAATGAAGTTATCAGCGACCATGAGAAGATTGATGATCCTTCTTCTTTTCCGCTTTATGAGGTGCTGTTCGCCTACTATGACCTGCGGAAAAAGGAGCGCTGGCATTGGAATATCTACGCGCAGAACAAAACGGGCGCAAGGGATTTACAGACCCTTTCGCGGACAATCATTTTTCTTAAGGAACACAATATCAACACCATCAACGATCTGGCTGTGCTGATGACAAAAACCAGCGATAGAATCGGAGAACTGAACGCTGCCAAGAAAACGAAAGAGCAGCGCATACGTGATATTGACGCCATCTTGGAAGCGGATAAGACCATCCGCGAGTTTGGCCCGATTTTGGAGAAGTACAATGGCATCTTCTTCAAGGACGCAAAAGAAAAATACAGGCAAAAACACACTGATGAGATCGAGAAGGTAAAGACGGCTCAACGGCTGCTTTACAAACTGAAAGTCACCCTGCCCATCAACAAGAAAGCGCTCAAAGCCGAATCCTCCCGCCTCCGGGGCGAAGTGGAATCCATGCTGCCGGAACTGGAAACAGTCAAGGCTGAAATGGATCAGCTTAAAATCTTCCGTTCCCAGGTAAGGAAGGTATTGCCCGAAGCGCTTACGGTCAAGTATGAGGACGGAAAGAAATCCTTTCAAGATATGTCTGAGGAAATCCATAATAAGGATGAATTGCGTAAGCTGATGGAGGAATCCGCTGAACGCGCGATCCGACATGCAGAGGAACAGCGTCACATACAGCAAGAGCAGCGATATCGACAACAGAAACAGATAGGAGCTTTATGACCAAACAGGACAATCAAATCATGCGCAGCGCAAAGCTGCTGGTGCAGAAAGAGTGTGCCAATTATGTCAAGGGCACTTGCTTGCCGGAAGATCACCCTTGCCATGTGATCAATCCGGTTTATACGACGATCCACGACGGCGCTGTGGATTGTGACTATTTCCTAACCACTGTTCTTCCCTTACAATCCGAACTGAACACAGGCGTATGGCATGAGATTCTCCGGGAGGAAGCTCAGACAGGGGAGGGCTGGAAAGAGTGCGTCCGCTGTCACAAGCCTTTCATCCCCGGCAGTAACCGTCAGTGCTATTGCGTCGAGTGCGGAGCAGCGGCAAAACAGGCCGGGAACCGGGAAAAACAGCGCCGCCACCGGGAGCGCCAGAAAACAGTCATGTAACGTAACCCTTTAGAACGAAAAAAGTCCAGGAATATCAATGTTTCCCGGGTACCCCATCAGGGCAGGACGATCTATTGACCGTCCTGCCCTTTTTCATGAATAATAATGGAGGAATCAAATGAAGAAAGAAGAGAAAGAGATTTATCGCCTGGAAGACGTGTGGAACTGTTATGATTTTGAAAAAGATGTCGAGGGCTTCTATAAGGCTATGGAACCTTCCATAGAAAACACATCCTTTTATGCCACGGAAGAAGACGGCTGCCTGTATTACTACTGCGGCAATACGTGCATTAAGGTTCACGAGCATTTTGCCGACCATGGCAATACCATGAACGATCTGCTTGAGAACGTGATCCTGTACGCCGCAAAAAAGACAGCCTAAGAAATGATGATACCCCACGCTTACGATCTCCTGTACCGCACCCTTGCAGATTGATAGAAGGGATGGTATAATCAAGGCGTATTGTAAGCGTGGGTTGTTTCAAACAGAAGGAGGATTTACGTAATGAAACAACCATACAATACCGCACTCTATATGAGGCTCAGCTGCGATGATGAGAACTACGGCGACAGTGTCAGCATCGAAACGCAAAGACTTGTATTGACCGCTTTTGCCCGCGAGCAAGGATTCTTCATTGTGGACGAATACGTGGACGATGGATGGTCAGGTACGAACTTTGAACGCCCTGGTTTTCAGCGGATGCTGAAAGACATTGAAGATGGCCGCGTAAACTGCGTCGTTGTCAAAGACCTTTCCCGTTTCGGTCGGGAACACGTGATGATGGGATACTACCTGGAGTTCTACTTTCCGGAGAAGAGAATCCGCTTCATTTCCATCACCGATAACGAGGACACGGAAAAAGGGCTTTCCGACATTGTGCCGGTGAAGAATCTGTTCAATGAATTTTTCGCACGCGATACAAGCCGGAAGGTCAAAGCCGCCCTTCGTGCCAAGCACGCCGCAGGCGAGTTCACCGGCACCCATCCGCGCATAGGATACAAGAAGGACCCGGAACGGAAGAACCGGATCATCATCGACGAGGAAACCCGGTGGATCGTGGAAATGATTTTCGATATGGCAGCACATGGGGCCGGATCGAAAAAGATTGCCAAAGAGCTGACAATGCAGAAAGTACCGACTCCCGGCTATCTGGACTATCAGCGATACGGCACCTTCGCCAACGCCTATCGGGATGCTCCGCCCGAGAAAACCTATACCTGGACCAGTAACACCGTGAGCAGCATTCTGAAAGATGAGACTTACATTGGCAATACGATTCATTATCGCATCACCAATGTCTCCTATAAAAGCAAGAAGCACAGAGTTAATTCGCAGGATGTATGGTTCCGGGTGGAGGGGACACATGAGCCCATTGTTGACAAAGATGAGTTCTGGCAGGTACAGGAGCAGATCACCAATCGCCGCAGACCCATGAAGAATCAAACGATCCAGATTTTTTCCGGCCTTCTGAAATGCGCTGACTGCGGAAAGCACATGGCGCTGTTCCAAACGACGCAGAAAGTTCCCTATCGCTACTTTAACTGCAATACATACCGGATGTATGGGAAAAGCGCCGGAGCATGCACTTCTCATGCCATCAGGTATGACGTCCTCTATCAATATGTTCTCAGCCGCATCCAGCATTGGACGTATCAAGCCCGTCAGGATGACCAGTCATTGCTGGAAAAACTGGTGAACGCCACAAGCCAGGAGCAGAAGGCATCTTCCAGGAAATGGGCCGCCGAGCTGAAAAAGGCCGAAAAGCGCAAAGAGGAATTGGATCGCCGCTTCATGAAGGTTTACGAGGACTGGACGGATGGACGTATCTCCGAGAGCAATTTCCGGATGCTTTCGCAGAAGTATCAGGCGGAGCAGCAGGAAACAGAAGCGAAGATCGAACACTTGAAAGCGTCCATCGCGGCAGAGAAGCAGACCGCAGCCGATGCGGAAAAGTGGATTCGCCTGATCAAGAAGTATGGCACGCCTACCGAATTGACGGCTGAGCTTCTCAATACACTCATAGAAAAAATCCTGATCCATGAGCCTGTCAAAGTGATGAAAGGACTCAAAGAACAGGAAATCGAAATCTTTTACCGCTTTGTCGGAAAAATCGACTGACACAATTTTATCGTAAAAGGAGATGGGGGAACCTCTCTTTGGCCTCCAAAGAGAGGTTTCCCCCAGAAAAATACAACGCTTACTTCTCCACGGGCCGGGGGGCGATTTCGCTCAGCTCCAGGCCCTTGTTTTTTTCGCCCGCAAGGCGGATGCTCCAATCGTTTTCAAAGAACAGCACGGGGTTATCGTTCACGTCGAAGCCCCGGGCGGAAGTGGAGGTGAGCTGCAATTGATCGGCGGGCACGGGGCTGTCCTTGATCCAGCGGACGAAGCGGTAGCCCAAGCGGTCCATGACCAGGTCCACGCCGTATTCGCTTTTTAAACGGTAGGTGAGCACGTCGAACTGCAATTCGCCCACCACGCCCACGATGAATTCTTCTAAGCCCGTTTCGTTGCGCTGGAAGGTCTGAATGGCGCCTTCCTCGGAGAGCTGGTTGATGCCCTTGACGAACTGCTTGCGCTTCATGGAGTCCAGGGGGCGCACCCGGGCAAAGCGTTCCGGAGCGAATACGGGGATTTTTTCAAACTTGATTTTCCGGCCCACCGCCAGCGTGTCGCCTAAGCGGTATACGCCGGGGTCGAACAGGCCGATGATGTCGCCGGGATAGGCGTTTTCGATGCCTTCGCGCTCGTCGGCCATGAACTGCTGGGGCTGCTTCACCTGCATTTCCTTGTTGGTGCCGGAGTGCCACACGGTCATGCCCTTGTGGAACACGCCGGAAACCACCCGCAGGAAGGCCAGCCGGTCCCGGTGGGCGGGGTTCATGTTGGCTTGGATTTTGAAGATGAAGCCGGAGAAGTTTTCATCCTCGGGCTCGATCATGCCCTGGTCGCTTTCCCTGGGCAGGGGCCGTTCGGTGTAGCGCAGGAAGCGGTACAAAAAGGGTTCCACCCCGAAATTGGTCACGGCGCTGCCGAAGAACATGGGGGTCAGTTCGCCGCGCCGCACGGCGTCCAGGTCGAAAGCGTCCCCCGCCTCGTCCAATAATTCGATTTCATCCGCAAGACGCTGGCGGTAATGCTTGTCCAGGGCTGTTTCAAAGGCGGGATCGTCCACGGAAATGACGGTCTTGCCCGCCTTGGTCTTGCCGTGGTCGCCGCCGAAGTACAATTCGACGGTTTTTTCATCCCGGTGGTACACGCCCTGGAAATCCCCGTCCACGCCGATGGGCCAGTTGACGGGGCAGGCCCGCACGCCCAGCACCTGCTCGATTTCCTCCATGAGGGCGAAGGGGTCCTTGGCGGCCCGGTCCATTTTGTTCACGAAGGTGAAAATGGGGATGCCCCGCATGCGGCACACCTTGAACAGCTTCACCGTCTGCTCCTCCACGCCCTTGGCCGCGTCAATGAGCATCACGGCGCTGTCCGCCGCCACCAGCACGCGGTAGGTGTCCTCAGAAAAGTCCTGGTGGCCGGGGGTGTCCAGGATGTTGATGTGATAGCCGTCGAATTCAAACTGCATGGCGCTGGACGTGACCGAAATGCCGCGCTGCTTTTCGATTTCCATCCAGTCGGACGTGGCGTGGCGCTCGGCCCGGCGGGCTTTCACGCTGCCCGCCTGACGGATGGCCCCGCCGTACAAAAGTAATTTTTCCGTCAGCGTGGTTTTGCCCGCGTCGGGATGGCTGATAATGGCAAAGGTGCGCCGACAGGCCACTTCTTTGGAAAGATCAGACATGGGAATCCTTCTCCTTATATCAATCAAAATTCGTCGGCCACGGGGATATCCAGCGGCAGGGGCAGCCAGCACCGAAGCAGAGGGTCATCGTGTATGGTGAGCAGGGTCATGGGCGAAAAGAACAGGGAAGCGGCCTGCTTTTCTTTTAGGCATAAGTCCGGTTGATCCCCGGCGGGGGAGACCCGCGTTTCGCTGCCCCTTACTTCCAGGGCGAAAGTGCCCGCGTTTTCCACCCGGATCACGCGCCTGCCCTCCGGCAGAGGGGCGGTCTCCCGGCGGAATGCAAGGGCCGCGCTTAGGGTGTTTTCCCAGTTCAGCACCCGGATCAGCTGGCAATCGGCTGCGCGGCAGTTTTCCGCGAAAGCGTTCAGGGCGGCGGCGCGGCGGACGTGCCAGCCGGGGCAATGGACGGTACAGCCCTTTCGGTTCTCCATCCAGGCGCGGATCGCGCCGGGCAGCAGGGCTTCGTCCCGGAGAACCAGTTCTGTTACGTCGTCGTTTATGGCGGTCAGATAACCGGCCAGTTCACCCGATTCATCCCGCATGGCCCAGGGCATGCTGTTGTAGGAGCACAGCGTTTCATAAAACAGCTCCCGGGGCCGCAGGCAGCGGGAAGGCTGAGCTTCGTACAGGGCATACAGGGCATCCAAATCCGGTCCGTTTTCAGGGAACGGTTCGAGCTTCATCGGGGCAGCGTCTTTTAACGCATGCCGCACGTTGGCGGTGTTGACGGAAAAGCTGAATCCCAGGCCTGCTTTCGTAAATCCGAAGTATTCATACCGCTGCCGCTGGCCGCCCAGGGCCATAAAATCAAGGCCCAGTTCACGAGCCCGCGCTTCCTCCATCCCCATCAGCGCCCGCATTTGTCCCTGATGCTGGAATCGGGGATGCACAGCCACCGAGCCGATATAGCCGCCGCGCAGAATCGCGCCGCCCATTTGAATGTCGATGGGCAGCATAGCCACCGTGCCCCGGATGCGGCCGTCCGCCTCCGCCACGGCGTGGAACCGGGAAAAACCGGGATGGGCGTACACCTTGGGGATCAGCCGGGCGAAATCATGGGGCCGGGCTTTCTGGCTGAACACGGCGTTGATCAGATCCAGAATATCATCTTCCTCCCCGGGCCGGGCAAAACGGTAATCGGTCATTGGGATTCCTCCATGGCACACATAAAACAGGTTGCTTTCAAATTATATACGCAACGGAGTAAAAACGCAAGCAGCGCCGCCGCAGTTTACTTGTTTGTGTTCTGGTTTTTCATTGACATCTATTGGCAAACGAGATAGAATAAATCAGCTTTCCTATGGTAACGCATGATAAAGGGGGCCCATCAGATGAAGCATATCCGTTTCCTGTTCTTCCTTGCCGTGATCCTGGCGCTGTCCTGCGTGCTGGCCGCCGCCATCGGGGAGGAGGCCATTGCGCTGACCCTGAACAATCGGGTGAATGCGTATACGGCTGAGGAAGGCGATCTTACGAAATTTACCTTCACGCCCGCGGAATCCGGCATGTACTCCTTCTGCTCCAGCGGCGATAAAAATATGCGGGGCTGGCTGTACAACAGCAACAACGATCAGCTTGCCAATGATTACGGTCACGCGCCTGACAACATGAACCTGTGTACCAGCTACTATCTGAACGCCGGCGAGACGTATACCTATGAGGGCGGCGTCGCGTACGGAGAAACGGGCGCTTTTGAATTCTGGGTACAAAAGCCCGATCATTTTGTGGCGTGCGGGGATGAGTCCACCGTGATCGTTGATTACGGCAGTTCCGCAGAATTCAAAGTATACGCATACGATCCCAACGGCGTGCTGACCTACGAATGGAAGCAGGTGGCGCCGGAAGAAATGGCTCTGGAAGACGTTACCGGCGGCACTTTATCCATTGACGCGGTGACCGAGAATCAGGAATACAGCGTGACGGTGCGCGGCAGCCAGCCGACGGATTGGGAGATTCTGAATTTCAGGGTGTTTTATGATCCGCAGTTCACCGTGACGCGCCTGTGCGATTCCGATCAGACGGTTCATCCCGGCGGCTCCGCCACGATGTCTGTGGAGGGTACGTCCCTCTGGGGCAATACGGCCTGTTCCTGGTATTATTACGGTAAATCTACAGATTATCAATACCGCGAGGTGGAAGACGCAAACGGGACGGCGCTGACGGTTGATGACCTGCGGGAGAGCCGCTCGTATTATTGCAGCATTCATTTGCACGACGACAACTACAACATAGGATTTTCTAAACAGATTTGGTTCTATCTGAACTGCGACAACGCGTTTTCCGTATCTGCCGAGCAGAATGAATATTCCGTTGAGCCCGGCGATTCCGTATCCCTGCGCGTGGACGCCTCCTGCGCCGTTGGCGATCTGCATTTTGCCTGGTATTCCTCGCCCGAATATTACAGCGACGAAAGGGAACTGGTGGAGGGAGCGGACGACCCCGTTCTGGCCTTGGAGAATGTCACCCCCAGCAGCTACTATCGCCTGTACGTCACAGACGATTATCAGAACAGCTGGGACGCGCAATTCCACGTTGTGGTCGAAAACGGTTTCCAGGTCTGGTCCGAAACGTATGATGACGAGATCTGCGCCGCGTCGGACGATGAAATCACGCTGAAGGCGGGCGGCCGGTGCAGGGACGGGGCGCTTTCCTATCAATGGTACAGGAGCGGGGAGCCGATCCCCGGCGCCACGGGCCCGGTTCTGGTCACCACAGACCATGTGACGGAAGAAAACACCTGGGTCGGCTTCACCTGCGTCATTTCTGACCAGTACGGCAATCGGGAAAAAATGTGGTATTCCGTTTACCTGGGCGAAGGTATTCTGGTGCGGCCCGTATCGAAATCGGATTTTGTGCTTCAGCCCGATGAAAACGCTGTGCTGAAGGCCTCCGCCCGCAGCTTTGACGGCGCGGCCATGACTTATGAATGGGCGTTTGACCAAAGCAGCATTTTTGAGGAGGAATGCTGGTGCGTCATTCCGGGCGCCGCATCCACGGCCCTGACCGTCAACGGCCAGGACGGCACGAGAAAATACCGTTTCCTGGCCCGAGACGGGAACGGAAATGAAGACTGCACGGAATTTGAAGTGGACGTGGACTCCGGCCTGGTTTTGGAAGGCTATGATTCCAGGGTGCCCGTGTTCCCCGATGAATCGGTCACGCTGCAGGTCTCCGCGTCGACGCTCTGCGGCCCCATCGCCTACCAGTGGTACAAAGACGAAACGCTCATTCCCGGCGCCACCGACGCTTCCTATACTGTAACCGACGCCGAAAGCAGCATTGAATATGCCTGCATGCTGCGCGACCAATATGGCGTAAAATACGCCTGGTTCCGCACGGTGGCGGGCAGCCGGTTTACCGCCCAGGCTGTGGGCGATACCGATATCCTCTGCCGGGAAGGGGAGGAAGTGACCCTGGAGGTGGAAGCGCAAAACGCCTCCGGCCAAATCACCTATCAATGGTACAGGAACGATCAGTACTTGGATAACGCGAATGAAAGCAGCTTCTCCTTCACCGCCGCGGCAGGGGTCAATCATTACGCCTGCGAGGTCTGGGATGAAGGGGAATACGGCGGCTCCGCGCGGATCGTCTTTTATTGCAGAACGATGGAAATCCCCGCCATGACGGCGGGCGTGAATACGTCCATCACGGTTTCCAACGGAAAACGGGCCTATCTGTCCTTTACCCCCGACACAACGGGCGTTTACACCTTTACCGCCTCCGGCACTGCCCTGCGGAACACCTATCTGACGCTGTTTGACAGCGATTGGAACGAGATTGCCAGCAGAGGCATCGCTAACACCGGCAGCTATATGCGCCAGCGCCTGACTGCGGGGGCTACTTATTATCTGGAATATAATCTTACTAATTCCAACAGCACCACCGGCAGCGTTTCCGTCGTTAAGTCCTCGGACCAGTACACCGGCGCGTTCACGCTGATGACCGGTCAAAGCTTCCTGTTCAGCGGGGAGGATCAGGAGTTCTATTATACCATCGAATCCGCCGTTTCCAGCAATCCTTCCGTCGCGTCCGTCAGCACCAAAACCATTACCGCCAAGTCTCCGGACACCACAACGGTGACGCTGCAATATGATAACGGATATTCAGCCGTATACACCGTTACGGTGGTTTCGCGCGGCAGCGTGGTCACTGTGCCCTCCGGCGTGTACGTCATCGAGGAAGGCACCTTCGAGGGTGATACCAGCCTGGTGATCGTGGATCTTGGCAACGTAAACTATATCGGCAGCGGCGCTTTCAAAAACAGCAGCGTGCAGCAGGTGATCCTGAACAGCTGGAATGTGTACATCGCGCCCGACGCTTTCAGCGGCGCAAACCCCGTCATCATTACCAGATGCTATGAAGCCACCAGGTACGCCCTGAATCACGGCCTGGAATTCCTGTATCTGGAGGAGATCGGCGGCGACGGCTGATAAAACCAAAGAAAAAGGGGCTGTTGAGCAAGGCTCCATATGAAAGCAGGGCATTCTGCCGCGTGGGGCGGCGGGATGCCCTGCTTTTAGAATCTTGAAACAGCCCTGTCCGCCGCGTTTTCAATCGCCGCTTGCATTTAAGATAGGAAAATGCTATAATGCAATCACTTATCAAGCGGGAGGGAATTTTCTTGGAAGACCCGATAGGCCGATGGTTTTTAGAAGTGCTGATACTCGGTCTTTGCGGCTTGCTGGCGCTGTGCCAGGCCGCGCTGACAAACGCAAATGAGGGAAAAATCCGCGCTGCCGCCTCGGAAGGGGATGGGAGGGCGAAAAAACTGCTGCCTTTTTTGGGCCAGCCGGAGCCGGTGATCGCCCTGCGGGGGCTGCGCACCCTGTGCCTGCTGCTGTTCGCCGCCTTGGGGATGGAGCTGTGCCAGGGGGCGGGGCTGCCTTTTGCGGGAGCGGCGGTAGTTTTCTGCCTGATCTTCGCGCTGCTGATCATGATTTTGTGTAAAATGACCCCGGAAAAGGTGGGGCGCAAACGGGCGGATCAAATCGCCCTGGCCCTGCGGCCCCTGATCGCCTTCGTCACCCGGCTGATGACGCCCTGCACCGTTCTGGAACGTTTGGCCGCCCGGAATTTAGCCCGGCTGTTCGGCGTCGATCCCCGCGATAAGGACGAGGAAGTGACGGAGGAGGAAATCCGCGCTTTGGTGGATATGGGCGGGGAAAACGGCGTGATCGAAAGCGACGAGCGGGAAATGATCAAGAACGTGTTCGATTTCGGCGACCTGACCGCCGCCGACTGCATGACCCACCGCACCGACGTGACCGCGATTTGGATCGGCGACGATCAGGAAACCGTTCTGGAAACCATCAAGGAGAGCGGCCTTTCCCGATTCCCGGTGTATAAAGAGGATATCGACGATATCATCGGCGTGCTGTCCACCCGGGAATACCTGCTGAACATGAGCGATAAAAAACCGAAGCCCCTGCGGGCGCTGCTCCGCGATCCCTATTTCGTGCCGGAAACCGTGCCAACGGACGTGCTGCTGCGGAACATGCAGCACGTCAAAACCCATATCGCCATCGTGGTGGACGAGTACGGCGGCATGAGCGGCATCATCACCATGGAAGATTTGCTGGAAGAAATCGTGGGCAATATCTACGATGAGTTCGACCCGGCGGCGGAAAGCGAGATTCAGCCCCTGGGCGATGATACCTGGCGCGTCAACGGCGGGGTGGAACTGGAAGCGGTGGCCGAAGCCCTGAATATCACCCTGCCGGAGGACGAGGATTACGATACCTTGGGCGGCCTGATTTTCAGCCGTTTTTCCACCATTCCCCAGGACGGCACCACGCCCAGCCTGACCCTTTACTGCACCGAAGACGGGGAAGCGCCGGAGGAAGGCAAAGCGGATCAGATCGAAATACAGGTGGAAACCATCCTGGACCGCCGGATCGAATGGGCCAAGGTGCGGGTGATCCGCGCCGGGACAGAGGAAAAAAACGCGGACGCGGAAGCGTAAAACAGGCGATACGGCCCCAATTACGCCCCCTTTCCGCGCTTTTGCAGGAAAAATGAAAAAAGGCCAGAATTAAGGAAGAAGATGGCAGGCTTTTTCGTTGAATAAGTATCAAAAATGCAAAGGATGAAGCGATATGTGGATTTGTCAGCGGTGTCAAACACAAAACCGGGAAGGCGTACAGGCATGCCTGGTATGCGGAACGAAACGGGTTACAGGGCGGTTCGCCTCCGCGCCCCAGCAGCAGACGGGCACGGTCACGCCGCCCCGTGTGACGGCGGCCGCCGCCGCAGCCCCGCAGATGAAGGAAGCGGTTCAGCCCGGCAATGCCCGGTCCGGCTATGAGCCGCCGGAAGCAAACGCGCGCGCGCCCCGCGCGGGCAGTGGAAAGAGAGGTGGGCTGGCACGGCTGGCCGGCGGCCTGCTGTGCGTGCTGCTGCCGGTATTGACGCTTGTGCTTTCCTGGCAGCAGAGGGAAACGCTGCTGCCCGTGCTTGCGCCTCTGTTTGCGGGCCAGGAAGCGCCGGATTGGCTCAACTGGACATGCTACGGCATCCTTTCCCTGGCCGCCGCGCTGGTGGCCCTGCTGCCGGGGCTGTGGACGCTGCTGCTGAACAGGAAAAGTAAGTGAAAGAACACTTTAAGTCACAAGGAAGCGAGGGCCTGTGCGGCCCTCGCGCACCTGCACCAGGAGGTTTCACCTCCTGGACCTCTTACCCGGAAGCCGCTTGAAAGGGAAAAGGAAGTTGGTTCCCGGTGATGCATGAAAG
>JAFSKN010000004.1 GCA_017448975.1 Clostridia bacterium
ATCCGCAGGCTCAATAGTCGCAACTCCCCTTCATGGGGAGATTGCTCCTTTTCGCCTGATCTCACCGCCGATGAAATTCTGCCCGCAACCTCAAAGGTCGCAACTCTCCACAGGAGAGATTGCTCCCTTTCGGTTGATCTCACCTCGGACGGAATTTCCGCCACAGGCGGCCGTCCGAGGTTCGTCCACAGGCGGTCATCGGCGGTTCGTCCCCCTGAACCCCGCGGCAAGGGATCTCATCCCTTGCATCCCATTAGGCGAAAAGACTTGTTTGGAAAGATTAGACAACTTCCGCCTGTGGCTATGGGCACGATAGTTTGAGAGCTTATGGCCCAAGAAAGCCAGGAAAACCCCATGGGAAAACGAGCTTTCCCATGGGGTTTTCCTTGGCTTTCCCCGGATGCTTTGCATCCGGGTTGGCGGCTTTCAGCCGCCGGGCCAGAAGCACAACGGTATCAAGCTTGGCAGTTTCCCCTAAGTAACAGCGGGGAATTGCTTTTTTCTTCGTCGAGAAATATCCGCGATTGAGGGTCCAGGGGCGTCACGCCCCTGGTCGGGGTCTGGGGCGGATAGCCCCAGGGTTCATCTTGGCTTATTTCGCTCCCCCGTAGGTATTGGCGGTGTCGGCGAACACGGCCTTGCCGCCTTCCTTGCGGCGGGAGGTGGCCACGCGCTTCATGAGCTCGTCATAGTACAGGTTTTCGTCCAGGGGCAGTTCCACGGGCTTGCCTAAGAACGCGGACAGGTGCATGGCGTTGGAGAGGGTGAGGCCGTTGATGCCTTCCTCGCCGCCCGCCACCATGGGTTCGCCCCGCAGGATGGCGGCGGCCCAGGCGTTCAGCACGCCTTCATGCTGGGGATTCTGGCCGTCAGTCTCCACTTCCACTTCGTGGCAGGGCACCACGCCGAAGGATTCGGTGTTGGTCTTGGTCCACTCCTGCTCCAGCTGGTCAAATTCCAGCACGTATAGCTTTTCGTTTTCGGCGATGAGCTGCGCGCCGTCCATCTGCACTTCAAAGCGGTTGCTGCCGTGGGGGTCGCCGGTGGAGGTGATGAACACGCCGGTGTGCCCATCCTCGTATTCCATGAGGGCGGTCACGTCGTCTTCCACTTCAATATCGTGCCACTGGCCGTAGCGCATGAAGGCCTGCACCTTCTTGGGCATGCCCAAGATCCACTGCCACAGGTCCAGCTGATGGGGGCACTGGTTCAGCAGTACGCCGCCGCCCTCGCCGCTCCAGGTGGCGCGCCAGTCGCCGCTGTCATAGTAGAACTGGCTGCGGTACCAGTTGGTGATCAGCCAGTTGGCGCGGCGCACCCGGCCGTATTTGCCACTCTGCACCAGCTCCCGCATTTTGCGGTAGAGGCAGTTGGTGCGCTGGTTGAACATCATGCCGAACACAACTTCGGGGTGCTTCTTGGCTTCCTCGTTCATTTCCCGCACTTGCTTGGTGTACACGCCGGCGGGTTTTTCGCACATGACGTGAATGCCCCGTTTCATGCATTCCATTACATACTTGGGATGATCGTAGTGGGGGATGGAGACCACGCAGGCGTCGATGAGCCCGCTGTCCAGCATGTCGATGGCGTTGTCAAAGCAGGTCACGCCGTCGGGCAGGGTGTTCTTGGCCCATTCCACCCGGGCGGGGTTCTTGTCGGCGATGGCCGTCAGCTTGATTTCGGGGCACCAGCCGTCCTGCGTCAAATGCCGGGCATAGCCGCTTCCCTGGTTGCCGATGCCGATGATGCCTAAGCGTACAAAATCTGCCATGTTCTTTTCTCCTCCAATCGTTAGTTAAAACCGAAGCTGCGCAGATACTGATAGGAACGCCGCAGACAGTCGAAGGGGTCTTCGCCGTTGCAGTCGTCCTGTTCCACCAGCATATACTTTGTGCCGCCCGCTTCCGCCTTTTCAAAGACGCGGGCAAAGTTGATGTTGCCTTCGCCGATCACCGCCATTTTGCGGCCGTAGGCAAAATCCTTTAAGTGGATGCAGGGGATGCGCCCTGCCAGCTTTTCCAGCCACTGGGCGGGATCGCCGCCGCCCGCCTGTACCCAGAAGGTGTCCAGGGTAAAGCCCATTTCTTCCGGGGGAAGGGCTTCCATCAGGCGCTCCATGATCAATTTTCCTTCGTGCTTTTTAAATTCCTGATCGTGGTTGTGGTACATGAACAGCTTGCCCGCCCCGGCCAGCTTTTTGGCGATGGGCGGAAAGATGTCCATCCACTGATCGAAGCTCATGTTCTTTTCCGGGTCAAAGGCCCACCAGCCCAGGCCGATGTGACCGCAGCCGAACACATCGTGATCCCGGATCACCTGGTCCAGGCCGCCGGTGAGCCGATCCACCGGCGTATGGGTCAGCACGCATTTTAAGCCGTTTTTGTCCAGGTTTTCTTTCAGCCACTGGGCGGGATAGGGGCAGGTGGCGGAAATCTGCACATTGCGGTAGCCGATATCGGCCACTTTTTTCAGGGTTTCGGCAAAATCGGGCAGGGTTTTGCAAAACTCGCGAACCGTGTAGAATTGGGCTCCGATCTCCATGGCGCGCCCTCCTTTTTCTGATCGGAAGTCAATTTGTTCTATCTATTATTATACACAGCTTTATTTTCTTTGCAATCCTCCGCGAAACCTTTATTTTCGGAACAAAAAGGAGCATGCCCTTGCGCGGGGCATGCTCCGAATGTTTTTGGAAAAATCAGTAGGTTTCCTGGAGCTCGATGTTTTTGTAGCGCTTCAGGCCCGTACCGGCGGGGATCAGCTTGCCGATGATCACGTTTTCCTTCAGGCCCAGCAGCGGATCCACCTTGCCCTTGATGGCGGCTTCGGTGAGCACGCGGGTGGTTTCCTGGAAAGAAGCGGCGGACAGGAAGGAATCGGTGGCCAGGGAGGCTTTGGTAATACCCAGCAGGATGCGCTTGGCGATGGCCGGGCGGCCGCCCTCCATGATGGTTTTTTCGTTGGCCTGCTCGAATTCGTAGATGTCCACCAGGCCGCCGGGCAGCAGATCGGTGTTGCCCGCGTCTTCCACGCGGACCTTCCGCAGCATCTGGCGCACGATGATTTCGATGTGCTTGTCGGCGATCTTAACACCGGAGGAATAGTAAGCGGAAAGCACTTCTTTCAGCAGGTATTCCTGCACGGCGCGAACGCCGAGGATGCGCAGCAGGTCGTGGGGGTTCACGGCGCCTTCGATCAGTTCCGCACCGGCGGGCACGGTTTCGCCGTCGGCCACCTTGAGCCGCGCGCCGTAATGGATCTGGTAGGTCTTCTTTTCGTTGGGGTCCTCTTCGCTGGTGATGATCACTTCGCGCTTCTTCTTGTTCTCAACGATCTGCACCTTGCCGCCGATTTCAGCCAGGGTGGCGTCGCGCTTGGGCTTGCGGGCCTCAAACAGCTCTTCCACGCGGGGAAGACCCTGGGTGATGTCGTCGGCGGAGGCAACGCCGCCGGAGTGGAAGGTACGCATGGTCAGCTGGGTGCCGGGCTCGCCGATGGACTGGGCGGCGATGATGCCCACCGCTTCGCCGATATCCACGTTGCCGCCGTGGGCCAGATTCATGCCGTAGCAGCGGGCGCATACGCCGTGTTCGCTGTGGCAGGTGAGCACCGAGCGGACGTTCATCTTGGTGACCCCGGCGTTCTTGATCACCTGGGCCTTGTCGTAGTCGATCAGCTCGTTCATGTGCACCAGCAGCTCGCCGGTGATGGGATGGTATACATCCTCGGCGGCGTAGCGGCCGCGCACGCGGTCGTCGATGCCTTCGATTTCACCGATGGGCTGCACGGTGATACCGCGCACTTTTTCGCCCCGGCTTTCAAAGCAGTCGATCTCCCGCACGATCACTTCCTGGGCCACGTCCACCAGACGGCGGGTCAGGTAACCAGAGTCGGCGGTACGCAGAGCGGTGTCTGCCAGGGATTTGCGGCTGCCGTGAGAAGACATGAAGAATTCCAGCACGTTCAGGCCTTCGCGGAAATTGGCGCGGATAGGCACTTCGATGGCACGGCCGGAGGGGGAGGCCATCAGGCCGCGCATACCGGCCAGCTGAGCCACCTGACCGGCGGAACCGCGGGCGCCGGAACCGGTCATCATGCTGATGGGATTGTAGGGAGGCAGCACTTCCATCACGCGGTTTTTCAGCCTGTTGGTGGTGTTCTGCCAGGCGTCGATGACCATGCGGTAGCGCTCGTCCTCGCTCATTTCGCCGCGGCGGTACTTCTTGTTGATCTTGGCCACCAAATCGTCCGTTTCTTTGAGCCAGGTCTGCTTTTCAGGCGGGATGATGATGTCACTGACGGACACGGTGATGGCGCCGCGGGTAGAATATTTGTAGCCCAAGTTCTTGATGGCATCCAGCACGGCGGCAGTCTGGCTTTCGCCGTGGACGTGGAAGCACCGCTCCACGATCTGGCCCAAATGCTTCTTGACCACTTTATGGTCGATTTCCAGCACGAACTGGTCGTCCATGGTTTCCCGGGGCTTGAAGCCTAAGTCCTGGGGCACCACTTCGTTGAAGATCAAAAGGCCCAAGGTGGTGTCAATGATCCGGCGCTCGGTCATGCCCTCCCAGGTGCGTTCAATGCGCACCTTGATGGGCGCCTGCAGGGCGATTTGCTGGCACTGGTAAGCCATCATGGCTTCGTCGGGGGAGGCGAACACGCGGCCCGCGCCTTTGGCGTCGTCCCGGGTGATGGTCAGATAGTGGCAGCCGATCACCATGTCCTGGGTGGGGGAAATGACGGGCATGCCGTCCTGGGGCTTCATGATGTTGTTGGCGCACAGCATCAGGAAGCGGGCTTCCGCCTGGGCTTCCATGGAAAGCGGTACGTGCACGGCCATCTGGTCGCCGTCAAAGTCGGCGTTGTAGGCGGTGCAGGCCAGGGGATGCAGGCGGATGGCCTTGCCTTCCACCAGGATGGGTTCAAAGGCCTGAATGCCCAGGCGGTGCAGGGTGGGAGCGCGGTTCAGGAGCACCGGATGCTCCTTGATGACCTGTTCCAGGATGTCCCAGACTTCGGGCTTGACCTTTTCCACCATGCGCTTGGCGGATTTTACGTTGTGGGCGATGCGCAGGGACACCAGCTTTTCCATCACGAAGGGCTTGAACAGTTCAAGCGCCATGTCCTTGGGCAGGCCGCACTGATAGAGCTTGAGTTCGGGGCCGACCACGATAACGCTGCGGCCGGAATAGTCCACGCGCTTGCCCAGCAGGTTCTGACGGAAACGGCCCTGCTTGCCGCGCAGCAGGTCGGACAGGCTCTTTAAGGGCCGGTTGCCGGGGCCGGTGACGGGCCGTCCGCGGCGGCCGTTGTCGATCAGGGCGTCCACGGCCTCCTGCAGCATGCGCTTTTCATTGCGCACGATGATGTCCGGGGTGCCCAGTTCCAGCATCCGCTTTAAACGGTTGTTGCGGTTGATCACCCGGCGGTACAGGTCGTTGAGGTCGGAGGTGGCGAAGCGGCCGCCGTCCAGCTGCACCATGGGGCGCAGATCCGGCGGGATCACGGGCACCACGTCCATGATCATCCATTCGGGCCGGTTGTGGGACAGACGGAAGGCTTCCACCACTTCCAAGCGCTTGATGGCGTGGGTTCGCTTCTGGCCTTCGCCCTCCCGGTCCCGTTCCTTTTCGATCAGATCGGCGATTTCCTTTTTCAGGCTTTCGCTGAGCGCGTCCAGATCCAGGGCCAGCAGCATTTCCTTCACGGCTTCCGCCCCGATGCCGGCCTTGAATTCGCCCCGCTCCTCCTGGGACATGGCCATGATGGAGCGGTACTTGGAATCGGTGATCAGCTCGTTGCGGCTCACCTTGGTGACCGCTTCGTTGCCGGGATTCAGCACGATATAGGAGGCGAAATAGAGCACCTTTTCCAGGGCGCGGGGGCTCACGTCCAGCAGCATGCCCATGCGGGAGGGGATGCCCTTGAAATACCAGATGTGGCTGACGGGGGCAGCCAGGGCGATGTGGCCCATGCGCTCACGGCGCACCTTGGCGCGGGTGATCTGCACGCCGCACTTATCGCACACCTTTTCCTTGTCCTTGAACTTTACGCGCTTATATTTGCCGCAGGAGCATTCCCAGTCCTTCTGGGGCCCAAAAATGCGTTCGCAGTACAGGCCGTCGCGCTCGGGCTTGAGCGTGCGGTAATTGATGGTTTCGGGCTTGCTTACCTCGCCGTAGCTCCAGGCCAGAATCTGCTCGGACGAGGCCATGCCGATCTGAATGGAATCAATATTGGTTTGTTCAAACATGTATCGTAACTCCCTCCGCTAAAAACGCTTTGGGCCGCGCGCGCGGGGCAGCCCCGCACGCGCGTACCAAGGTTACTCAATATCGTCGTCGTCGTCCAGCTTCAGATCGTCCAGCGTGTCGTCCACTTCAAAGTCGCCGAAGTCGTCGTCCAGGCTGATGTCGTCGTCCAGATCGATATCCTCGCCCTCGCCTAAGATCGGGCCGTCCTTATCGAAATCGTCGTCCATGATGGGCTCGCGTCCGGCGGGCAGGGCGTCGCTCATATCGTCGTCGTCGTCCTCCAGTTCGCGGATCTCGATTTCGTTGCGGTTTTCATCCAGCACGCGGATATCCAGCGCCAGGGCCTGCAATTCCTTGATAAGCACCTTGAAGGATTCCGGGATGCCGGGGGTGGGGATATTCTGGCCTTTCACGATGGCTTCGTAGGTCTTGACACGGCCCACGATATCGTCGGATTTCACGGTCAGGATCTCTTGCAGGGTATTGGCCGCGCCGTAGGCTTCCAGGGCCCACACTTCCATTTCGCCGAAGCGCTGGCCGCCGAACTGGGCCTTGCCGCCCAAAGGCTGCTGGGTGACCAGGGAGTAGGGGCCGGTGGAGCGGGCGTGCATCTTATCGTCCACCAGATGGTGGAGTTTTAAGAAGTACATGATGCCCACGGTGACGGGATTCTCAAAGGGATCGCCGGTGCGGCCGTCGTACAGGATGGTTTTGCCGTTAGGGCTCAGTCCGGCCTTTTTGAGGCACTCTTCAATGTCTTCCTTGCTGGCGCCGTCGAACACGGGGGTGGCGATATGCCAGCCCAACGTGCGGGCGGCGATGCCCAGGTGCACTTCCAGCACCTGCCCGATGTTCATACGGGAAGGCACGCCCAGGGGATTCAGCACGATATCCAGGGGGGTGCCGTCGGGCAGGAAGGGCATATCCTCCTCGCGCAGGATGCGGGACACAACGCCCTTGTTGCCGTGGCGGCCGGACATCTTGTCGCCCACGCTGATCTTGCGCTTCTGGGCGATGTACACGCGCACCATTTCGTTGACGCCGGGGGAGAGCTCGTCCTTGTTTTCGCGGGTGAAAATCTTCACGTCCACGATGATGCCGCCCTCGCCGTGGGGCACCTTCAAAGAAGTATCGCGCACTTCGCGGGCTTTTTCGCCGAAGATGGCGCGCAGCAGGCGTTCTTCCGCGGTCAGCTCGGTTTCGCCCTTGGGGGTCACCTTGCCCACCAGGATGTCGCCGGAGCGCACTTCCGCGCCGATGCGGATGATGCCGCGCTCGTCCAGATCCTTGATGGCGTCCTCGCCCACGTTGGGGATGTCCCGGGTGATTTCTTCCGGGCCCAGCTTGGTTTCACGGGCTTCGGACTCGTATTCCTCGATGTGGATGGAGGTGTATTTATCGTATTTTACCAGCCGTTCGCTGATGAGCACGGCGTCCTCGTAGTTGTAGCCTTCCCAGGTCATGAAACCGATGAGCATGTTCTTGCCCAGGCCGATTTCGCCGTTTTCGGTGGAGGGGCCGTCCGCCAGCAGGTCGCCCACCTCGATCACCTGGCCCTGGGAGACCCGGGGACGCTGGTTGATGCAGGTGCCCTGGTTGGAACGGGCGAACTTGGTCAGGTGGTAGCTGTGCTTTTCGCCCAAGCTATCCTGGATCACGATTTCATCGGCGGCCACGGAGCACACCGTGCCGGCGTGCTTGGAAAGCAGCACCACGCCGGAGTCGTGAGCGGCCTTGTATTCCATGCCGGTGCCCACGATGGGCGCTTCCGGCACCAGCAGCGGCACGGCCTGGCGCTGCATGTTGGAGCCCATCAGGGCGCGGTTGGCGTCGTCGTTTTCCAGGAAGGGGATCATGGCCGTCGCCACGGAAACCACCTGCTTGGGGGAAACGTCGATGTAGTCCACTTCCCGGGCGGGCACTTCGATGGTTTCGTCCCGCCAGCGCACCACGACGCGCTGGTTGATGAAGCGGTTTTCTTCGTCCAGGGGTTCCTTGGCCTGGCCGACCTTGTAGTTGTCCTCTTCATCGGCGGTCATGTATTCGATGATGTCGGTCACCTTGCCGGTATCCTTGTCCACCTTGCGGTAGGGGGCTTCGATGAAGCCGTACTCGTTGATGCGGGCGTAGGTGGCCAGGGAGCCGATCAGACCGATGTTGGGACCTTCAGGCGTTTCAATGGGGCAGATGCGGGCATAATGGGAGTAGTGCACGTCGCGCACTTCCATGCCCGCGCGGTCACGGTTCAGGCCGCCGGGGCCCAGAGCGGACAGGCGGCGCTTGTGGGTCAGCTCAGCCAGGGGGTTGGGCTGGTCCATGAACTGGGACAGCTGGGAGGAACCGAAGAATTCCTTGATGGCGGCGGACACGGGGCGGATGTTGATCAGTTCGCCGGGCTTGACGTCGTTGGCGTCCTGAATGGCCATGCGCTCGCGCACCACGCGCTCTAAGCGGGAAAGACCGATGCGCACCTGGTTCTGCAGCAGCTCGCCCACGGAGCGCAGGCGGCGGTTGCCCAAATGGTCGATATCGTCGGTGACGCCCACGCCGTAGGGCAGGCCCAGCAGATAGCTGACGGAGGCCACGATATCGTCGATGATGATGTGCTTGGGCACCAGGTCGTACACGCTTTCGGACACCACGCGCTTTAAGTCCTCCGGCGCGGTTTCGCTGATGATCTTGAGCAGGGTGGGCAGGTGGACCATTTCCAGAATGCCCGCTTCCTTGGGATCGAAGGGCAGGAAGCCCTTGGCGTCGGCAAAGTTGTTGCCGATGACCTTGTGGACCACCTGTTCGCACTGGAGCAGCACCACGTTCACGCCGGAATTCTGGATTTCGACGGCCTTTTCCCGGGTGATCACAGCGCCCTTTTCCACCAGCACTTCGCCGGAAACGGGGCTCACCACGTCCTCAGCGGCGATCTGGCCGGTGATGCGGGCGGAAATGCCCAGCTTCTTGTTGAACTTATAGCGGCCCACGCGCATGAGATCGTAGCGCTTGGGATCGAAGAACAGGCTGCGAAGCAATGACCGGGCGCCGTCCTCGGTGGGCGGTTCACCGGGCTTCTGGCGCTTGTAGATTTCCAGCAGGCCCTGAGTCTGGGTCTTGGTGGAGTCGCTGCGGGCGATGGTGGTGAGCAGGCGCTCGTCTTCGCCCAGCAGGCCGGTGATCTCTTCGTCCGTGCCGTAGCCCAGCGCGCGCAGAAGCACGGTGATGGGCAGCTTGCGGGCGCGGTCAATACGCACCCACAGCACGTCGTTGCTGTCGGTTTCGTACTCCAGCCAGGCGCCCCGGTTAGGGATGATCTGGGAGGAGAACAGATGCTTGCCGGCTTTATCGATCTGCACATCGAAATACGCGCCGGGCGAACGAACCAGCTGGCTCACAATGACGCGCTCCGCGCCATTGATAATAAAGGTGCCATGCTCGGTCATGAGCGGGAAATCGCCCATAAATACTTCCGATTCCTTGATTTCGCCGGTTTCCCGGTTCTTCAATCGGACGAATACCTTCAGCGGCGCGGCATAGGTCAGATCCCGTTCCTTGCAGCGCTCCACCGTATTCTTGGGCGTGCCGTCCAGCGAGTAGTCGACGAACTCCAGCACCAGATTTTCGCTGTAATCGGTGATGGGGGACACATCTGCCAGCACTTCCTTCAGATCTTCGGTCAGAAAACGCTTGTAGCTGTTTTTCTGCACCTCGATCAGGTTGGGCATGTCCAGTACCTCGTCGATGCGCGAGAAGCTCATCCGCTTGCGCAGCTTCCCCATTTGGACCTCGTGCACCATAAAGCTATCACCCCTTTATTGCTCCCAGACGCCGGAAAAAGCGCATATTTCCCCTACCCCTGATCCCTGGATTTTTTTGCCTTTCCAGGGCGCGGGACACGGGAAAAAAGGCGCACTCATCCGATACTGGTGCAATTGTAAATTGTAGCATACACAATCGCGCCTGTCAATGCTATTTTTGCATATTATATGCCAAAAACATGAAGAATTTATAAAAAAATTACGAATGGCAAAAAAGAAGCGCCCCATTGCGGGACGCTTCATGAAGGAAGATCATTCAAAATCAATTGTTTCGGCGATTTTTTCATCATCCCAATCCGGATGGGCATCGATGGTGTCCAGCACTTTTTTTAGCATATAGGGTGGGAAAAACGTGATTTTTGCGAGTTGTTCAGGCGAAAAATCGTTTCTAAAAGCTCTTGCTTGAGAAACTTTGATTCTGCGTTCTCCCAATCTTCTGTTTTCCCTGTCACGTTCAACGAGTACCATATACTCCCTCCTCCACTTGTCGTCCGAGCGCACTTCTTTCACAGCCTGATCCAGCATCCTTGTATAGTCGTTATCGGGCGCGGAGCCCTCCATGTAGCGAAGCAGGGATTTCATGTCCTCGCTGATTTCGCCTACGCTGCCCTTGGTGTTGAGAATGGCCTTGGTCGCGCCGTCCCTCAACGCGATGGCTGGGTTCTCGCGGCAAAGATTCTCGAAGGTATACACCCATCTTCCCTGACCGAAGGGGTCATAGATGCAGATGAAAATGACGAAGCTGCGCTGGAGCGCCGTGTAATCCTCGCCCTTTTCAAGAATGTGCAGGTCGATCATGCCCTGATAATAGCGGGTCCGTCGGGGCAGGTGCTTTTTATCGGAGGTTTGAATTTCAACGTTGTAGACGGTTCCGACCTCGTCCGCCACGTACACATCCAGGCGGATGCTCTTGGAGGTATAGCGTTCGTTCAAGGTTTTTTGCAGCTCGGGGTATTCGATCCGCTGGATTTTTACGCCTAAGATCATTTCCAGCAACGGCTTTAACAGCTTTGGGTCCCGCATCACTGCCCCGAACATAAAATCATCCGTGATAGTCAGTTGTTCGATGGGCTTGACCATAATTTCTTCCCTGAACAGCTTTCGTTTCCATCGACATTATACGCGAAATCAGAAAAAAATACAAGCAAAGTATTTTGATGAATAATTAATGAATCCTGCTTCTTCCAGGGAACAATTTCCGGCGCGTCGCTGCGTGTCCTGGACGTATTCATAGGGTCAAGTAATTGACCGGTCTGTGCGTTGATATAAAGCAGATGTGCGCCGCTGCGGCTATAAGGATTCGGCTCTTCCTCAAATTCTTCTTTCCAGAAATCATCTTTTGCGTCAGGAAACCAGTCGCAATCCACAACCCAGGTCGGCACCAGGATCCAATGCTTTGTGTTGTGATCCGGTTCTACATAGGCGACATAGCCAAGCTGAATCCTGCGGATATGACGGATCAGCCCATCCGAGATCATTTTTTCTATTGCGGCTTTTCCCGTTTCAAAGGGGACAAGCGGAATATCCTCATAGAGACATCCTTCTTCCTGCCATAGCTTGACGGACATACTATAGGAGGTGGGGGAACTCATTTCCAGATTGATCCAATTGTTATAGACGCTCTCCCAGCGGTAGCTTGTGCGCATACGCCCGTGCTGATAAGTCAGGTGGGCGTTTCCCAAAGCTGGAATCCCGCGGAGTACTTGTTTCAAGTCAAAGCCATAGCCGCGATGATCCACTAGCGGCTGATTATCCTTGTTCCGGTATAAGCCCATCGTATAAGCATCCCGCAGCTGTAATTCCGTGCTACCGCTGCCATATGCAGTCAATATATCGTTTAATTGGGCTGTCAGCAGTTCATACGCTTCACCCATGGTCATTTCATTGTTTTCCGCATGCAGGCTCCAGTCGATTTCTTCGGGCAGGAATACTTCTTCACCGAAATTGGATTTCCCCGCGTATTGCTCCGGAATCTCAAACTCCCAATACTGACACATAGCCAGCGTACAGCCGTCGTCCGACCTTGCCCAGGGCACACCATTCCGATATGGC
>JAFSKN010000017.1 GCA_017448975.1 Clostridia bacterium
AGCTCGCTTTTTCCCAAGGGATTATTCCCTGGCTTTCCCCGGATGCAAAGCATCCGGGTTGGCCGCCAATGGCGGCCGGGCCAGAAGCACAAGGCCGTCAAGTTTTGCTATCCTTTCCAATGCGACAGCGGGAACCAAGTCATCTCAACGCATCGAGTAATTTCCGCAGGCGAGGGTCCAGGGAGATCATCTCCCTGGTGGGGTGCGGGGCAAAGCCCCGCTGGATCCCTCCTCCACAAATCCCAATTTGTCCGCTTTGAAACGCAGAAAAACAAACACTTATCGGTTCAAAAAAGCCCCCGCGAAGTGCGGAGGCCGTTTTGCAAAGAGAAAACCCTTATTTCCGTTCCCTGATTTCCTTTTCCAGCTTGGCGGCGAAATCCTCCAGGCTGTACACGGCGGTCTGGTCGGTCTCCCGGTCGCGGACGGAAATGTTGTTTTCGGCGATTTCCTTTTCGCCGATGATGATCATGTAGGGCACCTTGTCTTCCTGACGGGCGTAGCGGATCTTGTAGCCGATCTTTTCATTGCGGTCGTCCAGCTCCGCCCGGAAGCCATGGTCGCGGTAGTAGGCGTAAACCTTTTCGGCGTAGTCCATGCTCTTGTCGCTGACGGGCAGCACCTTCACCTGGACGGGGGCCAGCCACACGGGGAAAATGCCCTTGGTTTCTTCGATCAGGTACGCCATGAAGCGGTCCAGGGAGCCGAGGATGGCCCGGTGCAGCACCACGGGGGTCTTTTCGACGCCGTCCTTATCGATGTATTTCAGATCGAACTTGGCGGGCAGGCAGAAGTCCAGCTGGCAGGTGGACAGGGTGTATTCCGCGCCCACGGCGGGCTTCACGTTCACGTCCAGCTTGGGGCCGTAGAAGGCCGCTTCGCCGATTTCCTCGGTGAAGTTGATGCCCAGCTCGGTCAGCACTTCACGCAGGGCGCTTTCCGCCTTTTCCCACATTTCGTCGTCCTGGTGGTACTTCACCTTGTCCTCCGGGTCGCGCAGGGACAGGACGCAGCGGTAGTCCGTGATGCCGAAATCCTTGTAGGTGCTGAAAATCAGGTCGCACACGGCGCTGACCTCGTCCTTGATCTGGTCGGGGGTGACGAACAGGTGGGCGTCGTTCTGGCAGAAGTGACGGCCGCGTTCGATGCCCTTCAAGGTGCCGCTGGCCTCAAAGCGGAAATCGTGGGCGATTTCGCCGATGCGGATGGGCAGATCGCGGTAGGAATGGGGCCGGTTGGCGTAAATGCGCATATGATGGGGGCAGTTCATGGGCCGCAGCACAAAAGCTTCGCCCTCCACCTCCATGGCGGGGAACATGTTGTCCTTGTAATGATCCCAGTGGCCGCTGGTCTTGTACAGGTCCACCGTGCCCACGCAGGGGGTCAGCACGTGCTGATAGCCCAGCAGCCGTTCCTTGTCGCGGATGTAGTTTTCCAGCTGCTGCCACAGGGTATAGCCTTTGGGCAGGAACATGGGCAGACCCTTGCCCACCAGATCGTCGGTCATGAACAATTGCATGTCCTTGCCGATGCGGCGGTGATCCCGGGCCTTGGCTTCTTCCACTTCTTTCAGGTAAGCGGCCAGCTCGTCCTGGTTGCGGAAAGCCACGCCGTTCAGGCGGGTGAGCATCTTGTTCTTCTGGTCGTTCTTCCAGTACGCGCCGGACAGGGACATGAGCTTGAACGCTTTCAGGGCCTTGGTGTAGGTCAGATGCGGGCCCACGCACATGTCGATGTATTCGCCCTGCTGATAGAAGGTGATCTGGGCGTCGGGGGCCAAATCGGCGATGTGCTCCACCTTGTAGATTTCGCCGCGCTCCTGCATGAGCTTCACCGCTTCGTCCCGGGGCAGGGGATAGACCTTGAAGGGCAGGTTTTCCTTCACGATCTTCTGCATTTCCTTTTCGATGGCGGGCAGGTCCTCGTCGGAGAGCTTCACGTCGCCCAAGTCGATGTCGTAGTGGAAGCCCTTTTCGGTGGCGGGGCCGTAGGCGAAGTGCGCGTTCGGATACAGCCGTTTCACGGCCTGGGCCATGATGTGGGCCGCGCTGTGGCGCAGCACCTCCAGCTCCAGTTCCTCGGGACATTCGGCCGCGTGGCCGTCGTTGTAGATGATCTTCATGATGGCGTCCTCCTTTTGTTGCATCGCATACCCTCGCCTGCGGCGGCGTATGCTCTCTTCTCGCATGCTTGTTGTACCAAGCCGCGTCGCAAACCCGCAAGGGGTTTGCTCCTGGTTGGGAGGGCATATGAAAACGCCCGTCCCGTCATGTGAAATGAAGGGACGAGCGTGAAAATGTCTTTCTTCGCCCGCGGTTCCACCCTTGTTGCCTGCGCTTGGCAGACCCCTTGATGAACGCGCGATATCGGGCGCTGGCCGCCGCCGGTCGGGAGGCGGTATCTCCTTTGCGTCCTTACGCGCTTGCACCGTCCGCGCGCTCTCTGAAAGGCCGGGAAAAGGAAACGTGTTCTCCGTCATTCCGGGGATGGCGCTATTATACCCCCGAACAAATGGGAAGTCAAGCGCAAAATGAAATTCAACGGTCATTATCAGCAGCGATTTTTTGTTGGGGTTTGAAGTGCTTTTTTCACAGTCCCTTTCAAGTGGCCAAACAAGGTGCCGTTCCGTATCTCCTTGTTACACTCCGACGCTTGATTTTCCTTGGCTTTCTTTACCATGGGCACTGCGGTATGTCGGCTGTAAATCAAGCGGTTCGGCATGGTTCCTTATCACTTCTTACTCCTGCAAAGAGAGGTTCCCCCAGAAGAATCACTTATTGTCTTCCATCATCCGCACGGCTTCCGCCATAATGGCGCATTCCATGCGCTTGCGGAACAGGTCGCAGCCGTAGGCATACACGCCGCGCACCGAGCCGGTGGCGTGGTAGGCATTGGCGGCGCAGCCGCCGGAGCAGTAGAGCTTGGCCCAGCAGTCCTTACATTCGGGCCGGGCGTACACGTTGCAGGCGGCGAATTCGTCCCGCACAGCGGTGTTGGAAACGCCGTCCCACACGTTGCCCAGCTTGAATTTTTCCTCGCCAACGAACTGGTGGCAGGGGTACAGGTCGCCCCAAGGGGTGACGGCCATGTATTCGGTGCCGGATCCGCAGCCGGAAATGCGCTTGTAAATGCAGGGCCCGCCTTTCAGGTCGATCATGTAATGATAGAAGGTGAAGGGTCTGCCCTCCCGGCGGCGCCGGATCATGAGCTCCGCCAGCTTTTCATATTGCTCCATGACGACGGCCTTGTCTGCTTCCGTGAGCGCGCTGGGGTCGTCCGATGCGCAGACCACCGGTTCCATGCTCAGTTCGTTAAAACCAAGATCGAGCATCACCTGGATATCTTTCAGGAAATCGGGGTTCGCATGGGTGAAGGTGCCCCGCATATAATAATTCTTTCCGCCCCGGGCCTTCACCAGCTTTTGAAACTTGGGCACGATCTTTTCCCAACTGCCGTTTCCGGCGTAGTCCACACGGAACCGGTCGTGGATTTCCTTGCGCCCGTCCAGGGAAAGCACCACGTTGCTGCATTCCCGGTTGGCAAAGTCGATCACGTCGTCGTCGATGAGCACGCCGTTGGTGGTCAGGGTAAAGCGGAAATGCTTGTTATGTTCTTTTTCGATACTCCGGGCGTAAGCCACCAGACGCTTCACCACGTCAAAATTCATCAGCGGCTCGCCGCCGAAAAAGTCCACCTCCAAATGATGGCGGGATCCGGAATGGGCAACGAGAAAATCAAGGGCTTGCTTGCCCACTTCATAGCTCATAAGGGCCCGATCCCCGTGATATTTTCCCTGGCTGGCGAAGCAGTAGGCGCAGTTCAGGTTGCAGGTGTGGGCCACATGGAGGCACAGGGCCTTCACCACCCCGGCGGTTTTCCGCTTGAGTTTCCCCGCCATGGGGGCGAAGGTGTCGGGGGTGAACAGCTTTCCGGCGGTTTTCAGCTCGGTGATCTGATCGTAGCAATCGGCCAGTTCTTCCGTATTTACGTCTTCCCTGCCGCCGTACTTTTCCAGCATGGCCCCAACGATTTCTTCCCTGCTTTTTTCCCCATACAGGGCGATCATATCATAGGCGATATCATCCACCACGTGCACGCTGCCGGAGCAGGTGTCCAGCACGATGGGCAGCCCGCCCAACTTGTATTGATGTATCATCTTTCGTTTCCCCTGTCATAAAAAATGCCGCCCGCTGGGCGGCACTGGGCACAGATTGGAATTATTCCTCCTGGGCCTTGTTTTCGCACTGCTGATTGGCAATGCCGCAGCTGGTCTTGCAAGCGGACTGGCAAGAGGTCTGGCATTCGCCGCAGCCGCCGTTCTTGGCGCTTTCGCACAGATCGCGGGTGTTCAGGGTCTGAATGTGCTTCATCATAATATCCTCCCATTACGAAGTTCGGTTTATTTTATCACAGCGGGCAGGGTAAGTCAATCCGTCTAAGGAAGAATTCGTTCTTCTTTTTGCCTTCTTTTTGCCGGCCTTTTGTGATATAATCTCTTTGAAAACCGATTGATTCCAAAGGAGGCATATAAGAATGAAAAAACGCATACCCGCGGCGCTTCTGTCCATGGGGCTGCTGGTGGCGCCCATTGCCCATGCGGAGGGCGACCCCGTGGCCCAGCAAATGCAAAGCATGACCCTGCGGGAAAAGGTGGGGCAATTGTTCATGATCCGGCCGGACGTACTGGAAGGCCGCTTTGGCCCGGCGGAGCTGGAGGATAATTCCATCATCGGCACCACACAGGTGAGCGAAGAAATGAAAGAAACTTACGCGAACTATCCCAGCGGCGGCTTTGCCCTGTTCCGCAAAAACATCCTTTCCCCCAGCCAGCTCAAATCCTTTACCGAAGCCCTGCACGCCCTGAGCGGTGCGCCCATGCTGGCCATTGACGAGGAAGGGGGCCGCGTGGCCCGCATCGCCAATCATCCGGAAAATTTCAACGTAACCAAGTTCCCCGCCATGGGGATCATCGCCAAAAGCGGGGATGAAAGCAGGGCCTACGACGCCGGAAAGACCATCGGTGAATATCTGACCGCTTACGGCCTGGACATCGATTTCGCGCCGGTGGCCGACGTGAACACCAACCCCAAAAACCCCGTCATCGGCGACCGGGCTTTCGGAAACGATCCCGCTGTGGCGGCGGGCATGGTGCGGCAGGTGGTTTTGGGGCTGCATGAAAGCGGCGTAGCCTCCTGCCTCAAGCATTTCCCCGGCCACGGAGATACCGCCACCGATACCCATACCGACTACGCCGAAACGCTGAAAACCTGGGCCGAAATCAGCGCCTGCGAAATGATCCCCTTCCGGGCGGGCATTGAAGCGGGCTCGGACCTGGTCATGACCGCCCACATTGCCGCCCCCAACGTCACCGGCTGCGACGAGCCCGCCACCATGTCGTATATCCTTTTGACGGAAAAGCTGCGGGGAGAATTGGGCTTTGAGGGCATCATCATCACCGACGCCCTGTCCATGGGCGCGATCCGGGAAAAATACAGTTCCTCCGAAGCCTGCATCCGGTGCATTCAGGCGGGGGTGGATATCCTGCTGATGCCCTACGATTATTACGAGGCCTTCGACGGCGTGGTGCAGGCCGTCGAAACCGGCGTGATCCCGGAAAGCCGCATCGACGAAAGCGTGTATCGCATTCTTTCCTTTAAATGCGCCAGACAGGGGACGAAATAATGACGTCCGCTGATACGATCCGCCTCCGGCGGGAAATTGAGGACGTGACGGAGCGCTACCGGGCGGCGGGCTATTTTCCCTCCGCCTGCGTGCGGGTTTTCAGCCGGAGCGAAACGCTGGCCGCAGTCTGTGTGGGCGAAGCCAAAGAGGATTCGCTTTTCGACGCCGCCAGCCTGACCAAAATTGCCACCGGCCTGCAAATCCTGCGCTTGGTCAGCAACGGCGCTTTGGCATTGGATGAAGAAATCTGCGACGCGCTGCCGCCCCTCCAGGACGATGGTTTCCTGCGGGCGCGCCTAAAAGGCGTCACCCTGCGCCGCCTGCTCACCCACACTTCTTCCCTCCCCGCCTGGTATCCCTTCTACACGCTGCAAAGCCGGGACTTTATCGCCGGTCTTTCCTTCGTTTTAGCGCACGCGGAGGAAACCCAGGGCACGGTGTATTCCGATCTGAATTTCATGCTGCTGGGCAAGGTGCTGGAATGGATTCAGAAAAAGCCCCTGGCCCGCTGTCTCCGGGAAGACTTGGCGCAGCCCCTTCATTTAGGAAATATGACCTATCTGCCGGATCGAAGGCTGCCCATCGTGCCTTCCAGCTACGGGAATCCCATCGAAGAAAGCATGTGCCGGGAACGAAATCTGACTTTTTCTTCCTTCCGGCCTGCTGACAAACCGGTACGCGGCGAAGTAAACGACGGCAACGCCCATTATTATTTCGGCGGCGTATCGGGCCACGCGGGGATTTTTGCCGATGCCGCCGCCTGGGAGCGCCTGTGCCAGTTCTGCATGAACAACGACGATCCCCTGGTGCTGGAAGCCCAGCGGGAACAGCCGGGCGCGGAAGAACGGGGCCTTGGTTTCCAGACGGGGCTAAGCTATCCCCACGGCTGCGGCCATACCGGCTTCACCGGCACAGGCATTTATTTCTCAACAGAATATAATATAGGCGTGATTTCGCTCACCAACCGGCTGTTCTATCCGAAGGACAACTCCAACGCCACCTGGGAATTCCGTCGGGTTTTGCATGAAGCCGCCTTCGCCCTGGCTGGAGAGCGCCCGAAAAACTGACGAATCCGGTTGACGGAAAAAGAGAAAAGCGATATAATGTATAAAAATAGATGCGGACGCATCAACATATAAAAAGAAAGGAAGTCCTATCCAATGAAACGCATCCTGGCAACGCTTCTTGCCTGCGCGCTGCTCCTGTCCTGCATGAGCTTCGCCGCGGCGGAAGACAAAAAGACCCTGACCGTGTGGATTCCCCAGTACCAGTTCGGCGACGGCATTTCCGACCAGGATTTCTGGGACGGCGTGTTTGACCCCTTCGAGGAGGAGAACAACTGCGAAGTCAAGGTGGAGATCCTCTCCTGGACCGACTACAACACCACCATCTACACCGGCCTGCTGAACAACGACGGCCCCGATGTGGTGTACGTCACCGATAACTATGACCTGGTGAAGGCCGGCCTGCTGCTGGGCCTGGACAGCTACCTGACCCAGGAGCAAATGGACAATTATCTGCTGTGGGCTCTGGGCCCCGTAAACGCCAATGGCGAGCACGTGATCGTGCCCATGGACGACGGCGTGGCTATGGGCTTCTACAACAAGGACATCCTGGCCGCGGCGGGCATTGACACCTTCCCCGAGGATTGGGACGCCTTCATCGAAGCCTGCAAGACCATCCAGGAAAAGACCGGCAAACAGAGCTTCCTGCAGAACTGGGGCGCCACCAGCGGCACCAGCGCCCTGATGCTGGCCTTCTGGCCCTATTACTTCCAGGCGGGCGGCGTGATGCTGGATGCTGACGGCAACATTGCCATCAACAACGAAGCGGGCCTCAAGACCCTGGAATTCCTCAAGAAATTCGCTGACGAGGGCATCTTCGATGAAACCATCGTGTCCGAGGGCGAATCCATCGATAAGTTCGCGGCGGGCGAGCTGGCTTTCGTGGTCGCCGACCTGAACAAGGGCAAAACCTTCACCAAGAACGAGATCAATTGGGAATACTTCTTCTCCCTCAAGGGCCCCGTGGGCTACGGCGCCCGCACCGCCACCGACTCCTTCGGCGTTTCCGCCAAGGCCAAGGAACGCGGCAACGACGAACTGGCCGTGAAGGCCCTGGTGCTGATCACCAGCGGCGCGGTGATGGACCGCTTCCACAGCGAAGTGTTCTATCTGCCGCCCTTCACCAAGGACGCCGCCTACACCCAGAACGAAGCCTACACCGCCCTGACCGGCGCGCACACCGCGGATATCTACGTGGTCAGCGAGTTCGAGGGCAAGGCTTCCTTTGAAAAGGAACTGCAGGCCAATATCCAGATGATGTTCATGGGCGACCTGACGCCCCAGGAAGTGCTGGATAACACCATGCAGTACTACGCGGAACAGATCAAGCAGTAATCCCTGATTCCGGGGCTCCGGCGGCGCTGCCTCCGGGGCCCCCTTTTCTTTCATAATGAAGAGTTGAGAGTTGGGAGTTGAGATTTATACAGTGTTCTGTTTATATTAGGTTCTGGATCGCGCAGTAAATCAATCTCAACTCTCAACTCTAAACTCTAAACATCTCCACATTCCACACTCCACACAAAAGCCTCAACTTTTCCCCGGAGGTATTTTTACAATGTCCACCGTTCCTTCCGTCAAACGAAAAATGAGTCCCCGCACGCGCAGACAGGCGCTGATCGGGGCCGGGTACATCGCGCCCAGCTTCATCCTGATGATGATTTTCAACGTGACGCCCATCTTTTTGTCCGCGTATTTTTCCTTCACCAAGTACAACATGGCTTCCCCGCCCGTGTGGATCGGCCTGGACAACTACGCCAGGCTGTTCACCAACCGGGTGCTCACCGAGGCCCTGAACAACACGGTGTGGTACGTGCTGATCACCGTGCCCGCCCAGACCGTGCTTTCCCTGCTCATCGCCGTGTTCATCGCCGAGCATATGAAGAACCGCTACGGTTCCTTCATGCGCAGCGTGATTTTCATTCCCGTCATCGTTTCCCTGATCGCTTCCGCCACGGTCTGGAACATCATGTACCAGCCCAAGGGCGGCATCATCAATCAATTTCTGAATTTCTTAGGCTTTGAATCCGTGAATTTCCTGGGCAAGAAAGCCAACGCCCTGCCCAGCGTGGCGGCGGTAGCCATCTGGAAGGGCACGGGGTATTATATGGTGATTTATTACGCCGGGGTGATGAACGTGCCCTCCGACGTGCGGGAGGCAGCCATCGTGGACGGCGCTTCCTCCATACAGCGGTTCTGGTATATCACCCTGCCGATTTTGAAGCCCATTACCTATATGATCGTTACCCTGGGCATCATCGGCTCCTTCCAGGTGTTCGACTTGGTGTACAAAATGACCGGCGGCGGGCCGGGACGCTCCACCTACACCGTGGCCTATGTGATCTATACCTTCGCGTTCCAGGATAAAAACTATGGCTACGCCAGCGCTGTGGCGATCTGCCTGCTGATCGTGATCCTGCTGATCCATACGGTGCAATCGCTGTTTTTCAAGGAGAAGGACTGATGAAAAAGAAAGCGTTTTCTCCCTGGGTGATTCTGGGGATCGTGCTGGTCACGCTGTTTGCGGTGCTGTGCGTGCTGCCCCTGATTTATATGGTGGCCGTGTCCTTCACCGATTCCGAAACCCTGTATATCAAGCTCAAGGATCTGCGGCCCAGCCTGTACAATTACTGGTACGCCATCGTGAAGCGCGATTTCGGCACCGCGCTGAAAAACAGCATCATCACCGTGGTGGGCTCCTGCCTGCTGGTGGACGCGGCCTCCGCCATGGCGGCCTACGGCTTTGAAAAGAAGCCGGTGCCCGGCAAGGAGGCGCTTTTTCAGGGGTATCTTGCCACCATGATGATCCCCGGCCAGGTGGTGCTGATTCCCATGTTCGTGATGATCAACCGAGCGGGGCTTACCAACACCTACGCCGCCCTGATCCTGCCCATGGTGGGGGCCTTCGGCATTTTCCTCATGCGCCAGTTCATGGTGGCCGTGCCCAACGAACTGCTGGAAGCGGCGGAAATCGACGGCTGCGGCGAGCTGCGCCGGTTCGTCACCATCGTGATCCCCCTGGTGCAGCCCGCCCTGATCACCCTGACCATCTTCACCTTCAACGCCGCCTGGAACAATTTCCTTTGGCCCCTGATCATCAACACAAGGTCGGAAATGCGGGTGCTTCCCGTCACCATGTCCACCCTGGCCAGCAATTCCACCACCAATTACGGCATGGTGATGGCGGGCGCGACGCTCACCTTCCTCTTCCCCTTCATCCTCTACATCTTCCTGCAAAAGCAGTTTGTGGAGGGCATCGCCTTGGGCGGCGTCAAAGGCTAAAAAAGGAGGCCATATGCAATCGCTTTCTGATCTGATGAAAAAGGATTCCCTGCGTGTGATCGGTCTCATGAGCGGCACGTCGGCGGACGGCATGGACGCGGCGCTTACGGAAATCAGCGGCTTTGGCCTTGCCACAAAAGTGAAAATGCTGGGCTTTGTTTCCGTGCCCTATTCAGAGGAAGTCCGGAAAGAGATCCTGCGGCTTGCCTCCGGCATATCAGGCGGCAGCCGGGATTTATGCCTGTTCAGCTTCCTGCTGGGCCAGCTTTCGTTGGACGCCTGCCGGGCCGTGTGCGAAAAGGCGCACGTTGACCCCGCCTCCGTCGATTTGGTTGGCAGCCACGGGCAAACCCTGTATCATGTTCCCGCGGCGGAAACCTATTTGGGCCGTCCCATGCGGGGCACGCTGCAATTGGGCGAAGCCTCCGTTATCGCGGAGGGCTTAGGCTGTCCCGTGGTCAGCGATTTTCGGGTGCGTGACCTGGCCGCCGGCGGCCAGGGCGCGCCCCTGGTGCCTTATACGGAATACCTGCTGTACCGCCGGGAGGACGCCACCGTGGGCCTGCAAAACTTCGGCGGCATCGGCAACATCACCGTGCTGCCCCGAAGCGGGCGCATGGAGGATACCTTCGCTTTTGATACCGGTCCCGGCAACATGGTGATGGATCAGCTCGTATCCCGGATGACCGGCGGCGCAATGCGCTATGACGAAAACGGGGCCCTGGCAGCCTCCGGCACGTGCAGCGAAGCGCTGCTTTCCTGGATGCTGCAAGACCCCTACCTGCGCAAAGCGCCTCCCAAAACCACGGGCCGGGAAGCCTACGGCGCGCCCTACGTGGACCGGCTCATGGAGCAGGGCCGCGCTTTAGCCCTTTCGGACCGGGATATCTTAGCCACCGCCTGCCGCTTCACCGCCGCCTGCGTGGGCGTGGCGATCGAGCGGCATTGCCCTGTGAAGCCGGACCGGCTCATCGTGGGCGGCGGCGGCAGCCGCAATCCCACCCTGATGGCCATGCTCCGCCGGGAGCTTTCCATCCCCGTATTGGTCAACGAGGATTTGGGCCTGGACAGCGACGCCAAGGAGGCCGTGGCCTTCGCCATCTTAGCAAATGAGTGCGTCCACGGCAGCGCCAACAATATGCCCTCCGTCACCGGCGCTGCTCATCCGGTAGTCATGGGCAAGATCAGCCTGTAAAAAGGAGGGAAACGCATGCTTGAGCTGAAAGCGCACCGCCTGATCATCGGCCAGAAGTGCACGCTCTCCCATCACGCTTCCACGGTACTGCCGCTGGAAAACGGTCATGTGCTGACCGCATGGTTCGGCGGCAGCCAGGAGCACCAGCCCGACGTGAGTATTTATCTGGCGGAAAAGGACGAAACCGGCTTCCGCGCTCCCCGCCTGATGGCGTCTTCCATGGAACCGCACTGGAACCCCGTGCTGTTTCAGTACCCGGACGGCCGCATCCACCTGTTTTATAAGGCGGGGCAGGAAATCCCGGACTGGCGCACCTGGGTGCGGGAATCCCGGGACGAAGGCAAAACCTGGTCAGATCCCCGTGAGCTGGTCCCCGGCGACAGGAGCGGCGGACGCGGCCCGGTGCGCTGTAAGCCTCTGTTACTGAAAAGCGGGCGCGTGATCGCTCCCGCTTCAGTGGAAAGAGGCCTGTGGGTATGCTTTATGGATCTTTCGGACGATGGGGGCCGCACCTGGACGCGCACCGCGCCCATCGAAGCCCAGGGCACCCATCATCTGCATGAGGGCCTGCTTTTCTGGCAGGCGCGGGCCTTTGAGGCGTACAAGGAGGGCCGCCCCTTCGATACCAGCCAGGTGCCCCAGGAATACCAGCATGGCCGGGGCGTGATCCAGCCCACCCTGTGGGAGGATGAAACCGGCGTTCACGCCCTGCTGCGCAGCGGGGAAGGGTATATTTACCGCACCGATTCCTTCGATCAGGGCAGTACATGGTGCGAGGCTTACCCTACTTCCTTGCCTAACAACAACAGCGGTATCGACCTGACCCGCCTGAACGACGGCACGCTGCTGCTGGTCTATAACCCGGTAGGCGGCAATTTCGGCGCGCGCTCTCCCCTCTCCGTCGCCGCTTCACGGGATGGCGGCGCTTCCTGGCAGCGCCTGTGCGATTTGCAGACTGAGCCCGGGGAATTTTCCTATCCCGCCATCGTGAGCCGGGGCAGCCGGGTCTATATCACCTATACCTGGAAACGGGAAAACATCGCGTATTGGGAGTTTGAATGGCACGGATGACGTTAAAGAGAGTGGAGTGTGGAGTTATACTTTGTGCATGCTGTACTCCCACTTATTCGAGAAACACACGCGCAAATCGGAATAAAACTCCACGCCCCACACTCCACGCTGAATAAACACTTGCTAAAAGCGTGCTTTCTTCTTTACCCTTCCTCCCTCGCCCATTCCCCCAGCACGCGCACAGCTTCCGCCGTGAGGGCGCGGACGGACAGGTCGGAAACGCCCACGATCACGTTCCGGCAATGGTTCACGGGCAGGAGCAGCCGCCGGGCGCGGCTTTGGCCCACGGCCAGGGCCATAGCGGGGGTGATTTCGCCAAGCAGGGAATCGGCAATGGCGATGCCTACCGGCCCCATGATCACGTCCGCATCCCGGCAGCACACCTTGACGGCGTTTTCTCCCGTGGCCCCCTGTTCCGCCCCCGCTTTGAGCATCGCGGCGGTGGCGGCGGTATTGGTTCCCACGGCTGTGACAGAGCAGGTAAGACCGCTGTTTTTGATTTCTTCCACCAGCTGGCGGCCAATGCCGCCGCCCTGTCCGTCCACGATCAGCACACGCAGCGTTTTCATGATATACTCCTTCCTCCGGTTAGAAGAATCCCGCCAGCTTTTTCAAACTGACGGGATTTTGATTTTCAAAAGCGATTACTCGTCATCCTCCCGGCGGGCGGAACGGCGATGGCGTCTGGGCTGGGTGGGTTCGGCGGCGCTTTCCTTCGGTTCAGCAGCGCTTTCCTTCAGTTCCGGGGCGCTGTCCTTCGGTTCAGCAGCCTTTTCGGGTTCTTGCACAACAGGCTTCTTTTCCTCCTGAACGCTGGAGCGGGAAACACGGAATCCGCCCTCATCTTCCGCTTCGGGGAAATCCTGCGCTTCCGCCGCGGCTTTCTTTGCTTCTTCCTCGGCCTGGTTCAGCACCCGTTCATGGGGCAGCTCCGGCCGTGCGGGACGGGCCGGGAAATCATCCTCTTTCCGTTCGGGTTCTTCTTCGCCGTCCTCATCGTAATCTTCATCCTCGGGGGCTTCCGTATAATCCCGGCGTTCCGCCAGCTCCAAATGGTCAAAAGCCGCATTGGACTTGCCCTTCTTGTACAGCCGTACGGCAGTGCTCACGATAAACAGCACCAGCACCAGCGCGAACAGCGCGCCCAGCACCATGACCGCGGTCATCAGCGCGCTGCGGCCCTGGCCCAGCAGGGCATCGGAGGGCACGGCGGTGACAAGAACGGGCGGCGCGACCGTGACCACCGGAACGACGGTGGGCTGCGCCGTGGCGCGGCTCAGGCCGATGCGGAGGGTGTTGGATTCAAAGGTGACGGTATTGCTCATGGAATCCTTAAGGGTGGCGGTGAAGCGGAACTGGCCCGTCTGGGAAATACGCACGTCGCGGTCCAGCACCACACTGCCGCCCGGCTCCAGGGAAGCGATGGTATAAATGGCGGTGCTGCCATGGGTGATGGCGATCTTTTCCGCCTTGATGTTGCTGTTGTTGGTCACCGTCAGGTGGAACCTCACATCAGCGGGCACGGCGGAAACCGATTCCTGATCGCTGGTCAGGTTCAGGGTGAGCAGCAGCTGCTTTTCCGGATCGAATACGCCGATGCTCAGCTCCTTGGAGGTCATGGTTTTGGTTTCGCCGGTATTATCCGGCAGCGTGGCCGTCACCTTGAAGGTGGTGGGCTCCATGAGGATAAAGTCCTTCGTTTCCGTCACGGTGGCCCCGGCGGGAATGGACAGGTTGGTGATGATCTCTCCCTTGGTGGCTTCCTTCACCGTCACGTTGGAATAGGTCACGTTGCCGGAGTTGGTAAAGGTGATCACCAGGGTGGCGGCTTCGCCCACGTTCACGCCCGTGGTGGGGCTGGACAGCTCCAGCTTCAGGTCCGGCTTGGCCAGAGGAATGGCGGCGTCCTCCACGGTGATTTTTTCCGTTTTGGTGGAACCCGACGCTTTATACGTAATGGTGGCGTTGCTGACGAGGTCGGCGTTGCCGATGCGGCTGGTAAATTCCACGGTGGCGCGCTCGCCCGCGCCCAGGGATTTTACCGTTTTGGCCGTTTTGCTGATATGCTCCTGCACCCGGATATCGGTCAGGGCCACATTGCCGCTGTTGTACAGCTCATACTTTACGGTGGCGGTGCCGCTGGAGCGCACCACCTCGGGGGTGATGGATCGGTTCACCGAAAGCGCCATCCGCTCGCCGGTGAAGGAAATCCGGGCCGAAGCCTGCTTGCTCAGGGCGACCAGGGAACCGTCCGTATCTTCCACATAATAGCTCAGGGTATAAACCACCGCGCCGGCGTCCAGCTGGGCCTGGGTCACGTTCCATTTGCCTTCCCAGGAACGGGAATCGCCGGATTTGAGGATATAGGAGCCGCCGTCCCCAAAGGAGGCGACCACGTTGCCGTTCGGGTCCAGCAGGGTGACGGGAGAAATCATATCCTCCCCCGTGGGGTTGGACACCCGCAGAGACACATTCACTTCACCGGGACCCGTCAGGCTGTCGGGCGTCACCTGAATGGTGACGTTCACCGGATCGGCGTCCTCCGCAAGGCAGACGCATTGGAACATAAAAGCCAATACCAAAATCAGGAGCACAGCTCCTGTGGGCCGCATCATTCTGCGGGCAAAGCTCATTGCCCTTCCCTCCTTCCGCACGCGCAAAAACGCGCCGGGATAGATGAAATCCATACTAATGTATATTGTAGTGCAGAAACGCCCGCCTGTCAAGCAATGGGGATGTTTTCCTATAAAAATATTCAGAATTTTACAACCGTTCTGGTGAAAAGTGAAAAATGGAAAGCGAAATGTGAAGATTGATTGTAACTGGTCAGTCGTATCGGTTGAAAGACGCTGAAACCATGTGTTCTTTCAACGGTATGCACATGATAAATTTTCACTTTCCACTTTTTTCCTACTCCGGTATGGCGAAGTTCAGCGCGTCCCCCATATCCGGCACCTGCACATAGGATTGGGGCACGTCGCCCACGATGATGGATTCCGCGATGAGCACCTGGCTGCCCAGGGACACCTGCCTGCCCCCGCTTGGGATCACCAGGCGCACGGTGGTGCGCAGGGACAGATAGATTTTGTGCCTCGTCTGGTTGATGCCCGCCGATTCAAACTCCGTGGAAAAGGCGGCGGACACGGCGCTCACCGGCACGATGCGCACCCTGATCTTGGGCCCCAAAGCCGAGAAGAACGGGATGCCAAGGGCCGCGCCCAAGGGAATGGCCACGCTCTGGGCGTCGGCGCTCTCCAAGCTGGCCTGGGCCTGCAGGGCGGTAAAGGACGCCAGCTCGTTCATGCGCACGGCGTTTGCCTGCAGCATGGTCACCCGTCCGTTTTCGTCGGTGCGCACGGTGATCATATCCTGATAGGAGATTTCGTCGCCCATCACGTCCCGCACAGCCTCGTGCATGTATTCCACCGCCATGGCTTCCGCCCGGGCATAGGCCATATCCAGGATCACCGATTCCAAGTTTTTTTCCATCCAGAAGCCCGCCGCGGCAAGAAGCAGCAAAATCAGAACGGCCCATCGCAGCGCGTGCCGCCTGCCGCAGCCCCCTTTTCCGGTGGTTCCTTTCATTCTTCATTTTTCCCCCCTCGTCTTCAAGGTATATGCGCGGGCAGTCGAAAAAAAACACACTCTTGCAATAATTCAGATACAATTCGCGGAAAAACGATTACCCCTCCCTGCTTTGTAACACTTTTTTAATAATTTGATTACTATTTTTTAACAATTTTACTGCTATTGCTTAACAATTTAACACCAGAATTGTGATATAGTTGTGCTGAAGAATCAGGCGTATTTTCCGAGGGTTTGCGCTTCTTTTTCGTCGTATCCGGACAAGCGCCGGACTGGCAGAAAAAGGAAGCGGGGCCTTGCTTGGTGCGGACAGGGAAATGGCTGCTCGGGTTCTTCGGGAAAAGGAACTCGTCGGCCAAATGCCTGAGTATGCCGACTCTCTTAAAGGAGGAAATACAGGATGAAAAAAGGACGCTTCATTTGTAAGTCGGTTGTCTTTGTTGCCGTCCTCGCACTGCTGTTGGGTTTGGCGGCTTTCGCGGCAGCGGAGGAAAACCCCTGCGCTGTTGTCCACCAGGGCGGCTGGCGTTATGTCGTCACATTGGAGCCCACATGCACTGAAACCGGCAGCCGCGATAAGTACTGCATGACTTGCGGTCAAAAGATCGGCACGGAAACGATCAGCGCTATCGGCCATAAGCCTCAGGAAAGGCTGGAAGTAAATCAGGCTGCCAAATGTACCAGTGCCGGGTCAGGACAGAAGATTACACAATGTACTGTGTGCAGAGCCATTATTTCTGTTGTTGACGTGACAATACCCGCGCTGGGCCACGATTATCCCAGCGACTGGACAGTGACCAAGCAGCCCACCTGTGAAGGCACCGGCACAAAGCAGCGCGTTTGCCGCCGGGACAGCTCCCATGTGGAAACGGAGACGATAAATGCCCTGGGTCACCTGTGGGGCGACTGGACGGTGACCAAGCAGCCCACCTGCGAAGGCACCGGCACCGAAACGAGAGTGTGCGCCCGGGACAGCTCCCATAAGGAAACAAGAGATAAGGAGCCCCTGGGCCATCTGTGGGGGGCCCCTGTGACGAAGCCCGCCACCTGCATCGCCCCCGCCACCACGACAAAAATCTGCCAGCGCGATTCCAGCCACAAAGATACCTCCACCTCCGGCAGCGTCGATCTCGTGAACGGCCATGTTTGGGGCGACTGGAAAGTGACGAAAAAGCCCAACTGCACCGAAGAGGGTGTGGAAACCCGCATCTGCAAATTGGATTCTTCCCACATTCAGACCCGGCCCCTCGCTGTGGTTCCCAGCGCCCACGTGTGGGATAACGGCACCGTGATCAAGGAACCCACCTATACCGAGGAAGGCGAAAAGCTGTTTGTTTGCACCCTTAATCCCGATCATACCAAGACGGTGAAGCTGGACACGAGGCCCTGGAACAACAACACCGTGTGCGCCTTTGGTCCCCGCCTGAGCGAGACCAACCTGTACCCCTACAACACCGACGCCTGGTACATGTTCACCCCCTTCGACGCTTCCAATAATGGCACCCAAACCTTTGAACTGGTGGCTTCCAACACCTACATCGTAGGCAAAGTGACCCTGACCATCCGGGACGGCAGCCTGAAGATCGACTACACCCTTGCCGATAATTCCAAGTTCGATATCACTCTGGAATTCTTCACCGTGCTGAACCGGATCAACGATCTGACCCAGTATGAGCCGGAACAGCTGATGGATCTGCGCATCGGCAAAGGCGAAACCATCAATCTGGAAGAGAAATTCGGCGATGACACCAGTCTGGTGCTGTATTTCTGCAGCCGCTGCAATTACCGCTTCAGCAAGAAGTACACGCTTTTAGCCTATAATTCCGCCGTTCACCAGCGCATGCTTGATGACATGCGGAAACTGATGGACTAAAACCGGTTATTCAATCTCCATGGCCCCCGCCAGATACGGCGGGGGCCCGTTTTATGTATGCTGTTGCGGACGGCTGGAAGGGTTAGGAAATTGCGTCACAGGCGGCATATCACGAAACACAGCGCAGCAGAAATGATACCGTGGACCATCCGAAGCAGCAGCAGCTTACCCACCCCCACGCCGCTTTCCTGCCAGAACGCGGCGTTTTGCAGCAGAATGGACAGGCCGCCGAAGGAGCAGGCCCCGCATACCAGCGCCGAAGTATGGGGCAGCCCCAGCCCGATCAGCGCTTTCACGCCGCCCGTTACCTCCAAGCCGCATTGCAGCCCCGCCGCCGCCCAGCCGGGCAGCCGGGGAAACGCGCACGCCGCCATCCGTGCGGCGGCGCACCCAAGCATCATGCACAGCGCCACCGTCAGCAATGCCAAAGCGCTGTCCCGCAGGGCCTGGGACAAAGCCACCGGCGCGGCGGGAACGGGCGCGGCCTTTTCCCCTTTTGGCATGCACAGTCCCAGCAGCGCCGCCCCCGCGATATGACACAGCAGAATCAGCCGCCCCGCCCGCGCATCGCCCAGCCACCCGCTCACCGTGCCTAAGAAAAACATGGGGCTCATGGTGCCCGTCATGGCCGCCGCCCGCAGAGCGCTTCTCCCTGTCAAGCCGCTTCCCTGCATCAGCCGCGCCCCGCCCGGCGAACCGCACAGCCAGCCCAGCACGGTTTTAAGACCTATTCCCCCGCCCGCCCGGCTGCTCACCATCAGCATGCATACTAAAAACGGCCCCAGCACCGGCGCGACCGCCCGCGCCCACAGCGAAAGCCCCTCCCCCGCCGCTGCCGCCGCCTCCCCCGGAAACGCCATCATCACCCCCGCCAGTATTCCGAATGCCAGCGCGCAGACCATATGCACCCCCTCCGGGTCATGGTATGCGGTTTATAAGGAATGAAGAACAGACCCCTGGGGCTGTCCGCCCCAGACCCCGACCAGGGGAATGATTCCCCTGGACCCTCTCTCGCGGCTAATTCTTAACGCAACAAAAAAAAGCAGCTTCCCGCTGCTGCTTGAATAAAACGGCCAAGCTTGACGCCGTTATGCTTCTGGCCCGGCGGCTGAAAGCCGCCAACCCGGATGCAAAGCATCCGGGGAAAGCCCGGAAATAAGCCCCAGGGGAAAGCGAGCTTTTCCCTGGGGCTTATCCCGGCTTTCTTGGGCCAGAAGCCTTCAAACGATCGTATCCCCACGCGACAAGCGGAAGTTGTTCGTTCTCTCCTGCAAAACACATTCGCTTATTGGAGTCCAGGGGCCGAAGGCCCTTGGTTCAGGGGTTCAGGGGGCCGAAGAGGCCCCCTGCTTCGCATCAGTCCAAATACCCTTCCCGCGCGGTCACGTTGAAGCGTTTTTCCAGCAGGTGCATTTGTTCGTCGGTGATGGTGTTGAGGCGGGGCAGGTGGGCGATCTTCATATAGATTTCCGCGCCCTTTTCGGCGGTTTCGATGAGGCCGAAGGTTTCGTCCAAATCCTTGCCCGCGCCGTAAATGCCATGCTGGGCCCAGACCACCAGGCGGGCGGTGCGCATCTTTTCGGCGGTGGCGATGCCGATCTCATTGGTGCCGCACAGCATCCAGGGCAGCACGTTCACGCCGTCGGGGAAAACGACGATGCATTCGGTGCACATCTGCCACAGGGTGCGGGTAAAGGCCTTTTCGTTCAAATCGTGGACGTAGGTCATGGCCAGCAGATTGGCGGGATGGCAGTGCATGATCACCCGGTTTTCGGGGTTCACTTTCAGGCGGGCCACGTGGCTCATCATGTGGGCGGGGAATTCGCTGGTGAAGCTGCCGCCGTCCTCAAAGCCCCAGAGCAATTCCGCCTGACGGCCCTGATCCCGCAGCCGCACGACGCCCAGGTTGATTGCGGGGGCGTACTGCACATTCTTGAAATACTTGCCGGTGCCGGTCACCAGGAAATACCTGCCTTCCAGCTCGGGGGCGGCAAAGCCGGTGGGGATTTGCCGCTTGGCCGCGTTCAAGTCCAGGTAATCCTTCACGTCGCTTTCATCCAGCATCAGGGATACGTTGCCGCCGTTGCGCTCGTCCCAGCCGTGGGCGTACATATTGGTCAGGGTGCGGATCATTTCCACCATGAAGGGGGCGGTCAGGATGTCCTTCATTTTCTGTTCACCAGCACTTTCTTTTCGTATTCCATGATTTGGGCAAACCATTCGCCGTCGGCGGGCTTTCCGCAGCGGCGGCAGTATTCATCCCAAATGTCCCCGAAGGGCAGAGTTTTCAGTTCCTCCTGGCGCACCATGAGCTCGGTGAAGCGGCTCTCGTCCTGCAATTTTTTCAGGTCCGCCGCCGGGGTCAGCAGGGCGGAAAGCAGGGCCTTTTGCAGATTGCGGTAGCCCGTCACCCAGGCGGAAACGCGGTTGATGGAAGCGTCGAAGTAGTCCAGGGCGATGTGCACCCGGCCCTCCAAGCCGCCGCAGCGCACGATCTCTTTGGCAATTTCCTTGGTTTCATCGTCAAAGAGCACCACATGGTCGCTGTCCCAGCGGATGGGGCGGGTCACGTGCAGGGCGATTTCCGGGAAGAAGGAAAGCAGGGCGGGGATTTTGTCGGAAACCACCTCGGTGGGGTGATAGTGGCCGTTGTCCATGAGGGGGATGCACTTTTCCCGGTTCATGGCGGCGTAGGCCAGGGAAAATTCCGCGCTGCCCACGGTGTAGGCTTCCACGCCGATGCCAAAGACCTTGCTTTCCACGCAGGGCTTCACCTTGGCAAAGTCATAGGGCTCGGACAGGATTTCGTCGATGCTCTCCCGGTAGCGCATGCGGGGGCCCATGCGGTCGGCGGGCACGTCCTTGAAGCCGTCGCCGGTCCAGATGTTCATGGTGCAGATATCGTTCAGTTCTTCCGCTAAATAATTGGAAATGCGGATGCAGGCCCTGCCGTGCTCGATCCAGAATTTCCGGGTTTCTTCATTGGGGCTGGACAGGGTGAGCGGATCGCACTTGGGATGGGAGAAAAAGGTGGGGTTGAAATCGCAGCCCAGGCCCCGTTCCTTGCAGAATTCCACCCACTTTTTGAAGTGCCTGGGCTCCAGCTTGTCCCGATCCGCCCATTCGCCTTTCTCAAAAATGGCGTAGCTGGCGTGCAGGTTCATCTTGGGCTTGCCGGGGATCAGGCTCAGCACTTTGTCGATGTCCGCCATCAATTCCTCCGGCGTGCGCGCCCGGCCTAAGTAGTTGCCGGTGGTCTGAATGCCGCCGGTCAGGGGCTTGCTGGGATCGGTGTCAAAGCCGCGCACGTCGTCCCCCTGCCAGCAGTGCAGGGATACGGGCACGGTTTTCAGCGTTTCCATGGCCGCTTCCACGTTTACATTCAAGGCCTCGTAGCGTTTTTTTGCTTCTTCGTAACTCATGCGTCCGCCTCCATCTGAATTTTTAAATTGCCAAGCGCCGTCGCCTCAATGGGCAGGGCGATCACCTGCTTGCCGGTTGCTTCCTCCGTGAGGCGGTTGAGGTACTTGTTTTTGGCCCCGCCGCCCACGATGTAGATTTTGCCGTAGGTTTTTTTCGTAATGCGTTCCAGTTCCGAAATGTTTTTCTGATAGGTCAGGGCCAAGCTGCGGTAGGCGCAGCGGAAATAGCCCATGGGGCATTTGGGCGGATGGGGCAGGGCCGCGTCAAAGGCCGCTTTCATGCTCTCCGGTGCCATAAAGGCGGGATCATTGGCGTCCACGGTGTGGTCAAAGTGCTTTTCCTCCGCTTCGGCGGTGATTTCATTCCAGGGCTTGCCGGGGCACAGCTCGTCACGCAGGCGGTTCACCAGCCACATGCCCATGATGTTTTTGAGATACCGGATGTAGCCCACGCCGCCCTCGTTGGAATAATTGGCCTGCTGACTCTCCGGGGTGGTGATGGGCACGGGGGATTTCACGCCCAGCAGACTCCAGGTGCCGGAGGAAATGTAGATTTCGCCGTCCTCCATGGGAATGCCCTCCACCGCGCTGGCCGTATCGTGGGTGGCGCACAGCACGCAGCGGATGCCCTTGTAATCCCCTAAGTATTTCCCCGGCTGGGAAAGGGGCTGGAACAAATGCCGGGGCAGGCCCAGGGCGTCGATGATTTCGAAGTCATATGCTTTCGCCGCCGCGTTCACCATGCCGCCGGTGGTGGCGTTGGTGTATTCGTGGCCCTTGACGCCGCAGAGCTTGTACAGCAGGTATTCCGGCATGAGCAGGAAATCCGTGGCGCGCTCCAGCCGCCCGGCCAGCTTGTCGGCGTACAGCTGATAAACGGTGTTGAAGGGCTGAAACTGGATGCCCGCGCGGCGGTAGAGCGCGGAAAAGGGCAGGCTTTCATGCACCTTTTTGATCGGTTCCTCCGTACGGCTGTCCCGATAGGCGTAGCAGGGCATGATTTCCTTATCCCCGTCCAGCAGCACATAATCCACGCCCCAGGTGTCCACGGACAGGCTTTCGATCTGCGGAAACGCCTTTAAAGCCTCGTCAATGCCCGCTTTCACGTGGGCAGTCAGGCTTTCGATGTTCCAGATCAGGTGTCCGTCCGCCTTTTCCACGCCGTTGGGAAAGCGGTACACCTCCTGTGTTTTGATCTCATTACCTTCCTTCCAGCCCACGATGTGGCGTCCCGAGGAAGCGCCGATATCGATCGCCAAATACTTCTTTGTCAACGCGCACCCTCCCATTCCCTTTGCGTTCTGTTCCTTTCCAGTATACCATCCTTTCCCGGCTTTGGCAATTCGCATTTTCGACCAAAAACCACTGAAAAAACGCCGGAACAGAGGCGCTGTCCGGCGGCGATAGGTTTGAAGTTTTGTGGGGGAAACCACTCTTTGGATGCCAAAGAGTGGTTTCCCCCGCTCCCCCTTCCGAGAAAGCAATAAAGGAATCGACAAAAGAAATCTTCCTTTATTTTTCTCTGCATATATAGATGATTAAAGCAAAGTAGCGAAGTAATCCTCCGGCGTTTCCGCGCGGCGGATCATGCGGAAATCGCCGTCCTTTGTGTACAGGATCTCGGCGCTGCGCAGGCGGCCGTTGTACTGGTAGCCCATGGCGAAGCCGTGGGCACCGGTATCGTGGATCACCATGAGATCGCCGATTTCTGTTTTCGGCAGAAGGCGGTCAATGGCGAATTTATCGTTGTTTTCGCAGAGGCACCCGGTCACGTCGTACAGGTGATCGGCCGGTTCATTTCGCTTTCCGCAGATGTGAATGTGATGATAGGCCCCGTACATGGCTGGGCGCATGAGATTGGAGGCGCAGGCGTCTACGCCCAAATAATCCTTGTAGATTTTCTTTTCGTGGGTGACGCGGGTCACCAGCCAGCCGTGGGGGCCGGTCATGAAGCGGCCCAGCTCCGTTTTGATGCGCACCCTGCCCTGGGCGGGATCGCCGAACACGCGGATATATTCCCGCTTCACGCCCTGGCCGATGGCCTGAACATCGGCCGGCTTCTCCTCCGGGCGGTAGGGAATGCCCACCCCGCCGGAAAGGTTGACAAAGCGCAGGGGCATGCCGCACTCCTTTTCCATTTCCGCGCCCAGGTCAAACAGGATGCCCGCCAGCTTGGGATAATAGGAATTATCGGTGGTATTGCTGGCGAGGAACGCGTGCAGGCCGAAGCCCGAGGCCCCCATGTCCTTTATGCGCTTCAAGCCCACGGACAGCTGCTGCTTCGTCCAGCCGTACTTGGAATCGCCGGGTGAACCCATGATGGCGTTGCCCAAATGGAATTCCCCGCCGGGGTTATAGCGCACGCATACCGTGTCCGGAATGCCGCCGTGGGCCGCTAAAATATCCATATCGCTGAAATCGTCCAAATTGATAATGGCCCCCAGGGCGCTGGCGTGGTCGTACTCGCAGGGCGGCATGGCGTTGGCGCTGAACATGATTTCGTCCCCGGAAAAGCCCGATTTTTCCGCCAGCAGCAGCTCACATTCGCTGGAGCAGTCCACGCCGCAGCCCTCTTCCTTGAAAATATCCAGAATGCGGGGATTGGGCAGGGCTTTCACCGCGAAGTATTCCTTGAAGCCCGGGGCCCAGGAAAAGGCTTTGTTCAGGGCGCGGGCCGTTTCGCGGATGCCCGCTTCGTCGTACAAATGAAAGGGCGTTTGGAACTGTTCCGCCGCCCGGATAAACACATCATCCGGCAAAGAAAAATTGGGCATTTGCTTCATCCTCCCGTACAGGCACATTTTTGCATCCAATGCTGTGTCATTATATGTCACAAAAAAAGCCCAGCGCAAGCGCTTTGGGCTGAAAGGACAAATTAAGAACAGGATTTGCGGGAAGTGTGGAGGGTGGAGAGTGGAGTGCAGAGAGTGGAGTTGAGAGTTGAGATATTATAGTGACATAAAGGAAGACGGGACACACGGCACAGTATCAGTCAGACAAATTATATCTCAACTCTAAACGCTCAACTCTCCACTCTGAATCATCCTTCGAGCTTCTCCGGCTTCAATTCCGCCAACAGCTTTTTCGCGTCCTCCCTGCGGCACAGCAGGGTGCCGGGGCGCATGACGGACGCGCCGGCAGCGGCGGCGGCATAGCGCAGGGTTTCCCCCGCTGTCAGCCCGCGTTCAATGGCGAGGGCCAGGGCGGCCAGCATAGTATCCCCCGCCCCGGCGGTGCCCATGACCGGCACAGCCGCGGCAGGACAGGCCCATACTTCTTCCCCATGCGCCAGCAGCGCGCCCTTGGCTCCCCGGGACAGGCACACCCATTCCACCCCATCCGAAAGCAGCGTCCGGCAGGCGGCGGCAGCGGCGGCGGTGTCCCCCGCGTCCACCCCCGTGAGGGCGGTAAACTCCTGGGCGTTAGGCTTCATCAAGAAGGGGCGTTCCTCCAGGGCGGCGATCAGGGCCGGGCCGTCGCAGTCCACCGCCGTGCGGCAGCCCTTTTCCTTCAGGGCGTGCAGGATTTTGGCGTAGGTTTCCGGCAGCGCGCCCGGCGGCAAACTGCCCGCCAGCGCCACCCAGTCCCCCGGCTGTACGCAGTCCAGCAGGCGGGCGATGATGCGATGGATGTCTTCCCGGCTGGTTTCCAATCCCCGTTCGCTGATTTCCAGGGTGCGGCCCGTTTCCTCCTCCCTGAGCTTCATGTTCACGCGCAGCTCCCCGGACAGGGGGATCAGGGTGCAGGGCACCTTTTCCTTCGCCATGGCGGTAGCTACCGGCTGACCCCGGTAGTCAAAGCCCAGCAGCTTCACGTCGCCGCCCAAGGCGTTGGCCGCCCGGGCCACGTTCACGCCCTTGCCGCCCACGTCCAACCGCTCCACCCGCACCCGGTTGGGCGCGTCCGGGTCGAACCGGGGAATGGACGCCGTTTTATCCAAGCAGGGATTCAGCGAAAGCGTATACAGCATCGTTTTTATTCCTCCCCATACAGAAACTTCCGGCTTTGGGCCGCCAAGCCGTCGTTCAGGCTGCCGTCCTCCGCCTTAAGGCCCATGGTGTCAAAAGAAACGGATTGATTCTGACCAAACAGCGCGAAGATCAAATTCATGATATCATCGGTAGTCAAATTGGTGTCCACGCTGGGCAGCAGCAGATCGGCCAGGCTGAATACCTGCTTCATGGAGCCGCCCTCCGCGGTCTCGCGCAGCACCGCAGACAGCAGCTCCCGCACGCGGGTTGATCCGTCCCCGGCCCGGCGCAGCTTCGCGTACCTGAGGGCCTGTTCGCCGGTGAGCCGGCGCGCGCCCTGCTCAAGCTCCAGCGCCTGGGCTTCCCCCTCCGTCAGCTCCATGGTCACGCCGCCCAAAGCGTCCACGATCTCAATGAAAGCATCCATATTCACCGCGCAGAAATGGCTGATCCCCAAATTCAGCGCGTCGTTGACGCACCGGGCGGTGAGCCCCGCGCCGCCAAAGCAGTTCACATACCTGAGGGCTATGGGCTCCGGCGCTTCCGGCAGGCTCACCAAAGCGTCCTCCGGCAGGGAAAGCAGGCGCGTTTCTCCCGTCCGCAGGTTCATCCGGCAGACCAGGATGGCGTCCGCCCGGCCAAAATTCCGGTCGATGTCCGGGGCGTCGGAGCTGATGAGCAGCACGTTGATAAAACCCTTATCCGCCGCTGGCAGCCAGCCGGAACGGTAGTTCACCCGGCGGCTTTCCGGCACCGGTTCCGCTTCATCTGACGCCAGGGACATGACGACGTTCTCCCATTCCTCCTGGGTCCAGTCTTTCTTCTCCGCCATGGCGCGGCCTGTCAGACAGCAAAGAACGCATACCAGCGCCAGCAACCGTTTCATGCGCTTCCTCCCATTCGCAGAAAATGAAGAAAATGATATACTTCTATAACGAATTATAGCATATCCTGCTTCTAAACGCAATTTCGTTTTACTTCCAACCCGCGCTGTGGTATAATCAAGAGCATCTTACTGAGGAGGAGAGACATACCATGCTGATTCAAAACGGACGCATCCATGACGCGATTCATGAAGAAGCCTTCGCGGCGGACATCCTGATCCGGGACGGCAAAATCGCCGCCATCGGACAAAACCTGCCCGCTGAAAACGAAGAAACCGTGGACGCCGCGGGCCTGGACATTTATCCCGGTTTTGTGGACGCCCACAGCCACTTAGGCCTGGACAGCGACGGCGTAGGCTACGAGGGCTGGGACTACAACGAAATGAACGACCCCATTTCTCCCCAGATGCGGGGCATCGACGGCTTCAAGCCCATGCAGCCCTGCATGCGTACCGCCGCCCTGGGCGGGGTGACCTGCGTATGCACCGGTCCCGGCAGCGCCAACGTGCTGGGCGGCACGTTCTGCGCGGTGAAAACCGTGGGCAAACGGGTGGAAAACATGCTTGTGAAGGAAGCCATCGCCATGAAGTGCGCTTTCGGCGAGAACCCCAAGCGCTGCTACCGGGAAAAGGGCTTATCCACCCGCATGACCACCGCCGCCAAGCTGCGGGAAACCCTGTATAAAGCCAAGGAATACATGGAAAAAAAGGAAGCGGCGGGAGACGATATCAGCAAGCGCCCCGCCTTTGACCTGAAAATGGAAGCCCTGATCCCGGTGCTCAAGCGGGAAATCCCCCTGAAGGCCCACGCCCACGCCGCCGAGGATATTTTCACCGCCCTGCGCATCGCCAAAGAGCTGAACGTGAAAATCACCTTAGAGCACGTGACCGAAGGCCACCTGATCGCCGACGAGCTGGCGAAAGAAAACGTGCCCTGCGCCGTGGGCCCCTCCCTCACCAACGCCAGCAAATTCGAGCTGCGGAACAAGACCTTTGATACCCCCGGCATTTTAGCGAAAGCGGGCCTGCAGGTGTCCATCATCACCGACGCGCCGGTGATCCCCCAGGAATACCTGCCCCTGTGCGCGGGCCTGGCCATCAAGCACGGCATGGAGCCCTTCGCCGCCCTCCAGGCCATCACCATCAACCCCGCCAGGCACGCGGGCATTGAAGACCGGGTGGGCTCCATCGAGGTGGGCAAGGACGCGGACCTGGTGCTGTGCGCCGGTTCTCCCTTCGATACCGACCCGGCCATCAAAGCGGTCTATATTAACGGCGTTAAGGTGGAATAGAAAAGGGAGAACAGCGTACAGAGTGCAGCGTACAGATGATATCGTCCGCTCATTCTGATTCCGAATACATCAGCCATATAAATCTGAACTCTGTACGCTGAACTCTCTAAATACGCAAAAAGGCGCTGCCGATAATTCGCGGCAGCGTCCTTTGTTTTGTCTCAGCGCTTGTCCTTGTCGATGAATTCCAGGGTAATGGTGGAGAGCATCGCGAAGGCCATCACGAACAGGAACAGCATAATCCAATTTACGGCCACGTTTTCCACCGACCGTTCATAATCGGCGTTGTAGCTGGCGGAGGCGGTTTTTTCCTGAATGAGCTGCTTCACGTTCTCCTCGCCGAACAGCTCCAGCAAATCGCCGATGGAGGTCTTGAAGGTGAATTCCCGATCCCGCTGGTTTTGCAGGATGGCGTTATTTTTCAGGAAATCCACGATCTGGCCCAGGGTTACGGGCTCGTTGAGCTGCTGATCCTGGAATTTTTCCGCCAGTTCCCCGGCGTGCAGGGCGTCCAGCACCTGGCCCAGGGTGATGGTGGTGCCGATTTCCTTTTCCAGGAGCGTCTGGGTGCTTTCATGGGTCTTCACCATATTCAGCACGTCGCCCACCGTCACGGCGGCGTTTTCCTGCGTGGCGGGAATCATTGTCAGCTCCCGCACCTCCTGGAAGGCGTCCTCCGTTAGGACCAGATCGATCAGCTGACCGAACGAAACGGGATGGGTCAGTTCTTTCTCCCGCAGGTGGAGGGTCTCATCGGCTTTGCTGAGGATTTCCGCAATTTCTCCCACCGTGAAGGACTTCATCACTTCCGTGTCCCGGCGCTTTTCCACCGCCTGGCTGTCCAGCAGATCCATAATCTGGCCCAGGGTGACGGTGCCGCCGAGCTCGTTGTTCCGCATTTTGTCCAGGGTTTTCCAGGCCGTTACCATAGGCGCTTCGTTGTAGCCGCTCTGGGAGGCGATGGCCTTGATGCCGTAATTGGAGATGGTGAAGTTGGACAGGGGTTTGGTCCAGTCGGGCAGAGGCAGCAGGCCGCCGGAAAATACCAGCTGGAAGATGAGCACGAAGGGCATCACCGTCATGGCGCCGGTGGTGGTGTGGCTGACGCTGGAAATAAACAGGCTCATCATATCGGCCGCGTAGGAGATCAGCAGCATGGTAATGCCCAGGTCCACGATCATCCAGGACGTAATGAAGCCGGTTTCCGGGAACTTGATGCCCATCATTTTCAGCACGTACAGGCTCAGGCCCGTCTGTGCGGCGCACAGGGCGAACTGATAAATCATGTGGGCCACAACGTAGGAGGAAATATGCATGCCGGAACGGTGCTCCCGCTTGATAATGGGGCGTTCACGGCAGATGGACTGGATGGAATTGAAGCAGCCGTTCCAAATGCCCACGCAGGTCAGGGCGAACGCGCCTTTCAGGTTGCCTTCCATGGTCAGGAAGAAGTCCTTGCGGATCACCATGCTCACCAGCGCGGCGATGATGGCCGCCATGGGCAGCACCTTCCAGTCGCTCTGGTTCACGAAGAAGCGGAGCTGCTTGCCCAAGTAAATGGGCACCTGGCTGCCCCGGCCCCTGTGACGGATTTTTCTCGCGCGCCTGGTTTCCTTTACATTCAGCTCAGCCATGCTGCACCTCCGCGAATTTCAGAATGAATTCGTCCGCCCGGCCTTCGCCGCCTTCTTCCTGGCGGTTGACGGACTTGACGATTTCTTCCATTTTCTCTTTGCCGAAGAATTCCCGGGCTTCCGCGATGGTGCCGAAGAAAGCCAGACGGCCCGTGCGCTTGGCGTCCTTGGCCAGCACGATCACATCGTCGAACAGATCGATCACGCGGTCGGGGGTATGGGTGATCACGATGATGATCTTGCCCTGATCCGCGATCTGGCGCAGCTGCTGGAACAGCTCCCGGGCCATCACGCCGTCCAGGCCGCTGTCCGGCTCGTCCAGAATGAACAGGGAGGGATTGGAGATGAATTCCATAGCGATGGACAGGCGCTTGCGCTGTCCGCCGGAGAGCTTGGACACCAGATTGTCCTTGACCGGCGTGAGGCCGAAGATCTTCATCACTTCCTCCACCCGCGCGCTGCGGTCGGCGGCGGAAAAGTCCTTGGGCAGGCGCAGGGAAGCGGCGTCGATCAGGGTGCGGTACACGCTGTCCGAGCCGCGCATCAGATCCAGCTGGGGCACAAAGCCGATATCGTACTGCATTTCTTTATAATGCTTGTACATATTCGTGCCGTTGAGCACCACCTCCGCCTTGGCCTTTTCGTAGCCGTTCACGGCGTTCAGATAGGTGGTTTTGCCCGCGCCGGAGCCGCCCAGCAGCAGCACCATGCGGCCGGGCTGAATGTACATGTGGATATCCCGCAGCAAGTACTTTTTCTTGAAGAATTCCGTGGCGGTGCGTTCCTCTAAGTTCACCGTCAGGCCCTGATCCAGCACCTGAGCCTTGGAGCCGGAGAAGAAATTGGACGCCTCGCTCTGGATGTCCTCCACAGTCCACAGAGGCTGGAACTTCTTATGGAAGCCCCAGAGGGGAGCCACGATGTTATCCAGCAGCGCCCAGGGAATGATCCACCACTTTTTCTGACCGAACACCTCGATCAGGCCCAGCTCAATGCGGATCATATAGATGAACTGGATCACCAGCAGCATAAACGCGATGGCCCCGATAAACAGGTAGAGGGAGCTTTCCTCATTCAGAAACACCGTGACGATGCTGGCCGCTTCTATCAGGCCGGTCACCACCGCCAGCACGCGCCCTTCCGACTCGCGTCCGGCGCACGTGCCCAGCTTGTATTCCCGGGCGAAGGGAACCAGCGCCCACCAGCCTTTTACGCCGCACTTGTGGAAAACTCCCCACAAGCCCACGAAGGTCAGGGCGTTCCAGCCGACGGAGACCACGTCCGGGTTCGCGTTCAGGAACACCGAGCACAGAATTTTCAGGATTTGCATTGCATCCACCCTTTCATTTGTTTATTCCCCTTCCCGCAGGAAGCGAAGCTTCAAGTTTTCCCCCGTCCATTGGCGGAACAGGGTTTCCAGCTGTTCGCAGGCGGCTTCCCAGGCCTGCTCCATGCATTGGGGATCGTCCAAATAGCTTTGGCGGCAGGCGGCCTGCCGATCATCCAGCATCTGCTGGTAGCGCTTCTGGGAGGCGAGACCCCAGAAATCATCGTTCTGAATGTCCCCCGTCACCTGAAAATGATCGTAAAGCACCTGGGGCTTTGGCACGGTTACGGTTAGCTCCGTGTCCCCCGGGGTGAGCGCCACGTCCTCCAGCTTGATCCCCAACCCGATTTCATACAGATACGGGGCCGATACTCTGCTCACCGTGCCCAGAAACAAGGCGTCAATGGTTCCGGTCATGACACCGGTGTCCGTATGGCGCACGGCGATCAGTTCTCCGGCTTTTACCATTTCGTGGGTCAGCCTCTCCACGGCGCTGCTGTAATCCACCCGGGGCAGGAAGTGGGAAAACCAGTTTTTCAGATACGGTGAAAATACGTTCGCCAGGGTGAGCGCGATCGCCAGCGTCAGGATCGCGCCCAGCCGCCGCACCAGCCGGGGAGCGCGCCGTTTTTTCCTTCTTTCTTCTCTTTCTCTCATATGCGTCACAGCCAATCTTTCGCCAGCACCAGCAAATAGATCACGCCCCGCACCAGACCGTAAGCCAAAGCAAGGTAGCCCACCGCCATTACAAAGCGGTTCCAAATCCGAAAGCGGGAATACCAGCGCCGTTCCCGCCGTCCATGGGGTGAATAGGGGTTGGGCATGGACACGGCGTTTCGCCTCCTTTCCGTCTTTCGTCATTATACAGTATTTTCTTCATTATTTCTACATTTTTTTGAAATGTTTACGTAAACCTTTCCAGAGAATTCCAGAGAATTCCTTTTTTCTGGTATTGACAGGCGCGGCGGTCCGGCATATAATGTATCCGAATTGAACAGCAAGAGTTCTTCAGGGCAGGGTGCGATTCCCTACCGGCGGTAAAGCCCGCGAGCCGAAAGGCCGATCCGGTGAGACTCCGGAGCCGACAGTATAGTCTGGATGGAAGAAGAGCCATGCGTTTTGCGTGTGTTTTCCCTCCTGAAGGCTCTTTCAGGAGGTTTTTTCTTGTCTCGATCAATCGCTTCCCCTAAGCGCGGGTTTTCCCTGAAGCCCTACCTGTTTTTGCTGCCCATGCTGGCGTTCGCGGTGGGTTTCGTTTATTATCCTTTTTTGAAAACCTGCCTGCAAAGCGTGAGCACGGTGAATTTCCGGGGAGAGATCACGGGCTTTTCGGGGCTGGACAACTTTCAGTATCTTTTTTCCCGGCGGGAATTCTCCATTGCCCTGGAAAATACGGTAAAGCTCATGGTCATCAATGTGCCGGTGACCGTGGTGGTCACCTTGGCCCTGGCCTGGCTGTGCAGCAATCCCCATCCCCTGCACAGCGTGTATGAAACCATGCTGTCCCTGCCCATGGTGGTGTCCATGGCCTCCATCTCCCTGATTTTCAAGGTGCTTTTGAACCCCTCCGTGGGCTGGCTGAATTACGCCTTCGGCCTGAATATCGGCTGGTACGAGGACCGGCACACCGCCATGAGCGGCATCCTGCTTTTGACGGTCTGGATGGGCATCGGGTTCAATTTCCTTTTGTTCCTGTCGGCTTTCCGGGCGCTGCCAAAGGATATGCTGGGCAGCGCGGCCCTGGACGGGGCGGGAAAATTCCGCACGCTTTTGCAGATTCAGCTGCCCCTGATCTCCCCCACCGTGCTGTACGTGGTATGCACCAACATGATCCAGGCCATGATGACCAACGGCCCCATCCTGATCCTCACCCAAGGCGGCCCCTCCCGCTCCACCACGACGCTGATCTACCTCATGTACACCTCCGGTTACGCTTCCTCCAATTACAGCCTCGCCGCGGCGGTGAGCATGGCGGCCTTCGGCCTGACGCTGCTGTTCTCCATTCTGCTGTTCATGGCGGAAAAAAGGAAGGTGCATTACCAGTGAAAATCAAAGCCCGGGAAGGGTTTTTGGGGGCGCTGGCCGTGCTGCTCGGCTGCCTTGTGCTGTTTCCCCTGTTCTACGGCGTCATGGGGGCTTTCAAAAGCCCCGCGGAGTTCGTGGCCTGGCCGCCCACGGTATTCCCCCGCAGCTTTGGGTATCTGAAAAACTTTGAAACGGTGTTTACCCAATTGCCCATGCTGCGGTATTTCTGGAACACCCTGGTGGTTTCCGTGTTCAGTACGGTAATCAAGCTGGTCATCGCTCTGCTGGCCGCTTACGCCTTTGTATTCTTTGATTTCGCCGGGAAAAAAGCATTGTTTTTCCTGCTGCTGGGCACCATGATGCTGCCGCCGGACACCCTGACCATCACCAATTACCAGACGGTTTCCCATTTGGGCCTGCTGGACACGTACTTAGGCATCGGCATCGTGTCCTTCGTGGGCGCAAGCCAAATGTTCATGCTCCGGCAGCATTTCCTCTCCTCCCCCAAGCCCATCCGGGAGGCGGCGCAGATGGACGGCTGCGGTGATTTGCGTTTTATCGCCTTCATCCTCACGCCCATGAGCCTGCCCCTGCTGCTGACCCTGTTTTTGCAGGCCTTCGTGATCCAGTGGAACGCCTACCTGTGGCCGCTGCTGGTGACCAACACCAACGAAATGCGCACTGTGCAGATCGGCATCACCATGCTCACCACCGTGGAGGGCACCAATTACGAAACGGTGCTGGCCGGGGCCGCCGTGGCCCTGATCCCCGCCGTGCTGCTGTTCCTGTTCCTGCGAAAGAGCATCACCCGCACCATGAGCGGGGGAGCCATCGTTGGATAAAAATATAAGGAGGAACCCATCATGAAGAAACTGACTGCTCTGTTCCTGATCCTGTCCCTGCTGCTGGGCCTTTCCGGCTGCGCCTTTGCGGAAGAACCGGTAAAAATCGTGTTCTGGCATTCCGCGTCCGAAGCGGCGGGGGCGCTGGTGGACAAGTACGTGAAGGATTTCAATGAAACCGTGGGCAAAGAAAAAGGCATCCAGGTGGAAGCCGTTTTCCAGGGCGCTTACGCCGATTCCGTGAAAAAAATGAACGGCGTTCTTTCCGCCAAGCAGTTCGATACCCTGCCCGACGTGATGCAGTTGGACGCCACCGGCAAGGTGAGCTTTTCCTCCGCTGAAACGGCCTATACCGTTGATTTGGCCTTAAAGGACCATCCGGAAGCCGACCTGTCCTCCATGCTGGCCCCGGCCATGGCCAACTGGCAGCTCAAGGGCGTGCAGCTGGGCCTGCCCTTCGCCACCTCCACCACCGTGACCTTCTACAACAAAACCGCCCTGGAAGCGGCGGGCTTTTCCGCGCCCAAGACATTGACCGACGTGGGGAATTTAGCTTCCCTCAACGGGGACAATGTGGCCGTGTACGCCGCCATCCCCAACACCCCCACCTTAGCCAACTGGCTGGGCCAATTGGGCAGCGATTTGGTGAACAACCATAACGGCACCGAGGGCAGCGCCACCGAACTGGCCTGCATCGAAAACGGCGCGCTGGCGGAATTCCTCACCGCCTGGAAAGCGCTGTACTTATCCGGCGCGCTGGCCAACAAAAACGGCTCCGGGGATGAATTCGTGGCCGGGCGGCAGCTGATCATGACCGATTCTTCTTCCAAAGTCGCCAACATGCTGAACAAGATCGGCGGCCGTTTCGAGCTGGGCGTCGCGCCCTATTTGAAGGTGAGCGATTCTTCCGCTTCCGGGGCCACCGTATCCGGCAGCTGCCTGGTAATGTTCGATCACGGCGACGCCCGGAAGGAAGCGGCCTGGGCCTTCGTGCAGTATCTGACCGGCGCGGAAGTGCAGGCGGATTTTGCCAAGGGCACCGGCTATCTGCCCTCCAACAAGGAAGCCCAGGAAAGCGAAACCTGGCAGGCCCTGATCGCGGAATATCCCCAGTACCAGGTGGGCCTGGACCAGCTTCTGGAAACCCCGGACACCATGCGCAGCGTCACCGTGGGCCCCTCCGCCGATTTCTACTACGGCATCATCAACGATATTTCCGATATGCTGGAAAGCGACCTGTCCGTGGAGGAAACCGTCGATCTCATGGCGAATGATTTAGGCGGCATGCTGACACAGTACGCCAAGGCGAATCCGTAAGAAAAAATTTCTGGTGGAAACCATTCTTTGGAGGCCAAAGAATGGTTTCCCCCAGACCCCCTTCCAAGAAAGCCAAAAAGGGGTCTCCTTAAAAAAACAAATGTGTGTGAAAGGATGCGTGACTATGGCAGACGCGATCATCAACGGCATGCACGGATGCAGCCGGGAAGACGAGTATGTGCGTCCCAGCGATCCGCTGGTGCAGGAAAAGCTGGAATGGTTCCAGGATCAGAAGTTAGGCCTGATGATGCACTTCGGCATCTATTCCGAACTGGGCATCTGCGAATCCTGGCCCCTGTCCGACGGCGACGCGGACTGGAGCCGGGGCGGCATTGATTGGGAAACGGACGGCAAAGCCTTCCGTGCCCAGTATGAAGGGCTGAAAAAAAGCTTCAATCCCGTGCGTCTCCAGCCCGAAAAATGGGCGGACGTGGCCGCGCGGAACGGCTTTAAATACCTGATCTTCACCACCAAGCACCACGACGGCTTCTGCATGTACGATACCAAGTACACTGATTATAAAGTCACCGACGGGGACTGCCCCTTCCACACCCACAAGTACGCCAATATCGCCAAAGCGGTATTCGACGCCTTCCGTGCCCGGGGCATCGCCATTGCCCCGTATTTTTCCAAGCCGGACTGGCACTGCCCCTGGTACTGGGCGGAGGGCATGGAAAAGCCCGTGGCCTTTAACCGCAACCCCACCTACGACCCCAAAGCCCACCCCGAAATCTGGGAGCAATTCGTACAGTACACCCACAATCAGCTCATGGAGCTGGTGCGGGATTTAGGCCCCATTGAAGTCCTGTGGCTGGACGGGGGCCAGGTGGGGCCCCAGAACGGCCAGGACATCCGCCTGTCCGAATTCATGGCGGAAGCCCGGAAGCTCCGGCCCGGCCTGCTCAGCGCCGACCGTACCATCGGCGGCCCCAACGAAAACTACATCACCCCCGAGCAGAGCGTGCCCACCGGCCCCATCCGCGTGCCGTGGGAAAGCTGCGTCACCGTGGGCACGGCCTTCTCCTACCGGTTCGACGAAACGTACAAAACGCCCCGCCAGCTTACGCATCTGCTGATCGACGTGGTGTGCCGGGGCGGGAATTTGGCCCTGAACATTGCCCCCCAGCCTGACGGCAGGCTGCCCGAACCCGCCGTCAAAGCGGTGGACGGCTTGGGTGCGTGGCTGAAAGACAACGGAGAAGCCATTTACGGCACCCGGCTGGCCGACCCCAACGAACAGGGGCCCGTGGCCTTTACCCGCAAGGGTGAAACCCATTATGCCCTTCTGCGCCTGCCCGAAGGAGAAAAACTGCCCGCCGGCCTGCTGATTCCCTGGCCCCATGCAGCGCGCAAGCTTACTCTGCTGGGCCTGGAAGCGTCCCTGCCCTTTGAGCGCACGGACAGCGGATTGCTTGTACACCTGCCGGAAATCCTGGTGGGACAGAACCCCATTGCCCCGGCGTTCAGGATAGAATAAAAAACGATGAGGCAACCGCGTGAAACGCGGTTCGCCGTCCAGCCGGGCCGCGTATGCGTGCACGGCTGGCATCGAAAGAAAAGTGGAAAGTGAAAAGTGAAAATATGAATGGTGTTCTCTTTGCGGAGCAGCTAACCATATTTTCAGCTATCCAACTTTCCACTTTTCACTTTTCAATTTCCACTTTTACTTCGCGGGATTCTCGTGAATCATGATATGCTTGACCTTGGGGAACCGCTTTTCGATGTCGTCGTGCACCTGTTCGGCGATGGCGTGGGCTTCGTTCAGGGGCAGGCTCCCGTCCACCGATACTTCCATTTCCACATAGATCCGATTGCCGAACTGCCGGGTCATGAGCCGGTCCACGGCCTGAATGCCGGGATGGCTCAGGGCACAGTCCCGCAGGGCCTTTTCCGTTTCCGCGCCGCAGCTCCGGTCCACCATTTTGTCGATGGCGTCCCGGAAAATATCGTAGGCCGCCTTGCCGATGAACAGGCAGATGCCCACGCTGGCGACGGGGTCCAGCACCGGCAGGCCCATCCGCGCCCCGGCGATGCCGATGAGCGCGCCGATGGAGCTTAAGGCGTCGGACCGGTGATGCCACGCGTCGGCTTTCAGGGCGTTGGAATCGATGGCCTTGGCGGCTTTCACGGTGTAGCGGTACATGCCCTCCTTCACCGCGATGGACACCACGGCGGCGATCAGCGCCAGCATGCCGGGGGCTTCCAGCGCGGCGGTCTCGGAAGACATAATTTTCATGACGCCTTCATAGCCGATCATGAGCCCCGTGATCAGCAGCACCACGGCCAGCACGATGGCCGCCACGCACTCCATCCGCTCGTGGCCGAAAGGGTGTTCCTTGTCGGAATCCTTTTCCGCCGCCCGCACCCCAAACATCACGATCACCGTGCTGAACACGTCCGACATGGAATGCACGGCGTCGGACACCATGGCCCCGGAATGGGCCAGCAGCCCCGCCAGCAGCTTCACGGCGGACAGGGCCGTATTCCATAAGATGGTCATTTTGGAAACGCGCATGGCCACCTTTGCGGCGTTTTCCATATTTCCAACTCCTTCCAGTGGATTTCTACGCAAAAAACGCGGGAACAAAACAGTCTATGTCTGTCCCGCGGAATTCATGCTTTTTCCCGCTGCCGCCTTGCGCGGCCCGGCTCCCAAGGGCCTGATCATCGAATGATTTTTATTATAACGAAACAACAGCAAAAAGGCAAGACTAACCGTTCGGAGGCTTTGCGGATGCAAAAAAACGATTTAGCCTTGAAAAAAAAGCGCTTGCGGCAGGAAGCAGCGGAAATAATCGGCGGGTTTCCGCCCGGCGCATTAAAAGAAGCAAGCCAGAAAATCACAGCCAATATATTGTCCTCTCCCCTGTACCGGCAGGCCGCGTCCCTTTTCGTTTACGTGAACATGGCAAAGGAACCGGACACCCGCGTTCTCATTGAAAACGCCTGGATGGCGGGCAAAAAAGTGTATGTGCCCAAATGTTACGGACAGGGCCGCATGGACGCCGTGCGCGTTTTGGGCTGGCATGATCTTGCCCCCGGCGCGTACGGCATCTCGGAGCCAACGGCTGCCCCGGCAGGTTCTTCCTTTCCCGCCATCGATCTGGCCATCGTGCCCTGCGTGCGCGCCGCGGCCGACGGGCGGCGGCTGGGCCATGGCGCGGGATATTACGACCGGTTCCTGCGCGCCCATCCCATGCCCTGCCTGTGCCTGTGTTTTCACGCTTTGCTGCTGGACGATCTGCCCACGGATCAGCTGGACGTTCCCATGGACGCGGTGATCACCGAAGAAGGCTTCTTTTCAAAAACAATTCCTTTCTTTTCTGGACAGAACAGTCCGCAAGGTTTATAATGGAAACAGAAAAGAACTGAGAAAAGAAAGGCGGCGACGCGAAATGACCCTGGAAACCGCGCGAAAAGAATTGATCACCCTCCAAGAAAAATTGAGCGCTTACGATCACGCCATGGGCTTGATCTCCTACGACGGGGAAACCACCGCTCCCAAGGGAACGGCCCCCAACCGCGCCCACGCCATGGGGATTTTGAGCGAGATCCTGTATCAGCTGTCCACCGGCAAAGAAACGGTTGATTTACTGGAGTTTTTGGACGCCCACAGGGAAGAACTGACCCCCCGGGAACAGCGGATGGTGTATCTGCTTTTGAAAGACATCCGCTTCATGCAGAAAATCCCCCAGGAAGAATACGTGGAATACGAAAAATTCGTGGTGGAATCCCAGGACGTATGGTACAACGCGAAAAACAGCAGTGATTTTTCGTCCTTTGAACCGTACCTGACCAAAATGTTTGATTACGCCGTTCGCTTTGCCCGGTACGCCGCGCCGGAAAAAGACCCCTACGATTTTTGGCTGAACGAATATGAACCGGGCTTGAACAAGGCGGTTTGCGACCAGTTCTTTGATACCCTGCGTCAGCGTCTGGTGCCTCTGATCCACGCCGTCAGCGGTCAGCCCCAGGTCAGCGACGCCTGTATCAAGGGCGATTTCCCGGAGGACAAGCAGGAAAAGCTGGCCCTGTGGCTCATGGAAACCATGGGACTGGATATGCAGAAGGTGGGGCTCTCCACCACCGAGCACCCCTTCACCACCAGCTTGGGTTCCCATTTGGACGAGCGCATCACCACCCATTATTACCGCGAAGACGTGTCCTACTCCATGTTCAGCGTCATTCATGAGGGCGGCCACGCCCTCTACGATACCGGGTCGGACGAGGATTTAGCCTATACGGTGCTGGACGGCGGCGTGTCCATGGGCATCCACGAGAGCCAGAGCCGCTTCTATGAAAACATCTTGGGCCGCAGCGAAGCCTTTGCGAAATTTGTTTTCCCGAAAATGGCGGAGCTGTTCCCCGAGCAGATGAAAGACTATACCTGGAAGGACTTCTATTTGGCCGTCAACAAGGTGCAGCCCTCCCTGATCCGCACGGAGGCGGACGAGGTGACCTACTGCCTGCACGTCATGATTCGGTACGAGCTGGAAAAGAAGCTCATGGCCGGAGAATTGAAGGTGCGCGATCTGCCCGGCGAATGGAACAGGCTGTACAAGGAATATTTGGGCGTCGACGTGCCCGACGACAAGCACGGCGTTTTGCAGGACAGCCACTGGTCCTTCGGGGCCATCGGCTATTTCCCCTCCTACGCTTTGGGCAGCGCTTACGGGGCCCAGTTCCTGGCAAAAATGAAGGAAACCGTGGATGTGGACGCCGCGCTTGCCAAGGGTGATTTCTCCCCCATGAACGCTTGGAATAAAGAACACATCTGGCGTTTCGGCAGTTTGCTCACACCCAAGGAGATTTTGGACAGCGCCTTGGGCGTGCCCTTCGATCCCGCCTATTACCTGAATTATTTAGAAGAAAAGTGCAAGGCCATTTATCATATCAACAACTGAAGCGTCCCGTGTGACCAAATATGGAAAGGAAAGGGAAGAACATATGAAAGTCGTACTGGAACACCTGACCAAGCGGTTCCCCAGCCGCAGCAAAAAGGGCGACGACGTGATCGCGGTGAACGATTTCGATTTTGAAATCCCCGACGGCAAGCTCATCGGCCTGCTGGGCCCCTCCGGCTGCGGAAAGAGCACCACCCTGAACCTGATTTCCGGCCTGGAAGCGCCTACCAGCGGCCGAATCCTCTTCGGAGACGACGATGTGACCCGCCTGCCGCCGGAAAACCGGGGCGTGGGCCTGGTGTTTCAGAACTACGCCCTGTATCCTCATCTGACGGTGCTGGAAAACATCATGTTCCCCCTGCAAAACCTGAAAGGAGCGGACAGGCCCACCAAGCCCCAGATGATCGAACGGGCAAAGACCGCCGCCAAGCTGGTGCAGATCGACGGATTGCTGGACCGCAAGCCCAGCGAAATGTCCGGCGGCCAGCAGCAGCGCGTGGCCATCGCCCGGGCCCTGGTGAAAATGCCGAGGGTGCTTTTGCTTGACGAGCCGCTTTCCAACCTGGACGCCCGGCTTCGCTTGCAGACCCGAGAGGAAATCCGCCGCATCCAGCAGGAAACGGGCATCACCACCATTTTCGTCACCCATGACCAGGACGAGGCCATGAGCATTTCGGATATGATCGTGGTGATGAAATCCGGCATCCTCCAGCAGATCGGCGCGCCTCAGGAGGTATATGACGATCCGGTGAACCTGTTTGTCGCCACGTTCCTGGGCGTGCCGCCCATCAATGTGTTCGACGGCAGCGTAAAAAACGGCAGGCTGTACTTGGGCGATCAGGCTGTGCTTTCCGTGAAGGGCGTTTCCGACCAAAAAGTGGCCGTTGGCATCCGGCCCGAGGGCTTCGTGCTGGACGCGCAGGGCCCCATGGAGGTGCAGCTCAATCGCGTGGAAGTCATGGGCCGGGACACCAGCGTGGTTTCCACCCATCCCGCCAGCCGCAACGTCCAGATCCGCTCCATTATCCCCGCCCGGAACAAGGTGGATAAGGAAGCGGCTGCCGTGCGGTTCAGCCTCATGCCGGACAAGGTGTTTCTGTTCAGGGCGGACACGGAAGAACGCATCCCCGTGGACGCCCAGTAAGGGAAAGGTCGGACGGCAATGAAAAAGAGAAGTATGAAGGGCTGGCTGTACCTGCTGCCGGCCATGCTGTTCCTGGGCGCGTTCATGGTGTATCCCCTCATCGACGTGCTGATCTATTCCTTTGAGGAGGGCTATAATTCCGCCAGCCAGACCTATTTCGGCGTAGGGCTGTATAATTATTCCCGGGTGCTTCATGACCATTATTTCCTCCAGGCGGTGCAGAACACCTTCCTGCTGGTGATCATCACGGTGCCCCTGTCCACGCTGATCGCCCTTGGCATTTCCTTGGGCCTCAACGCCATCAAGCCCCTTCGCAACCTGTTCCAGACCGTGTATTTCCTGCCCTACGTCACCAACACCCTGGCGGTAGGTCTGGTATTCATGATCCTGTTTAAGAAGACCGCCTACACCGACGGCCTGATCAACCTGATGATCCAATGGTTCGGCGGCCAGAGCGTGGACTTTATCGACGGGCCGTACTGGGCCAAAATGTTCGTGCTGTGCTTCTACACCATCTGGGTGGTCATGCCCTTTAAAATCCTGATCCTGACCAGCGCTTTGGCTTCCGTGAACCCGGAATATTACAGCGCGGCCAAGATGGACGGCACCAAGTCCTTCCGCATCTTCTATAAGATCACCCTGCCCATGATCTCCCCCATGATCTTCTATTTGGTGATCACGGGCTTCATCGGGGCCTTCAAGGCGTACAGCGACGCCATCGCCCTCTTTGGCACCGATCTGAACGCCGCGGGCATGAACACCATCGTGGGCTATGTGTACGATATGCTGTACGGCAGCAGCGGCGGCTATCCCTCCTACGCTTCCGCCGCCGCGCTGATCCTGTTCGCCATCGTGCTGACCATCACCTGCATCAACCTGATGATCAGCAAGAAGAGCGTGCATTACTGAGGGGAGGCGGGCGCATATGGAAAAGAAAATGGATTTTGACAAGATCGAACGCCGCGCCGCTTCCCGTAAGCGGGCCTTTACGGCGGCGGACTACGTGCTTTTGACGGTATGGGCCCTGATGGTGCTGTTCCCCTTCTACTGGATGGTGCTCACCTCCGTCAAAAGCTACGGCTCCTATAACGGCGAGTACATTCCCCGGTTCTTTACCCTGGCCCCCACCCTGCAAAACTATCAGGACGCCTTCACCACCGTATCCTTGGGCCGGTATTTCCTGAACACCATCATCTACACCGTGGTAACGACGGGCCTCATGATGGCGGTGATCATCCCGGCGGCCTTCGCCTTTGCCCGGCTGGATTTTCCGGGAAAGGGCATCGCCTTTACCCTGTTCCTGTCCCTGATGATGATCCCCAACGAGCTGGTGGTGATCACCAATTTCGTCACCATCACCAATCTGAAGCTGCGCAACACCTTCACGGGCCTGATCCTGCCCTCGGTGACCAGCGTGTTCTACATCTACCTGCTGAAAGAAAACTTTGAGCAGATCCCCGACGAACTGTACAAGGCCGCCCGGGTGGACGGCACCTCGGATTTCAAGTACCTGACCCGGGTGATGATCCCCATCAGCAAGCCCACGCTTGTGACCATCGTGATCCTCAAGGTGATCGAGTGCTGGAATTCCTACGTGTGGCCCCGCCTGATCACCGATAACCCCAATTATTACCTGGTTTCCAACGGCATTCAGGAGATTCGGGAAAACGGCTTCGGCCGGGAAAACATTCCCGCCATGATGGCGGCGGTGGTGGTCATTTCCGTGCCGCTGATCGTGCTGTTCCTGATTTTCCGCAAAAAAGTCATGGCGGGTGTCTCCCGGGGAGGTACAAAGGGATGAAAAAGATCAAAAATTGTTTGGTATTTCTCCTGCTCGCTTCCCTGTGCCTGGGCCTATCGGGCTGCCACGGCTCCCAGGATTCCAGCGCTTTCGCCGTGCCCGAAACATTCGATACCGGCCGGGAATACGAAATCACCTTCTGGGCCAAAAACGACACCAACCGGTCCCAGACCGCCGTGTATGAAAAGGCGATCGAAAGCTTCCAGGCTCTGTATCCCAACATCCATGTGAACATGCGCCTGTACACCGATTACGGCCGTATCTACAACGACGTGGTCACCAACATCGCCACCAATACCACGCCCAACGTGTGCATCACCTATCCCGATCACATCGCCACCTACCTGACCGGCAGCAACGTGATCGCGCCCCTGGACGAGCTGTTTACCGACGCCAAGTACGGCTTAGGCGGCAGCGAGGTGCGGTTCGACGGTCCCACCTTAGCCGAAATGGTGCCCCAGTTCTTAGAGGAATGCAAAATCGGCGGTCAGAGCGTAGCCATTCCCTATATGCGCTCCACGGAAGCGATGTACATCAACAAAACCTTCGTGGAAAAGTTAGGCTACACGGTGCCGGATGTGCTCACCTGGGATTTCGTGTGGGAGGTGTCCGATGCCGCCGCGTTAAAGGGCGAGGACGGCAATTACCTGCTGAACGGCCAGAAGACCATGATCCCCTTCATCTATAAGTCCACGGACAACATGATGATCCAGATGCTCAAGCAGAAAAACGCTCCCTATTCCACCGATGCGGGCGAAATCCTGATCTTCAACGATATCACGAAGGACCTGCTTTACACCGTGCGGGATCACGCGCAGGCCGGCGCTTTCTCCACCTTCAAAATCTCCAGCTATCCCGGCAACTTCCTGAACGCGGGCCAGTGCGTGTTCGCAGTGGACTCCACCGCCGGGGCCACCTGGATGGGGCCCCACGCTCCCAACATGGATATCGCCGCCGATCAGGTGGTGGATTTTGAAATCGTGGTGCGGCCCATTCCCCAGTTCGACCCCGAGCATCCCGTCATGATCAGCCAAGGCCCCTCCGTGTGCGTTTTCAACAAGGAAGACCCCCAGGAGGTGCTGGCCAGCTGGCTGTTCGCCCAATACCTGCTCACCAACGACGTGCAGGTAGGCTACGCCCTCACCGAGGGCTATGTGCCCGTGACCCTGAAAGCCCAGCAGACCGCCGAATATCAGGATTACCTGAGCCGCAAGGGGGAGGACAACGAAAAGTACTACGCCGTCAAGCTGGACGCGGCGGAGCTGCTCATGGCCAACACGGCCAACACCTTCGTCACCCCGGTATTCAACGGCTCCGCCTCCCTGCGGGACGCCGCCGGTCAGCTGATCGAGGAAGTGGCCAAAACGGTCCGCAAGAAAAAGACGGTGGACGACGCCTACATTCAAACCCTCTATGGCCAGATCAATTCGCTGTATCACCTGGACGAAATCGGCAATCAGGCAGGCGGCGCAGGAAGCGGCAAGACCCAATTGGGCGAATTGCCCGGCACTGCCGTGGCTTTGCTTGCCGCGCTTGCCGCCGCCTGGGTGCTGATCGCGGCATACTGGCTCCGCCAAACCGTCAAACAGCGCCGCGCGAGGCAAAAAAAGGAAAACAATGGATGACAAACGCCGCTGTTTGTGATAGAATGAAAGGGTCCCTTAAAAGGGGCCCTTTTCACAATCACGCCAGACCTTCAAAGGAGACGCTTATGAACATCAAAGTCACCGCGGACAGCACCTGCGATTTGTCGCCCGAACTGCTTGCCCAATACGATATCACCCTCACTCCTCTGACCGTGATCAAGGATGGCCAGCCCTTTCAGGACGGCGTGGACATCAACCCCGAAATCATTTTCCGCCATGTAGATAACGGCGGCGCCCTGTGCAGCACCTCCGCCGTGAACGTGGACAGCTACCGCGCTTTATTCGGAGAATTGTCCCCCAAGTATGACGCGGTGATCCACATCACCATCGGTTCCCTGTTTTCCGCCTGCTACCAGAACGCCACCATCGCCGCGTCCAATTACCCCAACGTGCACGTGGTGGACAGCATGAACCTGTCCACCGGCCAGGGGCATCTGGTCATTGAGGCGGCCCAGCTGGCCGCCCAAGGGCTGAGCGCCATGGAAATCTGTTCCCAGCTGAACGCCATGCGGGGCCGGGTCAGCGCCAGCTTCATCATGGACCGGCTGGACTACATGCAGAAGGGCGGCCGCTGCTCCGCCGTGACCCTGCTGGGGAGCAAGCTGCTGAAAATCAAGCCCTGCATCGCCGTCCGCGACGGCGCTATGGGCGTGGTGGAAAAATACCGGGGCAACTTTGATAAGTGCGTGGAAAAGTATGTGAAGGACATGCTGAAGGACCGCAAGGACCTGCGGCTGGACCGCGTTTTCATCACGCATACCCCGGTGCCGGACGGCGCGGTGGAAATCGCCCGGGAAACGATCCGCAAATACGCGGAATTCCAGAACATTTACGAAACCAACGCGGGCTGCACCGTGTCCTGCCACTGCGGGCCGGGCACACTGGGCATCCTGTTCATCACCAAATAAGGCTGAAAAAAGAAAACTTGTTGACAGCGTGCCCTTTCCCTTTTATAATACTTTCTGGGCTATGACGGGACCAGCTTTGCCGTCGGCTGGACAAAGAGAGCGCGTCCGCAGGCTGAAAGACGCGCGCCGCCTGAGCAAAGGAGACACCCCCGAGCCTTCCCGGTTTTCCGGGCGCATCCCCGCGTTATCGGGCAAAAGCGGCGCGCGAAAACGCGCAAGCAGGGTGGCACCGCGAAGGTTTTCTTCGTCCCATGCGTTTGCATGGGCGTATTTTTTTGGAGTGTGGAGCGTGTAGTTTAGCTTGTCTGCGTTATTCTGCTGTTATGGCTATAACGAAAACATGATAAAACTCCACACTCCACCCTTCACACTCCACACTGAATGAACCGCCAAATAGCAGCAAGGAGGAATTGATACAATGTTGACGCAAGCGCCCAAGGGCACCCGGGACATGCTTCCCCAGGACGCCTACCTGTGGCAGTGGATCGAGCAGAAGGAACGGGAGGCGGCCAGGCTGGCGGGCTACCGGGAAATCCGCACTCCCGTTTTCGAGCATACGGAATTGTTCCTGCGCGGCGTGGGCGACACCACGGACATCGTGCAGAAGGAAATGTACACCTTCAAGGATAAGGGCGACCGTTCCATCACCTTAAAGCCCGAGGGCACCGCCGGGGCCGTGCGCGCTTTCATCGAAAACCACCTGTTCCAGGAAGCGCTGCCCTGCAAGGTGTATTATCTGAACGCCCCCATTTTCCGCTATGAGAACCCCCAGAGCGGGCGCTTGCGGGAGCATCACCAGTTCGGCATGGAGTGCTTCGGCGGCAAGGAACCCACGGTGGAAGCGGAGCTGATTTCCACCCTGTACGGCTTCCTCACGGGCCTCGGCCTCAAAAACCTGTGTGTCCACATCAATTCCATCGGCTGTCCGGAATGCCGTCCCAAGTATCACCAGACCCTGAAAAATTATTTGGGCGAGCGCATCCACGAAATGTGCGAAACCTGCCAGGGCCGGTTTGCGAAAAACCCCCTGCGCATCCTGGACTGCAAGGAAGAAAAGTGCAAGGCCATCGTCAAGGACGCGCCCCTGATCCTGGACTGCCTGTGCGACGAGTGCAAAGATCACTTTGAACAGCTTCAGGCGCTTCTGACCGCCCAGGGCATCCCCTTCCAGATCGATCCCCACATCGTGCGCGGCCTGGACTACTATACCAAGACGGTGTTCGAGATCATCATGCAGGCGGGCCGTGAAGGCCTGGCCCTGTGCGGCGGCGGCCGGTACGACGGCCTGGTGGAGCAGCTTGGCGGCCCCGCCACCCCGGCGGCGGGCTTCGGCATCGGCGCGGAGCGCATTTTGATGGAACTGCGCAACCAGAATCTGCTGCCCGAAATGCCCTCCGTTACCGACGTGTATGTGGCGAACCTTGGCGCGGACATGAAGATTCCCGCCTTCACCTTCGCCCAGGCTCTGCGGCAAAAGGGCGTAAAGGCCGATTCCGATCTGGCGGGCCGCAGCCTGAAAGCGCAGTTCAAGTTCGCCGATAAGATCGGGGCCAAGTACATCGTCATCGTAGGCGGCGACGAATACGCCCGGGGGACGGTGAAGCTGCGCGATATGACGGCCAAGGAAGAACAGGAACTGCCGCTGGAAAGCGCGGCGGAAACAATCAAAAACATTATCGCATGACCGTGCAGGAGACGCAATCCTTCACACGTTTGAAGCAATTGCGTCACGCTGCCTGAATGTCTACATGTACCCCTGTCATCCTGAGCATCCCGCAGCGAGAGCGAATGGATAGGCGAAGGATCTCAAGGCGTGAATTATGCCAAATTATCTGTTATCCAGCAAAGAGAGCCTTCACGACGCGGCTCGCTCTGCTTGCGCCGCTGTTCAGGATGACAGCGTTAGTTGATACCTCTTCCGTTTGTTGCCGCCCCCCAACTCGCACCGCCACTCCACCCCGAAAATGAAAAGGAGGAAACAATCATGAAAAGGCAATTCGTTTCCGTCCTGCTGCTGTGTCTGGTGGTTCTTGTCCCAGTTGCCGGTGCGGTCACGGATTATTTATCATCCTATTCCTCCTGGGTATCCGCGGAAGCTGCTCAGTCAGCCAGGGAATATACACCGCCAGTCGCCTTGTCCGATAGAGAGCTTTCCATCTTCCGCTTGGGCTACGCCTGCGGCTATGATTCGGCAAAGAGCGTGGAAGAGCTGTGGTCTTTCCTGCCGGATGGACTGGGCGTTCTCCAAACCCGCGCCGCCCTGGAGCCGGAGGAGGGCCAGGAAGTGTTCATCATCAATACCGAAACGAACAAGTTTCATCGCGTGGGCTGTTCCGCGGAAAAGAAAATCCTGCCGGAACACCGAAAAGAGATCGTCGCCACCTTTGAGTCTGTCTGCGGCCTCGGTTATTCCCCGTGCGGCATCTGCCTGAAAAACAATCAATGAAACCTCTCACGGTATCACATTTTTGCAGTCTATTGAATCAAAACAAGATAGGAGATCGAAGAAAATGGAACGAAATCTGATTGCCAACGTCGTCTGCGGCGAAACCAACAAAATCCAGGGCTTTGTGGAGAACCTGCGCAACAAGCGCACCATGGCCTTCCTGGTCATCCGAGACCACTCCGGCCGGCTGCAAGTGACCATCGAAAAAGAAAAGCACACCGATCTGGCCGCCATCGTGGATCAGCTCACCGTGGAAAGCGTGGTCACCTGCATCGGCCCCGTGGTGGAAAACGAATACGTCAAGATGGGCGGCAAGGAAATGCTGCCGGAGGAAATGGAAATCCTGTCCATTGCCGAACCCCTGCCCCTCACCAAGGACGCCGCCATCGACAGCCGCATGGACTACCGCTGGGTGGATCTGCGCAGCGACAAGAACACCCTGATCTTCAAGGCCCAGACCGAACTGGTGGGCTCCATGCGCGATTTCTGCCGGAACAAGGGCTTCATGGAAATCCACACCCCCAAGCTCATCGGCGCGGCCAGCGAAAGCGGCAGCGACGTGTTTGAACTGAAATACTTCGACCGGAAAGCGTATCTCAGCCAGAGCCCCCAGTTCTACAAGCAGATGGCCATGGCCGCGGGCTTCGACCGCATCTTTGAAGTGGGCCCCGTGTTCCGCGCCGAGAAATCCTTCACCAACAAGCACGCCACCGAATTCACCGGCTTCGACGTGGAAATGAGCTATATCACCTCCTTCCGGGACGTGATGGCCTTTGAAGCGGAGCTTTTGCAGTACGCCTTAAAGAACGTGCAGGAAAAGTACGGCGACCAGATCAAGGCCCTCTACGGCCTGGACACCATTGTGCCCACCCTGCCCTTCCCGGAAATGAAGCTTGCGGACGTTTACAAGGAGCTGGAAGAGCGCTACGGCTACAAGGTGGACGACAGCGAGAAGAACGACCTGACCACCGACGCCGAGCACCTGTGCGCCAAGCTAAGCATGGACAAGTTTGGCCATGAATTCCTCTTCGTCACGGATTACGGCCCCGAAAAACGCGCATTCTATCACATGCGGGATGAGCATGGTATGCCCCTGGGCTACGACCTCATCTGGCGCGGCACCGAAATCACCACCGGCGCCCAGCGCGAGCACCGCTACGAGCAGCTCCGCAAACAGGCCGACGAAAAAGGCTTAGGCGAAGACGTGAAATTCTACATGGATTTCTTCCGCTACGGCTGCCCGCCCCACGGCGGCTTCGGCCTGGGCGTGGACCGCTTGACTATGCTGCTGCTGGGCCTGAGCATCAAGGAAGTCATGTTCCTGTTCCGCGGCCCCAACCGCATCACGCCGTAAAACCGAAAAATATACTGGGGGAAACCGCTCTTTGGTGCCCAAAGAGCGGTTCCCCCATGTCCTTTTACGATAAAACTGTGTCAGTCGATTTTACCAACAAAGCGGTAAAAGATTTCGATTTCCTGTTCATTGAGCCCTTTCGTCACTTTGACAGGCTCATGGATCAGGATTTTTTCTATCAGCGTATTCAGCAGATCAGCGGTCAGTTCAGTTGGCGCAGCATAATATAGGGTTACATGATAACAGATTTCTTTGCTTCAACGGTCTTTGCTTCCGCTTCAACAGCCTTTGCCACGGGCGGCTTCTTCGGAGCAATCAGCTTGTCCAACTGCTGCTGTGAAAAACTGCTGCGGAACATCAGCTCCAGCAAACCGTCGATCTCTTCATTCGTCAGCAGCAAAGGTTCCCGCAGATACTTTTCCAGAATCTCACCCCGGGAACGCTGACGCTCAATGATCTCCTGAGCCTCCAGTTCCTTTTTCAGCAGCTCCATCGCTTTCTTTTCCTCGGCAGCCTTCTTCCGTTTCTCCTCTGCCCAGGCAATTTTCTTCTGAATCTCAAGATACGTTTTCGCCATATTCTCACCTCCCTTCGTACAGTCATGCGGCGTATTTTGTTTTTCCAACTCTTGAAATATTCACCAAAATGACAATTAAACTCTTGATAAAACAGTTTTATATAGAAAAACCACGAACTCTTGCAGATTGCAAAAAGATCGGGTTGCTTCTTTTGCTTCTTTCGCTCCAATTAACAATTCAAATCCGTTGCGGTTCTTCTGATTCTGTGCTATAATGTATTTGTGAAACACGTCCATCTCATCTGCCACTATTCCATGGTAGAGAGTGACTGGATCCTTCACACCGATATTCGGAAGCCATGCGTAACAAGAATCAGACCTATTATGACACGGGGTGTACGGGATATTTACGCATAAAGGCTCCCTGCCTGACGCTTCCGATATGGATGGATTCAGATCGAGGGCACTATGGCGATTATTCACAATATATTTGCAGAAAAAGGGTTGACATCCATGCGGAATCATGCTGCCCTCGCACAGCACAGCACAGGCTAACTGTACCCTTTTTTGTTACATAAGTGTTTTCAGGCGTTAGGCAAAAGAGTTCACGCGCTCTTTCGCCTGATGGCTTTTTCGCGTCCGGAAGGAAAAGACACGAAGCGTTGAATGAGCGTGTGTTTTTGCCCGATGCATCATCAATCAAAAAGAATGATTGCGTTCTTTGAGAAAAACGAGTTGAATGAGGTGTCAAATGCAAAACGAACCAAGTACACAAACAATTGGAACTGAAACGCCCTCTTCGGGCAAATCAAATGTCAATGTGAACCAAATCGATCTGGTGGCTCTTTTCGCACACATGATAAAAAAAGCCCATTGGATCGCTTTGGGCGCATTGGCAGGTGCTGCCATCGCCGCTATCCTTGTTTCTTTCGTCATTTCACCTGTTTATTCCACCACGGCGAAGCTTTACATCGTCAATTCCGAGACCTCTATTTCCCTGGCTGATCTTCAAATCGGTTCCAATCTGGCCGGCGATTACCAGGAAGTGTTTAAAAATTGGCATATTCATGAACTGGTCATTCAAAGGCTGGGAATGGATTTAAGCTATAAAAAGCTCTCTAAAATGGTATCTGTTTCCAACCCGTCCAACACGCATGTTCTGTATATAACCGTGAAGTCTGGAGACCCGTCGGAAGCGAGACTGATCGCGAATACTTATGCGGAGGTGGCGAGTGAATTCATTGCTGTCAAGATGGACATGCGACAGCCGATTATTTTTGAGGAAGCCAAAGAGCCCGACGAACCCGTTTCCCCCAATAAAACACTTGCCGTAATCATTGGTTTTGCAGACGGCGCGCTTACCGTCATGATTGTTTTCACCATCATGTTTTTATTCGATGATCGGATCCTGTCCAGTCAGGATATTGCAAAAGTCGATGGATTGACCACATTGGGCATCATTCCCAATTTAGACACAGTGAATGGCGCTAACAACAAGAACGCTCAAGCAAAAGGAAGGAGGAACCGAAAGTATGAAAAAAGCTATGATAAGCGCCCTTCCTGATTTGGGCTATGCCGGTTCGGAAGCCGTCAATACGGTTTGCTCCAACCTGATGTTTTCAGGAAAAAACATCAAAACGATCGTTGTCACCAGCTGCGAACCCAATGACGGGAAAACCTTTACTTCTATGCAGATGGCGTTCAACATGGCAAAGCGCGGAAAAAAAGTGCTGCTGGTGGACGCGGATCTTCGCCTTTCCCAAATGAACGCCAGATATGGCATTGAGCTGATCGGATCCGGCACGGGCATGACGCATTTTCTCAGCGGCCAGTGTGCGTTGGAAGAAGCCTTGTATGAAACCAATATCCCCAACACATTTTTGCTTCCCATCGGCAGGGCGGTTCAGTCGCCGCTGTCCTTGATCGCCACAACGGACTTTAGCGACATGATTCAGACCGTCCGCCAATCATTTGATTTTGTAGTCGTTGACGCACCGCCCGTGGGCTTGGTGATCGACGCGGCAGAAATCGCCAAATGCTGTGACGGCAGCATACTGGTGGTAACATATTCAGATACCCATGTGCGGGCATTGCGGGAAGCAAAGCAGCAAATGGAACGCACGGGAACGCCAATTCTTGGATGCATCCTCAATAAGGTGCCGCTTGAGCGCATCACTTCCAAAAAATATAAGTATGGAAAGTACGGATATTATGCGTATTCACAGCAGCATGAGAAGCATGAATGATTTTCCTGATACTGTTCATTCGCAAAACCATTTTCAATAAGCGTTGCGAATTATTGGGGAGTTGACCATGCGTAAAACGTATGTAGTGCGGGCAATCTTTTCCTTCTGCGGCGCAGTGGTGATTCTGGCGTGCCTGATTATGTTTCTCCAGCAGATGAACGAGAACCTTTATCAGGAAAAACAGACCGAAATGACGGATGGATTCGGTGAGCTGCGAAAGGTGGAATGGAACGGGGTAACATACAAGGAAAAACCGGCTGTCACGATTTGGCTGATCGCCGGTATCGATAAGGCTGACAACGCTTCTAACACCGCGGCCAATACATACAGGAACGGTGGACAGGCGGATTTCCTGCTGATTGTAGCCATCGATCACACAAGCAAGCAGATCCATCAGCTGCAAATCGACCGTGATACCATGACAGGTGTTGTCACCCTCGGTATTTTCGGCAATGAAACAGGCACGCGGACGATGCAGATCTGTTTGGCCCACAGCTTTGGCAAGACCCCACAGGACAATGCAAGGTACACCGTCCGCGCGGTGGAGAACTTACTGGAGGGCATCGCGATCGACGGATATTATATTATCAGTTATTCCGCAATACCAGAATTCAACGACGCCTTGGGCGGCGTCACCGTGCATTTGGAGGATGATATGACGGATGTAAATCCCGCGTGGACGATGGGCAGCACCGTCACGCTGCACGGAAAAGAAGCGGAGGCGTTTGTCCGCGCCCGTCGAAATGTCGGATCTGGAACAAATCAGGAGCGGATGATCCGCCATAAAGAGTATATGCAGAACGCCATTGCGCAGATGAACAGGCAAATCAGGGAAAGCCCATCCTTCTGCAATAAACTTCTTCAATCTCTGCAAAGCTGCGCCGCCACCAATATGAGTATCACGTATCTGGAGACGGAATTAATGAAGGCGTATTCTTACGAGATTCTTCCCGTGGATTACCTGGAGGGGGAATACGCTATTGGGGAAGACGGATTCACGGAATTCCATATACAGTCCGATTCCGCGGTTGAATGGGTAATTCAGCATCTGTATACCAGAATGGACGCAAAATAAACAAACCGCAGTACGGGAGAAAGCAATGTACACGGATATTCACAGCCATGTAATCTGGGGTGTTGACGATGGCGCGGAAACAAAAGAAGAAACCTTTCGTATGCTGCGGGAGGCTGTGGCGGACGGGATCGGAACGATTGTCTGCACTCCGCATATAACCCCTGGTATATATGCGTTTCCAGAAGAAAAGTTTCAGGATAATTATTCGGCAGCAAACGAATGGATCAAGGAAAATGATCTTCCGCTGAAGCTGTACCAAGGCGCTGAAATCCTGTTCACAGACGCCACGCCACAAATGCTGCGGGACAAACGAATCCCTTCCATGGCAGGCAGCCGATACATTCTGGTGGAATTCAGCCCCGCGGAGAAAATGGCGGTCATAATGGACGCGCTGCAACAAATCACGGCAACCGGTTATCTGCCCATCATCGCCCATTTGGAACGCTATTCAAATATCCGCACAACGGATCAGGTGCGGGAGATCAAAGAACGCTTTCAAGCCATGATCCAAATCAATGCCCGTTCCTTGTTTCGCAGACAGCCACTTCTGCGGCGAAGATTCTTTTCCGGCCTTTTTCAAGAGGGGCTTGTGGATTTTATCGCCACGGACACCCATGCAGCACCCGGACGGGAAAGCTGCATGAGCAAAGGCATGGAAGCGCTTCGGCGGCAGTTTGGCGCTGGCACGGCGGATGCCATAGAAAGGAGGCCATACGGTGTTATATTGAAAAACTTGTCGGATAAGATGGTTGCCTCGTTTTCAAACGGATAAATATCACGCTTTGCGGCGTGGTCTTTATAGAAACCTACAAAAATGGAGGGAAAACTCATGAAAAAGATTCTTGCCCTGGTACTTGCGTCTCTGCTGGCGCTGACCGCCCTGAGCGTTCTGGCTGAGGGGACGCCATCCAAAACTGTCGATGATCTGCTGGTCGTCGAAGTGGTGAACACCGATGCCGTGGACGTAATCGTCGACGAAACGGAAAATGAGGTCGTGGACGACTTCCTGGAGGCACTGCAAGCGAAGGTAGAAGAAAACACCAGTATCGCGGAAGCGCTTCCCGAAGCCGCCATTGCCGCGCTGCCCGAAGACGCCGCCATTACTTCGGTTATTGAAGTGGTACCGCTGAAGGTCGAAAAATCCACCGAAGAGATTGAGGTAGAAACCGTCATTGTGAACATGAAGCTTGCGACAGAATTTACTGGTAAGACGTTCTTCGTCCTGCTGGGTATCGTTGCGCCTGATGGGATCGATGATTGGAAGCTCGCCCCCGCTACAGCGCTGGAGGACGGAAGCGTCAACGTCGAATTGGATAAGGAAACTCTGAATTGGCTGGGCAACAACGAATTCCTCGCGATGTTCCTGGAATAATGCCATCGGCCGCAAGCAACGCTCCCGCTTCGGCGACCGTCGTTCTTGCGGCCTGATTTGGCTTCCATTCCAAAATCCATACAAATCTTGGCGGAAACTCTTTCCGGTTATTGTCTGGCTTGAAACGTTTCCCAGCGTTCTGGCTTTCAACTAACCTGAAACAGTTCTTTCCGCCTTGATTTGTATGGCAGTATGATGCTTTTGTGAATCGAAAAGAAACCACGGAATCATGATCGAGCGGAGTGCCGGCGTGAGGAAATGGCGGACACAGGAATACCAGATGACGGCCTGGATGATCAAAAACAGTCAAGGCCGGGTGAAAGGCCCGGATGGCGAAGCTATCCCTTTTTCATGTCAATAACATGGGCTTACAACGCAGATCGTTGGAAAGTAGGTTAAAACGTGCAAAAGAAATTCGTGTTTGATGATATAAAGCATCTGTTGAGAATAACTGAAGCGATATTGGAAGTTGCTGTTTTCAGCGTACTGATATACCTTTTCTGGCGGCATGGATATAATGAGAGTTTGTTTCCAACATATAATGGACTTGGGAAATTCATTTTGATGGGGGTATATGCAGCACAAATCTTTGTGGTGTTTTATCTGTGCGACGCCTTTAAATATGGTTATCTGAAAATGACAGATGTAGTGATCTCTCAATGGATCGCAGTATTTATTGTTGATCTTATTACGTATTTTCAGCTTTGTTTGATATCAAACACAATGGTATCCCCCTGGCCCATCGTGCTTCTTTTCCTGACAGATGCCATTGTGGCATTTATTTGTTCTTACCTGTTCACGTACCTTTATCATCGTTTTTTTGTTCCTCGAAACATGCTGTTGGTTTACGGGACAGAAGACGCATTGGATCTGAAATTTAAAATGGACAGCCGAAGTGATCAGTATTTTATATCTGAAATTATCTCAGCATCCGAACCTTTTGAAAACATTTGCAAGGCGATTTGCCAACACGATGCGGTAATAATAAATGATATTCCGTCAAATCTTCGTAACGATATACTAAAGTATTGCTATAGCAACGCAATACGAACTTATGCTGCTCCCAAAATCTCAGACATCATTTTAAGCGGCTCGAAACAAATCAGTTTATTTGATACCCCTCTCAGACTGATCAAAGGGCGTGGATTATCCTTACCGCAAAGATTTGTGAAGCGCGCTTTTGATATTTTGCTTTCCCTGATCGCCATGATTCTCGGTATTCCGATCATGCTGATCCTTGCGCTTGCCATCAAGTTTGAAGATCACGGACCGGTTTTCTATAAGCAGAAGCGGGTCACTCGAAACGGAAAAGTATTTGAAATCCTGAAATTTCGCAGCATGATCGTGGACGCCGAAAAGGGAGATCAGGTTATCCCTGCCACGGGTCGCGATCCGCGCATCACAAAAGTAGGACGCGTTATTCGGGCTACGCGCCTGGACGAATTCCCTCAAATCCTGAATATCCTGAAGGGAGATATGAGCATTGTCGGTCCTCGCCCTGAACGTGTAGAACATGTGGAAAAGTACAGTAAGGAAATCCCCGAATGGCATTTCAGGGAAAAGGTAAAGGGCGGTTTGACGGGCTATGCCCAAATCATTGGGAAATACAATACCAGCGCCTATGATAAGCTGCGCCTGGACTTGATGTATATAGAGAATTATTCTTTGCGTTTAGATATCAAGCTGATTTTTATGACTGTTCGGATTTTGTTTTCACCGGAATCGACGGAGGGGTTTGAGAAACAAATGGAAATAAAGGAAAAGAGCAAGAAACTGTTTGAGGAGAAAGCATAATACAGATTAACAGGATCAAAATGAAAGGCGCGTGAACCGTCTGTGAAGAGTAAAAGCACGGCTGTTTTGCTGGGGACCTATAATGGCGAACCCTATCTGCGCGAACAGTTGCAATCCCTTGCGGATCAGAGTTATCAGGATTATATCTGTTACATCCATGATGACGGATCGACGGATCGCACGCTCGATATTGCGGAAGCGTATGCCAGGCGGTATCCTGACAGGTTCAAAGTCCTGTCATATAAAGCAAACCATGGGGCGATCGGCAATTTCATGTCTCTTGCCAGGTATGTCCTGAAACATTCCACGGAATCATATTTCCTTTTCTGTGATCAGGACGATTACTGGGATGCCCGTAAGATCGAAAAGCAGGTTTCCATGGTAAGACAGAATGAGATGATCGGGAAACCATATCTGTTATATTGTGATTGCACCGTCACGGACGAGCGTTTGCAGACGATTGCCGAGTCCGGCATGCTCTACACGAAATGCAGGGCGGGCGTAAACGACACTTATAAAAAACTGGTTTTCAGAAATACAGCGGCTGGATGCGCAATGTGTATGAACAGAGCGTGTCTGGAACTCGCAATCAATTATGTCAATGATGAGCATATTTTTATGCACGACTGGTGGTTCATGCTTATCGGGAGATATTTCGGGAAAGTCGGATTTCTGGATGAGCCGCTGATGAAATACCGCCAGCACGGATCAAACGCGCTCGGTGTGGCAGACCCGTCATTGTCAGGCAGGATCAAAACCATAACAAAAGATCTTCCGGGATATATCAAAGCCAAGCGGATCAACACGCTGAAACTGAAGCAGCAGATTCTCGATATCGGCAGTATACCGGCAGATACGCCATACAGAAGTGAATTAACAGCACTGTGCAAACACCTGAATTCCGGTTGGCTGTCTCGCAGCGTATACCTGCTGTCAGAGGGCTATATCAGGCCTTCAGAATTCATGACACTGTTTTTTCTGTAACATGAAACCGTGCTTTATTTAGAAATGCTTAAGGTGATTCAGATATGGAAAAAATCGCGGTTGTCCTGGTGAATTATTACGGAATGAAAGACACGGATGAATGTATCAGAAGTATCACACAATCCGATATAAAGGCTGATATCGTCATCGTGGATAATTCATGCGGAACCGGAGAAGCGGCCCTGCTTCAGAAAGCGTATCCCGATGTAACGGTGATCGCGAATCAGGAAAACGTCGGATTTGCGGCAGCCAATGATGCAGGAATCAGATGGGCTATGGAAAGCGGCTATGAGTATGTGATGCTGCTGAATAACGATACTGTGATTGAACCGGACATGATACGTTTGCTGATTGGGAAAGCGGATCAAAGGACCGTTACCGTGCCTGCGATGTACTATGCCTCGCAGCCTGATGTTTTATGGTACGGCGGCGGAAGTATCAGTAAGTGGCTGGGAAAAAACAGGCATCTGAAGCTCAGGACCGGGAGGGCAGTAGCTTTCGCGACAGGCTGCTGCATGATGCTCCACAAAGATGTTATCATGAATGTCGGGATGCTGGATGAACGCTATTTCATGTATTGCGAAGATTTAGATTATTCCCTTAAACTTGCTGAAAACCACGTATCGATCATCTACGTTCCTGAGGCAAAGCTGTTCCACAAAGTCGGAAAAAGCTCAGGCGGATCGCAGAGTTCTTTGAGTATTTACTATTTGACAAGAAACAGACTTCACTGCATCAGGGATCATCGGTCATACTTTAAGCCTACGGCCTATCTGTTTTCGATTTCTACGAGATATATCAGAATGTTCATGAGTATTTTTCATCATGACAGATTCCATGCGTTTCAAAGTGGGATCAGCGATTACAAACGAGGCGTCTGGGGCAAACGTAAAAGCTAAAACTGCATGCGGCAATCACAAGCTTCATCAGAAAAAAACGGAGGAAAAATGAAACTCGTTCACCTGGTAAAATATCACTGGCCTGATAACGGCGGCGGAGTCTCACAATCCGTTGACATGGCCATCCATGCTTTTGAGCAATACCGGAAAAACAAGCCGGGATACACGCAGGAAGTGGTTTGCTGCTGGCAGCAAAACGGAAAACCGGGATCGAAGGGGCTTCTTGATAACGGAATACCTGTTTATCGCTGCAAAAGCCTGTTCACAAAACTGTCTACGCAGTTTTCGGCTGAGTTTTTGCGTACTGTAAAAAACAGGGTGCATGAAGACGATATCGTGATCTACAATTTTCCGTATCCGCTTGTTGACCTGGCTGTACTGCTTGGCCTGATCCGCGGGACGCTGGTCGTATGGTGGCACTGTGACTTCGAGATCAAAGGAAAATTTGCAAACGCTATGTTCAGGCCGCTTGTAAATCACACATTGAAAAAAGCGAATAAGATCATTGTTTCTTCCGAAGGGAATATTACAGGCTCTGAAACGCTCAGGAAATATGCAGATAAGTGTGCGGTAATCCCTTTTGCGATCGATCAAACACTGATTGAAGAAGGTAAGAACTATTACAGGTCTGAGCGGCAGGCGCAGCCATCAGCGCCGGTACATGTGCTGTTTATCGGCAGGTTCGTATGGTACAAGGGAATCGATGTGCTGCTGAAGGCATACAGCGAACTGGATCAATCGAAGTATGAATTGACGCTTGTCGGGGACGGTCCTCTGTTCGATGATATGAAGAAGCTTGCAGATTCGCTTCATCTTGCTCATGTGAACTTTACAGGTCATGTTTCGGATGAAGAAAAAAAAGAATGGATCAAATGGTGCGATTATCTGGTCCTTCCTTCCATATCCAAAGCCGAGGCGTTCGCGATCGTGCAGATAGAAGCGATGACATTCGGCAAACCCGTCATCAATACAAATATAAAAAGCGGAGTCCCTTATGTAAGTAAAGACGGCGTTACCGGTATAACTGTTCCGCTCCAGGACACAGAAGCTCTGAGAGACGCAATGAAACAGCTTGGTGAGAATACAGCGCTCAGAGAAAGGTATTCAAAAAATGCGATCGATCTGATTTCGGGAAAATATAGCATGGATCTGCTTGATGAAAAATACGGAGATATATTTGCTGAACTGGAGAATCAAAAACAAATTTCAAAAGCAAAAGGATAATGTTTTAAAATGATGATTCATTTAATCGTTACAATACTTATGTTTAGCGCCGAAATATATCTGCTTGAGAGAACGCTCGGGAAATCTAAGCATGGTTTATCGGCGATCGTTCTGATTATCTTGATATTCTTATTGTTGGCTGGTAATTACGAAAACGCAGACACATATAATTACGAGGTAGAATACAATGAGAACCTTTCAGAGTATGGTATTGTATTCACTGGATACTGGGGATATTATCTTTTAACTGTTCTGGGTAAAGCCCTAAGCATAAACTATTTTCATTTCAGATTTATTGTGTATGGGATAGGCTTATTCATATTATTCATGGCATTTAACAGGCTGAACATAAACCAATATGCGTCTCTTCTTTTGTATATGTTGTTTCCAATGATTATTGACAGTACGCAAACCAAAAATTTTGTCGCAATGGCGCTGATTACATTAGCCATAACATTTTTAATAAGCGGTAAAATAAGAGACAAAATCGTTTTCCTGGCTTTAATCATCCTTGCGGGGGGCTTTCATCCTATTTGTTATGTATACTTTCCTTTGGTGGTATGTGACTCGAAAAAAGTTCAAGTACGATTCGTCTTGCCTATTGTTTTGTTTGCACTTGTATTCGCGAATAGGTTTTCGATTTCGATTTTGTCAAATTATATTTTGGCGCATTTAGATGGGTTTTTAGCATCGCGTGCCAGTGAGTTTTTCTCGAGCAGAGTAGGTGGTCAGTGGGTTAAATTCTCGGCCACTGCTGTCGTTGTTATCCTTGTTTACAGCATGAGAAAAGCCATTCTTAGTAGTTCTCATAGCACGAGTGAAGAAAAGCGTTTTTCAAATATCGTTATGTATTGCGCGTTGTTTTCATTATCATTTCTGCCGCTTTATTTTTTGCAATCTGAATTCGCCAGACTGCTTCGAGTTTTTTTTCCAGCATTTCATATGTTATTTATTATGTTTTTGGGCACAAGGAATAAAACATCAGTCAGGCAAGGAGAGAAAGCGTTTGCGGCAGTATTCACTCCATCGGAACTGCTTATTATAACGGTATATTTTTTGCTTATTGTATATATGTTTTATTGGGATATATATATTTACAAAGACACGGTAGTTATGCCCTTTTTTACGTATAATTCTGTTTTTTTCACTTCTTAAATTTTTTGCTCAAGAAGGCATATATCACTACAGCGAGGGATTATGAATGATGAACAAAACAAAATGAAAACATATCTGAACCGGAAAAACAAAGCAGACAGCAGAAAAAAGAAGAGGACTGTGATATGGATTTTTGCATAGACGGACGGTTTCTCGTGCAGAGCATCACAGGTGTTCAAAGATATGCAATAGGAATCGTGACAGCGATGGACAGCTTGTTGGGTGAGAATGATCATGTGACGATTCTTTTGCCCCGTCAGCAGATCGTGACGCAGCTTTCATTGAGGCGAATCAAAATGAAACAGATCGGAAGGCTGAGAGGACATCTTTGGACTCAGATAGAAGAAATGTCTTATATCCGGCAGCATCATTTGCCTCTTGTGTCTTTTACGGGTCTTCCTCCAGTTTTCAGACCGGGTTTCATGACCGTTCATGACCTGAATTTTATCAATATCCCCGAAGCATATTCATGGAAATACAGGGCGCTTTACAGTTTCGGATACCATATCGCGCTCAAAAGAGCAAATAAGATATTTACTGTGTCAGAATGCTCAAAGCAGCAGATATCCCATTGCTATCATATCAGCCCCGATAAGATTGCCGTGGCCTATGACGGCGCGAATGTGACAGCCAAAGCAGAACCTGGATTCGATCATGCTGTTCTGGACAAATTCGCCCTCAAATCGAGATCCTATTTCTTTACGGTTGGAAGCAGAAGCAGACATAAAAACCAGAGGTTTATTGAAGATCTTGCGCGTTTGCGTCCTGACCTGACTTTTGTGATCTCCGGTGATGCCAACGGTTGTTTTAACAGTGAAAAGCATTCTCCTTCCGAAGGACAATCGAATGTGATCTTTACCGGTTATGTCAGTGAACCGGAACTGGCAGCGTTATACCGCAATACAAAAGGTCTGATCATGCCTTCCTTATATGAAGGGTTCGGCCTCCCGCCTCTTGAAGCGATCAGTCTCGGATGCAGAGCTGTTGCCGTATCTGATATTCCTGTTTTCCGCGAGATATACAGAAACATATATTTTTTCGATCCGGTTCAACCGGAATCATTTGATTTTGACCGATTCGAGGCGATATCTGTTCCTGATGCAGATTTTGAATACTATAAGAAAACATATTCGTTTGAGAGAAGCGCGGCGCTGATCCTTGACGAGATTGGCAGAGGCTGCGATTTGCTGTTGAAAAAGCAGGTTTGAGTACGGGAATAAGACAGGAGACATTCATACCGCATGGAGCAGAAGAACGCAAGTAATATAAAAAAAGGAATGCTGCTGATTTTCGGGGCAAATATCATCAATCTGATCATCAGTGCGATAAACACTTTTGTTTTACCCAAATATCTTTCTGTAGAAACTTATGCCGCCACCAGGACATACTATCTTTATGTCAGCTATACCGGCATTCTCGCGCTCGGGTATGCTGATGGCCTGTATCTGAAATACGGCGGTATGCTGATGGCGGATGTCCCGGAAAAAGACATCAATACCGCACGGACGAATAGCCTGCTCATGCAGAGCATCATGACACTGATATGTCTGCTTGTTGGATTCCTTACAGGCGACTGGGTCTTTATGATAGCGGCGGCAGCGATTATTCCTTCAAATATTGCAGATGTATTCAAAAACATATTCCAGGCTACGGGCGAGTTCGGCATCTACAGCAAAGCCATCAACTACAGGCCGGTATTTATTCTGATCGCAACAATGCTGCTGTTAGTGCTCCGTGTGGAAAACAGCCTTCCGTATATCATTGTAATTGCAATGGTAAGCTTTATCGTATGGGGAATACTTGAATATAAGCTCTATCATCTCTATAAGCTTCGTATCAGATTCCATGCGGATGCGAATGATCTAAAAGAAAACATCGTTTCTGGATTGCCGCTGATGCTGGGCAATTTTTCGGATATCCTGGTCAGCAGTATCGATCGCTGGTTTGTAAAGATATTGATGTCCACAATGAGCTTTGCCTTATATTCTTTTGCGTTCGGTGCTTCCAGTCTGCTCAGTGTGTTTATAAACCCTGTTGCTACAACAATGTATAATTATCTGTGCAATGAAACAGATATAAAAAGGATTTCCGGCATAAAACGCAGGTGTATGATACTGGCACTGTTTCTGATTTCCGCGGCATATCCTGTCAAGCTAATACTGGAGGTCTACCTTACAAAATACTATGAGGCAAACTGCGTCATATTTATCTTGTTTTCAACACAGGCTTTCTTTATGATCATTAAGGGCATTTATGCAAATATCTATAAGGCAGAAAAAAAGCAGAAACTGTATTTTAAACAACTGCTGATCGTGATCATCTTCAGCATCACGGCCAATGCTGTTTTTTACATGGCGTCCGGAACGATCGAAGCGATAGCATATGCAACGTTGCTGACCGCAGTATTCTGGTATATTCTGTGCAGTCTGTCTGTAAAGGAGCTGAAACCGTGCTGCCGGGAACTGACAGTACTGATCGCCGCGCTCCTGATATTCCTGTTTACGGGTTTGCAAATGCCATGTATAAGCGGATTCTGCATTTATATTTGTTCCGTGATCCTGTTATGTATAACACTGATGAAAGAAGATTTTCTGCGCTTGTTAGACATGCTGAAACGAAACAGGAAGTAGAGAATCTATCGGCGCAGCGACAAAACCGGGAAAGGTAACGGCTATGAATATCAAGCGTGGTCATACCACCATTGAGAGTGATAGTAAGGATTAGGGATATGAAAATTTTTGTAACAGGCGTTGGCGGGCAGCTCGGGCACGATGTGGTCAATCATGCCGTGGGCAGAGGGCTTGAAGCGGTCGGATCTGACATTGCTCCGCGTTATTCTGGCATCCAGGATAACAGTGAAGCAGTCACAGCCCCTTATGTACAGCTTGATATAACAGATCAAAAGGCTGTGGCAGAGACAATAGAAAAGATAAAGCCAAACGCCATTATCCATTGTGCCGCATGGACCGCTGTGGATGCCGCGGAAGATGAGGAGAATAAGAAAAAGGTTCATGCCATCAATGTGGACGGCACAAAATATATAGCTGAAGCGGCAAAATCTGTCGATGCAAAAATGCTCTATCTTTCCACTGACTATGTGTTTGACGGAAAAGGCGAGCGCCCCTGGCAGCCAGACGATAAGAGCTACAGCCCGCTCAACTATTACGGCCAGACAAAACTTGAGGGTGAGCAGGCCGTGGCCGGTATCTTGGAAAAGTTCTTCATTGTCCGCATTGCTTGGGCCTTTGGTCTCAACGGTAAAAACTTCATCAAGACAATGATCAGCGTTGGCAAAACGCATGATGCTGTCAGGGTTGTGAATGACCAGATCGGCACGCCTACTTATACGCTCGACCTCGCCCGTCTTCTCGCGGACATGATCGAGACGAATCAATACGGCTACTACCATGCTACCAATGATGGTGGGTACATCAGCTGGTATGATTTCTGTGTGGAATTCTACCAACAGTACGGTTTGAATACCAAGGTGATTCCGGTGACCACAGCGGAGTACGGTTTATCAAAAGCGGCGCGGCCCAAAAATAGCAGACTTGACAAGTCAAAGCTGATCGAGTCAGGCTTCAAGCCTCTTCCGGACTGGAAGGACGCTGTGAGAAGATATTTAGGGGAGGCGGGACTGTAATGGCATTTCAATTTGAAGAAACAAAAATTCCGGGTGTTTTCATAATCCAGCCACAGGTGTTTGGCGATTCTCGCGGCTATTTTATGGAGACATACAAGAAAGAGCAATTCGCTGATTACGGGATTGATGCCGAATTTGTCCAGGACAATGAAAGCTCAAGCACGAAGGGTGTGCTGAGAGGACTGCATTTCCAGAAAACGCACACTCAAGGAAAACTGGTTCGTGTTACCCGTGGTGAAGTGTTTGATGTCGCTGTGGATGTGCGGCCGGGGTCAGCGACCTACGGCCAGTGGGTTGGTGTGACATTGAGTGCTGAGAAAAAGAACATGTGCTACATTCCTGCCGGGTTTGCTCACGGATTCCTCGTACTCTCCAATACCGCCGAGTTTGTCTATAAATGCACCGATGTATATGACCCTGACGGAGAGGGCGGCATTCCTTGGAACGATGCGACGATAGGAATTGAATGGCCGAAGCTTGATTGTGAATACAAGATCAGCGAAAAGGATGGCAAGCATCCCTGCTTTAAAGATCAGGATTTCTCCTGGGCTGAAAAGTGGCTGTGATTATTTCGCACGGATACTGGTGAAGTTTAAAAGGTTATAATATCTCATAGACCCTGTTACTTTGGAATGCGACGATAGTTCAAGACCATCTCCAACCTGAAAACGCAGATGAACGATCCTATGAAATTGCGAGGGATAACACCTGAAATGATCGTGGATTCTGTGTTGGGATCGGCTGATTTGTCGATCTTTAATGAAGAGTTTAAAGGAGAATTGCGAAAAGAGATGCTGCCGCTGTTTACAAGGCCAGAGAATTTGGTGAAAGAAAACAAGGAAGCGTCGGAATAATACAATAGCCGTCACATCCTCGTCCATATGATGAGCGTTACCTATTAGAAACGTTTCCGACTTCAAAAAACGTTGATTTTCAAGGGTTCCAGAAACCCGGTTTTGAGCTTTTTGAGAAAGACAATAATCCTACCTTCGATCAGATTTTTACCGTTTCCAAACGAAAAAGCGGGCATAAGCCCGCAAAAAGAAAACCATTTCTTTTTCTGTTCATCTGTGTTACAATGCAACTGTATTTGTAAGCGTGGGGAAAGTTTTTTCGTTAAAAGAGAGAGGGCTTCCCCCCACCCCCCCTTCCGAGAAAGACATAAAAAAGGGCAGTCTTATCAATAGCATTTTGCGCTTTTGCGCTGATTGCGCAGCTAAAATCGGAATTTAGTTGCCAAACGTCCCAAAATCTGCTATAATGAAATATCCTTTTAAGGAGGTGCTTTTGTATGCCGCAAAAAAACCCGCAGAAAACTGCAAAGAAAGATAATCTCCCCGTCACCAAGGTGGACGTGGACCTTGAGAACGGCGGCACCATCAGTTATGCCAATGAAGTGATCGCCACCATCGCCGGTGTGGCTGCCAATGAAATCGAAGGCATCGCCGGTATGTGTGTCAGCGGCGGCTTCACCGATATTTTGGGCCGCGGCAAGAACATCACCCGGGGTGTAAAAGTGGAAGTCGGCAGCCAGGAAGCGGCGGTGGACCTGTACATCATCGTGGAATACGGCTACCCCATCCAGAAGGTGTCCGCCGAGGTGCAGGAAAACGTGCGCCGCGCCCTGGAAAGCCTGACCGGGCTGCATGTGGTGCGGGTGGACGTGCACGTGCAGGGCGTCAGCTTTGAAAAAGAAAAGAAGCAGACCCAGAACATCCTGGAGGCCACCAAGAATCCTGTGCTGGCCGAGCCCGAAACGCCCGCGTCGGCGCCGACGCCGGAAACGCCGAAGGAAGAGCCGAAGCCGCAGGAGGCCGAAGCCCCCAAGGAAGCGCAGGACGAGCCCGTGAAAGAGGACGCGGAATTCGACAGCGACGTGCTCACCGAAGAAGCCAGCTTGGAAGCCGATCCCGCGGAAGCCGATCAGGCGGCCCAGGAAACGCCTGCGGAAGCCCCCGCCCAGGAAGAACCCCCCAAAGCCAAAACGCGGAAAAAGACGCAGCCCGGGAAAGAAACCAAGCCGGATTCTTCCCCCAAGCGGCCTCATGGCCGGGTCCGCGCCTGATATGCCGATCCAGTATTGTTTTGAAAAGCGCCGTAAAGCGCTGTGATCCGGTATAAAAAGGAGCGAATCCAATGAAAATGAAGCTGTGGGACCGTCTGATCCTGTTATTTGGTGCTTTGCTGAACCTTGCTTGCGGCGTATTGCTGTTTTTACGGGGCCTTCAAATAGAAAATTATATCCCGTATATCGTCTTCGCCGTGCTGCTGGCGGCTTTCGGCGTATATTTGGTGCTGCTGCTTCGCCGCTGTTACGTCAAGCGCAACGAATTCGTGATCCAGCGCACGGAAAGCGGCGAGCTGCGCATCGCGGTGAAGGCCATCGAAAACCAGGTGCAGAAATGCATTGACCTGCATGAGGAAATTCAGGTCAACACCATGAATATCCTCACCACCCGTGAAGGTGTGGTGGTGGATCTGATCGTGACCCTGGCCAACAACATTTCCATTCCTCTGGCGGTGGCTTCCCTGCAAAAGCAGATCAAACAGTATCTGGTGGCATCCTCCGGCATCGAAGTGAAGGAAGTGCGCGTGTCCGTAGAATCCACCCAGAATACCGTTCTGCCCGCCGAGCCTGCCCCGGAGGGCGAGCCCGCCGAAAAAGCCGCCGCGAAAGAGGAAAAGAAAGCCCCCATGCATCAGCGCCTGTTCGGCCGGGCGGACGAACCCGCTATCGTGCCCGAACCCCCCAAGGAAGAATGCACGGAGGACGAGGAAGCCGCCACCGAAGCAGAAACCGAGGAAGCAGTTGCCGTAGAGGAAGCCAAGGACCCCTCCGTTTCCCCCTGGATGAAGCCCGATGAAGAACCGGCGGCGGACGAATCTTCCGAAGCGCCGGAAACCGTTCAAACGCCCGAAGAACCGGAAGCCGCTCCCGCTGCGGACGCGTCGGAAATGTCGGAAACGCCGGAAACGCCGGAAGCGCCGGAAACACCTTCCGAACCCCTTGCCGAAGCGGAAATAATACCGGAATCGGAGGAAAAGACCAATGAGTGACCGCAATGATCGTCCCTCTGTGGCAAGCGTTTTCAAGGTTGGTACGCCGGAATGCGCCGTTTTTTCCTGCGCAGCGGCCGTCGGCGTGGGGCTGCTGCTGCTTTTGGTGGGTTTTTGGAACACCGTGTGGATCGCCCTGTTGGGCGCGGCCGGCGCTTTCTTAGGCGGGGTCAGGAATAAAAAGGAAGTCCTGAAAAGCGTGCTGAACCGCGTGATCCCGGATAAGAAAACCATCCTCTATCGGGGTGAGCACCCCGACATCATCAAGGCCGTGCGGGAAGCCACCGCCAAAACCGACAGCGCCGAGAAGGGCGAAAGCGAACCCGAACAGGAGCAAGAATCGGAACAGGAATAATTACGAAGGATCGGAGATAAATCCATGTCGCGTAAATCGGCACGGGCTGCGGCCGTGCAAATGGTGTATGAGCAGATGTTGGGCGGCGAAGGCGGAGAAGAAACCCTGCGCGGCCTGATTGAATTTACGCCGGAGGAGGACGATCAGGCTTACATCGATTCTCTGCTGGCCGGCGTGGAAGCCCACGGCGCGGAATTGGACGGGCAGATCGAAAAGTGCCTCAAGGGCTGGACGCTGGACCGCATCGCCAAGGTGGACCGGGCCGTGCTCCGTGTGGCGGCCTATGAGCTGTGCCATGACCGCAAGACCCCCGACGCCGTGGTGATCAACGAAGCCGTTGCCCTGGCTCAGCGCTTTGATTCCCCCACGGCGGCCAAATTTGTCAACGGTGTGCTGTCCACGCTGCTGGCAGAACGGGATCAGGGAGCAAACGCCTGATGCTGGCCCTTGGGCTGGATACCAGCTGTTATACCACATCCGCCGCCCTGTGCCGCGCCGACGGCCTGCCCCGGCAGGAACGGCGGCTTTTGCCGGTAGCAAAGGGTGAACGCGGCCTTCGCCAAAGCGAGGCCGTTTTTGCGCATGTAAGGCAGCTTCCCCAGGTGCTGCTGCCGCTGCTGACCGAAAACAGAGAGAAGATCGATTGCGTCTGCGCATCCGCAAGCCCCCGTGACGGCGAAGATTCCTATATGCCCGTGTTTCAGGTGGGCGTGAGCCAGGGAAAAGCCCTGGCAGCGGCGCTGAACGTGCCCTTTTTCACCACCACCCACCAGCGGGGCCACATCGCCGCCGCGAAATATGGTACAGGATTGGAAGCCAGCCGATTTGTGGCCCTGCATCTGTCCGGCGGCACCACCGATACCCTGCTGATCGACGGAGACGCACTGACGCCCCTTGGCACTTCCTGCGATCTCCACGCCGGGCAGTTGGTGGACAGGATCGGCGTGAAGTTAGGCCTCCCCTTCCCCGCCGGGCCGTATTTGGAGGAACTGGCAGTAAAGGGAGAAAACAAAAACCGCGTGCCCGTCAGCTTTGAAGCAGACGGCCTGCGCTGCCATTTATCCGGGGCGGAAGCGCAGCTGATGCGCATGGTCGAAGCGGATGAAGCCAGGGAAAACGTGGCCGCCGAGGTGTACGGCGTACTGTGCCGCACGGTGCTGCGGCTGGTGCAGGCGGCAGCGGAGACAAGCGGCGTCAAGGACGTGCTGATCGCCGGGGGCGTCGCGTCCTCCCGCTTATTGCGGAACATGCTGGCGGAGCGGAACGAAAAACGGCGGACAGGCTTAAATCTGTTTTTTGGCCGTCCCGAGTTCTCCGGCGACAACGCCGTGGGCGTGGCGCTGATCGGATTACATGATCTGGAAATTTGTACAAAGAATAAGGGACAAGTATCTGTACATGCTGCCGCGAATCAACCGACAGCCTAACGCAAGGCGCATCCCTCCAGATAATGATATTCATTAAGCGTCAAAACATCAATGCAAATATGTTTGAAGGAGTTCTCTATGGCGATTTTGATGGACGGCAAGGTTTTGGCCGCGGAGCAGATGGCAAAGCTTAAAAATCGGGTGGACGCCCTGAAAGCGTCTGGCCGCACGGTGGGTTTGGCGGTGATTTTGGTGGGGGACGACCCCGCCAGTCAGGTGTATGTGCGCAACAAGGGCAAAGCCTGCGAGGAATTGGGCATCCTGTCCGAAACCCTGCGCCTGCCCGCCGAAACCACCCAGGAGGAACTGGAAGCGGAAATCGACCGCCTGAACAAGGACAGCCGGATCGACGGCATCCTGGTGCAGCTTCCCCTGCCCAAGCATTTGGACGAAGCAAAGGCTTTAGCCAAAATCATCCCCGAAAAGGACGTGGACGGCTTCCACATCGAAAACGCAGGGAAGCTGTTCACCGGCCAGCCCGGCGTGGTGGCCTGCACACCCAAGGGCATTTTGCACATGCTGAAAGCCAGCGGCGTGCCCCTCAAGGGTAAGGAAGCGGTGGTCATCGGCCGCAGCAACATCGTGGGCAAGCCCGTGGCTATGCTGCTGCTGAATGAAAACTGCACCGTGACGATTTGCCATTCCCGCACCGCCGATCTTGCTTCCCACACCCGCCGGGCGGATATCCTGGTGGCCGCCGTTGGCAAGCCCAAATTCGTCACCGCCGATATGGTGAAGCCCGGCGCCGCCGTGGTGGACGTGGGCATCAACCGGGTGGACGGCAAAGTAGTGGGCGACGTGGATTTTGACAGTGTGGAAAAGGTGGCGGGGTACATCTCCCCCGTGCCCGGCGGCGTGGGCAAAATGACCATTTGCATGCTGATGGAAAACACCGTGGAAGCGGCGGAACGGAAAGGATAAAAACGAAGAGTTGGGAGTTGAGAGTTGAGATTTATTTTGTCGGTCAAAATGCATTTCATGTTCGATGAATACTATTTTGATGAAAAATCTCAGCTTATTCGCCCAGAATGCTTTTTCATGATATGGCAGAATAAATGCGGCTTCTGTCTCACTATAAAACGCTCAACTCTCAACTCCCAACTCTCAACTCTTTCCGCGAAAGGAAGGTTCGCAAATGCCCTGGACGCTGACGGTTTCCGAATTGAATGATTATGTGCGCCGCGCCCTGGCAAGCGACCCTTCCCTGCGCTTTCTTTCCCTGCGGGGAGAGATCAGCGATTTCAAGAAATACGCTTCCGGCCACTGGTATTTTACCCTGAAGGACGAAGCGTGCATGATCCAGTGCGTGTGCTTTCGGCAGTACAACATGCGCCTGGATTTCAGGCCCGAAAACGGCATGAAGGTGGTGCTCACCGGGGCGGTGGGCCTGTATCCCGAGCGGGGCAGTTACCAGTTTTACGCCGAATCCATGACCCGGGACGGTGTGGGCGAGCTGTTTTTAAAGCTGGAGGCCCTGAAAAACAAGCTGATGAAGGAAGGGCTGTTCGACGTAGCGAAAAAGCGGCCTCTCCCCCTGCTGCCAAGGGCCATCGGCGTGGTCACCTCCCGTTCCGGCGCGGTGATCCACGATATTGCCACCGTTACCCGCCGCCGCTTTCCCGCCATGCAGATCATTCTGCGGCCCGCCCAGGTGCAGGGCGAGGGCGCGGCGGAGGACATCGCCCGGGGCATCGCGGAAATCTCGTCCCTGCCCCAGGTGGACGTGATCATCGTGGGCCGGGGCGGCGGTTCCCTGGAAGATTTATGGGCGTTCAACGAAGAAATCGTGGTGCGCGCCATCGCCGCCTGTCCGGTGCCGGTGGTGTCTGCCGTGGGCCACGAGGTGGACGTGACGCTGGCCGATTTGGCGGCGGACGTGCGGGCCGCCACGCCATCCGTAGCGGCGGAGGTGTGCGTGCCGGAGAAAGACGCGCTGCTGGCCACCATCCAGAAAATGCGGGCAAGCATGGAACGGGCCGGGGAAAACCTGATTTTGTCCCGCCGATCCCGGCTGGCGCTGTGTGAAAAACGGCTGGCCGCCCGGCACCCCGCCGCCCTGCTGCGGGACTTTAAGGCCCGGGCCGACCTGCTGGGCCACCGCCTGCAGGCCGTGACCGAAAAAAAGCTCTCCCTGCTGAAAGCCCAAACCGCCGCCCTGAGCGACAAACTGAACGCCTTAGGGCCGCGGCAGGCGCTGAACCGGGGCTACGCCATCCTGTTAAACGGCAAAACCGCCGTGACTCAGGTGGATCAGGCGGCGGAGGAAATGACCGTGCTATTGCAGGACGGCACCCTGCGGGTGAAAACGCTCAACAGACGGAAGGAGGATCCCTTTGGCGAAGAAGCAAGCATCCTTTGAGGACCGGCTGATGGATCTGGAGGATTTGGTGAAAAAAATGGAGGGCGGCTCTCTTCCGCTGAACGAAGCCCTGACCGCTTACGAGGCGGGCATGAAGCTGTCCAAACAACTGACCGAAGAACTAAACGCGGCGGAAAAACGCATGCTGGAGCTGTCCGGCGGCCAGACCATGCCCATGGAGGACGCGCCATGACCCCGAAAGAAACGCTGAACGCTTACAAAGAACGGCTGGAAGCCTATCTGGACAGCCTTTCCTTCTCCGGCGCGCCGGAAAAACTGCGGGAGGCCATGCGGTACAGCCTGCTCGGCGGCGGCAAACGCCTGCGGGGCTGCCTGCTGCTCATGGCCTGCGCGCTGGCTGGGGACGATGTGGAGGCCGCTCTGCCCTTTGCGGCGGCGCTTGAAATGATCCACGCCTATTCCCTGATCCACGATGATCTGCCCGCCATGGACAACGATACCCTGCGCCGGGGCAAACCCACCAATCACGTGGTGTTCGGCGAGGCCATGGCGATCTTGGCGGGCGACGGCCTGCTGACCCACGCTTTTGAAATCATGGCGGCGTCCAATCATCCCCATGCGTTCCGCGCCTTGGGCGAAATCGCCAGCGCGGCGGGCGTGGGCGGCATGTTGGGGGGCCAGGTGCTGGACGTGACCAACGAAGGCGCCGCGCCGGAAAAAACGCTGGTGGAAGAGATCCAGCGGGGCAAAACCGCCGCCCTGCTCACCGCCCCCGTCACCGCCGGGCTGATTTTGGGCGGCGCGGATGAAAAGCAAATCGAAGCGGGGCGCGCCTACGGCTATCATCTGGGCATGGCTTTCCAGATCGTGGACGATATCCTGGACGTGGAAGGCGACCCCGCCCTGATGGGCAAAACCTTAGGAAAGGACGCGGCGGAAAGAAAGCTCACCTGGCCCGCCTGCGTTGGGCTGGACCAGGCGAAACGGGATGCCGCCGCCCATATTGACGCCGCGGTGAAAGCGCTGGAAGTTTTCGGCGGTGCGGCGGACGATCTAAAAAACCTTGCGTTTTCATCCCTGCATCGCGTACAATAGAACGAGGGGCGATCTGAGTGCAGTTTTTTGTGGATTTATGGCGCAACGGGCCGCTGAGATGCGGCGTTTTCTCCTGGGCGGCAGCGCAGCTTATCAAAGTGCTGATCAACCTTTGGCTGAATAAAAAGCTGGATTGGCGGCGCTGCTTCGGCATGGGCGGCATGCCCTCCTCCCATACGGCGCTGGTCATTTCCCTGGTGATTTCCATTGCGTTTCAGGAGGGCGTGCACTCCAGCATGTTCGCCATCGCGCTCGCCCTGGCCGCCGTGGTGATTTATGACGCTTTGGGTGTGCGCCGGGAAACGGGCCGTCAGAGCGAGGTGCTCAACCAGATCATCACCGAAATGCTGGTGGAAGGCAAGCCCATTACGGAAAAGCAGCTCAAGGAGCTGGTGGGCCACACCCCCTTGGAGGTGCTTGGCGGGCTGATCGTGGGCGTCACGGTCACGCTGATTTGCATTTGACGGAAGCATCATGCTTTCAATTTTGAAGGAGGATACCCGCAATGATGGATCAATTTATGGAACAGGTCGTTACCAAACAGAACCGCGGCATGCAGGCAGCCGCCTATATCTTCGGCTGGATCTCGCTGATCCTGATGGGCTTCATGGCATTTCTGCAATTCACCTCCATCACCGCTGTGCTGAGCCAGTACGGCTTCGGCGCAGAGTTCTTTATCACGCTGGCTCAGCTTGTGGTGTTCGGCGGCCTTGCCGTGTTCATCTACATTTACAAGGATCGCATCAAGCTGGAATATGAATACACTTTCACCAACGGCCAGCTGGATTTTGCCCAGGTGTTCAACAATAAAAAGCGCAAGAACTTAGGCACCATGAACCTCAAAAACCTGGAAGCCTGCGGTCTGGTGTCGTCCGGTTCCTTCAACCGCTATATCAACATGCAGGGCATCAAGCGCACCAACTGGTTTTTGAACCGGGAAGCGGAGCTGCTCTACTTCTACTATCAGAAGAACGGGGAAAAGCACATTATTATCATCGAGCCCAACGAAGAAATGCTCGGCATGATCAAGCGCAGCCTGCCCCAGGGAGTGTGGCAGAACAACTGATTCAGAGTGGAGATTTGAGAGTTGAGATTTATATAGTTCTGAAAAATGTATTCTCTCGTCCCTTCATCGCAATCATCTCAACTCTCCGCTCTCAACTCTCAACTCTTATTGCCTGATAACTGTCAATCGGAGATTATCAAAAGATGTCCATCTACTTAGACAACAGCGCCACCACCCGCGTGTGCGCCGAAGCCGCCGAGGCCATGGTACAGTGTATGCGGGAAGCGTATTACAATCCGTCCGCACTGTACGCCCCCGCCCTGGCGGCGCAGAAGGCCATGATGGCCTGCCGCGAGGAAATCCTCAAAGCCGTTCACGCGCCCATGGCCTCCAAGGTGGTATTCACTTCCGGCGGCACGGAAGCCGACAATTTAGCCATTTTGGGCCGCGCCTCCAAGGTGCGCCAAGGCAAAGTGCTGTACAGTGCCGGGGAGCATCCCGCCGTGAAGGAAGCCTGTCAGAATTGCGGGCTGGAAGCCATTGAAATCCCCTATGATCACCGGGGCATCGTGAATTTGGACGCGCTGGACAAGCTGCTTTCCTCGGACGTGATGCTCATTTGCTGCATGCAGGTGAACAACGAAACGGGGGCCGTTCAGCCCTTGAAGGAAATCGCCCGTCTGCGGAACGAAAAAGCGCCCTACGCCCACTTCCATGTGGACGGGGTGCAGGGCTTCCTGCGCGTACCCTTTGATATGGCGGCCTGCGGGGCCGATACCTACGCCCTCTCCGGCCACAAAATCCACGCCCCCAAGGGCATCGGCGCGCTGGTCATGGGGCCCCGGGTGCAATTGAATCCCCGCCAGATGGGTGGCGGCCAGGAAGGTTCCCTGCGCTCCGGCACAGAAAACACCCCCGGCATCGCCGGGCTATTGGCGGCGATCCAGCATTATCCCAAGGAAAACAGCATGCGGGAAAATAAGCTGCTGCTGTGGCAGCTCATTCGGGAAGCGATCCCCGAAGCCCGCGTCAACGGCCCGGAGCCGGACAGTGAAGCGTCCGCCCCCCATATCCTGAACGTGTCCCTGCCCCCGGTGCGGTCGGAAACCATGCTCCACGCGTTGGAAGGGGAAGGGGTCTACGTGGGTATGGGTTCCGCCTGTTCCTCCTACAAGCAGCGGATCAGCGCAGTGTTAAAGGCCATGAACACGCCCCAGAAATACGCCGAAACCGCCCTGCGCTTTTCCCTGTGCCCGGAAAACAGGTTGGAGGAAATGCGGCAGACGGTGGAAGCCATTCAGCGCCAATACGCCATTTTGTCCAAATATCAACGACGGTAAAAGAGGGAAATATCCATGCGAAAGCTGCTCATGGTTCGCTACGGCGAAATCTATTTGAAGGGCCTGAACCGGCCCTATTTTCTCAAAGCCCTGGTCAGAAGGGTGAAGGAAGCCGCCAGGCCCTTCGGGGCCCAGGTGTGGCTCCACGACGCCCGCATCTTCATCAGCGACGCCGCCGATTTGGACGGCTGCATGCAGCGCGTCGCCAAGGTGTTCGGCGTACACTCCATCGCCCCGGCCATCGAAATGGAAAAGGACAATTTCGAGGGCATTTGTGAGCAGGCCAACGAGCTGATGCAGGGGCTTTCCGGCACTTTCAAGGTGGAGGCCCGCCGGGCGGACAAGCACTATTTCCTGGATTCGCCCCAGATCAACGCCAAAGTGGGCGAATATGTGCTCATGCGCAGCGAAGACCGTTTGAAGGTGGACGTGCGCAAGCCCCAGCATATCCTGTCCATCGAGATCCGGGATCAGGCGTATTTATATTGCACGGTTTACCCCGCCGTGGGCGGCATGCCCGTGGGCACCGGGGGCAAGGCGGCGCTGCTGCTCTCCGGCGGCATCGACAGCCCGGTGGCGGGCTACATGATCGCCAAGCGGGGCGTGCAGCTGGTGGCGGTGCACTACCATTCCTTCCCCTACACCAGCGAATTCGCCAAGCAGAAGGTGCTGGATTTAGCCAAAATCCTGTCCGAATACTGCTGCGGCATCCGGGTGTATGTGGTGCCCTTCACGGACATTCAGATGAAAATCCACGAAAAATGCCCGGAGGATTACACCACGCTCATCATGCGGCGCTACATGATGCGCATTGCAGAGCGCATCGCGCAAAAAGAGGAAGCCATGGCCCTGATCACCGGGGAATCCATCGGCCAGGTAGCCAGCCAGACCATGGAAGCGCTGATCACCACCAACGAGGTGGTTGAAACCATGCCGGTTTACCGGCCCCTGATCGGCTTTGACAAAATCGACATCATGGAGTACGCCAAGAAAATCGGCACCTACGATACCTCCATCCTGCCCTACGAGGACTGCTGCACCGTGTTCACTCCCCGCCACCCCGCCACCAAGCCCAAGGAAGCGCTCATCAAAAAGGGCGAGGAACAGTTGGATCAGGAAGCCCTGATCCAGACGGCCATCGAAAACGCGGAGATCGTGGAATTATAACAGCTTACCCCCTGCATGTTTTACAAGGGGCTTTTTCGATCTTGAAGAATCGTTTATTCCGCAAAGTACGCCCGAATATCCCGGAGCTTCGCTTTCCCATCCGCTTGGATGATTTCCACGGTGATCTTACCCGTGCGGATGGCTGGGAACAGGCAAATGGCTTTATGGCCCATGGTTTGCCCCTGGTACACGCAGATGCTTTCTCCGCTGTACCCCGGCAGTTGAGCGTATACCCGGAAAGCGCGCACCCGTTCCCCCGCGCTTACGTCCTCCCGGATCACCGCCCGGTTCACCAGGGGCTTTGCTTCCCCGGGGCGCAGAGAGAGCGTCCATTGGGTTTCGCTTTCCCGGCTCATATCGCCAAACGCTGCAAGCGGTGCGCCATAGCGTTTTTTCAGCAGCGCGCCGAATTCCAGCACCCGCTGCCGGTCCTTTTCGTTCAGCAGGCCGTGGCGGTTGGGCCCGATATTCAGCAGGAAATTGGCTCCCCGGCCCACGCTCATTTCGTACATGCCCATGAGTTCTTCCGCCGGTTTGATGCTGTCCTCGTTGTCCGCGCAGTCGAACCAGGTATCCCGCAGCATGCAGTCGCATTCGGCGGGCAGGAAGCGGGTCCGGTCCAGCGCTTCCTTTTCCGTGGTCAGCACGGAAAAATCCAGGTCAGTGCGCGCGCTGGGGTTGTTCATGGGGGCATAGCCGTCCTCATTGCCGATCCAGCGGGTATCCGGGTCCCACATGTTGAAGATCAGAATATCCGGCTGTAAGGAACGAATGGCCTTAATGATGCGCGGCTTGTCAAATTCATGCTTCTCCGATCCGCAGCCGTCGAACCACAGGTAATCGATTTTTCCGTAACCGGTGAGCAGCTCCGTGATCTGTCCGATGAAATAATCGTCGTAGCTTTTCGCGTCCCCAAAAGAGGCTTCCCCGCCCCACTGGGCCGGAGAATAATACAGCCCCACCTTGAGGCCGTAAGCCCGGCAGGCGTTTACAAATTCCCGCACCACGTCGCCCCGTCCATCCTTCCAGGGGGCGCTTGCCACGCTGTAACGGGAATACCGAGTGGGCCAGTTGGCGAAGCCGTCGTGATGTTTGCACACCAGGATGGCGTAAGCCGCCCCCGCTTCCTTCACCGTGCGGATCCACTGGCCGCAGTCCAGTTGATCGGGATCAAAGGCTCCGGCGGGCATGGGCTTGTTATCCCAATCCCTGTGGCCGGGAAAAAAACTGCGGATGCCGAAGTGAAAGAACGCGCCAAACTCCCAATCCATAAACCGAAGCTGCTTTTCGCTGGGCCGCAAGGCTTCCGTCATGAAGCATCCCTCCTTATAAAACGGCAGACGGCTTTTCTTCCGTCTGCCCGTTTGATTATTCCGCGCCTTTTTTCAAAAATGCCAGCACATCGTGCCACCAGGGAAACAGGACCCCGTCCTCGGAACGGTAAATTTCGTGCTTGGCCCCCTTCACAAAGGCCCATTCCCCCTGCTTCACCCGGTTGATGAACTGGCGCTGGGGCTCGGGATATACGCAGGCGTCGTCCTCGGCGGTATACAGCCTGACGGGACAAGCGATCTTTTCCGGTTCGCCGGGGGCCAGCAGCTTTTTGGTCACCTTGATGGCTTCCAATGTCCAGGAATAGGAAGGGCCGTTGTTCCAATATTCCTTGTGGTCGTGCTTCACCTTATCGAACCAGTCAAAGCGTTCCCGGCTGGTTGCAAAGCCGGTGTTAAAATCCTCCGGGCCTTCGTAGGGCTTGGAGATAAACACCCGCTTGCCGCCCATGCCGATCAGCTTGAAGCAGCGGCACATGATGTTGACAGCAGGGCCGGGGATGTTGCCTAAAATAGCCGCGATCATGGGGGCGCACAGGGCCGCCCGGCTGAAAACGTCCGGGTGGCGCTCCAAAAACAGGCTGGTCACAGCGCCGCCCATGGAATGGGCAAAAATCATCCAGGGCTTGGGCATCTTTTTCAGCACAGTTTCGCAGACGCAGGAAAGGTCCTGCTCGTATTCGTTAAAATCGCTCACGTGGGTCAGGGAAACGTCCTTTTTCGTCGCGTCGTCCCGCCAGGAACAGCCGTGCCCCCGCTGATCGTAGGCCACCACGGAAAAGCCGTTTTGCAGCAGGGAATACATCAGTTCCGCAAATTTTTCGGCACATTCCGTAAACCCGTGCAGCACCAGCACCGTGCCCTTGGGCGCGTCCGCGCCGCAGCTTACGCAGTACAGGGGTTTTCCGCCCGCGCCCTGCACGGTATGGGTCTTTTGCCGCGCTTTCAGATAGGGCAGCACCGCGTTTTCCATGGTGGATGCGTAATGATCCGAAAGCACCAGCCCATCCGCATTGAAACGCTCGTCCATTTTCATCACTCCAGGATTATTTCATGATCTTGCTGTATACCCGCTTCTCATTGTAAGCCAGGAACAGCAGCCCGCCGATGACGCACACCACCGCCGCGCAGATGGCTACGATGCGGTAGCCCAGGCCGATATCCTGCCGGATGGTGCCAAGGCTGGTCACCAGCAGCATCGCCACCGCCTGGCCCATTTTCATGGAGAAGGTGCGGGCGGCGTAGAACATGCCGCTGCGGTTTTCCTTGGTTTCGATCTCGTCGCATTCCGCGATATCCGCCACAACGGCCTGAGGCAGGATGCCGAAAATCGCCATGGCCGGGGCGGCCAGCACGCACAGGATATAGCCCTGAATCTCCGCAGCCACGGGCAGGAACGTGCCCAGGGTGGCGGTATAGGCAAAGGCCACGGTGAAAATACAGAAGGCGATCAGGATCAGCTTCTTTTTGCCCATCTTGGGGGTCAGCTTGCTCACCAGGGGATAGAACAGCACGGAAAGGGCCGTCATGCCCACGAAATAGGTGGTGCTCATGGCCTCGGGCAGCTTAAGCAGCGCCGTGACGAAATACAGCATGGCGTTCTGGAACATGGTGATGCCTAAGAAATAGATGATATCGGAGGCCACGAAAATGCGGAAATCCTTGTTGCGGAAGGTGGCCTTCAAAGAGGAAAATGCGGTGGACTGGCTGGGCTGGGCGGTGACGTAATCCGTTTCCTTGATGGTGAACACCGGCACGAACATGCACACGCAGCCGATCAGGCTCATGACCGTGAAGGTGATGCGGATAGCCAGCACCCGATCCCCCACAACGCCCTCCAGCATGCCCCAGATGACCGGGGCCATGTAGGCCACCGCCATACCGGCGATAAACGTGAAGGAAATGGAGGTGGAAATGGCCATGCGGGTCTTCTGGTCGGTGCCCAGTTCGGGGATCAGGGCGTTGTAGGGCGTGCAGTACATGGTCATGAACAGGTAGAAAAGCGTCAGCATCAGGAACAGGAAGCCCGCGTTCAGCCAGCTTTCACTGCCAATGGGGCTCCAGAAGGTGAGCACGGTGGCCAGGGCGAAAGGAACGGCGGCAGCGCGCATGAAGGGAATGCGCCGCCCGGCCTTGGACTTGCACCGGTCGGACAGGGAAGCGATCCAGGGGTCGGTAACGGCGTCGAAAATGCGGCCGAACCAGGTGATAGCGCCTAAGATGGTCAGGAAACCGAAAATCACCAGGCCTTGTGGAATGAAAATGGGCTGGCCCGCCGCCTGGGTAGCCAAATCCGGCTGATAATAGCTGACCAGGAAGCTGGAAATCAGCGCGCTCAAAATGGACCAGCCGAACTGGCCGATGGCAAAGCACCATACCTTGCCCGTGGATAGCTTTTTCTTTTCGCTCATGACGATCTGCCCCTCTCTTTGTTTCCGTCGATAAAATGATTTTACCATATCCAACATTACTTGACAAGGAAAAAGTCGAAAAACCACTTGTTTTGACGGTGCTCTTTACGAACGGCCGTTCTTGTGGTATAATTGGGCCGTAACCCCCACTATAACCCCAAAAAACCGTTTTCGCAACGGTGAATCCCCACTTTTTCGGGAAAGAAGGAGCGAATAATGATGTATCGAAACTCGCGGCCCCGCATACAGCTCACCAACGCCGATCTTCGTTTGCAGCGGCGGGTATTGCTGATCACCTGCGCGGTGCTGCTGACTGCCGCTATCGTATTCGGCGTACTGTATTTCCCCGGCAGGGGCTATCACGGTCAGGTGCAGGTGCAGCTGCGCCAGCGCGTGTACGGCGCTTGCACCTCGGCGATCGACGAAGTGAACCGGCTGGGCAGTATCGTCACTTCCAGCGCTGCATCCCGCATCGGCCGGGTGCGCCAGTATATCTTTTACATGGAACAATTGAACAGCATCACGGTGGCTCTGGACGGAAAAGGCGCCAGCATGGTGCCGGACGACGTGTTTCCCACCCTCTACAGCGATCTGGAAACGCTGGAAGAACTGATCCTGCAATCCACTTCGCCCACTCTGGACGCCCGTACCACCCTGCTAAACCACCTGCAAACCCTGCAGGCTTATCTGAACCGGTAATAAAGCCTCAATTTATAACGGGCGTGCCCGTCTTGCTTATTGACAGGCTTTTTCCACATCGCCGCAGAACGCGGCGATCTTTTTGTTCAAAAACCCCAAGGGACGGCATCCCTTGGGGCAGATGTGCAAACGATAAATTACTTGGTCACCAGTTCCAGGGTGTCCCGGGCGATGGCGATTTCCTCGTTGGTGGGGATCACCAGGATCTTCACCCGGCTGCCCTCGGCCGTCAGGTCGGTATCCTCGGCATGGCCGGGCTTCATGGCGTCGTTCTTGGCATGGTCGATCTTGATGCCCATCCAGCTGAGGCCGTCGATCACCTGCTCGCGCAGGCGGTTGGTGTTTTCGCCGATGCCGCCGGTGAACACGATGGCTTCCACGCCGTTCATGCCCGCGATGTAGGAGCCGATATACTTGGTGATTTCATAGATCAGCATATCCCAGGCCAGCTTGGCGCGGGGGTTCTTGTCCACGAAGGTTGCCTTTTCGATGTCGCGCATGTCGTTGGACAGGCCGGAAATGCCCAGCAGGCCGCTCTTCTTATTGCAGATATTCAGCATTTCGTCCACGGAAATGTGGTCATTATTGCAAATGTACTGCACCACGGCGGGGTCCATCACGCCGGAGCGGGTGCCCATAATCATGCCTTCCAAAGGCGTGAGGCCCATGGAGGTGTCCGCGCACTTGCCGTAAGCCACGGCGGCCAGGGAGGAGCCGTTGCCCAAGTGGCAGGTGATGATGCGCACGTCCTCGGGTTTGACGCCCATGAATTCCGCCGCGTGCTTGCTGACGAACCGGTGGCTGGTGCCGTGGAAGCCGTAGCGGCGCACATGCAGCCTTTCATAATATTCATAGGGCACGCCGTACATATATGCCTTGGGGGGCATGGTCTGGTGGAAAGCGGTGTCGAACACGGCCACCATGGGGGTGCCGGGCATGACCTCCTGGCAGGCCTTGATGCCCATCAGGTTGGCGGGGTTGTGCAGGGGGCCAAGGGGAATGAATTCCTCGATGGCGGCCAGCACGTCGTCGTTGATGACGACGGATTCGGAGAACTTATTGCCGCCGTGCAGCACGCGGTGGCCCACAGCGCCGATTTCGCTCATATCCTTGACAACGCCCTTTTCGGGATCGGTCAGGAAGCCCAGCATGAGATGGCAGGCCTTCACGTGATCCGGGATGGGCTCCACCACGTCGCAGACGGTCTTATCGTCCACTTTCATGTTGGCGTGGCCGTCGCCGCCCATGCCGATGCGCTCCACCAAACCCTTGGCCAGGGTTTCTTCGTTGTCCATGTCGATCAGCTGATATTTCAGCGAGGAAGAACCGGCGTTGACGATCAAAATTTTCATTGGAATCGACTCCCCTTTGTTTTATCGTTTGATTTCCAACCATATTATATAGAAAAAAACACGAATTTGCAAGGAAAACAAATCTTAACAAAAAAAACATCCTATTTTGTGCAAAACCGCTCTGGCGGGCGGATATTGTGCGCGTTTCGGCCATCCCCCGATGGGATCGAAAAAGCCGTTCATTCCTTCCGCTCGTCCCTGTCCTCCACCAGCGCCTTCAATTCCTGCATGAAAGTGGGGATATCGGTAAAGGAACGGTACACGGAAGCAAAGCGGATATAGGCCACCTCGTCCAGCTTGCGCAGGGATTCCATCACCATTTCGCCGATCTGGCGGGTGGTGATTTCCTCCTGTAAATTATTATAGGCCATCTGCTCGATGGAATTGACCAGCTTTTCAATATCAGCCGCGGAAACGGGCCGCTTGTGGCAGGCCGCGATGATGCCGCTGCGCACCTTCTGGGGATCGAACAACTCCCGGGAATTGTCCTTTTTCACCACCAAAAGCTGCTGCACTTCCACCTTTTCATAGGTAGTAAAACGGCGGCCGCAATGGATACATTCCCTGCGGCGGCGGATGGAATTGCCGTCGTCCGTCGGACGGGAATCCACCACGCGGCTGTCCGCGCAATTACAGAACTGGCACTTCATCCTGCATCATCCTTTTTTCATCGTTGGCGATTTTTATACATACTTTGGTATGTCCCGCGTTGAATTATACCTTATTTTGTGTCGCTTGTCTATCGTTTTTTACAAAATTGTTTCAAAAATATTTCGACAATCAATCGTCCAAGATATCCCCCGGCTCCAGCTCCACCAGGATCACGTTTTCCCCGATTTTGCAGATGCGATGCCAAGGGATCACGATGCCGCATTTTTCCCCTCGCAGCATGCTGCCCACTTTGAATTCCCCCGGCACCACCAGGGCGTCCACCCGCCCGTCCGTTTCGTCAAATTCAATGTCCATCACCTTGCCTAAGCGCTTTCCATCCCGGGTGTTCACCACGTCCTTGGTGCGCAGTTCCGAAAGACTCACCCCTGCCACCCCCTTTCCATCATTGTATGACAAAACAGAAAAAGGATGCTAAAAGGACCGGAAGAGCGTTTCTTCCGGCCCGGAATCATTCCTTGTCATTCTGCTGCCGCTGTGAAATCCTCGCCTGACCGTGCGTCCACCACGATGGTCTGTCCCGGCAGGATGTCCCCGGCGATCAGCTTGCGGGCCACCAGGGTTTCCACCTTGGATTGCAGCACCCGCTTCATGGGCCGCGCGCCGTAAACGGGATCGTAGCCAAGATCCATCAGCCGGTCGAAAGCCGCGTCGGTGAGGCGCAGGTTCAGTTGCTTTTCCTTCAGGCGTCCTTTCAGCCGGTTCAGCAGCAGGTCCACAATGGAGCGCACCTGATCCTTGTCCAAAGGCGTGAACATGACGGTATCGTCGATGCGGTTCAGGAATTCGGGGCGGAAATGGCTGCGCAGCAGGGCCTGAACAGCGGCTTTCGTTTCCTCCGACAGGCGGCCGTTTTCGTCGATGCCGTCCAAAATCTGGCTGGAGCCCAAATTGCTGGTCATGATCAGGATGGTGTTGCGGAAGTCCACAGTGCGGCCCTGGCTGTCGGTGACGCGCCCGTCGTCTAAGATCTGCAGCAGGATGTTGAACACGTCGGGATGGGCCTTTTCCATTTCATCGAACAGCACCACGGAATAGGGATGCCGCCGGACGGCTTCGGTAAGCTGGCCGCCTTCCTCATAGCCCACGTATCCGGGAGGCGCGCCGATCAAACGGCTGACGGAGAATTTCTCCATGTACTCCGTCATGTCGATGCGCACCAGGTTCTTTTCGTCGTCGAACAGGGCTTCGGCCAGGGTTTTTGCCAGTTCGGTTTTGCCCACGCCCGTGGGGCCTAAGAAGAGGAAGGAACCGATGGGCCGGTTTTCGTCCGCCACCCCCGCCCGGGAGCGCAGGATGGCTTCGCTGACGCTCTCCACCGCCTCGTCCTGGCCGATGACCCGCTTATGCAGCACGTCCGGCAGGCGCAGCAGCTTTTCCCGCTCGCCCTCCATCAGCTTGCTCACAGGGATACCCGTCCAGCGGGATACGATGCGGGCGATTTCGTCCTCCGTCACCTTGTCCCGCAGCAGGGTGTTTTTCACAGGGCTTTCCTTTTCCGCTTCCTCCAGCTGGGCCTTTAATTTAGGCAGCTCGCCGTACTGCAATTCGGCGGCCTTGGTCAGATCGTATTTCTGCTTGGCCTTTTCGATTTCGGCGTTCACCCGCTCAATGTCCTCGCGCAGCTTCTGCACCTTGCCGATATCGTTCTTTTCGTTTTCCCAGCGGGTCTGCATCTCCTGGAACTGGTCGCGCATGTCGGACAGTTCCTTGCGCAAAATCGCCAGGCGTTCCTGGCTGAGGGAATCGGTTTCCTTTTTCAGGGCCGCTTCCTCGATTTCGTGCTGCATGATGCGGCGGCGAATTTCATCCAGCTCCTGGGGCATGGAATCCATTTCCGTGCGGATCATGGCGCAGGCTTCGTCCACCAGGTCGATGGCCTTATCGGGCAGGAAACGGTCGGTGATGTAGCGGTTGGAAAGGGTGGCGGCGGCGATCAAAGCGCCATCCTGAATCTTGACCCCATGGAACACTTCATAGCGCTCTTTCAGGCCGCGCAGGATGGAAATGGTGTCCTCCACCGTGGGTTCGTTTACCATGACGGGCTGGAAACGGCGCTCCAGGGCCGCGTCCTTTTCCACGTATTTGCGGTATTCGTCCAGGGTGGTGGCGCCGATGCAGTGCAGTTCGCCCCGGGCCAGCATGGGTTTCAGCAGGTTGCCCGCGTCCATGCTGCCCTCGGTCTTGCCCGCGCCCACGATGGTATGCAGTTCGTCGATGAACAGGATGATCTTGCCTTCGCTCTTTTTGATTTCAGCCAGAACCGCCTTTAACCGTTCCTCAAATTCGCCCCGGAATTTGGCCCCGGCGATCAGGGAACCCATGTCCAGGGAGAACACGCTGCGGTCCTTCAGGCTGTCGGGCACGTCGCCGCGCACGATGCGCAGGGCCAGGCCTTCGGCGATGGCGGTTTTGCCCACGCCGGGCTCGCCGATCAGCACGGGATTGTTTTTGCTCTTGCGGCTCAGGATCCGGATCACGTCCCGGATTTCGCTGTCCCGGCCGATGACGGGATCCAGCTTGCCCTTCCGGGCCATGTCCACCAGATCGGAGCCGTACTTGGTCAGGGCGTCGTAGGTGTCCTCCGGGTTGTCGCTGGTAACTCTCGCAGCCCCGCGCACGGTAGAAAGCGCTTTCAGGAACGCGCTTTCCGAAATGTTCAGCCGTTTGAACAGCGGGGCCAGGTCTTTGTCGGCCGTCTTGATCAGGGCTAAGAACAAATGCTCCACCGAGATGTATTCGTCCTTCATCCGGGCCGCTTCGTCCGCCGCGGCGCGCAGAGACTTATCCATATCGGCGGAAATGTAGACCTTGCCTTCCTCCCGGGAAAGGCCCCGCACCTGCGGCAGCTTTTGCATGATGCTTTCCGTGCCCTGGCGCAGGGCGTCCGCGTCCACATTCATTTTGGACAAAAGCTGGGGAATCAGCCCCTCCGGCAGGTTCAGCAGGGCGGAAAGCAGGTGCGCCTGCTCCAATTGCTGATTCCCTCTCTCCTGGGCCATGCGCTGGGCCAGCTGGATGGTTTCCATGGATTTCTGGGTATACTGATTGTTGCTCATAAAATCAACCCCCATTCGGGATAGGATCGTCTTCCGAAGATCAAATTTCTGACTTTCTTTGACCTTCAATCGTATTGTACCACGTTTTCCCTCCCTGTCAACCCTTTTTTAAAAAAATATTTTCTGAAAAAAACCAAAAATACCCCTTGCATTTTCCGCGTGCATCTGCTATACTAATCAAGCTGTTTGAGAGAACAGCCTATGCGCCCTTAGCTCAGCTGGATAGAGTGTTTGACTACGAATCAAAAGGTCGAGGGTTCGAATCCCCCAGGGCGCGCCACAAGAAAAGCCTTGAAACATAAGCATTTCAGGGCTTTTTCTTATTTCTGGAAGTATGCTGTTTTCGTGCCTTTGGGGACTGTTTTGGGGACTACTGCCTCTTATTTTGCCTCTTTCCGGGCATTTTCCAGCGCGTCAGCAATGGCATTCGTGGCGCGGGTGTTCGCGTCCATAAAGGCATGAGCATAGATGTTCAGGGTGGTGGAGGTCTGCGCGTGGCCCAGGCGGGCGGCAACATCCCGGACGTTCAAACCCTGCGCAATCATGATCGTGGCGGCGGTGTGCCGGAGGCCGTAAAGCGTGATGGGCCGCAAGCCGTATTCCTTCACGATCTTCTGGAATTTCTGGGTGGGAGAGCTGATATTCAGCCGATGACCCAAAGCCCCCGAAAATACCGCGTCGGGTTCAGGCCAATTCCCGCCGAACCCCAGCCGGTATTCCGCCTGTTCCCTGCGGTGCTGCTGGAGGATTGTCATAATCGTGGGCGGCAGGTCGATCATGCGGATAGACTTCTGCGTTTTCGGGCGGTCTGTGCGGATCGTGCCTTTCCCGTTCACGTACACGGCCCCGGCGCGGACGGTGAGAACGTTCCCGGCAATATCCTGCCAATTCAGGCCGATCAATTCCCCAGGCCGCATCCCGGTATAAATCGCCATGTAGAAGAACAGCCGCCATTGAGTGTCCGGCAGCGCGTCCAAAGCCTCCAGCAGCTTCCGGCAATCCTCCAGCTCATAGAAAGCCGTTTCCTGGCGATCATTCCGGGGCGGCTCCACCGCATCCCCTGGATTAATGCTGATATATCCCGAACGTACGGCATACGTCAGCATTGCGTGCAAACAGCGGTGATAATGCAAAATGGTATTCCCGGACAGGCCGCCCGTTTTGCTTCGCTTGGTCAGTGCCGGGGTTTTCTCCAGCTTTTGATAGAATTGCTTTATATCCCGAGGGGACAAGTCCTGCACATACTTTTTCCCAAATTCCGGAAGAATCCTGCCGTCAAGCATGTATTGATAATGGGCGGCGGTGGCGATGGCCAGCCGTTTCCCATGAATACTCATGAACTCATCCGCAAGGGCGTTGATGGTGATCTTCTTCCCGTCTGTGATTAGGTGGCGGCGGTAGTCAGTTTCCAGGGCGGCAGCCTGTTTTTCAACTTCCTTCCGCTGCGCGTTTTCGGTTTTTGTGGGATCAACCTTGATCGTGCGCTGGAGGCGGCGCTTGGAGCCGTCCGGGTTGTAGCCGTTGGAAATAGTCACCCTCCAGCTTCCATTCCCTCTGTTTTCAAGGTTCGCCATTGTTTGATTCCTCCTCCTGATAAATACGCTCAAAAGCATCGGATTTGATAAGAGCATTAAGCGCTTCTTGCAAATAATGTTGGCTTCTGTATTTCTTAAACTCAACTCTTTCTATACGGCGTTGCAGTTTCCATTGTTTTATCAAATTGTGTTTCACTATTTCATCAGGAACTTCAATGCTTTCATTGCTGTTTTCCTCTGCATCAGTTGAAGAAATATTATGTTTTTCTATACAATAAGCCTCATATTGAAACATCAAGAATAGAGTAAAATATAGTTCTGTCTCATAATTGGACAAAAAAGAATCCAAAAGCCGGAAATCAAGTTGAGAATCGTCCAGTAAATGTACCAGATTTCTAATTGCTGCTTCTGAAAGCCCAATTTTTTTACTGATGGCTTGTGTCTGTACATCAGGTGTTTTTACATCAGATAGCCCTAAAAGCCAATCAGCAGATACATGACAGCGTTCGCATATTTGTCGAAGTATAACCGAATCAGGTATGCGCTTCCCATTATAATACTGATTTACCGTATTTCGGACGATTCCAACTCTACTTCCAAACGATTCCTGTGTTTCATTCTCTTCAAATAGCGACCGAAATCTTTCCGTAAAAATGGGCAAATCTGAGGTGTTTGCTTTCCGCTGTCTCATTCTTGTGCATCCTTTCTTAAAATGCGTCGTTTAAGCCTATTTGCGTCACATGTTGTCTATAAGATGTTGACTGTTGCGGATGTTGTCATGTAGAATTATAACTGCTACAGGGAGGAATGTCAACAACAACTTTTAGAGAGAGGATGGTTGGATGAATCAGGAAATAAGACAGGCAATCAAGGCGGCAAACTTAAAACAATGGCAAGTGGCAAAAGCATGCGGGGTAACAGAATGGACTTTCATTCGCTGGCTACGAGACGAACTTTCCGAGGAACGCAGAAACGCCATTTTCGCGGCCATTGAATCCCTTTCCCGGGAGGGGGTGTAACTGGTGCTTGTGACCACGAAACAGGCCGCAGAGGCCACAGGATTAAGCGAATACGAGCTTCGCCGGGGATTCCTGGAAGGGAAATATCCTGCTCTGGTTATTGGGCGCGGTGATCAGCGGCGGCGGTTGCGGTGGAACCTGGAAGCCCTGCAAGCGGCGATCCTGGAACAGATGCGGGCGGTGGTGTAATGCCGTATAAACGAAAAACAGTTGTCCCAAATGCACGCTTATCTGACGGCGGGCTTCGGATGTTTGAGTGCTTAAATCCAGAGGAAAAAGACGTCGTTTTTCGGCATTTCATGGAGCATTGGGACGCGGCACGTATAAAAAACGTTTGCCCAGATGACATCCCGGAACTACCAAAGCTGGATCGGCGGTTATCAAATTGTCTGGAAGCGCTCTGCCAATCTGCCGATGAAGGGATTTCTGATTACTGGAAAATAACCGAACGCAACGCGCGAAACGCGCCAAAAGCCAGCGGGCAACCACTGGATAACGACTGGTCAACCGCTGGTAAACCAATAAATAAACCAATAAATAAACCAATAAACCAATTAACCAATAAACCACCAAACCAACCAACCTTCGTTGAAATCGAAACGTATTGCCGCGAAAACGCGTTGACAGTGGATGCGCAAGCGTTTTGGGAAATCATGGAGAAACAGGGCTGGAGGGGCAGGGACGGGCGGCCGGTGGAGGATTGGAAGATTCTTCTTCGATCATGGGGAAAGGGGAAAATGGTTTCCGCCCAGCAGTATTCCCAGCGGAATTACTCTGAATCTGAATTGTTGGCCGTTTCAGATGACCTCATGGAAGAAGCACGGAAGAACAGAGAAACCACCCGAGATGACCCAGAACCTTAATGCAAGACCAAATAGCAAAGGAGTTCTTCATGGAAAAAAACGCAGCCATTGACCCCAAGGAAGCCCGGAGGGCATATAAGCGCGAATGGGCCGCCAGGAACAGAGACAAAAAACGGGAATATGACAGGAGATACCGGGCCAAAAAAGCGCAACAGAAAGGCCCGTCGATAAAATACGCACGGCCCGCACCGGGGGCAGCCATGACCGAGGAGGAATACAGAGCCGCCCCAGCCGTCAATAAATCAACATTGTGGTGGATCAGGAAAAGCCCAGCCCATTACAAGCACGCCCTGGAGAACCCGCCAGCGGACACAGCAGCCTGGAGAATGGGTCGCGCAATCCATGCCGCGATCCTCCAGCCCCGCCAGTTTCGGAAGATGTACGTCACTCTCCCCATGGGGCTTGACCGCAGATCGAAAGAGGGACGGGCCGCCTATGATGCGTTCATTGCCAACGCTGGAGGAAAGGAACTTCTCACCGAGGAGGAGGCCCGCACCATCGAGCAGATAGCCCAGGCCGTGCGCAGCGACAAACACGCCGCCGCCCTGCTGGAGAATTGCCAGACCGAGACCCCCATCTTCTGGACGGATCAGGCCACCGGGATAGAGTGCAAATGCAGGGTGGACGCAATGAAGCCAGGAATCGCCGTTGACCTGAAATCGTGCGCCGATGCAAGCACAGCCGCCTTTCTCCGGGACGCGCTCAAATACGGCTATGACGTACAGGCCGCGCACTACCTCCGGGGGATCAAGTCGATCAACGGCGGGCAGCCCGTGGACTGGTACTTCATCGCCATTGAGAAAGCGGAGCCCTACGCCGTGAACGTGATCCACGCCACCGATGGATTCATAGACCGGGGGACGTGGCAGCTCATGGGCCTATTGGACAAGCTGAAAGAGTGCCGGGAAGCTGGAGAGTGGCCCGCCTACGGGGAAAATGAATTGATCCTTCCCGAGTGGGCAGAAATCCCGGACGATGAATAAACCACGCACCCCACACCAACGAAAGGCAGGAGAATAAAACATGCTGACCCATTGGAAGAAACTCACGAACCCGGACTATTTGGGCGCTTATGCGTTCGACAAGGGCGAGGAAAAGACCGCCACCATCGCCAGGGTAAGCCGGGAAATCGTCATGGGAGCCGAGGGAAAGAAAGAAGAATGCACCGTTGCACACTTCCAGGAGCCGGGACTAAAGCCCCTGATTCTGAACGCCACCAACTGCAAAGCCATTTCCAAGCTGTACGGCACGGCCTATATTGAGGAGTGGGCCGGAAAGCGGGTGATCCTCCGCGTGCAGCAGGTCAAGGCGTTTGGTGAAGTGGTGGACGCTGTACGGATCAAGCCGGAGATTCCTCCAGCAGCACCAGCAGCAGCGCCCGCCCCCTTGTGCGCAGATTGTAAAGCGCAGATCAAGGGCTTCGGAAAGATGCCCCCCGCCCAGGTTGCGGACTACACCACGCGGAAGTATGGGCGCGCCCTGTGTTCTGCCTGTGCTGAAAAGGCCGCAGCCGATCAGAGCCAGGAGGAGCCGCCCGACACCGAGGCCACCGCGCCGGGGATGGATGAGGAGGAAAGCAACGAATGATCCAAATGCAGATCATCGGCAATCTGGGGACAGACCCGGAGCGCCGAGTGCTGGAGGATGGACGAGTGCTGACCACGTTTCCCGTTGCCGTTACCAGACGGCGCGGGGGCCGTGAGGCCGTGGAGTGGGTGAAGGTGACAGCCTACGACAACCAGGCCGAGAACTGCGCCCGCTATCTGGCCAAGGGCCGGAAGGTGTACGTCCAGGGAGACCCCAAGGCATACGGCTACCGGAACAACCTGGAGGAGATCACCGCCCGCCTTGAACTGACAGCCCGGACGGTTGAATTTTTGTCCAGCAGGGACGAGGGGAGACCGCAGCCGGAGGCCCCAGCACCGAGCGCACCAGCCTACCAGCAGCAGGGATTCACCCAGATAGACGAAGAAGAACTTCCCTTCTGACGAGGTGAGCGCATGAAAACGATTATTCAGATGGACACCAGGGAGAAGCGAGGGCACAAGGGCCACATTCTCCAGGCTTTTCAGAGACACGGCCTCCAGCATATCAGATCCAAGATGTACGTGGGAGACTATACCCTCCTGAACGATCAAAGCACATGTATTGACGTGAAGCAGGGCCTCCAGGAAGTATACAGCAATCTGATACACGCCCATGAACGGTTCCGCGCCGAGTGCATACGGGCGCAGCGGGCAGAGATTCGGTTGATCGTACTGGTCGAGGAGCCGGGGATTTTTTCGCTGGAGGATGTGAAGACGTGGGAGAACCCCAGGGCCGCAGAATATGACGAACTGTGCGAGAAGGTCAAGGCCGGACTGTTGCCCAGGGATCAGAAGCCCAAGGCCCCGCCGATAGACAGCAAGCGCCTTTCCCGAATCATGCGCACCATGGCCGAACTGTACGGCATTGAATGGCACTTTTGCAGCCCGGAGCAGACCGGGGACGAGATCATCCGACTATTGGAGGTTGAAAAGGCATGAAGGAAACGGAGAAAGGACTTCCCGGCGTCCGGGAGAAGAAGGGAAGGAGACCATTCTCTTATAAGATCATCAAAAAAATCGCGGTCTTATCCCAGGGCACATCCATCAGCAAAGAAGTTAATGTCGTACAGTATGCAGACGATACCCCCCGCCTTGACGTGCGCTGCTGGAAACGGAAGAACGGGGAAGAGCAGCTTCTAAAAGGAGTCAGCTTCACAGACGAGGAAGCTGTGGCGCTGGAGGCAGCCGTGCACCGGTACAACCAGGAGAACGCCGCACAAGGGGGCGAAAGATAATCTGTTTCTCTGGGCAGTCATAGCAAAAAAGCGGCCCGGCGTGGGTCGCTCCTGATCTGGTGTCCTCTCTGCTCACTCCTTCTCGCTGGCCTTGCAAGATGCGTTCAGCTTCCCGCGCTCCCCGCGCATATGTATTAAGGCTGCAAGCCAACCGTAAACCTGGGCCAATTCCTCCGCTGTCAGGTCAGAAATAAGCTCTTGAAATTCTTTCCGCGTCATGCGTTTTCCCTCCTCAGCTGCGGCCCTGCTTGCTCTCGTGGGCCTGTCTCTTGCGCTTTGCGTCTCGCTTGGTTACTCGCAGGGCCATAGCATAGCCGAACGTGAAAGCCGCGGCGAACGCCTCCACCATGCTTCTTTCCTCTGCCAGCTTGAGCAGCACCCGGAAGTCCGCAAGGGTTATCTCGTACTGGTAAGGGATAAGTGGCTTCGTGTCCTCTACGATGGCCAGAACGTTGCGCGTCATGATCTCGCCTCCATTCCTGCCCGCTTCCTGCGGGCGCGTTCCTTCCTGATCCCGTACATCATCCCGGCCCGGAAAAGGAACATGCTGCCGAAGTAGCGGGTCATGTATGGGTCGGTGTTCTCGTTGGCTTCCTCCCATGCTTTCAAGAGGGCTGGGGCTTCGTTGATCGGTGCGGGGTAGTCCACTATGGAAAGGTCTGCTTTGATGTACACATCGGGGCAATACATCGGCTCGGCTTCGTGTGTCTGCATAGCTGCGGCCTCCTCTATCCGAAGTAGCACAGGAACAGCACAGGGCCAGCGATCAGGCCGACAACAGCCCCGCACAGGATGACGGCTGGGGCGCTCATGGGCTGCTCCGTCCATGTGGTGAAGCGCCTCCAGGTGGCCCGCAATGGCCCCGGCGCTGCGTGTCGTAGTGTGTAAGTCTGCATTTATTGTTCCTCCTTCTTGACGATGGAGGGGCGGGGCCTATATAATAGCCTCGCCCCGTGGTGTGGGGTCTTGCCTCTGTCCTTGCGCCTCCTGCAAAGAATCGCAAGCACAGGGGCTTTTATTGTGCGGCGATTGCCTGAACCTGGGAGGCTCCGAAGAACCGCGCCTTGTAGGTCGCACCGTCTCCCTTGCTGCCCCAAATCAGGTCAACCCCGAACAGGGCCTTGCTGCCGTGAATCACTTCATACCCGGCCTTTCTCCAGTCGCTCCAGGTCTTGGTGTCCTCCAGCACCCCGGCCTCCTGCCGGGCGTCCTCGATGCGGGCGGCGTTGATCGGTTCCGCCTTGGCGCTCAACCATGCGCGGTGAAGGGCTTCTCCGAAGCTGATCCCTCCCCTGCGGTAGTTGCTCCAGGCTGCAAGCATGATCCCTTGGAGATTGTACTTCATGCTCTGGCCTCCTCTCGGTGTGGTGGGTGCCTGTCTCTCCAGGCTGTCACGCCTTGCTGTCCGGCGTTCGCCCTGTTCTTCTCACAGGAGCCGCCCGTCTCGATCTTCCGGGTGTCATCGCCTGTACGCCCTGGCTGGCTTGCGGCCCGTCTTTTCCGGGCTGCCACCTCGTGTCGTGATGGCTTCGGTCTGCTGGAGGAGGAAGCACCAGGGGACGTTGTTGGGGGCAGCATCTATCTTTTCAGCCGTAGCCCATCATCCCGCCTGACTTTACCGCCGCTCTTAGTTCCCCTTGCGGGGCTATACCCGGCTGGCTTCCGCCTCCCTTCTGACACCATTATTATACATCAAAAACTGGTGCATATCAATATCGGAAACATGCACAAATATCTGGAGCATAATTTGGCGATTATGTACTCTTGAAACTGGTGCATATTCTGCTATAATATGATAGGGGTGGAAAAGAAGCCGCTTCCATGCGGCCCGCCAGGGGAGGGGGTGTACTCATTGCCGATCAAATACAAGATTGATGTGCTGGAGGCATTGAAGGCTGCCGGATTCACAACGTATAAAATCAGGCAAACGGGCCTTATAAACCAAACAGCCCTCCAGCGCATACGGGAAGGGAAGATGATCTCATGGGAGCAGTTGGCTTCCATCTGTGCCGCGCTAAACCTCCAGCCTGGTGACATTGTTGAGTTCGTGCCGGAAGAACAATCTCAGGAGTGAACGGAGTGCAGCACGCCGCAAGGCGTTTTGAGGGGCCTCTCGCGGCCTCCAGCAAAATAGTACCGTTCCCCCGGCTCCATCAAAAAAAGCCGCCAGCGGCCCGCCTGGGCTTGCTGGTGGCGTTTTATTTGCTTTCGCGCAGAGGAATCATTGATGTGCTCGTGTAGGGCGGTTTTTCTGGACTTGGCCCATGATCCAAAGATGATCCGTGCGGATGCCAAACGCAGGGGCGCGGGCGCGCAAGTATCACGGGCGTGAGTGTTTCATCCTGCTGGTGCGTGCGTTTTTTGTGCGTTCACTGACGCCCCCGGAGGTGGTAAATATACGGCAAAATGGCGGCAAACGCGGGCGCCTGCGTGCATGTGTGCGTTCGCGCGTGCGTGGCTGTGCTCACCGTGGAGGATTTGGGGACTATTTTGGGGACTACCCAGCCGAAAAACGGCGCCGTTCCAAATTCTTCCACGAGTGAAAACCTTTGATTTATAACGGTTTGCGCCGTTGCAGAGAACCAAAGAAAACGGGTTTGCTGTCACTACGAATCAAAAGGTCGAGGGTTCGAATCCCCCAGGGCGCGCCACATCACAACCCTTATCTTGATACGAGATGAGGGTTGTAACTTTTTTGGCTTCAGGCCCTGATTCCAGGGGTTTCCGGGGAAGCACCGTATACGAGTAGCTCCTCTGTTTACCCTTCATGGCCTCCAATCCACCTGTCCCCCAGGGGTTACTGGTATACGGTGAACCTGCATCGTATGCCTGTAGCCGAGTATCGTAACCGAGCTTTCTCCCTGGTCATATCATCACCACCACATTTTGAAGTGAAATGATCGGAAAAACACTTGATAAATATCGCCGTCTGAATGACAACCGCTCCGTCCGAAAGAACGTATCTCTCCCCGCGTGGATGGCAACGATGGCAGAGCGCCGTGGCATCAATTGCTCCCAGGTTTTGCAGGATGCACTGAAACAGGTTTTGGCGTAATCTGATCTTCATGGCCGGAGGAAACCCCTCCGGTCTTTTTTTGTGCAAAAAAATTCCCGGAACGTGGGATAAAACACGTTTCGGGAATCCCCGGCGCAGCTTCCCGCGCTTGGCCGGAGATCACAAGCGCGGATCGTCGCAACAAGGTTTTTAAGAATAGCCGTCATGCCCGCACCTTGATGACGGCCTTGCGGCAGAAGGCGGGGCCGTTTTCCGGCAGGCCGGGAGCATGGGCCTCGCCGGGGAAAAAGATGGTGAACTGCTTTTCGTGCAGGGTAAATTCCACGTATTCCTCCACCTGCGCATGGCGAAAATCCTTCGCTTCATCCAAAGGCTCCAGGACGCCTTTGCCCCAGCGGAAGCGCTCGCTGCCCTTCAGGATCAATTGGATATCGGCATACACAGCATGGGCCTCGTAGCTCGGTTCTTTTTCCTGCTGGTTGTATTCCTGCATGAGCACAAACACGTTTTCCCCGTCGATTTCGTGCTTCCCCACGGGCAGAGCGTCGAAATCCGCCGTCAGCAGGAACTGCTGCGCTGTGGCAAAATGAGGCCCCAAGCGGCCCAGGTCAATGGAAAAGCCCTTCTTTTCCGGAGACAAAGTTTCGATCAGCATCTGTTTTCCTCCTTCAAATTAAAATTCTTCATAGGAATCCGTTTTGGTGTACTTGCCGGATGAGTAATGGGAGAGCATGGCCCGCACGAAAGCCATGTAATCGTAACGCTCCAAGGCGTCCACGATTTTTTCGTGCTTGGTCACGGTACTGGCCAGGTGGGGCATTTTGGCCTCCAGCTGGAAGCCCGCGTCCGCCGCCCAAATGGCCTCCAGCATGGAATTGAGGATCATGTTATTGAGGGAACGGAACAGGGCCATATGGAAGCGGCGGTCCGCCTCGGCGAACATTTCGCCCTTTTCCCACTGAAAACGGATTTCCGTTGCGCAGGCGCGCATTTCAGCAATATCTTCCTTTGTAATGGAGAGAAACGCCTCCCGCATGAAGCTCAGCTCCAAGGCGCGGCGGATGGCAAACATCTCCCGCACCGGCTTTTCCTGCCCATCCATATGGAAAAACAGCACGTTTTGAAAGATAAAGTCTAAGCTGAATTCCTGCACCTCCGTGCCCCGGCCCGGGCAGGCCCGCACCATGCCCATGAGCTCCATGCTTTTGATGGCCTCCCTGAGCACATTGCGGCTCACCCCTAACTGGGCGCACAGGTTCTGCTCCGTGGGCAGCAGGTCTCCCGGTCCCAAACGGTTTTCCATGATATAGCTGCGTATTTCCCGAAACGCCTGGATATACAGCTTTTCATTCTTTCCCATGTCCGTCATGGACAATCCCACCTCTGCAAGCAGATTAGCGTTTGTAGGATATTTTGCAAATTCATTATATATAAATTTTATTTATTTGTCAATAAGAAGTCGTTATTGGTAAAATTTTTGTCTGATCGTCGATTTTTTTCAAAAAAGCTATTGACAGGCAGAAAGATTTGTAGTACATTTATGCCAGAAGCAGCCGGGACCGGGGCGTAAAGGCCCGCCGCGCCGCAAAAAAACGATTTCTTAAAGGAGGAACCATTCATGAAGAAACTGCTCGCTCTCCTTCTGTGCCTGATGCTGGCCCTGCCCGTGTTCGCGCTGGCCGAGGACGTCGAAATCACTCTGTGGACCTACCCCATCGGCAGCTGGGGCAATCAGGAAACTGTGGACGCCCTGATCGCGGATTTCAACGCGGCTTATCCCAACATCAAGGTCAAGGTGCAGTTCATTGACTACCAGACCGGCGACGATCAGGTGACCACCGCCATCGAAGCCAAGACCACCCCCGATATCATCTTCGAGGGGCCGGAACGCCTGGTTGCCAACTGGGGCGCCAAGGGCAAAATGCTGGACCTGACCGATCTGTTTGAAACCGAAGCGGGCAAGGCCATCTATGAAACCGTGGCCGGTTCCTGCAAGGGCGCGGACGGAAAATACTACGAATATCCCCTGTGCATGACCACTCACTGCATGGTCATCAATAAGAAAGCCTTCGAGGCGGCCGACGCCATGAAGTACATCGACGAAACCACCCGCACCTGGACCACCGAGGGCTTTGAGGCGGCCTGCCGCGCCCTGACGGAAAACGGCTTCTGCCCTGTGACCGGCATCGTGTACTGCGGCGGTCAGGGCGGCGACCAGGGCACCCGCGCGCTGGTTTACAACCTGTACAGCGGACACTTCACCAATGAGGGCTTTACCGTTTACACCATGGACAGCGAAGAAAACATCAAAGGTCTGGAGAAGCTGCAGGCTATGGTGGCGGAAGGCATCCTGGCCGATGACCCCGGCATCGTAGCGGGCGACGCCATCAGCCTGTTCTGCAACGGCACCGCCTCCATGTGCTTCTGCTGGAACGCGGCGCTGGACAGCAACAACCGCGCCACCCTGGCCGAAAACGTGGAGCCCTACGCCGTGGCTTTCCCCTCTGACGACGGCGTGCCCGCCCTGGACGGCGGCATCTGGGGCTTCGGCATCTTTGACAACGGCGACGAAGCCAAGGCCGCCGCTGCCAAGGAATTCATCAAGTTCATGTGCAACGACGACGCTCAGGCTCCCAAGAGCGTATACGCCACCGGTTACTTCGCCACCCGTCCCATGGGCGATATCTACACCGGCACCGAAAAGGAAGGCAACACGGCCTACGACGCTTTCTCTCCCTACTTCGGCGGCTATTACCAGATCGCGCCCAACTGGGCCAACCAGCGCACCGAATGGTGGAACCTGCTCCAGCGCATCTTCGCCGGCGGCAATGTGGCGGAAGAAGTAGCGGTGTACATCTCCAAAACGAACCTGTAATCCGGAGTGAAGGGCGCGCGGGCGCGGTCATCCCGCCCGCGGCTCCCAACCGGTTTCTCCCGTAAAAGTCTTGAAAGCGCCTCCCGTTTCCCCGCAGGGGCGGGAGGCGCTTTTCTAACACAGGAAAGTTGGTGAATGATTATGGCGCAAACCGCCGCCATTTCCCAGGGGATGAAAGCGGCCCGCCGCAGGGAAAACATCGCGGCCTATATTTTCATGGCCCCCAGCCTGCTGTTTTTCTTAGGGTTTGTGGTCTTCCCCATGGGCATGTGTCTGGTGACAAGCTTCTTCAACTACACCATGTCCGATTTTTCCTTCGTTGGCCTCGCTAATTATCAGGAAATGTTCGGAGACGCCATCTTTATCCGGGCGCTGATCAACACCATCATCATCGTTGTGGTCAGCGTGCCCATTACCTGCATGTTCTCCCTGTGGGTGGCCTCCATCATTTATAAAATGCGGCAGGTAAACACTTCCTTCTTCCGCTGCGTGTTCTATCTGCCGGTGGTCACCGGCTCCGTGGCCGTGACGGTGGTATGGAAGTGGATTTTCAATAATTATACCGGCGTGCTCAACTATCTGGCGAAAAACTTGGGGCTGATCGCCAAAAACGTGAACTGGTTAGGCGATCCAAACACCGCCCTGTGGTGCATCATCACCATCCTGCTCACCACCTCCGTGGGCCAGCCCATCGTGCTGTACGTGTCCGCCCTGGCCAACGTGGATCATTCCCTGGTGGAGGCCGCGTCTGTGGACGGCGCTACCAGCATGCAGACCTTCTGGCGCATCAAATGGCCCCAGATCATGCCCACCACCCTGTACATCCTGGTGATCACCACCATCAACTCCTTCCAGTGCTTCGCCCTGATCCAATTGCTCACATCAGGCGGGCCAAACAATTCCACCCAAACCATCATGTACTATATTTACTATGAAGCCTTCAAGCTGAACCGCTATGGCTACGGCAGCGCCATGGGCATCATCTTAGCCATCATCATCGCGCTTTTCAGCGCCATTCAGTTCCGCCTTGCCAAGACGGACAACGGCTGAGAAAGGAGGAAGACAAGATGACCGCCATTCCGAAAAACGCTTCCTCCCGTCCCTCCAAACGGGCCCCGGAGGTTGATACCACGGACCACAGCGTCCATGCCCTTACCCCCTATCGGGTCATCAGCGTGGTGCTGCTGATCGTTCTGACGATCCTGTTCATTTTCCCGCTGTACTGGATCATTACCGGCTCCTTCAAGACCCAGCAGGCCGTCAACGCCCGCGTTCCCGTGTGGTTCCCCGTAGAACCGACGATCGGCAATTATGAGCGTCTCTTTCAGAAGCCCGCTTTCCTCTGGCTGTTCAACACGGTGCTGCTCTGCGCCGCCTCCATGGGCCTGACCTGCGTTTCCGCTTCCATGGGCGGCTACGCCCTGGCCAAGAAAAACTTCCGGGGCCGTACCTTCCTGTTCTCCCTGTTCGTGTGCGCTATGGCCCTGCCCAAGCAGGTGATCTTGATCCCGCTGCTCAAGGAAATGGCTTTCTTAAAGCTGCATAACACCCTCTGGGCCGTCATCCTGCCCACCGTAGGCTGGCCCTTCGGCGTGTTCCTGATGAAGCAGTTCTGCGAGGGCATCCCCAATGAAATGCTGGAAGCAGCCCGCATCGACGGCGCCGGTGAAGCCCGAACCTTCATCGACATCATCCTGCCCATGATCAAGCCCGGTATCGGCGCCCTGGCCATCTTCACCTTCATCACCGCCTGGAACGATTACTTCCTCCAGCTGATCATGCTCAACGATACGGACGTTCTCTCCATTTCCCTGGGTATCGCCAAGCTGCAAAGCGAGCTCTCCACCGACTACGGCCTCATTATGGCCGGCGCGGCCCTGGGCTCCATCCCCATCATCATCATCTTCCTGCTCTTCCAGAAATTCTTCACCCGCGGCATCACCATGGGCGCGGTGAAGGGGTAACGGGTTATTTACCGGGGGAAACCGCTCTTTGGATGCCAAAGAGCGGTTTCCCCCGGACCCCCTTCCGAGAAAGCAATAAAGGGGATCATTATTTCTATTATCTGGATAAAAATATTAACAAGGAGCGTGATTTCCATGAATCTGGAAAAATACTATGGTGTGATTCCCGCGTTCTATGCCTGCTATGATGAGCAGAACGAGGTGAGCGAAAAGGCCACCCGTGCCCTGGCCCGCTATCTGGTGAACAAGGGCGTGAAGGGCCTCTATGTGGGCGGTTCCTCCGGGGAATGCATCTACCTGGAAAAGGAAGAGCGCATGAAGACCCTGGAAGCCGTCATGGCCGAAGTGAAGGGCGAATGCACCATCATCGCCCACGTGGGCTGCAACAACACCAGGGAATCCATGCAGCTGGCCGCCCACGCCGAAAGCCTCGGGGTGGACGCCATCGCCAGCATCCCGCCCATCTACTTCCATCTGCCGGAATACGCCATCGCCCAGTACTGGAACGATATTTCCTCCGCCGCGCCCAACACGGATTTCGTCATCTACAACATTCCCCAGCTGGCGGGCGTGGCCCTCACCGCTCCGCTGTTTAAGGAAATGCTGAAAAATCCCAAGGTGATCGGCGTGAAAAATTCCTCCATGCCCACCCAGGATATCGACACCTTCGTGCGCCTGGGCGGCGAACGCTGCGTGGTCTTCAACGGCCCCGACGAACAGTTCGTTTCCGGCCGTGCCATTGGCGCGGGCGGCGGCATCGGCGGCACCTACGGGGCCATGCCGGAGCTGTTCCTGAAAATGGACGCCCTGGTGAAGGAGGGCCGCTACAAGGAAGCCGAGCCCATCCAGCACGAGGTGAACGCCATCATCTCCGAGCTTTGCAGCTGCAAAGGCAATATGTACGCCGTCATCAAGGGCGTGCTGAAAATCAACGAAGGCCTGGAGCTGGGCTCCGTCCGCAAGCCCCTGATCGGCCTTGCGGAAGAAGATCAGCCCAAGGTAAACGCCGTGGCCCAGCATATCCGGCAGGCCATCGCTCAATACTGCTGACACAATAACCGAGCGCGGGCTGGATGAAAAAAGCGTTCAGCCCGCGTATCTGCGGCGCTATCACGGAGGAGGAATACATCATGAACAAGGAACTGCTCATTGCCCAGCAGCAATGGATCCGGGATGAATTGGACCGCAGCGCGGATTTCTGGCTGCGCCACGGATGGGATCGGGAAAACGGCGGCGTGTACACCTGCCTGGACCGGGAAGGAAACATCTATTCCACCGATAAAAGCGTGTGGATGCAGGGCCGCTGCGCCTGGACCTATGCCTGGCTGTGCCACGTGTACGGAAAACGGCAGGAATGGATGGATTTTTCCAAGTCCTGCCTGGATTTTATGGAAGCCCACTGCATCAATCGGGAAAAGGGCGGCCGCATGTATTTCACCGTCACGGCGGAAGGGAAACCCCTGCGGCAGCGGCGGTATTTCTTCTCGGAAAGCTTTTACGCCATCGCCAACGCGGAGTATTACGCCCTGACCGGGGAGCAAATCTATCTGGACCGCGCCCGGTTCGCCTATGAAATGTACTGGAAGCTGTATCAGGGGCTCATGGAGGACCCGGTGGGCATGGGACCCAAAACCATTCCCGAAACCCGCAGTGGCAGGGCCCTTGGCAATCCCATGATTTACCTGAACATCTGCTCCGTGCTGCGCCGGTGCGATCCCGCCCACACAGCCGAATACGACGCGCGCTCCCAGCAGTGCGTGGACGAAATATTCAAATATCATCGGAAGGCGGACATGCACTGCACCCTGGAAAACGTGGGCCCCAACGGGGAATTCCGGGGAGATGTGACAGAGGGCCGCATCGTGAACCCCGGCCATGATATCGAATGCAGCTGGTTCCTGATGGAATACGCCAACCACAAGGGGGACGCCGAACTGCATCGGCAGGCCGAAAGCGTTTTCAACGACGCCATCCGCGCCGGCTGGGACAAGGAATACGGCGGCCTGCTGTATTTCATCGACTGCAAGGGCCTGCCGCCAGAAGCCTACGAGCATGATATGAAGCTGTGGTGGCCGCACAACGAAATCCTCATTGCCTCCATGATGGCCTATCGGGACACGGGCGACGAAGCGTATTACGGCTGGTTCTGCAAGACCCTGGATTATTGCAGGCAGGTCTTTGCCGATCCGGAAAACGGCGAATGGTACGGCTACCTGCGCCGGGACGGCAAGCCCACCATGCCTTCCACCAAGGGTTCCACCTTCAAAGGCCCCTTCCATTTGCCCCGCTGCCTGAGCATGGTGGACCGGATGATCGCGCAGCTGCTGGAGAAATAAGCGGTCCCGCGCCGTTCCGATCCTTTAAAATCTGCGTTTAGGGCGCCAAAAAGCCTTGTCTCGCAAGGGCGCAGGGCTTTTTGATTTTCAAATAGACTTTAATCCGCTATCAATCAGTGAAACGATGGAATCATACGAGGTGGTCACATGAAACAGTATCCTTTCCACCCGCCTGTATATTACTGCCGCAGGGCACATATGCCGCTCACACTGGACGGACGCCTTGACAAGCCCTTCTGGGCAGATATTCCCTTTACCGATCTTTTCGTGGACATCGAGGGCCCGGAGAAAAGGAAGCCGCCGCGCTTTCCCACCCGTGCTAAAGCCGCGTGGGATGACGGCGCGCTCTATCTGGCCGCGGAGCTCACGGGAGACGAAATATGGGCCCACGTCGCCAGGCGGGACGACGTAATATTTCACGATAACGATTTCGAGGTGTTCATCGACCCGGATTCGGACACGCAGCGGTATATCGAGCTTGAGATGAACGCGATGAATACCGTGTGGGATCTGCTTTTGACCAAGGCATACCGGGACGGAGGCAAACCCATCGATTCCTTTGACATCAAGGGGCTTGAGACTGCCGTATACATCGATGGAAAGCTGAACGACCCGTGCGCGGACAATCGAAAATGGAGCGTGGAGATCAAACTGCCCATGCGTTCCCTGAAAGAGGCCGCCGACCGTGTTCCAAGGCCCGGGGACTATTGGCGGCTGAATTTTTCAAGGGTGCAGTGGACCTGCGAGGTCAAGGACGGGGAGTACAGGAAGGTCCTCGGACCCGACGGAAAACCCCTGCCGGAGGACAACTGGGTTTGGGCTCCCACCGGCGTGATCGACATACACCGGCCGCAGTATTGGGGCTTTCTCTTCTTTACTGAAAACGGCGAGGAATACCCGATCCCAGAGGACGAACGCCTGCGCTTTGACCTGTACAGATTGTTTGAGGAGCAGCGCGTGTATTACCGCGAGCATGGGTGCTACAGCACGGACGTGGATGCGCTCCGCGCCGCCGCCGGGGTCGAAACGCGCCCGGTGATCGAGACCACGGCGCACTTTTTCGAGATGCGCGTGAAACGGGCGGATGGAAGGGGCGAAATACGTCTTTTCGCCGACGGAAGAAGCGAAATGACCTAATTTGTTTTTTCCCGTTATCTTGCGTACAGGCGTAAATTTGGATATGTTTACACGCCGGAAACCGGTTTTCAGGAGCACGAGGTAGCGGATATTTCTTCCTATGATCTTACGGACACCTCGGCGCTGGTGTGGTTCACGGTACCCCGGGCCACGGGCCGCTCCGTGTGGCAGCCGCCCTATATCACGGAAACCTTAGGGGCCCGGGTGATTTCCTATAATGTGCCGGTGTACTGGAACGACCGGTTCATCGGCGTGGTGGGCATTGAAATCAATTTTTCCGTTCTGACGGATCAGGTGGATCATATCCGGCTCTACGGCCACGGCTATGCCTTTATCAACGGCTCGGAAGGAAAGCTGATTTACCATCCCCTGCTGGACGAAACGGCGAATCCCCCGGCGCCCGACGGCCTGCTCAGCGGCGACAAGCTGGTCCGCTATCAATATGAGGGTGTGGAAAAGTTAGCGGTTTGGATGCCCCTGAATAACGGCATGCGCCTGAACGTGACGGTGCCCGTATCCGAAATCAACGGAAACTGGCAGCAGCTGATCCGCGCCATGATCGCCGTTTCCGTGATCGTGCTGGCGGTGTTCATCCTGCTCACCTATCACCTGACCGGGCGGATCACCAACCCGCTGCAAAAGCTCACCGAGGCGGCCCGGCAATTGGACGCGGGGAATTATAACATTGCGCTGAGCGACGGCGGAAACGACGAGGTGGGCGTGCTGACGCGCGCGGTGAGCCATTTGGTGGAGCACTTAAAAAAGTATATCAGCGGCTTGAACGACCTTGCGTATGCCGACTCCCTGACCTCCGTGCGCAACCGGGGCGCTTTCGATGCGTTCGTGCGGAATATGGAAGGGGAGCTGCTGGAAGCGAAAGGGCAGAAGGAATTCGCCATCTGCATGATCGACTGCAACGACCTGAAAGTCATCAACGATCGGTCGGGCCACGAAAAGGGCGACCTGTACCTGAAAGCGGCCTGCTCCCTGGTCTGCCACGTTTTCGTTCACAGCCCCGTATTCCGCATCGGCGGGGACGAATTTGCCGTGATCCTGCAAAAATCCGATTATGAGCACCGGGACGAGCTGCTGGCGCGCTTTGACGAGGCCTGCGCGGAAAGCCGGAGCCGGGAAGCGGACGTATGGAATCAGGTGAACGTGGCCCGGGGCGTGGCGGTGTACGATCCGGCCATCGACGGCACGGTGAACGACGTGGTGCGCCGCGCCGACAAGCTGATGTACGAAAACAAATGGCAGATGAAGCACGGCGGTTAAACGTGCTTCCCATAGAAAACGGGGCTGTCTCACACGAGGCAGCCCCGAATCTTATTCAACGCAGTTTTTACCGGTCAGCCGGACCCAGCACGATGGCGGTGCGGGCGGGCAGATACAGGCGCAGGCGGCTCACCTGGTCTTCCCCGGTCCAGGCGTTGATGGGCTCCCGGCCCACCCGGCCGTAGCCGTTGTACTCGTAATCGTCGCTGGAGAACAGCACCCGGTACGCCGTGTTTTCGCTGACGGGAATGGCGTAATCGGTGTAACTGCGATCCGGGGAGAAGTTGAAGGCGAACAGCAGGGCGCCCCGCTCGAAGGCGATCACGTGATCGTCCTCATGCACCCAGCGAAGTTCGGGGTAGGGCTGATCGAAAATGCGGTAATCCCGGGCCACGTGGATCATATCCCGGTCAAAGGCGTACAGATTCTTGTATTTCAGGTCGGGATTTTTCAGCAGGCTCCACTGGCGGCGGCAGTACTGGAAGCTGTTGCCGTTGCCGGGGCGGGGGAAGTCGATCCATTCCGGATGGCCGAACTCATTGCCCATGAAGGCCAGATATCCGGTACCCCCCGCCGCCAAGGTGATCAGGCGGATCATCTTGTGCAGGGCCACGGCCCGGTCGATCACCAGGGTATGGCAGTCCTCCCGCATGGAATCGTACATGGCGGCCCCCGCCAGGCGGAAGATCACCGTCTGATCCCCCACCAGGGCCTGGTCGTGGCTTTCCACATAGGCCACGGTGGGCGCGTTGCGGAAGGTCAGCTCCCGCCAGATATAGCCAAGGTTCCAGTCCTCGTCCTTGGCGGTTTTGATCAGCTTGATCCACATATCGGGCAGGCCCATGCCCAAGCGGAAATCAAAGCCCACGCCGCCCTCCGGCACGGGCTCGCACATGCCGGGCATGCCGCTCATGTCCTCGGCCACGGTGAGGGCGCAGGGGTTCAGCTGGTGGATCAGCTCGTTGGCCAGCATCAGGTAAACCAGCGCCTCCAAATCGGTGTTCATGGTGAAATACATGCCTAAATTGTTGAAATTGGTGCCTAAGGCATGATCGTGGTACAGCATGGAGGTGACACCGTCGAAGCGGAAGCCGTCGAAATGGTATTCCTCCATCCAGAATTTCAGGTTGCTCAGCAGGAAATGCAGCACCTCGGGCTTATCGTAATTGAAGCATTTGGTGCCCCAGGCGGGATGGTCGCCCTCCGCGCCGTCATGGAAGAACTGCCAGGAGGTGCCGTCGAACAGGTTGATGCCCTCCAGGGTGTTGCCCACGGCGTGGGAATGCACCACGTCCAGCAGCACGCGGATGCCCATTTCGTGGGCCTTGTTCACCAGGTATTTTAAATCCTCCGGCGTGCCGAAGCGGCTGGAAGCGGCGAAGAAATTGCTCACCTGATAGCCGAAGGAGCCGTAGAAGGGGTGCTCCATCACCGCCATCAATTGAATGGTATTGTAGCCCGTGGCCTGCACATGGGGCAGGATGTTATCGGCGAATTCCCGGTAGGTGGCGATGCGGTGATCCTCGCTTGCCATGCCGATGTGGGCTTCATAGATCAGCGCGGGTTCCTTGCTGGCAAAGCCCGCGTCGGTCCAGGGGTAGGGCTCCAAATTGTCCCATACCTCGCAGCACCAGCTTCCGTTTTGCCAGTCCTGAACGGCGCGTTTGGTGTACAGCGGCAAATGCTGGCTCAGGTTATTGCCGTTGCGCACGATGGTGATCACCTTGCTGCCCTTTTTCAGGGTATCGCCGGGCAGGAACAGTTCCCAGTTGCCGTTTTCCAGCTTTTTGAGGGGCGTATCGGTCCAGTGCCAGTCGTTAAAATCCCCTGCCAGGTACAGCTGATCCGCCGCCGGGGCCCATTCCCGGTACACCCAGCCGTCGGGCTGATAGTGGAAACCGTAGTAATGGTGGGCGTTGGCAAAGTCCGTCAGCTTCCCCTCCTCGCCGATCAGCTGGCGGCGTTTGCCGTGATACCAGTCCATGCGCAGGTTGATATCCCCCTCAAAGGGCTGAAGCTCCGGGTGTTTTTCCAGAATGCGGTACATGAACCCATCCCCCTTTCTATCGTTCCAAGTTGATTCCCCTGATTGCATCGATGCTGACCTTGGGACGGCGATCCATGTCCAGCAGGCCGTTCACTTCCTGAAATACATCCGTCAATTGGGTGTAGCAGTAGCCCTGGAAGCCCGGCATATGCCTGAATGCCCGGGTGATGGCCGCGAAGCGGTCAAGGAAGCTCTCCTCGTCCTTTTCCGCTTCGTTATACCCCCAGCCATTCTCACCCAAATCCTTTGCCATGGCGATGCCGCCGTACTCGGTCAGCAGAAGGGGTTTTCCGTGATGGCAGTACCCCTCCGCCGATACCATCCGTCCAGTTCCCAGTTGGGTGCGCAGCAGCGCTTCCCGGTCCTGGTAATCCCGGCTCAGTTCCTCCGGGCGGCCCGTGTAATCGTGGATTGTCACTAAATCGGTGGCGGCCAGCTCCCAGCCGTCGTTGCCCGATACCGGGCGGGTGCCGTCCAGCGCGTGGATCAGATGGTACAGGGCGTCGGCCAATTGCTGGGCTTCCTTCTGGAAGCGGATATACGGCACGCCCCAGCTTTCGTTCAGCGGCGTCCAGGTGATGATGCAGGGGTGATTGTAATCGCGCTTGATGGCTTCGGAGAGGTCGCGGATCATGTTCCGCTTTTCGCTGTCCCGCAGCCAGTACGCGCTGGGCAATTCGCTCCACACCGCCAGGCCCAAATGATCCGCCCAATAGAGATACCGGGGATCCTCAAATTTCTGGTGCTTCCGGGCCCCGTTAAAGCCCAGGGCCAGGGTCAGTTCCACGTCCTTTTTCAGCGCTTCGTCGCTGGGGGCGGTCAGGAGGCCGTCGGGCCAGTAGCCCTGATCCAGGATCAGCCGCTGATAAAACACATCCTGGTTCAGCATCACGTGGCCGCCGCTCACTTCGATCCGGCGGAAGCCGAAATAGGTGTCCACCGTATCGCTCACGGTATCGCCGGACAGGGTTTCCAGCGTCAGATCGTACAGGGCGGGATTGCCGGGCCGCCACAGGCGGATGCCGTTCAGGGTCTCGTCGTGGTTCATGTACAGCTCAGTTTGAATGAACCGGTCAGAAGTGACCGTGATTTCCTGTCGGGCCGTCAGCTTTCCCTTGTACCGGGCGGTAAGGCGCAGCTTTCCTTCCGGCGGGAGGCCGTTCAATTCCGCCTCCACCTTCACGGAACCCGTTTCGATGTGCGGGGTGAGGCGGAAATCCACGGGGTAATATTCCCCCACGCCCTCCAGCCATACGCTCTGCCAAATGCCGCTCACCGGCGTATACCAGCAGGCGAAGGGCTCGGGCCGGTAGGATTGCTTGCCCCGGGGCTGGTCAAAGTCCAGGCGGTCCTCACAGCGGACGGTGATGCGGCAGAAGTTTTTCCCGGCGGTCAGATCGGTGATATCGAAGGAAAAAGGCGTGTAGCCCCCTTCGTGGCCGCCCAGATATTGCCCGTCCAGCCACACGTCGGCCCGGTAATCCGCCGCGCCGAAATGCAGCAGGCGGCGCAGGGAATGCAGGGCGTCCGGCACGGCGAATTCCCGCTCGTACCAGATCACATCGCAGTGTTTTTGATCGTTGATGCCGGACAGCTCGCTCTGATAGGCGAAGGGCACCTGAATTTCCAGGGGATAGGTTTTTTCCCTGTACCAGCCCTCCTGATTTCCCACATTTTTTTCATCGAAGGCAAAGCGCCAGGGGCCGTTCAGGGACAGCCAGTTTTTCCGCAGGCGGTCCGGCCGGGGATGCTCGGGGCGGGGAACAGCAGCCATATTGAATTACTCCCTTCGGCGGCGGGCCGATCGGCCGCCGCTGATTGTACGCCGAAATGATTTCTTCCATTTCTATGATAAAGCATAAACGGTTTTTTTGCAAGCCGGAACGTCACTTTTTCCGCATTCCGCGCTTGAAAAAAACGGGAAAATGTGGTATGTTTCCGTCAGATGACCACAAAACGAAAGGATGCGTTCCATGGACAGGAAAGCGTACCCCTACCGGGGCTTTATGCTGGACGCGGCCCGGCATTTCATGCCCGCAGCGGATGTGTGCCGCGTGATCGAAGCGGCGGCCGCCTGCGGCATGAACCGCATGCACTGGCATTTGACGGACGACCAGGGCTGGCGGCTGGAAATCAAAAAATTCCCCCTGCTGACGAAGGTGGGGGCTTATCGCGGCCCTTCCTATTTCGGCGGTCCCTTCTCCGAAACGGAAAACAACTGCGGCTATTATACCCAGCAGGACGTGCGGGATATCGTGGCTTTCGCAGGAGAAAAGGGCATCGAAATCGTGCCTGAAATCGAGGTGCCGGGCCACGCCAGCGCCATGCTGGCCGCCTATCCGGAATTCGGCTGCCGCCGCGTTCTGCCGAGGATCGGCCGGGAGGAAATCGAAGAACAGCCCTATCAGTATCACGTCATGACCTACGCCGGGGTGTTTCCCAACCTGATCTGCGCGGGCAAGGAAAGCGCCGTGCGATTCCTGAAGGACATTTTAGACGAGGTGATGGAGCTGTTCCCCGGCCCGGAAGTGCACATCGGCGGCGACGAGGCCGTGAAAATGCACTGGCGGCGCTGCCCGGACTGCCAGAAGCGCATGGCGGCGGAGGGCCTTCGGGACGAACGCGCCCTGCAGCGCTCCCTGGTGCTGGAAATCGGGGCGTATTTGGCGGAGAAGGGCAAAAAAACCATCGTCTGGAACGAAAGCCTGGAGGGCGGCGGCCTGCCCCCGCATTTCATCGTGCAGCACTGGCTGGGCAACAAGGAAGAAACCAAAGCGTTCATGGCGGGCGGCGGGCAGGTGATCTGCTCCGATGTGGCATATTACTACGTGAACCGCCCCTATTCCAGCATCGACGCCTACGGCATCTGGAAAGCGCCGCTTGTGCCGGACTACGCTGAGGGGCAGGAAGAAAACCTGCTGGGCCTGGAATGTACCCTGTGGGCGGAAAGGGTCACCAACGTTGAGCGGGCGGCTTATCTGCTGTTCCCCCGTGCGGCGGCGGTTGCCATGAAGGCCCTGGGTCAGGATGCTTTCCCCGATTGGAACGGCTTCCAAAGCGCCCTGCGGGAAAAGATGCTTGCCGTGAAAGCCCTGGGCCTGACCCCCGCGCCCGAGGAAGATTGGCGCATGGGCGAGGACGCGGCGGAGAAGGAAAAGAAAGCCGAGGAACAGATTCGCCACGACCGCCGGATGGAGGAAGTATTCCGCATCAACGACGGCATGCTGATGCAGGATTCCCTGGAAAGGCTGTTGAACGAAATCCATATGCCCCGGCCCTTCGCCCTGCGGATCATGGACTTTGCCTGGAGCGATTTGGAGGAATTTTCCGGGGGCGCGCCCGAAGAAGCGGACGACGGGGCCGCCGAAGCAGCGCGGCAGCTGCGCGTGGCTGTGGAAAACAACTGGCACGGGCCCTGGAATCCGCTGCCCCATGACGTGTTCGTGGACACCCTGGCCTGCTTTACCCGCTTTGTGCGGGAGCATTTTGAATCCCTGGGCGCTTACGGCTTCGACCGGGGCTTCTGGACCACCCGGCAGATCAACGCCCGGCTGTTCCGTTTGGGCGAATTGGAATATGAACTGCTGGAGGACGGGGAAAAACGGTCCATCGCCCTGCATATTCCCTCGGACTGCCGCCTGGAACCCGCCCTGCTGGACGATTCCGTGGACCGGGCAAAGAAATTCTTAGCCGCTTATTTCCCGGCGTGGCAGAACGCGCCCATGACCTGCGAATCCTGGCTGCTCTCCCCCGCGCTGAAAGACCTTTTGGCTCCCGATTCCCGCATCCTGCGCTTCCAGCGGGCTTTCGACCTGACCCCCTGCGCGGACGACGAGCGGGAAGCCGTGCTGCAATGGGTCTACCGCCTGACCCCGCCCCAGCAGGAAAATGTGGACCTCCATGCGCTGCCGGAGGGCACCGCCCTGCAAAAAAGCATGAAGCGTTTCCTGCTTTCAGGCGGTGTATTCACCGCCGCCAGCGGGCCCCTGGCCCGGCCGTTCGCCAGTTGACAAGCGGAAGCGGATGTTCTACAATATACAGTGGGGTGAGGGCCGGAAAAGCCCGCCTTTGCCACCATATACAGGAGGGAATCAATTTGTCGGACGCTTTGAACATCATTAAGGATCCCACGCTGACCTACCGGCAGGAGCTGATCGCCCTGGCCCGCCTGGGCGAAAGCACGGACGATACCGTGCGCTATTCCGACGCCTATTACGCCGCCAAGAAAAAAGGCGCGCTGTGCGATCTGAACGAGGGCGTGATGCCCTACCGGCCCCGCTATATCTGCCCGGATTATGAGCTGCTGTTCCAGAAGGGCTGCAAATTCCTGGAATTAGCGCCGCCCAAGGATCTGCTGGAAGCCGTGAACGTGCTGGAAATCTTCTATTGCCACGTGCCCTCCATTACCACCTATCCCGTGTACGTGGGCGACCTGGACAAGCTGCTGGAGCCCTTTGTGATCCGGGAAGACCGCGAATATGCCAAGAAAGTGCTGCGGCTGTTCCTGCGCAGCATCGACCGGGTGCAGACGGATTCCTTCGTGCACGCGGACATGGGGCCGGAGGACACCGTGACCGGACGGATTTTGCTGGAATTGACCGAAGAAATGCAGCTGGCGGTGCCCAACCTGACCCTGCGCTACGACCCGGACAGGACCAGCGACGATTTTGCCCTGGCCTGCGTAAACTGCATGCTGAAAACCGCCAAGCCCTCCTTCGCTAACCACCTCATGTTCGTGAAGGAGTGGGGCGAACGGTACGCCATCGCTTCCTGCTATAACGGCCTGTCCATCGGCGGCGGCGGCTTTACCCTGCCTCGCATGCGGCTGTACGAATGTTCCCTGGACGCGAAGAGCCCGGAGGATTTCATCGAAAACGTGCTGCCCCGGTACATCGACCTACAGCTGGAATACATGGATAAGCGGGTCAAATTCATCGTGGAGGAATCCACCTTCTTCAAGACCAACTTCCTGGTGACGGAAGGGTTCGTGAAGCAGGAGAACTTTACGGGCATGTTCGGCGTGGTGGGGCTGGCGGAATGCTGCAACCACCTGCTGGGCATCGAGGACAAGAAAAAGGGCTTCGGCATGAACGAACAGGCCACCGCCCTGGGCCTTCAAATCATGGACGCCATCGAAAAGCGAGTCGCCGCCCATGAAGCCCCCTACTGCGACGCCTACGGTCACCGTTACCGCCTCCACGCCCAGGTGGGCATCGATTCCGACGGCATGGACGATTCCCCCGGCACCCGCATCCCCATCGGCGTGGAACCCACCATGCTGGAGCAGCTGGAAGTGAACGAAAAGTTCCACCCCTATTTCCCCACGGGCACGGGCGATATTTTCAAGTTTGAGGAAACCTACCTCAAAACGCCGGACGCCATCCTGCCCATCATCAAGGGCTCCCTGCGGAGCGGCCTGCGCTATTTCTCCGGCTACCTGGAAAACAACGACGTGGTGCGCGTGACGGGCTATCTGGTGAAAAAGAGCGAAATCGAAAAGCTGCGGGCGAAGAAGCAGTCCCTGAACAACGTGACGGTTTTCGGCATGGGCGCTCAGGACGGCGGCCACGCCCTGGATCGGAGGGTGCAGCATCATGAAGAAAGCGCCCGTCAATAAGATCATTCCCTTTTCCAACGTGGACGGTCCGGGCAACCGGACGTCCATTTTCTTTCAGGGCTGCACCTTCAACTGCCTGTTCTGCCATAACCCGGAGACCATTCGCCTGTGCGAAGGCTGCGGAGCCTGCGTGGACAAATGCCCGGCGGGGGCGCTGGCCCGGGATGCGGAAGGCAAAATAGCCTGGGCGTCCGAAAAATGCGTTCAGTGCGATACCTGCATCCGGGTGTGCCCCCACAGCGCTTCCCCCAAGGTAAAATGGATGACGGTGGAAGAAGTGCTGGCCCAGGTAAAGCGCAGCGCGCCTTACATCGGCGGGATCACCACCTCCGGCGGGGAATGTACCCTGTACAATGAATTCCTGATCGAGCTGTTCACGGAAGTCAGGAAGCTCGGCAAAACCTGCCTGATCGATTCCAACGGGTCCTTCGATTTTGAAGCCGATCCAAGGGTACTCTCGGTGTGCGAGGGGGTCATGCTGGACGTAAAGGCCGTGGAACCAGGCTGGAATGACCGCCTGATTTCCTATCCCCGGGACAGGGTGCTGAAAAACCTGGACTATCTGCTGAAAGCCGGCAAGCTGTTTGAGGTGCGCACCGTGATTTTCCCCGGCAGGGATCGGGAAAACGAGGACACGGTGCGGTATGTGTCGCGCCGGATCGGCGGCAGCTGCTCCTATAAAATCATCCGCTACCGCCCCTTCGGCGTGCGGGAACAGTATCAAAAGGTGCTGGGCGAATTTGAAACGGAAAAGGATTACGCCGGGCATTTCGCCGCCATCGCCCGAACAGAAGGAGCCAAAAAAGCGTTCGTCGTGTAAATAGTTTGTGGGGGAAACCGCTCTTTGTATGCCAAAGAGCGGTTTCCCCCACACCCCTTTCCGAGAAAGCAATAAAGGAATCGGTAAAAAGAGGTCTTCCTTCTTCATTTCATTCCGGGCAAATGATATTTGGAAGCAATTATATTATTTCGGAAGAATCAGCGCTTCCTGAATGCGCCAGGGGCCGAGGTCAAATGTGACCGTGCGGCCCTCCGCTTTTGCTTCTCCCGTTTGATTGCCTTTCATGTCCGAAAGGCGGGCGGACTGAACGGCAAAGGGCAGGGTGAGGGTAACGGTATCTTCCTTTCCCCCGGTTTCCACCGCGCGCACCCGCAGCGCCCCATCTTCCGTCAGCTCCACGCCGGACAATACGGCGCTGTCCGCCCGGAACTGCATCAGCCGCATTTCCGGCGGCAGCTCCCCGGGCTGGGCCTTGGTGGACAGGGCGATCAGGGGCCGGTTCAGCGCCCCCACCCGGCGGAGCAATGCGGCGGGCTTTTCATTTCCTATGTGCAGCCAAAGGGTGATCCGGTGCAGGCCCCGTTCCGGGTAGGGATCGGGGTTCCCGGCGGAATTGATGAGGGTGCAGCTCAGCACGCCCTCGGCCAGCCGGTAGCCATACTTGCTGTCCGCCGCTAAGGTCAGTGCACAGCCGCCGTTTTGCGCGGAAGCGAAGGTCAGACAGGGGATGTCCCGCCAGGCCGCTGCCCGCCGGATGAAGCCGCCGGGCACGTCGCACAGGCATTCCCCGGCTTTTTCTTTTAAGGGCGCCCGGAACACCAGCACCGGCACGGTATCGGCTTTCCCCGCCGCTTCCTGCCAGTCGATTTCCCAGGCGTACTGCAATGCTTTCGCCCCGGCGTCCAGGGAAACCCTGGTGATGACGGTGGAGGACAGGATCTTCTGCTCCATTTCCAGGCAGGATCGCACGTCGCCCTTCACGGGCCGGAAGCGCACCGTGCGCTCCACGGGCTTGATTCCCACATATCGCCCGATGTGCCAGGCGTCGCTGGTGCCCTGTTCTGTGTCCGCCACGCACAGGCATGCGGGGGCGGCCAACTGCTCCTGGCCGGTTTCCTTGTCCATCAGCGATACCAGCGCGCCGGTGACGCTGTCGAAGCGGGCGCGGAGGAATTCGTTTTCCAGCACGCAGGGGCCCATTTCCTCTTCCACCCGCACGTCGTTCAGCTGATAAACGGGGTAGCGGTCCAGGGGCTTTTCCCGGATAGCGATCACCGCGTAGCCCAGGGCGGGCACGGCAACGCGGACGTACACGCTGGCATACCAGTGATCCCAGTAGCGCTTGGGCATGCCGGGGGCAAGCTGCAAGGGCAGGGAACGGCCCTGAAAGTCCACCGCTTCCAGGCGGCCCAAATCGCCGGTATAATCCCACAGGGTGATTTCCGCCGCTTCCTCCCGGTCCTCCGCGGCGGTGTTGAACACGGTATACACCCGGGTTTTGCCCGCGCCGCGCTCGGGATTGGGCACCCCGGCGTAATGGCTCAATGTACGGCCCATGGAGTGGCCGATGCCGAACCACACCCCGGCCCCAACCCCCGCGCCTTCGGCCTGGCTTTGGGAAATATCCTCGCCGGTCATGAAAGCGGAGGTGTCCACCCTTTCAGAAATCACCCGCAGGGCGTTGCCCAGGGCTGTTTGGGTGGCGGATAAGGCGTCGGCGTACAGCGCCATGGCGTATTCACGGCTTTCCTGCACGCAGGAGCCGGTGAGAATATCGTGGAAATGGGTAAACAGCACCTTCTGCCAGGCGGTATCCAGCCGGGCGTGGGGGTATTCCGTCCGGGCCGCGAAATGGCCTAAGGCGCACATTTGGGCCGCGTCGGACAGGGACGTTTCGCTCCTGCGGTTGGCCATTTTGATGCGGCTCTGGGTGGTGTAGCAGCCGGGGAAAATGGGATTGAGCTCATGATCGATCACCGGGAACCGGTCGGCCAGCGCTTCCGCGATGCGGAAGAATTCATGGAGCGTGCCAAAGCGCACAGCCGGGAACACGGGCCAATCCTTCATTTCGATCACCCGCTCAATATCCCGCCGGGTGGGGCCGCCCCCGTGGTTGCCCACACCGTACACGATCAGGCCGGTTTTCAGGCCCTGGCACTTTGCCGCAAGCTGCGGCAGGCCGATGCCGTTGTCCGGGCACACGCCGCTGTTGTACCAATACGGCTCTTTATAGGTAAGGATTTCCGCTCCGGAAGGCCCCCGGTAGCGGAACAGCGTTTCGTCCTCTTTGGTGCCCCGGCAGTGATAATAATACTTGATGCCCGCGAACCGGCTGATTTCGGGAATGAAACGGCTGTGGCCGAAGGTGTCGGGGGAAAAGTCCACCTGTACCTTGTCCGTATCAATGCCCCACACTTTTTCAAGATACCGCCGCGTCACTTCCACATGATGCAGCAGGGATTCTGTGGAGGGCATGTTCTTGTCCGTTTCCACCCAGGCGTTGGCGGTCACTTCCCAGCGGCCTTCGGCGATGCGGGCCTTGATTTCCGGCATGAGCCCCGGATCGAAATCCTCCACGATCTTGTACACCGACGCCTGGGACTGCATGAACGTAAATTCCGGGTATTCCTCCATCATGTGCAGCACCGACCGGAAGGTGGACAGGGCAGCCGCCACCGTTTCCTGCATGCCCCACATCCAGTTCATGTCGATATGGGCGTGGGAAACGTAAATCAGCGCGTATTCCTTGGCGGCGTCCTGAAGGGGCAGCAGCTTATCTTCCGCTTCCATACAGGCGGAATTGGTGAGGGCCCCTTCCCGGTCCATGCAGTCTTCCAGCACGGACAGGGCTTCCCCGATGGGGCCATCGCACTTCCGCCCCTGCCAGTGGGACATTTCCAGGGCAAAATGGATCTCCGACAGGATGCGCGCCGCCCAACGGCTTGGGGGCGTGATCCCCATTTGTTCTTCCGCCGGTGTGCCGAAGGTAAATTCAAAACGCTTCTTTTCCCGGTTGCCGCCCACGCGGGTTTTCAGCTGTTCAAAGCGCCGGGCCAAATTTTCCGCCTGCTTCATACCGTACCTCCGTCCATTCGATGATAACGATCATTTCTGTTACCAGAATAATGATTTTGACAGCCGTTGTCAAGAGGACGCAAAAAGCATTTCCCGTGCGCTTTACAGAAGGGCGCGGAACGTGGTATACTGTAAGGGAAGTCAAATTTCTTGCGAAAGCGTTTAAGGAGGATTCAACCAATGGCACGGAATCAGTTTGCCGGTTTCGGCGGCGGCCCCAATATTCAGCAGCTCATGCGCCAGGCCCAGAAGATGCAGGAGCAGATGCAGAAGGCCCAGGAAGAGCTGGACGAAAAAGTTTATGAAGCCAGCGCGGGCGGCGGCATGGTCACCTGCAAGGTGTCCGGCAAGCGGGAGCTGCTGGAGCTGACCATCAAGCCCGAAGCGGTGGACCCTGACGACGTGGAAATGCTGCAGGATATGATCTTAGCGGCGGTGAACGAAGCCCTGCGGGAAGGCGAAAAGACGCGGGAAGAAACCATGAGCAAGATGGCGCCTGCCGGAATGGGCGGGATGTTCTAACATGCCGGAAGGAAGCGATCCCATCGCCCGGATGGCGCTGCAATTGGCGCGGCTGCCGGGCATCGGGCAAAAAAGCGCCCAGCGGCTGGCCTACCACATCGCGGGCCTGCCCCTGGATCAGGTAAAGGATTTGGCCGCCGCCCTGTGGCAGGGGCGGAAGGCCCTTCGTTTCTGCGCCCGCTGCGGCAACTACACCCAGGAGGAATTCTGCGCTATTTGCGCCAATGAGGACCGGCACAACGGCCAGATCTGCGTGGTGCGGGACGCCCGGGACGTGGCGGCCATGGAGCGCATGCGGGATTTCAGGGGCCTGTACCACGTATTGGGCGGCACCCTGTCCCCCATGAACGGCGTGGGGCCGGAGGACATCCGCATCAAGGAGCTTTTGGAGCGCCTGTCCACCGAGGACGTACAGGAAGTGATCTTAGCCACCAACCCGGACATCGAGGGCGAGGCCACGGCGGCCTACATCGCCCGGGTCATCAAGCCCCTGGGCGTGAAGGTCAGCCGCATTTCCTACGGCGTGCCCGTGGGCAGCGATTTGGAATACGCCGATGAAGTCACCCTGGCGAAAGCCATGGAGGGACGGAGGGAGCTTTAGACTGTTTCATTTGGAAACGAAGAGTTAAAAAAGTTGAGCGTGAAGAGTTGAGCGTTGAGATTTTTATATAGATGTGAAATGGGCATCAAAACATCGTATTCAGACAAATTTCATCTCAACTCCCAACTCTAAGCTCTCAATCCAACGCTCTTTCTCGAAGAACAGCTTACAGAGGAACGAATCAATGCTTCACTTTTACCATGGCGTGATGGGTTCCAGCAAAACGGCCCAGCTGCTGATGCAGCGGTACAATTACCAGCAGTTGGGGCTGAAGGTGGCGCTGGTGAAGCCCGCCATCGACACACGGGCGGGCGTGAATATCGTTTATTCCCGCGTCGGCCTCCAGGCCGACGCGGATATCGTGCTGGAGCCGGGCCACAGCATCCGGGAACAGCTCAACTGGCTGGCCGTGCAGCACGCCCATTCGGACTTTCAGTATATGTTCGTGGACGAGGCCCAGTTTTTGACCGAAGCCCAGGTTCAGGAAATGGCCGATATGTCCGACGATCTGGAAATCTTCTGCTATGGCCTGAAAACCGATTTTATGGGCCAGTTTTTCCCCGGCTCGGCGGCGCTGCTGCGGCTTTCGGAGGACATTCAGGAGGTGTCCGGCTCCCTGTGCTGGTGCGGCAAAAAGGCCACTATGAACACCCGGGTGGACGGCAAGGGCCGGGTGCTCAAGCAGGGCGCCCAGGTGATGATCGATAATCAGGAAGAAATCCGGTATATCGGCCTGTGCTATCAGCACTGGCGGGAAGGAAAATCGCATGGCTGACATGGTTGGATGGTTTCAACAGAATGCGGGGCTTGCCTCCGCTTTTTCTGTGATGGTTTCTTTGGTGCTGCTGATCCTGGTTTTATTGGTGTTCACCCGCCAGCTCGGCGCGGATCGCAAGGCGCGGCGGCGCAGCGACGCCATGAACCGGCGTTTGGAGGAATTTGGCCGCACAACCCTTCGGCGGGACGAATTTTCCAGCCTTTCGGAAATGCAGTCCGCAAGGCTCCTGCAGGCCATGGAGGAACGCAGCCGGGACGAAGCCATGCGCCTAAACGATCTTTCCGCCCGGCTGGACGCTTTCGGAGACAGCCAGGACGCGCGGCTGCACCGGGTCACCGCCGTGCTGGATGAAAAGCTGAACCAGAACGAAATGCGCATTGAAAAAATGCGGGACACCCTGAACCAGTCCGTCACCCGCATGCAGGAGGAAAACGGCAAAAAGCTGGAAGAAATGCGCCAGACGGTGGACGAAAAGCTCCACGCCACCCTGGACAAGCGCTTGGGCGAAAGCTTCTCCCTGGTCAGCCAGCGGCTGGAACAGGTGTACAAGGGCCTTGGCGAAATGCAGAACTTAGCCAGCGGCGTGGGCGATTTGAAAAAGGTGCTCACCAACGTGAAAACCCGGGGCGTATGGGGCGAAATGCAATTGGGCACCCTGCTTTCCCAGGTGCTCACTCCCGGCCAGTACGATGAAAACGTGGCGGTGGCTCCCCATTCCAGCCAGCGGGTGGAGTTCGCCGTAAAGCTGCCGGGGCGGGAGGAAGGCACTGCCATCTATCTGCCCATCGATTCCAAGTTCCCCATCGAGGATTACGAACGGCTGCTGAATGCCTACGAAATGGGCGATCAGGCCATGATCGCCGCCGCGTCCGCCGCGCTGCAAAACGCTCTGCGGGTAGAGGCCAAACGCATCGCGGGCAAGTATATCGTGCCGCCCTACACCACGGATTTCGCCGTCATGTTCCTGCCCATTGAAGGGCTGTACGCCGAAGCCCTGCGGGTACGGGGCCTGACGGAAGAATTGCAGGAAAAACACCGCATCGTGGTGGCAGGGCCCACCACCCTGAACGCCCTGCTCACCAGCCTGCAGGTGGGCTTCCGCACCTTAGCCATTGAAAAGCGCTCCGGCGAGGTTTGGCAATTGCTCAGCGCCGTCAAGACCGAGTTCGGCAAGTTCGCCGGGCTTCTGGAGGCTACGGAAAAGAAGCTGCACGCCGCCACGGAGTCCATCGAAAACGCCAGCCGCAAAACCCGCACCATTGAACGCAAGCTGCGCCGGGTGGAGGCGCTGGACGAGGGCAAGGCCGCGCGGCTGCTCAGCGGCGAAACGGCGTCCAAGCCCCTGCAGATGGCCTTCTGGGACGAGGATTTGACCTCCGACGACGACAATTAAACGGAAAAAACGCGGCATTCAAGCATTTTTTTGAGACAGAAAACGGAAAACGTGCCATAATAGCACCGTGGGGCGGAACAGCATAAGCGCCCGACGAAAAAGACTGTAATCACTGAAAGGAGTGTTTCGTATGGATCAGTTGGGCAATGAACTGAAAAAGGTACTCAAGGCCGGGATGGGCGCGGTGGCAACGGGCCTGGAAATGGGCCAGGACGCCATCGAACAGCTGGCGAAGAAGGGCGAACCGCTCTATAATCAAGCCAAAAACGCCGTGAGCGACGCCGCCGGGAAGGTGAAGCAGACCATCGATTCTCTGAACGCCCAGCCAAAGGCCCAGGAAATCATCGATGCCCTGCGGGGCATGGGCAAGGAAGCCTGGGATCAGGTGCGCGAAGCCCTGGACGAATTTGAGGCCCAGGCCGCGGAAGCGGAACAGGCCGCCAAGGACGCCGCAGAGGCGGCGGAGGAAATCCTGCGCAACGCTGAGGAACCGGAACAGCCCGCCCCCAAGGACGACGATCCCCAGCAGCCTGAGGAATAACATTATTTCTACGAAAAAGCCCGGCGGAAAAGCTCCGCCGGGTCTTTTTGCATAGAAATCTATCAGTATTCAAACTCTCCCTCGAACACGTGGGTGGCTTCGCCGGTGAGGGTGATTTTTTCCTCCGTGCAGCGCACGGTCAGGTCTCCCCCGGCCAGCTTCACCACGATGTCCTTGTCCGCCGGGCACACGCCGGTTTTCACCGCGGCGG